>NZ_JBBHLA010000001.1:0-714219 GCF_037572395.1 Corynebacterium sp. H130 | reverse complement strand
TGGTTGATAGCGTAAGGGAAACGCCCGGTCCCATTCCGAACCCGGAAGCTAAGCCTTACTGCGCCGATGGTACTGCACCTGGGAGGGTGTGGGAGAGTAGGACACCGCCGACCAAAAACTTTATAAAAACAGAAAGACCCAGGGAAAAACCCCTGGGTCTTTCGCCATTTATAAAAGAGTTCAAGCCCCATAATCGCCCACAGTCGCTAGTAGGAGCGGAAGGCAACTCTTCCAAACTCCACGTTCTACACCGCGAATAGACGTCATATTGTCCGCGTGAACCCGCGCTTTGGTCTTCTGCTGTCGCCGCGAACAAGGCGTTCCTGATGTCTATAGAATCACGGACTCGAAGAATCGTCGCCGAAGGTTCCAGGACCGAAAAGTAGTCGAGCTTAACAAGCTAGGTGCCAAGACCGCAGCCGTAATGGCCCAAAGAAAAAGCCCGGCCGAAGCCGGGCTACACATTAGGTATTAGAGAACCAAGAGATTGAGCGGAGTCGCTTTTACGTCTTCAAGCTTGTCCAAGTACTTGGCCAAGCGGTTCCACTCGCTTTCCGGGATCGCCTTCTGAGCATCCGATAAAACCTCTGCAGAAGGCGTACCCCAAGCAATCGGCATCGGCGAGATTTCATCCCACTGGTCTGAGGATCCAACGGAGCGCCGCCCGGCTACTGCCACTGCAGGAACACGCTCGCCGACTTCGCGTTCGTGTCCACGCAAGTTAGAGATATTGCGGATCGCGAGCGCCGGCACGGGCTTGCCGGATTCGGAGGCGTTGGCGTCGACAAGCGCCATGAGCACGAGGCCGCGGGGCAGCACCTCAGCGACCATCGCAGGAACCAATGGGTAGCTGTCGAACATGCGCTGCGCGGAGCCCATCTGGCGGGGGAGGATGAAGATGAGGGCGAAGCAGAAAATCGCGAAGGAACCGAGGGCGATAGCAACAGCGAGGGACCACGCGGCGCCAATGCGGAAGATCAAGAACGCGATCGCGGCGAGGATCAGGCCGAAGATGCCGCTCGTGATCTGGAGCCGGGAGGCGTCGCGGAAGAACTCATTGTTCTTCTTGTTGTGCTCGGAGTCAACGGTGAAGTCAAAGTGTCGCATTACAGGTCCTCAGAATCGATGATGCGGTAGGCATAGCCCTGCTCAGCGAGGAAGCGCTGGCGGTGAGCTGCATATTCAGCGTCTAGCGTATCGCGGCTAACAACGGTGTAAAAGTGGGCCTCGCCCCCGTCTGCCTTCGGGCGGAGCAGGCGACCCAATCGCTGGGCCTCCTCCTGACGCGAACCGAACGTGCCGGAGATCTGAATGGCTACCGCAGCCTCTGGCAGATCAATGGAAAAGTTGGCGACCTTGGAGACAACCAAGGTGTTTAGAGAGCCGTCACGGAAGGCGTCGAAGAGCTTCTCACGCTTGGCATTGGACGTCTTGCCCTCAACCACCGGCACATCCAAGAGCGCTCCAATTTCCTCCAGCTGATCAACGTACGCCCCAATGATCAGAGTGGGAGCCCCAGCGTGGCGCTCCAGCAGGCGACGAATGACAGAAATCTTGGCAGAGGAGCACGCAGCTAGTCGATAGCGGTCCGCTGACTCTGCCGTCGCATAGGTCATGCGCTCGTCTTCTGGCATGGTGACGCGAACCTCGGTGCACTCCGCCGTCGCGATAAATCCTTGTGCTTCCAGGTCCTTCCATGGCGCGTCGTAGCGCTTGGGTCCAATGAGGGAGAACACGTCGCCCTCGCGGCCATCCTCGCGCACCAGGGTGGCCGTCAGACCGAGGCGACGGCGGGACTGGAGATCGGAAGTCATACGGAACACCGGGGCGGGGAGGAGGTGGACTTCGTCGTAAATAATGAGCCCCCAGTCACGGGAGTCGAAGAGCTCGAGGGCGCGGTATTCGCCCTTCGTCTTGCGGGTGACCACCTGGTAGGTAGCGATGGTGACCGGCCGGATCTCCTTCTTCTCTCCGGAGTATTCGCCGATCTCTTCTTCAGTGAGGGAGGTACGAGCAAGAAGTTCATCTCGCCACTGGCGCCCCGCCACCGTGTTGGTGACAAGAATCAGCGTGGTTGCCTGTGCCTTCGCCATCGCGGCCGCACCCACCATCGTCTTTCCAGCGCCACACGGTAGTACCACGACGCCGGAGCCACCTTCCCAGAACGCCTCGGCGGCATACTGCTGGTAGTCGCGAAGCTGCCAGCCGTCCTCCACTAGGGAAATCGGGTGTGCCTCGCCGTCAACGTAACCCGCAAAGTCTTCTGCAGGCCAACCGACCTTGAGCAGCTCCTGCTTGAGTCGGCCACGTTCGGAAGGGTGCACCACGATGGTCTCAGCATCGATCACCGCGCCGAGCATCGGCTTGATCTTCTTATGGCGCTGCAGTTCCGCCAAAATCGCCGGCTCTTTGGACTCCAAAATCAGTCCGTGGGCGGGGTGTTTGTGCAAGCTAACTCGCCCATAGCGCGACATGGTCTCCGCAATATCCACCAACAATGGCTGTGGCACCGGGAAACGGGAGTAGGTTTCCAACATGTGGACCACCTGCTCAGCGTCGTGCCCGGCCGCGCGAGCATTCCACAGTGCAAGCGGAGTAATCCGATAGGTGTGAATGTGCTCGGGAGCGCGCTCGAGCTCAGCGAAAGGGGCGAGAGCAGCGCGCGCCTCGCCAGCTTTCGGGTGATCGATCTCCAGCAAGATCGTCTTGTCAGACTGGACGATCATCGGCCCATCAAAATTCACGGGTTCAACTCCTTAGCAAGTCAAACCACCATTATTGCACTATTACTTCAGTGATTCTGTGCACCTGGAAGCGGTGAACGTCGCCCGTGGTGGCATCGATGGCGTCGACAAGCCCGGCCGCAACCGTCACGGGCCGCACCACTCGGTGTACGGCAACGCCATGCTTATCGACGAAGCCCAGCGTCACCGTCTTCCCCGCGCGGGCAGCGGCCTGCAAGATGCTGAGCGTCTCCGACGCAGGCGCACGGGTTCCTGCAGAAACCGCGGCCTTGGCGGTGTCCCCGCGACGAATCGCAGCAACGGCTGCCTCGATGCGACCTTCGTCGATAGTGCTGGCAGGCGGGCGGTGCTCAGGCTGCGGTACCCGGCTTGGCTCGGGTGCGAGGTCTAGGCTGAGCCCGAACGCATCTTCTGCGATGGGTTGGAAGCCCGCAGCGCGCAACGCTTTGATGACCTGGACGAGCGGAGCTTGGGCCACCGCGACCGTAGGTGCCACAGCCCTTAGCGCAACGGCGTCACCAATGGCGGAAACAGCCTGGGCGATGAGCGAAGGATCATCGCACCGGAGATAGCTCATTGCCGGTCCGCCACGAAGGCTGCCGTGCTTTCGCGCAACGTCATCGACCAGATAGCTGATCGACTGTGGCAGCTCCATCACGGACAATTCCTTCAGCTGCCCAATGATGTCGGGGCCGGAGAGCCCTGAATCGAGCGCCCTGCGAATCGACGCTTCGGTAACCCGGTACACGCTGGCTAGGCCAGAAGATTCCACATCCGCTATCTGATCAACAAACTTTTGTGCCCGCGGGGTGAGTGGGCCTGGTGCGAGCATCGTCATGTCTGCCTGGACGATGAGCTGCTCGACGGCCGCGGGCACATCAATTCGGTCAAAGCGCATCGCACTAGTCACCGCGCCATTAGCTACAGCTCCGATCCATTGAGCCTCATCCAACAGCTGGGCAAAAGTCTCTTTACTCAGCGAGAGCGTAGTGAGCGGGTATCGGAACCTGACGTAGTCGTGGGGCTCGGATACGGCTCCGCCTGGGGGAAGGTGGCTCAGGGCGTCGATAAGCTGCTCTCTCCAGCGAGCAAACCGTTCCTCGTGCATCTCCCTGGCGAGGAGGTGGACCTTCGACTTATCGATGGTGGTGCCCAGCAGCCATGGGGCCCACGAGCTGGAGTGCCACCCGGTTAAGAGGGTTCGCAGTTGCTCGTCGAGGGGCTGACTGACCCACTCATCGGCGCGTGGGGTGGGGGCGTAGTAGTCGCCGCCGTCATCGTCCTCGGGGAGCGGTTCGGGTACACCGCGCGCGATGAGGTCGCTGGCGACGCCGAGACACATAAGCCTCGCGATCTCGGTTTCGGTGGCATCCAGCGTCTTACTCAGGCGACCGATCATGCGCACACCCACAGCGCCACCCTTCAGGGTTGACACCGGATGCTCGCCCAGCTCCTGCAACAGGAGCCTCATCTGGCGACAGACCTCCAGGCCTGCGGAAATCCCCGAAGGGTCAGCAATGGCCAGCGCATCGTCCCCCGAAGTTACGGCCGGAGGTGCGGTGAGCGGAAGCGGGCTTGTCGACGCCATCGCCTGGCGCACAACCTGAGGCAACCTCACCGTGGACTCGTCCACCCGATGCAGTAGTCCTTGCGCAATGAGCTGCGGAATCGGCCGAGCGGGATCCGCATCCAGCGCAGCGTCCTTTGTCACGCCCGTCCCGCCGGATTGGGCCAAGGTGGTGAGGATCTTTTTAGATCGCTGTGGCAAGGATTCCAGCACCTCAGTGAGGTTGTCCGGAGACTGTTCAGCATCGGGGAGCAGCTGCCAACCGCTCGGCAGCGCAGACATCGCCTCTTGGACCACCATCTTGGCGTCGCTGCCGTAGATAAGGCCAAAAGACTCGAGCTTGGCCAGGCTAGCGACGATGTAAGCCTCCACCGGAGCTGCTACGCCATGAAAAGAGGTGCGTTCGTTAATGAGCTCCACCACTTCGGGGGCAGAAACAGGGGTAAACTCCCCGCCGAGCTCCGCCACGGACTCCATGACCAGAAGATCGGTGGTATTGAGCATCCGAAGCGCCCGGCTCACCGATGCCCGCAGTTGTAAACGCGCAGCTAACGGCCCAATTCCAGGTGGAAGTGGCAAGACCGTATCTGGACGCAACTGAAGCAAACCCGACAGTTGCTCGTCATTCAGCCCGGCGAGCCAGTCCCGGAATGAGGCCACTTCAGGCGACGGTGACGTTGGTTTTTTCATGATTCACCAAGTTTAACGTCTCTAGAAGTGACTTTTTTAGCTGAGGTTTGAAACAATAGACGCATGGCAAAAATCGAGAAGAAGAGCTACGTCGATCCGGGCTGGCCAGAGCACATCCCGGGTACCAACAGTCACCCTGTTACGGAAATGGTTTCCCGTCTCGCTGGCGCATCCAGCCCATTCGGTGACGAGACGCCATTCCCGCTGCCAGTGGAGAAGATTGGTTACGTCCACCCATACACCCGCATTAACAAGTAATTGTTAGCTTTTCGGCCCCGGTAGCTCTTCGGCTGCCGGGGCCTTTGCTTTTTGTGCCTCGATGGACCGCGAGTTTAGGACCCCGAGTTTCGGAGGGGATGAGGACAATTTGCCCGGTGCTCTCGCCGAAACTCGGGTTCCTAAACTCGGATTTTGCCCTTTTGCCACGGACGAAAAAGAGCGAGCCCGGGGTAGGGGGGGGCTCGCTCTAGCTTTAGCCGTCGAAACGCTTAGTGCGCCACGGCCTTTTCTACGCCAACACCGGTGAGGGAGCGGACTTCCATCTCGGCTCGCTTGAGTGGGAAGTTGTCAGGCTTACCGATCAGCGTGCCGATGATGCCAAGGATGAAGCCAGTTGGGATCGCAACGATAGACGGGTTGGTCAGCGGGAACCAGGCAAAGTCAGCGCTCGGGATCATGGAGGACGGTTCTCCGGAAACTGCTGGGGAGAAGATGATCAAGATGATCGAGGTCAGCAGTCCGCCGTAGATGGAGAACAGTGCGCCCGTGGTGTTGAACTTGCGCCAGTACAGCGAGTACAGGATGGTCGGAAGGTTCGCTGCCGCGGCGATGCCGAAGGCGAGGGCCACCAGGAAGGCGATGTTCTGTCCCATGGCGCCGATGCCCATGACAATCGCCAAGACTCCAATGACGACCACGGTGATGCGCGAGACGCGGACCTGCTCTTCTTCGGTGGCGTTGCCGTCGCGAAGCACAGAGTTGTAGATGTCGTGGGCGACGGATGCGGAGGCCGTGATGGCGAGGCCTGCGACAACGGCGAGGATCGTGGCGAACGCGACAGCGGAGATACATGCCATGAAAATCGTGCCACCAACCTTTGAGGAGAGCAGCAAGACTGCGGAGTTCGCGCCACCTGGAGCTGCGGAGATCTGCTCAGGGCCGACGAGTGCAGCTGCGCCGTAACCCATGACCACGGTCATCAGGAAGAACAGTGCCACGATGGCGGTGGTCCACACGATGGAACGGCGGGCTTCCTTCGCGGTAGGGACGGTGTAGAAACGCATCAGAACGTGTGGCAGACCCGAGGTTCCGAAGACGAGAGCCATACCGAGGGAGATGAAGTCCAACTTGGTCAGCTCGTTCTTGCCGTATTTGAGTCCTGGATTCAGGATCGCGTCGCCCTTTGGATGATTGGCGACAGCAGCCTCAAGCACCGCGTTGAAACCGCCTTTGACTGCGAAGAAAGTGAGCAGGGTGATGATGATGGAACCACCGACCAGGAGAACGGCCTTGATCATCTGCACGTACGTCGTGCCCTTCATGCCACCGACGAGGACGTAGACGATCATCAGCACACCCACGATGGCAACAACAATCGCCTGTGCTGCCTTGCCACTAATACCAAGCAACAGCGCGACAAGTCCGCCAGCGCCAGCCATCTGGGCGATGAGGTAGAAAAGGGAAATCGCGAGGGTGGAGATGGCTGCAGCCATGCGAACTGGCTTTTGCTGCAGGCGGAAGGACAGCACGTCGGCCATCGTGAATTTTCCGGTATTTCGCAGCGGCTCGGCCACGAGAACCATGGCAACCAGCAGCGCGATGAGGAAGGCAACGGAGTAGAGGAAGCCGTCGTAACCGCTCAGTGCGATAGCGCCAGTCACGCCCAGGAAGGCTGCTGCCGACAGGTAGTCGCCGGAAATTGCGAGGCCGTTTTGCCAACCAGAGAAGGATGCGCCGCCGGTATAGAAGTCAGAGCCCTTTTGGGAGGTCTGGCGGGTGGCGCGGACAACGATGCCCATCGTCACCACGATGAAGAGGACGAAGATGGAAATGTTGAGGATTGGGTTGCCGGTTGACACTGCTTCCGACGAGGCCAGGTTGTAAGACATTTAGACCACCGCGCTTTCGTGGGAGGAGTCGGTCATGGAATCACGCAGCGCTGCCGTAGCGGGGTCCAGCGTGTTGTCCGCAAAATGGACGTAAATCCACGTGACGAGGGCAGTTGTTGCGAACTGGGCCAGGCCGAGGACCATGCCAACATTGATCGCGCCGTACAGCTTCGTGGACACGAAATCATGGGCGTACGTAGCTGTGACGATGTAGAAGAGGAACCAAGCGAGGAACGCGAAAGACAGCGGAAAAGCGAACTTGCGGAACGTTCCACGAAGCTCACGGAACTGTTCGGACTCACTGACTGCGAGAAACTCTTCAGGAGTTGGGACTGCGGGTTTCATAATCACCTCGATTGCAAATGCGATGTCTGTCACCTTTGTGAAGATCATGTGTGACGCTACACACTAATTCAGTGTGATGTAAGTCTTTCGAGGTGATGGGTGTGATTTGAGGCAAAGTTCAGTATTTGCAACTTTGTGAAGATGTGGCTCAAAGTGATGTTTGTGAACCTTTTAAATCGGGTTGCGGGGGTGAAATTGTGCCCTGATGGGGTGGAAAAGTGGATCCGAAAGCTGTCAAATAACAAATCTGAAGGCTGGGGGGACTTTCGAGTTGTAGACGTAAATGGGGGTAGTGGAAAAATGAAAAATCCCCTAACCACTCCATGTGGTTAGGGGATAAAAGCTCTAAAGACTAGGAGCTGGTGACAACCTGGTTCAGGTCAAGGTTCATCAGAGCCTGTACATTGCCCTTGTTGGCGTTGTAGAAGTCAATGACGGCCTGTGGGGTAGCCATGCCGCGAGCGGAGAAGAAAGCGTTGATCTGCGCGAGCATTGGGTCCTGTGCTGGAGCTGGTGCAGGAGCAGCCTGCTCTGCTGGAGCGTCGTAAGCAACTGGAGCTGGTGCAGGAGCAACGTCGCGTGGGGTTGGTGCGGAGTTCAGGCCGAGGGAAGCGGAGCAGGCTGGCCATGCGCCCCAGCCCTGGCCGGCGAGAACGCGCTCGCCAACAGCGATCTGCTGCTCACGGGTTGCCATGTATGCGTATGGTGCGAATTCCTGTCCACCGTATGCGTTCCAGGTGGATGGGGAGAACTGCAGGCCGCCGTGGTAGCCGTTGCCGGTGTTGATGGCCCAGTTGCCGCCAGCTTCGCAGCCTGCGAGGCGATCCCAGTCGGAGTCAGATGCAGCGGAAGCGGTCGGGGCAAGCAGGGTAGCTGCAGCGCCGAAAGCGACGGTGGAAGCAGCGAACTTAGCCTTGAAAGATGCGGACTTAGCAGCGTGACGTGCCATGTGAATGTTGTTCCTCTCATATAACGCCTGCGAGGTTAGCTGTCGGGTTCGGACGGAGGAGCATGGTGTCCGGCCTCTGTGTAGAGGCTTCACCCCTAGGGAAAATCCCAAAGTTGGGTTCCCCGCCCCTGTCTGTGTATGAAATTTCGGTTTCAGGATGTTCAATTGCACTGACTTGTACTCATCGTCTCTCCGCTCAGACAGGGTTAGGCGAAAAACGAAAAGGCAACGAGTGCCGTGCTTGAGAAGTAACGGTACTTGTTTGTTGCTGAAGAGTCACGCTCCTGGGCTGGAAAAACGCTGACAATCTCATTTTGATAACGAACTGCCTGCGTAGCTGGGGTAAATTTCTCCTGTGAACTGCGTCACTTATTCGCTTTTGCTGGTAAGTATGATGTGAATGTGAAAAGAGTAGATAGGTGGGGAAATGCCCTCTGATCGCTACTTAGTTTGACCGCTGCGCTACAATCTAAGCTTTATCTTGACGTGCAGAAAAGGCGTGTCTCACATCCGCCTTCAAGCGTCCCTATATAAACAGGAGGTCCAATCATGCCAATTGGCAAAGTGAAGTGGTTTGATGTGGAGCGCGGTTTCGGATTCGTGTCGAACCCGGGTGACGAGGATGTGTACGTCAACAAGCAGGTGCTTCCAAAGGGAGTTACTGAGCTGCACCCTGGCCAGCGCATCGATTTCGATTTCGCTGCTGGACGTCGTGGCCCGCAGGCGCTGCGGGTGCGCGTGCTTGACGACGCCCCAGCCCGCAAGCCTCAGCACAAGTACAAGCCCGAGGAACTGGCGTCCATGATTTCCGACATGATGACCCTGCTGGAAACCTCCATCCAGGGTCCGCTGCTGGCTGGGCGCTACCCGGAGCGCAAGGAAGGGCGTCAGGTAGCAGAAATCCTTCGCGCTGTGGCGAAGGAATTGGACGCCTAAGAAGCGTTAACCGACCAAACCACGGTGTATGGCGTTTCCACGCCATTGGCATCGTGACCAATGAGAACCGTTGACACCTCGACCACAACCAAACGTGGTCGAGGTTCTCCGTCTGTAGACCCTGGTACTTCAACGCTCTTCATCTCATTGCCCTTGAAGTAATCCTGGGCATTTGCGACTGGATCGTCGTAAATCTTCAGCAGCGACCAGTCATGGTCATAGATTTCGCGCGGGACCTCGATCTTCAGCTTTTCATCTGCACCGATCTGGACACGCGGAACCTCGCCCTCAGGGCACTCCACTCCCGGCTCGCACACCATGTAAGGCTTAATCTCCTGGCCGTTGACCTTGATAGTCACGGTCTCTGGCTCAGGGCCTGGGCGGGAGTTCCACCAATTTTGGAAGGCGATAGAACCGGCGACTACGGCCACCACCGCCACAATCAAAACGAGGAACTGGATGAGGTTCTTCTTGCGCGTTGCTGACATGGAAAGTAATGCTAGTTAACTTTTCGGAACAAACCGAACTTCGTACACATCCGGCCACCTCTTTCCGGTGACATAGAACCGGTCGGTGCCTGGAATATGGGCAATTCCGTTGAGCACGTTGTTCGGATCTTTAGCAGCATTGTTGGGCAGGCCGGAGGCGTCGATATGTGCCTGCACCGCACCTTCGGGGCTGATCTTGACGATCTCCGCGGTCATGAAGCGGTTCGCGTAAATGGCACCGTCGGCGCACTCCAGCTCGTTGAGCTTGTCGACGCCCGTGGCCACGCGTCGCTTTTCCGCAAAGGTTTGTGCGTCCAAGACCCGTAACGTGTCGGTGCCGTCGGACAAGTAGAGGTCGTTGCCCAGCGCGCACAGCCCCCAACCTTCACCCGGGAAGGATGCTTGTTGGGTGACCTGCAGCGTCTGTGGATCGCGTTTGTAAGCGACCCCGTTCTTCCAGGTAAGTTGCCATACGGCGCCATCCACTTGAGCGATGCCTTCACCGAATTCATTGGGCGCGAGCCCGGCACTAGCGAGTTCTTTGCCGTCCAGGGTGCGTCGATAAATGCGGGACTCGCCGTACCAACCCGTGCCTACATACAACTCACTGGGGTTGGTGCGAGAGACTTCGAGCCCCTGGGTGAAAGTCGCGGGATTTCCCGGGTGAGTGGCCACAATTTCGGCAGTCAGATTCTGTGTTGACTGCTGCGGTGCCGGTTCACTTGAACACCCCACAGCGAGAGGACAAACAGCCACGACCCAGAACAACTTCGATCTCATAGCTATTCATTTTGCCTCATCGGACATAATGGTTGGGTGCCACAAAAGAAACAAGGACATCGAGGACCGCTGTTTGACGCTCGCGCCATCGGCATTGCTCGGCGTGCCCTAGCAGACATGGGGGAGGACGGCGTCGGCGATCACGTGGGAGTGACCGTGCTATCAAAAGACGCGGTCATGCACCATTTTGCTGCCGACGTGCCCGGCTACCGTGGCTGGGAATGGAACGTAGTGTTGGCATGCGCGCCGGGCTCACGCTTTGTCACCATCAACGAAGTTGCGCTCATGCCTGGCCGCGACGCCCTGCAGGCCCCTGATTGGGTGCCATACGAGGACCGCGTGCAACCCGGAGACCTCCAACCCGGCCTATACATCCCGCCACGCGCCGACGACGAGCGATTGGAAGAAACTCCGAACGGCCACAAACTCACCAAGAAAGGCCTGGACAGTGCGCTAGCTCGCTGGCGCGAGGCCTACGGCCCCACCACTGAGAGCGCGGAAAAGTCACCATTGCAGTGCACTACCTGCGCATTCTTCCTTCCGGTGGAGAACATCGGCAACTTCTTTGGAATTTGCAGTAACGAATTCTCCGACGACGGTCACATCGTGCACGCCACTTACGGATGCGGCGCCCACTCCGAAACTCCACCAGCGAAAAACCTGGCGAGCCAGGAGCACACGCCTTTCGACGACGAACAGTTCTAGAAATCTTTCCCCTCAAAAGATCGCGTTTCAAGCGTTTCCCCAGGACGCCCGGCCCAAATACGGGAAAGATTTCGGCTATACCGACTCCGCGAGCTCCCAGAGCCGGGCGTTAATCTCTTCTACCGGGTAGCTTTCGTCAGTGGTTCGCACTCCGGAAAAGGCGTTGAGCAGCCACAACGGCTGGCACAGGTCTTCTGGAGTGAGGAGATCGAGATCGATGTCCATTAGCTGTCGCACCGCAGCAAGAGTGGTCGAGTTCAACGCTCTTGGGTGGGCGGATGCGACTGGCTCGCCGTCGCGCCATACGATGAGCGCAGAAAACACACCCTCGACGAGCACGCCGGAGGAATCCATCAATATTCCTTCGTCGAAGCCCCGACGCTGAGACGCAGCTTGACGTTCATCTAGCCACGCCAAATCTGGCCCCTTTACCGTGGGATTCGTTCGGGCATCGAAGTGTGGCCTCGGGTCCACTGTGATCAGTGGCGAAAAGGGGCGGTCGGGGCGGAGAGTGACGGTGCCGGAGGCGTCGATAAGCGGGAAGAATGCGCCGGGGCCGGCGCTGCGCAGCTGGGCGTTGATCGCGGTGGGGTCGGTGATGTCCAACCGCTCATAGTGAGCCGTCAGGTTGCGCACGCGGCCGTCAACCATGCGAAAGCTTGTCACTCGCATTGTTGCCCCAGTGTGAGGAAGAAGGGCTGCATTTTGACCAGGACTTCGTCGTACTCGTCGTCTGCGTCGCTGAGGGCTGTGATGGCACCACCTGCACCGTAGGTCAGCATTCCGGCTTGATGAACAATGGTGCGGATCAGGATAGAGAAATCGGCGTCTCCGTTGGCGGAGACGTAACCCATGGCGCCGGAATAGAAACCGCGAGGCTCCTCTTCCAGCTCAGCGAGGATTTCCATTGACCGTTGCTTCGGTGCGCCCGTCATGGAGCCGCCTGGGAACGCCCGCTGGATGGCATCGAGAGCGGACACCTCAGGACGGAGCTGCCCGGAAATAGTTGAGATCATCTGATGCGCACGGGAAAAGGTGTACACCTTGCATAGCTCAGGCACCTCGATGGATCCTGGGACGCAGGAGCGCGCGAGATCATTTCGTAGCAAGTCCACAATCATTAGGTTTTCTGCGCGGTCTTTCACGCTGCTTGCGAGGTCGGCTACAAGGCGTGCGTCCTCCTCAACACTTTCGCCGCGACCGCGGGTTCCTTTGATCGGGCTGGCAGAAGCGACCCCACCGCGTATCTGCAAGAACCGCTCCGGTGAAGCGGAGAGAACGTCCACAGGGCCGAGGAAAAGCCCGGCCATGGGGGAGGGCGCGAGCTCGCGAAGCCTCAGATAGAGCGCCAATGGGTCCACCTCGCAGGAAGCGCTGGCAGAGGTGGTCAGGCATAGTTCGTAGGAATCGCCCGCTGCGATCGCCTCCTGGCAGTGAGCAATCAGGGTGGCGTAGTCCGCGCGAGAATGGCGCAACTGAATTTCTGCAGCGACGGGGGTGGGAAGCGGAACCTCCCGAAGCTTTGGCAGGGAAATTCGCTGACGCGACAAAAGATAGGCCTCGCCGTCGCAGACCTGGTACACGACCTCTGGGGCTAGCAGCATACTTCCCACCAACTCGCCCCCATCGATGCCACCGGTGGCCTCATAGGGGAGCACACCTAACGCGCCGGGAATGAAATCGAGCGGAGCCTCGCAGGAGTCATGGGACAACATGCCATGGGGAATCTCGTGTGGGGCAACCAATGTGTGGCCGGCTCCGATCAAATGCATGCCGTCGCCTGAGGCAGAATCGAGCCAGCACACCAGGGGATATTCTGCGCGCCACGTCGCGGCAAGCGCTGCTGGGTCAACAAGCTCGGCATGCTGCCGGTGCCAAGTGGGAATCGTGCCGGTGGCGTCGAGAAGCTGGCGCAGGAGCCGTTCGCCGTGCTCGGAACCGATGGACTCGGGGTGAAACTGCAGCCCCCACTGTGGCTTGTCGAGGCGGCGCAGGGCCATGATCGTGCCGTCTTCTGCGCGCGCTAGGACTTCGATCCCTTCAGGGTGGGTGACTTCGAGAGAGTGGTAGCGAATGACATCAAATGGTGACGGCAAGCCTGCGAAGATGCCGGTGCCGTCATGGTGGACCTGGCTGGTGAGGCCGTGCCGGGCATGTCGAGCACGCTCGACGACGCACCCCGCGTCCAGCGCGATCGCCTGGTGCCCCAGACAAATGCCGATGACAGGGGTGTCCCCAGCTATCGCGTCCATTGAAGAGCCGATGTCGGCAGGGATACCCGGGTGGCCCGGACCAGGGGAGATCACGATGACGTCGGCCTCGGGCAGTGGTTGATCGTTGGTGACAATCTCGGGACGGATGCCCACCGCGCGATATATGAGGTCGCCGAGCAAATGGGTGAAGGAATCGTGATTGTCGATGAGTAGGATCTTGGTCACTGTGCTGGCGCCCGCTTTCGGTGTTTTACGCATTTATCCTATCGCTCTAGTTGCTAATGCCAGGTGTGAGGTGCAATTGTTAATCGGGCACCAATCAACAATTTAAGGTGCACAAATTCTTTTGGGAGAACACATGACGGCATCTGCCACGCCACCCAAGGGTGCGCTCGATAGATTCTTTTCCATTAGCGACCGTGGATCAACAGTCGGCACGGAAATCCGCGCTGGCGTTGTCACGTTCTTCGCGATGGCTTACATCATTATCCTTAACCCGCTGATCATCGGCACCATCGAAGACCACACTGGTCACGCGCTCGGCATTCCGCAGGTTGCGGCAGCCACCGCTCTCGCTGCCGGCGTTATGACCATCTTCTTTGGCCTCGTGGCCCGCTACCCGTTCGGTATCGCAACGGGTCTCGGCATTAACACCCTGGTCGCAGTCACGATGGTGGCTGGCGAGGGCCTGACCTGGCAGGAAGCCATGGGCCTGGTGGTCATCGACGGCATCATCATCGTGTTGCTGGCGATTTCCGGCTTCCGTGTGGCCGTGTTTAACGCTATTCCTGATTCTCTGAAGGCAGCGATGGGCGTGGGCATCGGCCTGTTCATCGCCATGATCGGCCTGGTCGACTCCGGCTTCGTGCGCCGCATCCCAGACGCTGCCGGAACCACCGTGCCAGTAGGCCTGGGCATTGATGGCTCGATCGCTTCCTGGCCGACCTTCGTCTTCATCATCGGCCTGATCATTTCCGGTGTGCTCGTGGCACGCAACATCCGTGGTGGCCTGTTCATCGGTATCGTGTCCACCACCCTGATCGCCATGATCGTCGAGGCCCTAACCGGTGCTGGCCCATCCTTCGTCGACGGCAAGCCTGTCCCAACCGGCTGGTCCCTGGCCGTGCCTGAGATGCCGAGCTCCCTCGGCGGCATGCCAGACCTGTCCATCATCGGAGCTGTCGACCTCTTCGGCGCGTTTTCCCGCCTGGGCGTTCTCGCCGCTACCTTGCTGGTCTTCACCCTCGTGCTGGCGAACTTCTTTGACGCCATGGGCACCATGACCGCACTGGGCAAGCAAGCAGGGCTTACCGATGAGCACGGCAACCTGCCAGACATGAAGCAGGCCCTGATCGTGGAGGGCTGTGGCGCCATCGTCGGTGGCGGCATGTCCGCGTCCTCCAACACCGTCTACATCGACTCCGCAGCAGGTATTGCTGACGGTGCCCGCACCGGTCTGGCAAACGTTGTCACCGGCGTTCTCTTCCTGCTGGCCATGTTCTTGACCCCGCTGTACTCTGTCATTCCGATCGAAGCTGCCGCTCCGGTCCTCGTCATCGTGGGTGCCCTGATGATGGGACAGATCAAGGAAATTGATTTCACCGAGTTCAATATCGCCTTGCCTGCATTCCTCACTATCGTGGTCATGCCTTTCACCTACTCCATCGCCAACGGTATCGGTGTCGGCTTCATCGCCTACACCCTGATGCAGCTGGCTTCGGGCAAGGGCGCGAAGGTGCACTGGCTGCTGTGGCTGATCTCCGCGCTGTTCATGGTGTACTTCGCCATCGACCCTGTGATGAGCCTGTTCCAGTAACTTCCGTACCATTTGGGTATGGAGATTCAGTACATCGAGGACCCGAGCGATCCTCGCCTCGACGACTTCCGCGACCTCAAGCACTCTGACAATCGCCCCGACCTGCCAGGCGGGAAGGGGCTAGTCATTACCGAAGGCCCCCTCGTGGTGCGCCGATGCTTGGAGTCGCGGTTTTCTGTTCGCACACTCTGCGGTTTCGAGGCCAAGCTGGAGTCCTTCCTCGCGGAACCCGGTGTCCCCGAGCTTGTGAAGGACATTCCGATCTACTGCGTCACCCGCGAGGTCCTCGCTGAAGTTGCAGGTTACGACATGCACCGCGGACTTCTCGCCGCAGCCGACCGTGCGCCTGCCCTGACCGTCGAGGAAGCAATCGAGGGCGCACGCACCGTGGTGATTCTGGAGGGCGTGGGCGACCACGAAAACATCGGCTCGATCTTCCGCAACGCCGCCGGCATGGGAGTTGACGCCGTGCTATTCGGAGCTGCCTGCGCCGACCCACTGTATCGACGCTCCGTACGTGTCTCGATGGGGCATGTGCTGCGAACACCATTTGCCCACTTCGGCGGCACCCCGCGTACCTGGCAGCATGAACTGCAGCTTCTCGACGGCTACCGCCTCGTATCCCTGACCCCGAACACAGACACTTTGCTCAAAGAGGCATTGGCTGGCAATCCTGAAAAGGTCGCCTTGCTGGTTGGCGCGGAGGGGCCGGGGCTTACTGAACGCGCGATGCGCGCGACGCATGCGAGGGCAAAGATTCCGATGGCTCCTGGCACTGATTCCCTGAACCTGGCAACTGCCGCCGCGATCGCATTCTACGAGAGGCAGCGCGCGCTCGTCGATTAGCCTCGATCGGTGTGCTTGAGCTTGTCTTTGACCACGGAGCCGAAGTTTCGTAGTTTTCGGCCTACCGAGCGGGCAAAGCGCTTGGAACCCGTGACGGCCTGATTCACGTACTCACTGCTTGGTTCGGTTGGAGGCGCATCTTCGTAGTCGTCGTAGTCACGGGTGGCTGGGTTGATTCCCAGCTTTGTGGAAGCAGAGGAGACGACATCGGAGACGGTCTTTACCGGCTTGCGAATTTGCACGCGCGGCTCCTTGCGACCGTCCACGGCGTATCCAACCACCTGGAGGTCCGGGCCTTGGTCCGAGACATCGATGCCGATCCAGTGGGTGTCGGCTTCGCGCACGAGGTCGATGGGATTGAACGGCAGATCGATCCCGGATCGGGAACCACTATCTCTCTCGCCTGACCAGAAGGGGTTTTCAAACGGCTCTGGAAGCCCGATGTCTTCATAGACGCGATCGCGCTTTGCGCAAAAGCTGCGCCTGATCTTGCCGCCCCGCCAATGGGCGATTCCGCCGAATCCAGTGTCGGTGTTCTCGGCGAAGGCGAAAATGTTGGGGGCCTGAATGGAATTGAGCAGCTTGGGGCTGAGCTCGGACAGCACAGTCATGTTTTCGACCAAAGTCTGCACGACGGTGACACCGGGGTATCCCGCAATGTAAAACTCACCCCTGGACGCTGCAACAGAGCGGTTCAAGGGGAACTCTCCGATGACCGCAATCGGCCAGGTTGGGTCCATGAGGGCTAGGTACTTTCGGCCAAAGCCACGATCCGCTTTAGGGCTCGTAGATAGCACCTCGGCCGGATTCTCAGCGCTCACAAACCACAATGTCACCACGGCATCGTGCGGCTGCATCGGACTTAGCTCCTAGGTCGCTTGGTGTTGGTACGAACGCCGAGGAGCACATCCTCCCAATGCGGGGTAACTGCCTTGCGGCGACGCTTGTTCGGCTGAGGCTGATCATCAGGATGCTGGAGGAAATCTTCCGACGCCTCCACCGTCTCGACAGGCTCCGCCTCGTCCTCCACTGGGGAGAGATTTCGGACGGCAGGCTGACCGAAATCTGGATCGGTGAGATCGGCAGCGATGGCATTTCGGGCGACGGCCGTCGCATTACTAACGCCATGGCTGTGGTAGGACCACTCAGCGACGTTGTCGGAAAGGCCTGCCTGCCAAGACACCCGCACGACCCACTGGCCGGCTGGATCCTTGTACGCGTCCCACTTGGTAGTGGTCAGGTCATTGCCACGTGCGGCAAATGCCGTTGCCAGGACCTCCCACAAGGTGAGCTTGGCTGGGCCATCTTCGCGAACCGGGTGGGAACGCTTGGCCATGTCGGCGATACGGGCACGCTCGATGAGCACAGGGTGCGCGAATGGCTCGATGCGGGCTTCCGCGACATCGTTCTCAGCTGCGACCTCGGCGATAGTGGCGCCAGATCGGATGCGTTCCTGGATTTCGCGCGGACGCATCTTAAGCGGAGCGGACAGCCGCGGGTCGATTTCCCGTGGTGCGGGCTTTTCTTCTACAGCTTCTGGCTCCGGCTCCGGTTCGACTGCAACCGGTTCTGGTTCTGCCTCGACTGGAGGGGCGACCTGTTGGCCGTCGATAAGCGCGCGCAGTTCGTCGGTGACCTCGATGAAGAAATCCTCGTCGCCGTCGCGCAGCACCAGGGAAGTGGCGGTCGATTCGGCGCTTACGAGCTTGAGTTCGCGCAAGGGGCACTCCTTATCGAGGTTGAATATGTCACAGACCACTGTAGACCAAAAAAGCGCAGCAACGTGGGAGTTACTGCGCTATTTGAAGGGTGTGTTTAGAGCTGCTCGATCGCCCAGTCAATGGCACGGGTGAGCTTCTCGACGTCCGCGGAATCGATCGCAGGGAACATACCGATGCGCAGCTGGTTGCGGCCGAGCTTGCGGTAAGGCTCGATGTCGACGATGCCGTTGGCGCGCAGCAGCTTTGCGATCTGAGCTGCATCGATATTCTCGTCGAAATCGATGGTGCCGACGACGAGGGAACGCTTAGCAGGATCGGTCACGAATGGGGTTGCGCCCTCGCGGGCCTCGGCCCACTGGTAGAGGATGTCGGAGGATTCGGTGGTGCGCTTAACCATGCCGTCAAGGCCACCGTTTTCATTCATCCACTTGACCTGGTCGTCCATCATCAGCAGGGTGCCGACTGCTGGAGTGTTGTAGGTCTGGTTCTTGCGGGAGTTGTCCACCGCGGTCTGCAGGTTCAGGAAGGCAGGGATGAAGCGATCGGAAGCGTTGATCTTCTCGATGCGCTCAATAGCCTTAGGTGACATGGCTGCAAACCACAGGCCGCCGTCGGAAGCGAAGCACTTCTGAGGGGAGAAGTAGTAGACGTCAGCGTTGGACATGTCCACTGGCAAGCCGCCGGCGCCGGAGGTGGCGTCGATGGCAATCAGCGCGTCGGTGTCTGGACGAACGACGGGGACCATAGCGCCGGTCGAGGTCTCGTTGTGTGCCCAACCGATGAGGTCAACACCTTCCATCGCCTGTGGGGCAGGGGCGTCGCCTGGCTCTGCCTCGACGACGACTGGTTCTTCGAGCCAAGGAGCCTGCTTGGAGGCCTTAGCAAACTTGGAGGAGAACTCGCCGTAGGTCAGGTGGCCGGACTTCTTCTCGATGAGACCGAAGGTAGCGGCATCCCAGAATGCGGTTGCGCCACCAAGGGACAGTACAATTTCGTAGCCTTCAGGCAAGGAGAATAGGTCGCTGAGTCCCTCGCGCAGAGAGCCGACAACATCCTTGACAGCAGGCTGGCGGTGTGAGGTGCCGATGATTCCCGTTGCGCCCTTCACGATCGCGTCGATCTGCGCTGGGCGAACCTTGGATGGTCCGCAACCGAAACGGCCGTCTTCTGGGAGGAGTTCTGCGGGCAGGGTAGGGAACTGTTCAGGCATGACCACACCTTCTGTAGTTGTCGTGGATAACGATGTGCATATTTTAGCGAAAAATCTTCCATTTCAGTGCAATTATGCAGAAATGGGGGTGGTGGCTCCGTTGTTTGCAGAACTGGCAGTGATGCCCACGGAGGGGTGAACTTGCAAAGTTTGCGAACGTTTTTACCTGCGTTGCAAATATTGCAAGGGGGTGGCTGGGGAAAATTTAGAATCAAATGTAGGCGACGTCACAATTTTTGCTATGATGTGTGATGTCCCACGGATGGTTGGGTGGTCACCGCGATTCGTGAGCCAGAAACTAATGCGCAACGCGCAAAGGTTGGCTAAAGGCGTACATGCAGTCACAACTGCGCAACAGGCTAGCTTTTGGTAACCGGTTTGTAAAACTGTGGACCAGATTGTGTAGGTTTGCCTAAGTTGCAATATGATGTGGCTCATACGTGCTGCACTTTACAATCCTACTTTTCTTACGAAAGGTAGGCTCAAGTAAGGACGCCAAAGCCTCACACTAAGTGGCGACAATTAAATAGCACTACCCGCTGACAGCGCCGATAGCCCAACAGGGAACCTGGCCTGTGAACAATTGAAAGGGAAACTGTGGCTTCTGACAATAACGAGAAGGCTGTACTCCACTACCCAGGTGGCGAGTACGAGTTCGATATCATTCGTGCAACCGAGGGTAACGACGGTCTCGTCCTCGGCAAGATGCTGGCTGAAACTGGCCTGGTTACCTTTGATCCTGGTTACGTGAGCACCGGTTCTACCGAGTCCAAGATTACTTACATTGACGGCGAGCAGGGCATCCTGCGCTACCGCGGTTACGCCATCGAGGACCTGGCAAAGCACGCGACCTTCAACGAGGTCTCTTACCTCCTCATTAACGGTGAGCTGCCAACTCAGGAAGAACTGTCGAAGTTCAACGACGAAATCCGCCACCACACCCTCCTGGACGAGGACTTCAAGGCACAGTTCAATGTCTTCCCACGCAACGCACACCCAATGGCAGTGCTTGCATCTTCCCTGAACATTCTGTCCACCTACTACCAGGACACTCTGGATCCACTTAACCCAGAGCACCTGCACAAGGCCACCATTCGCCTCATGGCGAAGGTCCCAATGCTGGCTGCATACGCTCACCGCGCACGCCACGGCGAGCCTTACATGTACCCAGACAACGCCCTGAACGCACGTGAGAACTTCCTCCGCATGATGTTCGGTTTCCCAACCGAGCCATACGAGGTTGATCCACTGTACGTCAAGGCTCTCGACCAGCTGCTCATCCTGCACGCTGACCACGAGCAGAACTGCTCCACCTCCACCGTTCGCATGGTTGCTTCTGCACAGGCAAACATGTTCGTCTCCGTCGCTGCTGGCATCAACGCACTGTCCGGCCCACTTCACGGTGGTGCAAACCAGGCTGTTCTGGAAATGCTCGACGAGATCAAGGCTAACGGCGGCGACGCTACCGACTTCATGACTCGCGTCAAGAACAAGGAAAAGGGCGTCAAGCTGATGGGCTTCGGCCACCGCGTGTACCGCAACTACGACCCACGCGCAGCCATCATCAAGGAGACCGCTCACGAGCTGCTCTCCAAGAACGGCAACGACGAGCTCCTCGAGCTCGCCATGAACCTCGAGCAGATCGCTCTGGCCGACGACTACTTCATCAGCCGCAAGCTGTACCCGAACGTCGACTTCTACACCGGCCTGATCTACCGCGCTATGGGCTTCCCAACCGACTTCTTCACCGTGCTCTTCGCTATGGGTCGTCTCCCAGGCTGGATTGCACAGTACGTCGAGCAGGTTTCCCAGCCAAACGGCAAGATCTACCGCCCACGTCAGATTTACACCGGCGAAGCCCTTCGCCAGTGGGTGCCACGTGAGCAGCGCGGCTAATCAGCAGATTTAACGAGTGAGCCAAGCCTCTCCCAAAAATTGCGTAAGCTGTTTCGGGAGAAGTTTGGCTCACTTTTTGCAAAGGAGAAAACAACATGGAAAAGCCAGTTATCGAACCCCAGCAGGGCCCAGCTCCAGAAGACCTCGTCATCAAGGACATCATCGTCGGCGACGGTGAGGAAGCACAGGCCGGTGGCATGGTCGAGGTTCACTACGTAGGCGTGGACTTCGAAACCGGCGAGCAGTTCGACTCTTCCTGGGACCGTGGCCAGACCATCGAATTCCCACTTGCAGGCCTCATCGCGGGTTGGCAGGAAGGTATCCCAGGCATGAAGGTGGGCGGCCGTCGTCAGCTCACCATCCCACCAGAGGCAGCTTACGGCCCAGCCGGTGGCGGACACCCACTGTCCGGTCGCACCCTGGTCTTCGTTATCGACCTGGTCAGCACCCGCTAGTAGAAAAGCAAAAAAGACTCACGACCCGTTAGTGGCTGTGAGTCTTTTTGTATGTGTAAAACCTATTTCCGTGCGATTGTCGCTGCTCGCACTGCCTCAGCCACGGCTGGAGCCACGCGAGGATCAAGTGGCGACGGCACGATGTGGTCTACGTCGAGATTCTCGTGCGCAATGTCAGCGATGGCCCGCGATGCTGCCAACTTCATCGTCTGAGAAATCTCGGTAGCCCCAGCTTCCAGGGCGCCCTTGAAGATGCCCGGAAACGCCAACACATTGTTGATCTGGTTCGGCAGGTCTGATCGGCCAGTGGCAACCACGGCGCCGAACTTGCGGGCAAGCTCTGGGTCGATTTCAGGAGTTGGGTTGGCCAGCGAAAAGAGGATCGGTTCCGGAGCCATGAGCTGCAGCTGTTCCTCGGATACTCTGCCCCGAGACAGGCCAATGAACACGTCAGCGCCAAGCAAAGCGGTCTCAATGCCGCCGGTGAGCCCTGCGGTATTGGTAATTTGGGCCAGCTCCTGCTTGATGCTGGTCAGGGGAGCACGGTCGGGGTGGATGATGCCACGGGAATCCACCATCACGATATTCTTCACGCCAGCGGCGATGAGCATCTTTGCCGTCGCTACGCCCGCGGCACCCGCACCAGTGATGACTACTTTCAGGTCGCCCAGCTTGCGTCCCAACACCTCGGCTGCATTGCGTAGGCCGGCGGTGATGACGATCGCGGTGCCGTGCTGGTCATCGTGCATGATCGGCATGTCGAGCGCCTTGACGAGGCGACGCTCCAGCTCAAAGCACCGCGGGGCGGAAATGTCTTCCAGGTTGATGGCGCCGAAGGATGGCGCGATGCGGACGATGGTGTTGAATAGCTCATCGACGTCCGTGGTGTCCAGAACTACTGGGACCGCGTTCAGTCCCGCGAAGCGCTGAAACAGCTGCGCCTTGCCTTCCATGACTGGCAGAGCAGCGGCTGGCCCAATATCGCCGAGGCCAAGCACTGCGGTGCCATCGGAAATCACGGCGACCGTGCGAGATGTCCAGGTGTATTCCCGAGTAAGTGATGGATCCTCATGAATCGCCTCGCACACCCGGGCAACACCCGGGGTGTAGGCGAGAGAAAGGTCGCGAGTGGTCTCGAGGGGCCGGGCCGAAGAAACGGTCAGCTTGCCCCCACGGTGGGCATCGAAGATATCCTGGTCGCTGATCATCTTTCCAGGCTACTGCAGGGTTGCTAGCTTCTCGTAGTGCTGGAAGCGCTGCTCGCGCCCAACACGCGACGGATTGTGATCCAGTTCCCATAAAGTGTGGCTAATCGTCGTTAGAACTCGGTCAATGAACTCCGTTGGTTCGTCCGCAGCGTCCCCCTTTTCGGGGATAATGCTGTCGACGATACCCGCCTTGAGCAGTGCAAATGATGAAACGTCTTGCTCTTCCATCATTTGTGGTGCGTGTTCTGTGTCACGATAGATGATCGCAGAGGCCCCTTCTGGGGGAAGCGGGGACAGCCAGGCGTTGCTGGCGGCCAGAACACGGTCGGAAGGCAGCATCGCGAGGGCGCCACCGCCACAGCCTTGGCCGAGGATGATCGAGATCGTAGGAACATCCAGGTAAGCGAGTTCGCCAAGCGTGCGCGCGATCGACCCGGCCATGCCGTGTTCCTCGGCATATTGCGACAACTCGGCGCCTGGCGTATCGATGATTGACACAAGAGGCAACTGGAGCTGATGTGCCAGCGCAATGCCACGACGAGCCATACGCAGCGCCTCGGTGCCCAGCGGATGCACGCCAAGCGGTGGCTGTTGGTGCCGGTCCTGCCCAATGAGCACCACCGGGCGTCCATTAATCTTCGTGAGCGCGACAGTCACAGCAGGGGAGCGACGACCATCGCCACTACCCGACAGTGGAATCAACTGTGAGCGCAGCTTTGCGACGATATCCTGCACGCCAGGCCTGTCGGTCCGGCGGGTGCGCTGAATCGAGTCCCAGACGCTCCCCGGTTCCGGCATATCAATCTCTGGGATTTCCGGCTGCACAGTCGGAGCCTCGGACAGCAGCACCTCATTAATCTTTTGCACAGCCGCGCGCAGGTCCTTAGGGGAAACAACGCCATCGATGACGCCGCACTTGGCCAGGTTTTCGCCGGTCTGCACGCCTTCTGGCATTGGGGTGCCAGTGGTCAGTTCGACAACGCGAGGGCCGAGGAAACCAAGCAGAGCGTCCGGCTCCGCGAAAGTGAAGTGGCCCGCCGAGCCCCAGGACGCCATCACTCCACCCGTGGTTGGGTTACGTAGGTAAACCAGGAATGGCAGGTGCTGATCCTTGTGACGGTAAACCGCAGTCGTGATAGACACCATGAGTGCAAAGGCGGGGGTGCCTTCCTGCATGCGGGTGCCACCGGAAGACGGGGAAATGAGGAGTGGAAGCTTCTCTGAGGTGGCGCGGTGGATGCCGTCGATAATGCGGCGCGCGGTCGCAGCGCCGATGGAGCCACCGAGGAAGCTGAATTCAGACAAGATAGTGGCTACTCGACGCCCATTGATGGTGCCCTCACCAGTAATAACAGACTCGTCAACGCCTGACTTCTCGCGGGCGCGTTCGAGGGAAGCGCGATAGTCGTCGGAGATATCGCCGTAAACGGGTGGCGTGTCCCAGCTGACGTAGGAATCAGGGTCGAGGACTTGGCTGATGAGGTCGTGTGCGCTGGTGCGTGTCATGACTTAAAAGTAGCGAAACCCACACATGGTTCGTGTGGGTTTCGGGAATGCGGGGGTGAAATTGGTTCAGCTAGTCCTCGTCAGGCTTATTCCAGGCCAAGGCGAGCGCGGGGTAGCCTCCCACCGTTAATGTGATGAGCAGAAGCAAGTAACCAGCCACCATGTAGATAGCTCGCGGATTCACTGCCAAGTCGGGAATAAATGACCCCAGTGCAATGAGGAAGAATGCAATAGCTGAGGCAAAGAAACCGTAAAGGCGGAAAGCGAAAGAACGGTAGCCTTCCAAGCGTTCGAATTGGAACTCGTCTAGCGCTTCCGGTGGAGCTTGATCTTCGGAATCGATGGTGATGCGGATGATCGTCCATAGAATGGCCAGCGCTCCCAGGCCGGCGATCAAGGAGAGATAGATGTTGCTGCTTGGGATGAGCAACACTCCTAATGCGGTGAGGGCGGCAATGATCACGTAGACGCTAACTAGTACGCGCCTACGGCTTTGGCTGCGCCAACCCGGAAGCATATTCGTGGTGCGTTCCTGCTGCTTGCGGTAGGTTTCGAGCTTCATTACTTGTCTCCTTGGTAGATCTGCGTGGACATCGGGGCGAATTCGGTGCGGGAGAAGATGGCTTCGATGGGGAGGGAGAAGGCCTCGGAGAGGTTCATGGCGAGGTCGAGGCTGGGGTAGTGGTCGCTGCGCTCGAGTGCGCCCACCGTTTGAACGTTGACTCCGATGATCTCGGCGAGCTGGGCTCGGGAGAGTCCGCGTTCTGTTCGGAGTAATCGGATCCGATTGAATATTGGTTTCGTAGGCTTCTTTGCTGGGCTCATGCTTCATAGTGTTGTATAAAC
Organism: Corynebacterium sp. H130; assembly: GCF_037572395.1. Lineage (NCBI taxonomy): Bacteria > Bacillati > Actinomycetota > Actinomycetes > Mycobacteriales > Corynebacteriaceae > Corynebacterium > Corynebacterium sp. H130. The sequence continues at coordinate 689,190 of NZ_JBBHLA010000001.1, read as the reverse complement.
ACAACAGTTTGTCAAGAGTTAGCAATTCTCCCTGCATGAGTGGCCTAAACCGCGTTTAATGGGGGATATGACTAGCGCCACCCAGCAGACCACCCTGACCTTTCGCGACGGCACTGAGTTTCCCCAGCTAGGACTGGGAACTTGGCAGCTTAAAGATGACGCCGCCTACCGTGCGGTCCGTACCGCAATTGAAGTTGGCTACCGACACATCGATACCGCGGCGATCTACAAGAATGAAGAACAGGTAGGCAAGGCCATCGCCGATGCGATCAGCGCAGGTGACGTCACCCGAGACGAGCTTTTCGTCACCTCAAAGCTGTGGCATAACCAGCAGGGCGAGGACGCCCCGACGGGCTTCAATCAGTCCCTTGAGCGACTCGGCCTCGACTACTTGGACCTCTACTTGATTCACTGGCCATGGGCGTCGGCAAGCAAATATGTGCGTTCCTTTGAAGAAATGGCGCGCTTGCAGGGGCTCGGTAAGGTGCAATCCATTGGTGTGTCGAACTTCTACCCGGAGGTGCTGGATGATCTCATTGAGCAGACGGGGATCGTTCCTGTGTGCAACCAGATTGAGCTGCACCCGGGCTTTTCGCAGGCAGGGCTGCGCAAATACCATCAGGACAAGGGCATCGTAACCGCAGCCTGGTCGCCGCTGGGTAGCGGAGAGACGATTGATCTGCCGGAGATCGCAAAAATTGCGGAAGCGGTGGGCAAGACCAATGCCCAGGTCATTTTGCGCTGGCAGCTGCAGCTCGGCAACCTGGTGATTCCGCGCTCGCAGAACCCAGAGCGCATCGCGCAGAACTTTGAGATTTTCGATTTCGAGCTCAGCGACGAGCAGATGTCGGCCATCACTGCCCTCGACGAAGGCGACGCTGCAGGCCGTCGTGGCGCCGACCCGCTGACCTTCCCAGAGCCAGTAGAGCAGGGCTAAATCATGTCAGCAATTGTGCGTACCGCAGAAGATAAGGTCCTCATTCTCACCATCGATCGTGATGAGCGACGCAACGCCCTCACCGCGGACATGTGCATGGACATCGCCGAAGCTGTCAACGCCATCTCCTTGGAAGACGATGCCCCCATCCGAGCGGTGCTCATTCGAGGCGAAGGAGCTGCTTTTTGCGCAGGTGCGGACCTGGGAGATGACGCCGGCGGAGTGTTCGGAGACAACTTCCACACCTGCCTGCAGCACATGCTCACTTCCCTGATGAATTGCCCAGTCCCCATCATCGCCGACATCCAGGGCCCAGCCGTCGGTGCCGGAGTGCAGCTGGCCCTCGCCTGCGATTTGCGTGTCGTCGGGCCAAACGCTTGGTTCCAGGTACCACCTGCAAAGCTCGGATTTGCGCTGGACAACTGGACAATCCGCAGGACCGTGGAACTGCTCGGTGGCTCCATCGCCCGTGGCGTCCTCATTGCCGCGCAGAAGATCGATGCTCAGCAGGCACACAATGTGGGTTTCGTGCATGTGCAGGGTGATGCGGCCGCAGCACTCCAATTCGCGCACGAAGTGTCTGGTAACGCGCCACTATCGATGAAGCATCTCAAGAGCGTGCTCAACGATGAAGGCTTCGGCTTCGAACTATCCGCTAAGCAACATCAGGACTATCTCGCAGCTTGGAAGAGCGAGGATGCCAAAGAGGCACGTTTGGCCCGGAGTGAAAAGCGTCAACCCGAATTTAAGGGCCGCTAGCCTGCACTAGACTTATGGCCCATGAGTTTCGTGGTGCCCGCAACTGGCCTCAGTGCGACTGAGGTGGCCGATAGGCGTGCCCGAGGGCAGGTCAATAAGGTCGTTCGGCGCGCGGGCCGCACGAACTGGCACATCATCAGGTCGAATGTCTTCACGCGAATCAACGCGATCCTGGCCATCCTGTTTGCCATCGTGATGACCACCGGCAGTTGGATCAACGGCGCGTTCGGCCTGCTCATCATCGCCAACTCAAGCATCGGAATCATCCAGGAAATGCGCGCCAAACGCACTCTGGATCGCCTCACCATCCTCGGCGAATCACGCCCCAGAGTGCTTCGCGACGGCCAAAGCCAAGAAATCGCCCAGTCTGACATCGTCCTGGATGATCTCATTGACCTCGGCGCAGGCGATCAACTCGTGGTCGACGGCATCGTCCGATCCGCCGCTGGGCTCAAAGTCGATGAATCCATGCTCACTGGTGAGTCCGATGCGGTCCACAAAAGCGTCGGCGATAAAGTCCTGTCCGGTTCCTTTGTTGTTGCAGGTGAAGGCACTTTCCAGGCGACAGCAATTGGCGCCGATGCTTATGCTGCCCGGCTCATTGCAGCCGCCGGGGAATTCACGCTAACCGGTTCCGAGCTGCAAAAGGGAATCGACAAAATTCTGCGCTTCATCAGCTGGCTGCTCATTCCAACCGGCGTGCTCACGATGTGGACCCAACTGTGGCGAACCGAAGCGCCCCTGAATGAAGCGATCCTCGCGATGGTTGCCTCTCTCGTACCGATGGTCCCCGAAGGGCTGGTCCTCATGACCTCGATCGCCTTTGCCGTCGGGGTGGTGCGCCTGGGACGTCGACAAGCGCTCGTCAATGAACTCAACGCGATTGAAATGCTGGCGCGCGTTGACGTGGTGTGCGTGGACAAAACCGGAACGCTGACCGAAAACCGCATGGAACTGGTGCGGATTCGTGCTTTGGAGGGGGAGCCGGAGAATGCGAAGCGCGTGTTGAGCTCCATGGCGGCTGCCGACAATCGGCCGAATGACACGATGAAAGCCATTGCAGAGGACCTTGAGGGAGTCGCGCCTTGGCCGGTCGTTGGTATTGAGCCCTTCGACTCGAAAAAGAAGTGGTCCGGAGTTGACCTTGGCGAGCACGGCACATGGGTGCTCGGAGCCCCCGACATGCTCACGAGTGATCGCGAACTCCTCGGTATTATCAGCGACGATTCCGATGCCGGCCTGCGAGTGCTACTTCTGGGCCAAGTTCCTAGCTTTGCGGATATCACGAAAGTACGCCCGAGAGCGTTGGTCGTGCTGCAACAGAAGGTTCGTGCGGATGCGCCGGCAACACTGCAGTTCTTCGAGAAGGAGGGCGTGGACCTTAAGGTCATTTCCGGAGACAATGCCGTCTCGGTAGCCGCGGTGGCGCGGCAGGTAGGGATTGATGCGGAGCCCGTCGATGCCCGCGAGATGCAACCCAACGATGTCCTCGATGGCAAGGTCTTCGGACGCGTCACCCCAGAACAGAAGCGCGATATGGTGCAGGAACTCCAGCGCGCCGGGCATCACGTGGCCATGACGGGCGACGGTGTGAATGACGTGCTGGCGCTCAAAAGCGCGGACATTGGAGTTTCCATGGGTACCGGCGCACCAGCTAGCAGGTCGGTCGCCCAGGTGGTGCTGCTCGACAACAGCTTCTCGACGCTGCCCCACGTAGTAGCCGAGGGGCGACGCGTGATCGGAAATATTGAGCGAGTAGCCAATCTCTTCCTCACCAAGACGATCTATTCGGTGGTGCTAGCTGCCGTCATTGGGCTGTGGGGAGCCACCTACCCGTTCCAACCCATCCATGTGACGATGATCGGTTGGTTCACCATCGGCATCCCTGCGTTTTTCCTGTCGCTTGGCCCTAACACGGAACGGGCCCGGGATGGGTTTGTACGCCGAGTTCTGACCCAGGCGGTACCAGCGGGCCTGCTGATTTCCGTGTTCACCGTGGGCTTTTGGATGATGCACTACCCGGCTGAAGTAGGTGGTCAAGAGCATCGACAGGCCTCGACCGCGACCTTAGTGGTGCTGCTAGTCATGGCAATGTGGGTGCTCGGCATTGTTGCTCGGCCATGGACGTGGTGGAAGGTTTTGCTCGTGGCTGGTGGCGTTGCCGGCTATATGGTGATCTTCTTGATTCCGCAGGTGGGGCAGTGGCTTCTTTTGGACGCTTCCAACACGACTCTCATGTTGCGCGCACTCTGCGTGGGAGCGGTCGGCGCGGGCTGCATTGAGCTCGCACGCATGCTTTTCCATCAACACAAAGTTGGCTAATGCGTCGTTTGCGAAGCGAAGAATTGCAAGTTTTTAATCATTAACAAAATTTGCAAACCGTGGTTGTTGGCATTAGTGGGGGTGATTTCGCAACATGCATAAGGCCTGTTCAATCGCGTTAGCGGGGGTGGCTGTTAACTTGCGAAGAAAAATCTTGGGAGAAACAGTTCTTCATTGCAATGTGAGCTAGGTAACTTCACTTGCAAGCGGAAAATTGTGATCGGCTACACACTGTCAACTAAGTGAAGTGCAGATTACCTCCGCAGATTGTTTCAACGTGTACCAACCAAGAAAGCGAGAGGACCGCCACGATGAGCACCGGAACTCGACCACAGCTCACGCGCCGTGAACCCACGGCTGCGGAGTTTCGCGCTATGCAGCAAAGCCCACAGTTCCAAGAACTGCGTTCCACTTTCCGAGGCTTTACTTTCCCCATGTCCGTTCTGTTCTTCGTATGGTTCATCGCCTACGTGCTGGTCGCGACCTACATGCCAGAGCAAATGGGAATGAAGGTGTTCGGAAACGTTAACCTGGGCATCGTCCTGGGAATCCTCCAGTTTGTGACCACCTTCATCATCACGTGGGTATACATCAAGTTCGCAAACAAGAACATTGAGCCGCGGGCCACCGCGATTCGCCAGGAAATGGAAGGGGTCTAAGGTGTCCAACACTGTTTTTCTCGCAGCTGAAGCTGGTACGAACACCGGCAACCCGATTCTTAACATCGCGGTCTTCGTTATCTTCATCGTTGTCACCATGGGCATCGTCATGCGCGTGGGCAAGAAAACCTCCGAAGCCTCCGACTTCTACACCGGTGGCGCATCCTTCTCCGGCACTCAGAACGGTCTCGCCATTGCTGGTGACTACCTTTCTGCTGCGTCCTTCCTGGGCATCGTGGGCGCCATCGCACTCACGGGTTATGACGGATTCCTTTACTCGATCGGTTTCTTCGTGGCTTGGCTTGTCGCCTTGCTGTTGGTGGCTGAGCCGCTGCGCAACGTCGGCAAGTTCACCATGGCAGACGTTCTGTCCTTCCGACTGAAGCAGAAGCCGGTCCGCATGGCAGCTGCGATGGGCACGCTGTTCGTGTCCTTGTTCTACCTGATCGCCCAAATGGCTGGTGCCGGTTCCCTGGTGGCCGTGCTGCTGAACCTGCACGGCAAGACTGAACAGGCAATTGTCGTGATCGTGGTCGGCGTAATCATGATCGCCTACGTTTTGATCGGTGGCATGAAGGGCACCACCTACGTGCAGATGATTAAGGCAGTGCTGCTCGTTGGCACGGTCCTCATCATGACCGGCATGGTGTTCTTCGCAGTCAAGGGTGGCTTCTCTGAACTATTCACTAAGGCCGTCGAGGCGCACAAGGGCAACGAGGCCCTGCTCAAGCCAGGCATGAAGTACGGTAAGACTGAAATTTCCAAGCTGGACTTCGTCTCTCTCGGCCTGGCGCTGGTGCTCGGTACGGCAGGTCTGCCTCACGTGCTGATGCGTTTTTACACCGTCCCAACGGCAAAGGAAGCCCGCAAGTCCGTGACCTGGGCGATTATCCTCATCGGTGCCTTCTACCTGATGACCTTGGTTCTTGGCTACGGCGCCGCAGCGCTTGTCGGCCCAGATGCAATCAAGAAGGCACCAGGCGGCGCGAACGCAGCAGCTCCACTGCTTGCTCTCGAACTGGGTGGTTCCTTCTTCATGGCAATCATCTCCGCAATCGCCTTTGCGACGGTTCTTGCAGTCGTGGCAGGCCTAGCGATTACCGCCTCCGCGTCAGTTGCTCACGACGTCTACCACTCCATCATCCGCAATGGTCAGTCCACGGAAGAGGAGCAGGTCCGTGTCTCTCGCATCACCGTGGTTGTCATCGGTGTCGTCGCCATTGTCCTTGGCATCCTGGCTATGAGCCAGAACGTGGCCTTCCTGGTGGCACTGGCCTTCGCAATCGCGGCTTCCGCAAACCTGCCAACGATCCTGTACTCCCTGTACTGGAAGAAGTTCAACACCACCGGAGCCGTCGTAGGTATTTACGCAGGTCTCGTATCCGCCCTCGTGCTAATCGTCTTCTCCCCGGCAGTGTCCGGATCGGCGACCGCGATGTTCCCGAATGTCGACTTCGCATGGTTCCCACTGGCTAACCCTGGCATCGTGTCGATCCCGCTCGGCTTCCTGGGTGGCATCATCGGTACATACATGGGTAAGCCGGACAACCTCGATGATCTGCAGGCTGAGATGGAAGTTCGCTCCCTCACCGGTGTGGGTGTGGAAGCTCCAGTTGATCACTAATTGAGCAGATCGAATCAAAGATAGCCCGTAGTTCCAGAAAACCTGGACTGCGGGCTACTATCTTTTCTCGTGTTCGAAAATCGGTTGGCGACGGTGCGCTTTGTTGGCGCTTTAGGCTTGGTTATTGCAGGCATTGCTGGAACCGTCACGCTGAAACACGAAACAACGGTCGTATCTCCTGAGCTGCAGCAGGTTGCTGCAGAGGCGGCTCCAGCGTCGGACTACATTGACCGCGCCAGCCTCGATAACTTCATCGACAATCCGGCAGGTACCCAGCTCACCTTCGTCCGGTTGTCTGATGGTGAGCATCTTGGGAGCTCAACTGAGCGTTTTCCGCGCCCCGCGTTGAGTTTGATCAAGCTCTACGTGGCTGATTATGTGCTGCTCAAGGGGACTGAGGATGAAAAGCAGCTTGCCCTGGAGATGATCAAGTCCTCTGACGATGAAGTCGCGGCCGAACTGGTGGAGGAATACCCTGATGCCATCGAGGCAACGGCCCGCACCTACTCGCTGTGGTCAACTGAGGCAGGGGAGAGCTGGGGAACCAGCAGGACGTCGACCTATGACGCAGTGAAGTTCCTGCGGGCGAAGATCGAATCCGATCCGAATTCGCCGCTGCTGGAAGCGATGCGTGAAAGCCATGAGGTAGCAAATGACGGCTACGAGCAGGACTTTGGCACAGCGACGCTCCCCGGGGTGAAGGGGACCAAATGGGGCTGGTCAAACGATCGCATGCTGCACTCGTCGATAAGCTTCGGCGACGACTTCGTGGTAGCCGCCGCCGTACTGGGGTCAGCGGAAGACCTCACTGACCTGGTGGAGCGCCAGGTGGCGCCGCACCTAGCTCGATAGCGCCTGGGCGCGACGCACTAGCTCCATCGCGGTGTTGATTTCCTGCTGGCTTGGGAGGCGAATGCCTCGCAGGTCGGCGGGCAGGAGGCTGGAGAGCTGGTCAACGTTCGGGATCGATGGAATGGTTTCCGGTGCCGGGGTTGGGCCGTAGCCTGGCTTCCACTGGCCCCAGTCGTGTGCGTAGACGTTATTGACGTCCACTTCGATGCCACTGATCGTTTCGCGCAGGCCGGCCTTTTGGTGGATGGTGGTGCGTGGGTGGATTTGGCCGTTGGAGCCCCAGTCGTGCATCCAGAAGAACTCGCCGAGGCCGTCGCGGGACGCCCACTCGATGACGTTGTAGTTGCCGTACACGCCGAGCTTCAGGCCGGCGCCTTCGAGGGCGGTCTTGAAGGCCTGCAGGTATGGCTTGATCTGGTTGTCGTACTGTGCGCGGGAAGGGTTGTCATCGATCGCGACATAGATCGGGCGACCGGTCGGGCCACCTGCTGCGGCGTGCAGGGAAATGGCCTGAGGTGCGTGGACAGCTGCACCGGCAGCGCCCTGGAGCCAGTCAGCGGTGGTGCCCTTGCCGAACTGGTACACGGAAGCCACCTCAAGGCCAGCGGCTGCGAAAGCCTTGGTCTCATCGATGCGCACCGGCTTGCCCTTCATCCATTCCGCGCCCGGGCGACGCTCAGAAACGTAGCGAACAGCGCCCAGGTGGCCACGAGCCTTCACCTCGCCAGCATTTGGAACGCCAGCAGAGTAGTCAATCACGGTGCCAACCGGTGCGCCGAGTGCGTGCGCAGCGGGCAGCTTCTCGACGGCGCTGAGCGCGAATGGTGCTGCACCCGCCAGGGCGGTGGCCTTTAGGAATGAACGACGGGACAGGGACATAGATACTCCAGGTGCTGTAGTGAACTCATGAGTCGTCTCTAGAAACAATAGTCACAATAGCAACTGGCGGGGAAAGATGATAGGTCAAAGATGCGCTAAGCCCCGACACGAGTCGAAAACACCAGGTAAACGACGCATATCGGGGCTTAGAAAGTGGTGCCCCAGAGAGGAATCGAACCTCCGACACCGGCTTTAGGAGAGCCGTGCTCTATCCACTGAGCTACTAGGGCGCGAAAAATAAGTTTAGCGCACCGCGTTCTACGGCCAAATCACGTGCCCAACGTACACTTTTGGGGGGCGAAATGATCGAATCCCAGCGAAAGGTGGGTGATTCGGAATACTGTAGACATAAGTCTTGCTCACAACTTAGAAGGAATAGGTGTTTATCATGGCCGATCTGAAGCCAACTTTCACGGATGTTAACCGTCGCGATGTTCTCGCCCGCATTATCACCAAGAACGATGTTCCAGTTCTGTCCGTGGAGGAAATCCTTGAAGACGGCACCACCAAGCGCATTATGCTGCTGAACAAGTATGACGCTAAGCAGCTCTCCGCGATGTGCGAGCTTTATCTGCAGCAGATTTTCTCTGTTCAGTTCCACCAGAACACTAACTCCCTGTCCCCAGAGGAGATGGCTGAGATCTTCCACGACCTCACCTAAAGTCAGTTCTTCTTACGCCACCTGAAAAAAAATTGGGTGGCGTTTTCTTTTGTTATAAACGTAGGTATGCGACACATCGAAGTCATCGGCATCGGCGCGGGAAATCCCAACCACCTCACCCTGCAAGCCATTGAGGCACTACGCCGGTCTGATATGGTGTTGGCCCTGGACAAGGGCGACGAAAAGGCCGACTTGCTGAACGCGCGACGGGTAATCGTCGACAAGCATGCGCCCGGCACGCCAATCGTGAGGGTGACGGACCCCGAGCGCGACCGCAACCCCGCCGACTACAAAGCGGAGGTGGAGCGCTGGCACCAAGAACGCGCCCAATTGCTTCTCGACGCCATGCCCGCCGAAGGCACCGTCGCGTTCCTCGTATGGGGAGATCCTTCGCTGTACGACTCCACCTTGCGCGTCATCGAGCGGATGCGTGGGCTTGGACTAGAGGCGACAGTCAATGTCACGCCTGGAATTACCGCAGTGCAGGCGCTGACGGCAGCGCACGCTGTGTTGATCAACCGCATTGGTGAAGATATTCGCATCACCACCGGACGTGCGCTTTTGGACGGACCCACTTCCAATTGCGTGGTCATGCTCGATGGCGGGGCCGCGTGGATGCGCGTCCCTGATGCCGAGATCTATTGGGGCGCTTACCTCGGCACGGATAAGGAAGTGCTTCGCAGCGGTCGCGTGTCCGAGATAGGGGCGGACTTGGCGCAAGAAAAAGCCGCGCTTCGGGAAAAGCACGGCTGGATCATGGATATCTACTTGCTTAGGAAGTAAGCCTGGTGTACTTCCGGATGGCCACCTTCGGCTGCGGATTAGTCGCCACCGAGCCATCCGGGTACTTCACCGTCGGGACAATGCGGTCGCCGTTATTCACCGATTCGACCCACGCGGCAGCTTCCTCGTCTTCCTCCACGTCGATGCGGACGTAAGGGATCTCGGCCTCATCGAGAGCTGCGACGAGCTTCTGGCAAAACGGGCACCACTCGGTGGTGTACAGGGTGAAATCAGCCATGTCAGAGCCTTTCGTAGGTGAGGAAACGATACTTCAGAGGGGATTTCTCCGGATCAGATAGCAGGTGTCCTGTTTCGGAAGTCATCCACTCGGATTCTTGTGCGAGCGCGAATTCTTCCAGCGATGGTGCGTGAACTGAGCCTTCGAGATCGGCCAGCTCTACATCGATTTCCGTGACGATAACCCGGGAAACCTGCTTGAGGGTAGTTCGGTAGACCTGGCCACCTCCCATGATCCAGGCGTCGATAAGCGGAGGTTCGGTGACCACCTGCGCACCTTCAGACCACTCGCCGGGCGAACGACGGGAGAGCACGTAGTTGTCACGCCCTGGGAGTGGTCGGAACTTTTCTGGGATCGACTCCCACGTCGCGCGGCCCATAATGACTGGCATGCCAAGGGTGGTTTCCTTGAAATGCTTCAGGTCTTCGGGCAGGTGCCAAGGCATGTCGGTGCCGTCGCCGATGACCCCGTCGCGCGACTGCGCCCAAATGGCCTGCCACATTAGACGGCGACCTCAGCTTTGATGGTTGGGTGAGGGTCGTAGCCCTCGAGCTGGCAATCCTCGAAGCTGTAGCTGAACAGATCATTAGCCTTGTTGAGCTTCAGCTGTGGGTAAGGTCGTGGCTCCCTTTGGAGCTGGGTCTCGACCTGTTCGAAGTGGTTGTTGTAAATGTGGCAGTCGCCACCAGTCCAAATGAACTCGCCGACATCCAGGCCTGCCTGCTGCGCAAACATGTGGGTGAGGAGAGAGTAGCTCGCGATGTTGAACGGCACGCCCAGGAACATGTCGGCGCTGCGCTGGTAAAGCTGGCAGGACAGCTTACCGTCAGCGACATAGAACTGAAACAGCAGGTGACACGGTGGCAGGGCCATGTTCTCCAGCTCGGAGACATTCCACGCGGAGACGATATTGCGACGGGAATCCGGGTTGTTCTTAAGCATCTCCAACGCGCCACTGATCTGGTCGATGTGGCGGCCATCCGGGGTTGGCCAGCTGCGCCACTGCACGCCGTACACCGGGCCCAGCTCACCCTCAGGCGAGGCCCACTCGTCCCAAATATGGATGTTGTTGTCCTGCAACCACTTCACGTTCGAGGAGCCCTGCAGGAACCACAGCAGCTCGCCCACAACGCCCCTCCAGTACACCTTCTTCGTGGTGATGAGCGGGAAACTCTCCTGCAGATCAAAGCGAATCTGCTGGCCGAACAGGCTTTTCGTGCCTGTTCCGGTGCGGTCGCTCTTTTCGGCGCCTTCGCGCAGGATCTTGGCAAGGAGGTCTTCATAAGGGGTCGCGATCATGATTCAAAGAATACACAGTGCCCCGTGGGGGTAGGGTTTTTCGATTGATAACCAGCGGTGTTCGAATGGGGTGGGGGTGGTGTCTGGGGTGGTTTGTAGGGTCAGGGGCGTGAATCAATTCGAATGTATCGCGGAACAGCTGGAGCGGGCTCATGAGGCCCAGCTTCATGCCTCCGCCATGCTCGAAAACCACCTCGCAAACGCTGAAAATCTAACAGAACTGCTATTACAGGTTCGATCGCTGACGCGCACCTGCGAGCTGCTGAGCATGCAGCTTATCCGCGAATTGGAACGCTCTCATGCCTTCCATCCGAACTCTCGAGCGAGTTTCAACGACCTAATGCACAAGTGCCGATTGGGGAGGCGGGAACTAAAAGACCTGGTCACCCTGGCACAGAGCCTCTTCGAACAACCTGCCACCGTCGACAGCGACCCGATTCCGGCGCGCATGCCTGCCACTGCACGCGGGCTTGTCGACGCCACCTTCGGTGCCAACTCCGCCATGGAAATTTCCAAAGTCCTGGACCTGATTCCAGAGGGAACACCAGAGGAGACGGTTCGGCAAGTCGAGGAAATGATGGCCGGATTCGCCTCGGTCTTGGCGCCTGATGACCTCCGCAAAGCTGGTATGAAGATCTTGCAAGGCCTCAATGCCGAGCACCCGCCGACTGATGCGGATAGGCAGCGTCGACGAAACATCCAGATTTCACCTCAGCAGGCGGACTTGATGTCCACTCTCAAAGGCGAGATCACCCCTGATCTCAAGGCACTGCTAGACCGTCTTTTCGCTGACTATGCCGGGCCTGGAAACTTACTCCCAGAAGGGGAGAAGGAGTCTGATTCCCGCTCGGCTGGCCAACGTCGTCACGACGCCCTGGTGGCTGCATTGAAGACGGCACTGCACCGAGAAGGTCCGATGCCTCCAACCCGTGGCTGCAGCACTGTGGTGGCAACCATGACACTTGAGCAACTGCAGCGTGCAGCGGGGATCGTCCCCACCGATGTCGGGACAGTACTTTCTATTCCGGACTTGATCCGGCTGGGTGCGGACAAGAATGCTTTTCTTGCTGTACTGGATGACAGTACCGGAAATCTCATTGAGCTTGGCCGATCGAAGCGCGCTGCGGATGTCTACGCATACCTGGGGCTCATCGCCGCGCAAGGTGGAGACATGACCCCTGGATCTGACCTTCCAGCAGCACTGTGCGAGATTCATCATCCGCACGCCTGGCGACTCGGAGGCTCAACTACCGGGGACAACCTGTTGTTTGTAGGACATAAGGTTCACCGAAACATTGATGACCTGCGTGAAAACCCGCAAAAGTATTGGACCTGGTGCTCGGCAACAGGGCAGATGCTGTGGCGACTGCCGAAAAACCTCGACCCCGATCGAAGACCGACAGCAAACTTCAATCCCGCGACCTGGTTCAACCCAGGGCAGATGCTGCGATTCGGGATGCACATCCCGCAGAAAGACCCGCCATTCCAGAAACCATTGTGCGCGGAGTGCGGAAAGCAGGTGGCCTAGAGATGCTTGAGTGCTTCCCGCTTCGACAGTGGCTGCATTTCATCCTCGTGCGCTGCAACGAACTCGCGAACCCACTCGGGGTTGTGACGTGCGTAGTCGCGCAGCGCCCAGCCGATGGCTTTAGCGATGAAAAATTCCCGATCAGCAAGATTAGGAAGGATGCAATCCGACAACAGCGAAGTGTCAGTGTCCTTTTTGCAGTGCAGCTGGCTGATGATTGCGTATCTGCGGACCCACATATTCGAGTCCGTAGCCCACGCACGCATGAGCGTTGCCGACTCCTTTGGGAAGGCCGGTCCGAGGTAGGTTTGCACCTTCACCACTGCATCAACCAGATCCCACCACGCACCCTCGCGGACGATCTGTTTCACCAAAGACATCGCCGTCATGGAAAGGCTTCGACCGTATCGGGGCAGCGTGAGCACAAAGATCGCAGCCCGCCGTTCATCGCGTGACTCCGCTTCGGTCCACAGAGTGCTGACTTCTGCCAGGATTTCCGCTTCCGTCGCGCTCTCGCCAAGGACATCCAAGGAGTGCACGTTGGCGAGCCTGCGCAAGTCCTCAGTGACCAGACCATGCATGGGCTCGGTCGTTTTCAGATAGCGTTGCTGCCCGGCTGCACGTTCGGGGTCGGCTAGTTCTTCGAAAGCAGGACGCAGCGACAGCGCTAGTCGGCTAGTAAGAGCCATGCGAGTCGAGGTAAGTGTTTGCGTGCTCGATAATCTCGTCAGCAAGCTCCGGACGGCAGATGAGCAGGTCCGGCATGTAGGTGTCCTTGTTGTTGTAGGTCAACGCATCGCCATTGAGACGAGAGCAGTGCAGGCCTGCTGCCTTCGCCACACCCACAGGCGCAGCAGAGTCCCACTCGTACTGGCCACCTGCGTGCACGTAAGCATCGGCGTCGCCGAGCAACACGTGCACCGCCTTCGCGCCAGCGGAGCCCATCGGGGTGAGCTCGTAACCCATCGAGTCAGCAATATGCTGTGCAACCTTTGGGGCGCGGTTTCGGGACACTACGATTTTGCGGGCTAGTGGTCCGGTCACTGCCTTGGACTCTTCGCTGGTTAAAACTACACCGAGGTCGGGGAGTGCCACAGCAGCCTGGATTGGCGTGCCATTCTCAACCAGTGCGATGTGGACAGCCCAGTCCTGGCGGCCACCTGCGAACTCCTTGGTGCCATCGAGTGGGTCAATGATCCACACGCGGTCCTTGCTGAGGCGGGACTGATCATCGGCAGCTTCTTCCGACAGCACTCCGTCCTCAGGGCGGTGCTGCGCGAGCACGCGAGCGATCCAGTTTTGGGCGAGGTCATCGCCGGCATCACCAAGGTTGCGGTCGCGGAGCAAACCGACACCGCGGACACCCTTTAGGATTTCACCGGTGCCAAGGGCAAGTCGGAAAGTCAGGCGCGCGTCATCAATCGAAGCAGTCATACGTTTCATGCTAGTTGTTTGGTTACATAGAAGCATGACTACCGAGGTTTTGGAGCGCTTCCGCCCCCACGTAAAAACGTGGTTTAGCGATGTTTTCGCAGCTCCCACCCCGGTGCAGGCCCACGCGTGGGAGGAAATTTCCGCCGGATCGCATGCCTTGGTCGTTGCCCCGACGGGTTCCGGTAAGACACTTGCAGCGTTTTTGTGGGCAATCAATTCACTGGTCGGCGAACCAGATCAACCCGCACTACCAGCGCTTATCGACGCCCCGCTGGCGCCAACTCGCACAGGTGGCAAGGTCAAGGTCGTCTATATCTCTCCGCTCAAGGCTCTGGGCGTGGACGTGGAGAACAACCTGCGAGCGCCACTGCTTGGCATCAGCCGAGTCGCCAACAGACTTGGGATTCCTGAGCCCGAAGTCACCGTCGGGGTCCGTTCGGGGGATACACCTGCGAGCGAGAGGAACCGCCAGCTAAGGAACCCGCCGGACATCCTTATCACGACCCCAGAGTCGCTGTATCTGATGCTGACTTCAAAGGCTGCCGCGATTCTTGACGAGGTCGACACCGTGATTGTGGACGAAATCCACGCCATGGCGGGTACCAAGCGTGGTGTGCACTTGGCCCTCACCTTGGAACGTTTGGCAGAGAAGGCCGGCGAGTTTCAAAGAATCGGGCTATCTGCCACGGTGCGCCCCCTCGAAAGAGTAGCTGCGTTCCTTGGTGGCGATCGTCCAGTGGCACTCATCGCTCCGGGCGCGGAAAAGAGCTGGCAGCTGGATGTGCATGTGCCAGTTGAAGACCTTTCCGATTTGCCCACACCAGACCAGGGGTCGCCTATTGGGGAGGCAGTGCTCGATGATCCGCACGGTTTTGGCGGTCCAACCCCGGCACAAGAGTCAGCGTTGCCACAGCAGAAGTCGATTTGGCCTTTCATCGAGCAAGAGCTGTACCAGGAAGTCATGGCTGCTCAGTCGACGCTGGTCTTTGTGAACTCTAGGCGCAGCGCCGAACGGCTCACCTCGCGACTCAATGAGATCTACGCCCAAGAGCACGATCCATCAGCCTTGAGCCCCGAGCTTAGACGCGACCCGGCGCAACTCATGAAATCAGTGGATGTGGCGGGCAAAGCGCCTGCGATCATCGCGCGGGCTCACCACGGCTCGGTGTCGAAGGAAGAGCGTGCTCACACGGAAGCCCTCCTGAAGTCAGGCGAACTCAAGTGCGTGGTTGCCACCAGTTCCTTGGAACTTGGCATCGATATGGGTGCGGTCGACCTGGTCGTTCAGGTGGAGTCGCCACCATCTGTCGCCTCCGGCTTGCAGCGCGTGGGTCGTGCCGGGCACTCCGTGGGGGCAGTGTCCAAGGGCTCGTTCTATCCCAAGCATCGCGCTGACCTGGTGCAGTCCGCGGTGACTGTGCAGCGGATGAAGAGTGGCATGATCGAGGAACTAAAGATTCCGCAGAACGCGCTTGATGTCCTCCTGCAGCAGACCGTGGCCGCGGCGTCGATAAGCGATGTGGCGGTGGATGAGTGGTACGAGCGCGTGCGACGCGCATATCCCTACCGTGACCTGCCACGGGACGTTTTTGATGCGGTGATCGACCTGGCATCTGGTGTGTATCCCTCGACGGACTTTGCTGAACTCAAGCCACGCGTGGTGTTCGATCGTGCTACCGGCGTGCTGCAGGGTCGCCCGGGTGCCCAGCGCGTCGCGGTGACTAGCGGTGGCACCATCCCTGACCGAGGCATGTTTGGAGTGTTTCTGGTCGGCTCCGAGGGAGCGCCGCGTCGCGTGGGTGAGCTCGATGAGGAGATGGTGTACGAGTCGCGTGTCGGTGACGTCTTCACACTGGGAGCCACCAGCTGGCGCATTGAGGACATCACCCGAGATCAAGTGCTGGTCAGCCCCGCGCCTGGCCACACCGGGCGCTTGCCGTTTTGGACCGGTGACCAAGCCGGACGCCCCGCCGAGCTAGGCCGGGCCGTCGGTGCCTTCCGCAGGGAAGTGCGCGCAAATCCGGGAATTGTCACGGACTTGGACGAACGTGCCCTGAACAACCTCGTCGCCTTCTTACAGGAGCAGGAGGAAGCCACCGGCATCATCCCGGATGAGCAGACGCTGCTTCTGGAGCGCTTCCGAGATGAGCTGGGCGATTGGCGCGTCGTCCTACACACCCCGTTCGGTAGAGGAGTCAACGCTGCGTGGGCGCTGGCCGTTGGCGCCCGGATTTCGGACACTACAGGCATGGACGCGCAGGCAGTGGCCGGTGATGACGGCATCGTCCTGCGCTTGCCGGAGTCCGACCGGGAGCCCTCAGCCGACCTGTTCTTGTTCGACGCCGACGAAATCAAGGACATCGTCACGGAACAGGTAGGCAATTCGGCGCTGTTTGCTTCTCGTTTCCGCGAGTGCGCCGACCGAGCGCTTCTGCTTCCGAGGCGAAACCCAGGCAAGCGTGCCCCGCTCTGGCAGCAGCGACAGCGGGCGGCCCAGTTGCTCGATGTGGCACGGAAATACCCGAGTTTCCCGATCATCCTCGAAACGGTCCGCGAGTGCCTCCAGGACGTGTATGACCTGCCGGAACTGACCCAAGTGCAAAAGGATTTGGGGCTGCGCAGGATCCGCATTGCCGAGGTCACAACTGATCAACCCAGCCCCTTCGCATCCAGCCTGCTGTTTAACTACACGGGCGCGTTCATGTACGAAGGCGACACGCCGCTGGCCGAAAAACGTGCGGCAGCGCTCGCCCTGGATCCGACTCTGCTGGCAAAACTGCTCGGCACCGTCGAGTTACGGGAACTGCTGGACCAGGACATCATCGCCGAGATCCATGCCCAGCTCCAGCGCACCACTCCTGACAGGCGCGCCCGCACCGCCGAAGAACTCGCCGACACGCTGCGACTCATTGGCCCCATCCCGGTTGATGACCTAACAGACCACACCGACGTCCCGCTGGACACCGCGCTGCAGACATTGGGGAGTCGAGCCATGCTCGTGCGCATCGCCGGCCGTGACCACCTCGCCCAAAGCCTCGACGCGCCTCTGCTTCGCGACGCCCTAGGCATCCCCGTTCCCGCCGGCGTATCCGCTCAAACCACGGTCATTACCGATGCGTTGGCACAGCTGGTCAACAGGTATGCCCGCAGCAGAGGGCCATTCACGGTGGCAGAGCTTGCGGAAAGTTTCGGCCTCGGCCACTCGACCGCGCTCACCGCCATCCAGGGTGCCTTGACCCAGAAAGTCGTTGTCGAGGGGCATTTCCGCACTGGGATCGAAGGTAATGAATACTGTGCCTCTGAGGTGCTGCGCAAGATCCGTTCCCGCAGTTTGGCTCAGGCTCGCGCCGAAGCTGAGCCAGCGTCAGCGACCACCTTTGCCCGCTTCCTTCCCGAGTGGCTCGGCGTGGCTCCCATTGGGGAACATCCACAACTCAGTGGAGCCGATGGAGTATTCCAGGTGCTTGAGCAACTGGCCGGGGTGCGTCTCCCGGCGAGCGCGTGGGAAAGCATCATCTTGCCAAGCCGAGTTGGAAACTATCAACCAGGAATGTTGGACGAACTTACAGCCAGCGGTGAGATCCGCATCCTTGGGGCTGGCGTCGCTGCTGCCAAGGACCCATGGATCATGCTGCTTCCTGCTGACTATGCTGCGGAGCTTGCTCCGGAACAGCCGGAACCAGCACTGTCACCGCTGCAGGAGCAAGTCATTCAGGTTCTTGGCCAAGGCGGAGGCTTCTACTTTTCAGACTTGCTCGATCAGTTAGACGTGCCCGCCTCTGAATTGAAGGACGCACTGTGGACGCTGGTGGATGCGGGCCTGGTCACGCCCGATAGTTTCGCAGCGATCAGGGCTCGGCTCTCTGGCACTGCGGTTAAAGGCGCAGCACATCGCGCCTCCAGGAGGCCAACCCGCGGTCGACTGCGCATGGGGCGCACGTCCTTTGCCCAGAGTCAGCAGCAGGGAACTCCGCCGGACATGCTCGGGCGTTGGTCACTTGCTGTGCAGCCGAGTACCGACGCCACTTCTCGCTCAGTTGCACATGGTGAAGCTTGGTTGGACAGGTATGGCGTGGTCACCCGCGGATCCATCGTCGCTGAGGACGTGCTCGGCGGATTCGCCCTGGCATACAAGGTGTTGTCCCGCTTCGAGGAAAACGGCAAAGCGCTGCGCGGATACCTCATCGAGGGACTCGGGGCCGCCCAGTTTTCCGCGCCTGCGATCGTCGATAGGCTCCGCGGCCTCGCCGACAGCCCCGACCTGACTGGCTGGCCATCCGGTACCGACGACCCACGCACCTACGTTCTCGCCGCCACCGACCCCGCGAACCCATATGGCGCAGCGCTGCCGTGGCCGGACACCGACCTGCGACCTACCCGCGCTGCCGGGGCGCTCGTCGTGCTTGTCGACGGGCTGCTCCTCGCACACCTGTCCCGTGGTGGCCGCACTCTGAACCTATTCTTCGATCAGCTCCCTGGTGGCATTGGAGAATCAAATCAAGATCTGGCCGGGCGAGTAATTCAAGCGCTGGGCACATTGGTCGCCGAAGGGCACATGAGCCGCATCATCGTGGAGAAAATCAATGGCGAGTCCGTGTTCGAGTCGACTTACCTCGGAGACCTCAAAGCCGCCGGTGCCTCGATCACCCCGAAGGGCCTGCGGATCGGTGGCACGACGCTACCTGCGCGTAAGCCCGTGGTTCGCACGCTCGAGGACATTTCCTTCGACGACGATGACGATCCACCGCCCATGAGCTTCGGTAATCCTTTTGGTAGGAGGCGCTGATGCCCGAGGGAGATTCCGTCTATCAGCTCGCCAAAAGGCTGCAATTCATGCGTGGCAGGGAAGTGCTCCGGACTTCACTCAGAGTTCCAAGCGTCGCCCTAGAAAGCTTTGATGGCCAGCGCGTGCAGCGAGTATGGCCCTATGGCAAGCACCTATTCATGCAGTTCAATGGTGGGAAAGTGCTGCACACTCACCTGAAGATGGAGGGTACCTGGTCCATCCACCGGCTGGGCGAGAAGTGGCGCAAGCCCGGGTACAAAGCCCGCGTGGTCCTGGTGCTCTCCGAAACTCCAGTTCCCATCGAACTCGTCGGCTTCGAACTTGGTCTGGTGGATGTCTTTCGAGCCAACGAGTACGCTGAGCGAATGGGCTATCTTGGCCCCGACGTGCTCTATCCCGACTGGGACTCATACGGCAAAGAAGAAGCGAAGCGTCGCCTAGCCGTGATCCCGGACCGACCCATTGGCTCCGCCCTGCTCGACCAAAAGAACCTCGCCGGCGTGGGCAACGAGTACCGTGCTGAAATATGCTTCCTCGCCGGACTCCATCCGAAAACGCCGGTCGCACACACTGATCTGGACAAAGTCCTCGACATCACCCGTCGCATCATGTGGGCAAACCGAAACTCGCCCATCCGCGTAACTACCGGCGTGAAGCGTGCCGGGGAGAACGGCTACGTGTTCGGGCGCGAGGGCCAGCCTTGTCGACGCTGCGGCGCCCCGATCCACAAAGACACGTTGCAATGGGGTAATGACGAACTCGAAAGACTGATCTGGTGGTGCCCCAACTGCCAGCTAGGACCCTAGCTCCTTCATGCGTTTCTCCGCTTCAAGCAGACGCTGCTGACGTTCCTTTTCCTCCTGCTTCTCCAGCGCTTTGAGCGCCTTTTCGTCGGCTGAATTCACACCTAGGAACTGCCGAGACAGCAAAATGACTGGACTGACAGCGAGGAACGCCAGCCAGGAGTAGCTCCAATGGAAGACAAAGAGGCCGAGGAAGAACACAATGAGAGCGAGCGATCCGGCCACGGAGTCGATCGTCTTAATCAGGTCGCCTTTTTTCTTTAATTCAGCGAGCTCCCTAGAGGAGTCGCTTGCTGTCGTCGCGGGCAAATTTGGGGTCAGTGAGCCTGGCTGGAAGGGGATTCCGCCCGGGAGGTCGTCGAAAAGCGGGCGGAGTTCGCCGATGGTGCGGGCCTCGCCGACCTTAGCGGTGCGCTCGTTGAACTCGGTGATGTCGAGTCGGCCGTCGGCGAAGTGGGTGCCGAGGGCTTGGAGAGCGGTCATGCGTTCGTTGTCGGAGAGGCGGATTTCGTCGTGGCTCACGGTGTTTATCCTAGTTATGCTTGAGTCATGAAGACGATTCTGAACATTATTTGGGTGATCACCGGTGGCATTTGGTTGGCACTGAGCTACTGGGTGGCCGGCGTTATTGCGTGCCTATTTGTCGTGACTATTCCGGCAGGTGTGGCTAGTTTCCGCATCGCAAATTACATTTTGTGGCCGTTCGGTCGCACGGTGGTGCAGCCGGTCGGCGGTGACAGCGCGATGGGCGCGATCTCCAACGTGATTTGGTTCCTGGTCGCTGGCCTCTGGCTGGCGATTGGGCACGTGACGACGGCTGCCGCTCAAGCAGTCACGATTATCGGTCTTCCGCTGGCGTGGGCCAACATTAAGATGATCCCGGTGACGTGCTTCCCATTCGGCAAGAAAGTTGTCAGCTCCGACGCTATCCCGTATGGCTACGAACCGATGGTGAAGATGTAAAACGAAAACCCCGCCGAGGCGGGGTTTTCCTATTGTTCTGCAGCTCGCTTGGATTTGATGTCGCGGCGAACCAGGTGCACGAACAGCCAGACCAGCGCAATGCCGACGATGGCATAGACCACGTTGGAATACTTGTCGATGACGTCGGCGACGATGGTGTAGCGGTCGCCCAACCAGTAGCCCAGGGCCACGAGAATAGCGTTCCACACTGCCGAACCCAGGGTGGTGTACAAGCCGAACTGCAACAGATTCATGCGGTCAATACCAGCAGGAATCGAAATCAGGGACCGAATACCAGGAATCAGGCGGCCGATCAGAATCGACCAGGTGCCGTACTTATCGAACCAGTGCAGGGACTTATCGACGTCTTCACGAGTGGTCAACCACATCCAGTCCGCAATCTTGCGGAGGCGCTCAGCGCCAACGGCTGCGCCCACCCAATACAAAATGTAGGCGCCGACCACGGAACCAATTGTGGCGAACACGAACGCTAAGTACACGTTCATCTTGCCTTGCGCAGCAGTGAAACCAGCCAGCGGAAGAACGACCTCGGAAGGAATCGGTGGGAACAGATTCTCCAGAAGAATCGCGACGCCGACGCCTGGGGCGCCGAGCGTAGCCATGAGAGAAACTACCCAGTCAACGATAGAAGACAACAAACAATCCTTTGGTTCAGAAGTGGCCTATTGGCGCAGGTAGATCGAAAGTCTAACAGAAACATCCAGCGCTTGCCGATAGGCAGCGCCTACTGAGTCTGCTGCGCTGGCTAGAGGTTTAGTTCGTGCTGCGAGCGACGTCGGGCGTACTGGCGATGTAGTACTACTACAGGCGAGGCCAGATTTTCTCCGAAAACAATGGCGGGGAAGTCGTAGTACTACATTTCGAGTACGCCACCCCAAGAAAACAAGAAAATGCAGCCCGTCGAACTGAACGTCGACGGGCCGGATTTGCGAGCGAAAACTACTTCTGCGCGCGGTACCAGTTGATCAGCGCGTCGGTAGAGGAGTCGCCGGATTCAGCTGGGGCTGCGCCGGTGACGGCTGGCAGCAGATCGCCGGCTTGCTTCTTGCCGAGCTCAACGCCCCACTGGTCGAAGGAGTTGATGTCCCAGATGATGCCCTGGACAAAGGTGATGTGCTCGTAGAGGGCGATGAGTGCACCGAGCACTGCTGGGGTGAGCTCTTCGGCCATGATAGTGGTGGTTGGGCGGTTGCCTGGCATGACCTTGTGGTTCACCAGCTCAGGAGCAACGCCTTCTGCTTCGATCTCTTCTGCAGTCTTGCCGAAGGCCAGCACCTTGGTTTGTGCGAAGAAGTTGGACATCAGCAGATCGTGCATGGAGCCGTCGCCGGAAGCGGTTGGCAGGTCTTCCTTTGGGCAGGCGAAGCCGATGAAGTCGGCTGGTACCAGGCGGGTGCCCTGGTGGATCAGCTGGAAGAATGCATGCTGGCCGTTGGTGCCTGGCTCGCCCCAGTAGATTTCGCCGGTGCCTGCGGCGACTGCAGTGCCGTCGCGCTTGACGGACTTACCGTTGGATTCCATGGTCAGCTGCTGCAGGTAGGCAGGGAATCGTGCCAGGTCCTGGGAGTATGGCAGCACGGCGTGGGTTTCTGCGCCGTAGAAGTCGGAGTACCAGATTCCGAGAAGTGCCATGAGCACTGGAACGTTCTGAGCGAATGGGGTGGTGCGGAAGTGCTGGTCCATGGCGTGGAAGCCTTCGAGGAAGCGCATGAAGTCCATTGGGCCGATGACTGCCATGAGGGATAGGCCGATGGCGGAGTCAACGGAGTAGCGGCCGCCTACCCAGTCCCAGAAGCCGAACATGTTCTTGGTGTCGATGCCAAACTCAGCGACCTTTTCAGCATTGGTCGACACTGCCACGAAGTGCTTGGCGATCGCGGACTCGTCGCCATCGAACTGCTCGAGCAGCCAGCGCTTTGCAGCATGTGCGTTGGCGAGGGTTTCCTGCGTGGTGAAGGTCTTGGAAGCGATCACGAACAGGGTGGAGTGTGGGTCGAGTTCGTCGAGGGTGGCGACCATGTCTGCTGGGTCCACGTTGGAGACGAACTTGGCATTGATGCCGGCTACTGCGTAGTGGCGCAGGGCCTTGACTGCCATTGCTGGGCCGAGGTCGGAGCCGCCGATGCCGATGTTGACGATGGTCTTGATGGTGTGGCCAGTGTGGCCAAGCCATTCGCCGGAGCGGAGGTCGCGGGCGAAGTCACGCATGCGTCCAAGGACTTCGTGCACGTCAGCAGCCACGTCCTGGCCATCGACCTCAAGGGAGCCCTCCACTGGCATGCGAAGTGCGGTGTGCAGGACAGCGCGGTCTTCGGTGTTGTTGAGGTGCTTGCCGGTGAACATGTCCTCGGTGCGGGCCTTGAGTTCGGCTGCCTCTGCAACCGCGACGAGGCTCTCGAGTACTTCGGAGTCCACGAGGTTCTTGGACAGGTCGACGCGAAGGCCAGCTGCATCGAAGGTCAGCTTGTCTGCACGTGCTGGGTCGGCGGCGAACAGTTCGCGAAGGGTCTTGCCTTCGAAGTTCTCGAACTGCTTCTCAAGCTCAATCCACTGGTTGGTGCTCGTGATATCCATGGCGCTTATGCTCCCAAAAGTTAAGGTTGTATAACTTGCACTCCACAGTAGTTCGGTGCGGGCGTTCGCGTGTGCTAGCCGAGCTTGCCTCGCCCCATTCGCAGCAAAATACCAGCTAGGGCGGGCCCTTCCTCGCCGATTTCGTCCCGAAAGTGGTTGATGATTGCCACTTCGCGGGTGTGGACGAGTCGTGTACCGCCGGAGCCCATGCGAGTGCGGCCGATGGCTTGAGAGACGGCGGTGCGTCGCTTGACGGCGTCAAGAATGACCTGATCGAGGCGGTTGATTTCTTCCCGGTACTTTTGAATCTCCGCGTCCGACAGCGGGTCATCTGTGCCCGAAGGCATCCGAATATCAAGTTGTTCGCTCATGAGTAACTATTGTGCCACCTGGCGTCACCCGGCCAGTAGGCTAATAGGCATTATGAACATGAATGTGAGTGGTGACAGCCCGTTTGGGGGCCGAAGGGCGTCGATAAGCAGCGCTGACCTGCTAATGGACCTCAACCCGCAGCAGCAGGCCGCGGTGGAGCATCGGGGGGTGCCGCTGCTCATCGTTGCGGGCGCCGGTTCCGGCAAGACCGCTGTGCTGACGCGACGCATCGCGCATTTGCTCACTCAGGGCGTGCAGCCGGGGCAGATCCTGGCGATTACCTTCACCAACAAGGCGGCCGCGGAGATGCGCGAGCGCGTGATGAACCTGGTGGGGCCCGAGGCGGAGCGGATGTGGGTGTCGACGTTCCACTCAACGTGCGTGCGGATCTTGCGGCAGCAGGCGGGCCTTATCGACGGCCTGAACTCGAACTTCACCATTTACGACAGTGACGATTCGAAGCGACTTCTCACGATGATCGCGAAGGATTTCGATCTGGACGCCAAGCGTTTTACTGCGCGCGGTTTGGCCAATGCGATTTCGAATCACAAGAATGAGCTGGTGGGGCCGGAGGAGGCACTCTCTGAGGCTGGTGCGGATCCTTATGCTCAGACCGTGGCGAAGGTGTACGCGGAGTATCAGCGTCGCCTGCGCGGGGCGAACGCTGTGGACTTCGATGACCTCATCGGCGAGGTTGTGTATCTGCTGCAGTCGCACCCCGATATTGCTGAGTACTACCGCCGTCGTTTCCGCCACGTGCTGATCGATGAGTACCAGGACACCAACCACGCTCAATATGTGTTGGTCTCCACGCTGGTGGGTCGTCCGTCTGATGATCCGCATGCGGTGCCACCCGCGGAACTGGCTGTGGTTGGTGACGCTGACCAGTCCATTTACGCCTTCCGTGGCGCCACGATCCGTAATATCGAGGAGTTTGAGAAGGACTATCCGGAGGCGCGCACGATCCTGCTGGAGCAGAATTACCGCTCGACCCAAACGATCCTGTCCGCTGCGAACGCTGTGATCGCGCAGAACGAGAATCGTCGCGAGAAGAAGCTGTGGACCGCTCTGGGGGACGGCGACCCAATCATCGGCTATGTTGCCGACAATGAGCACGACGAGGCTCGCTTCGTCGCCTCCGAAATCGACCGCCTCGTGGATAACGGCATGAACTTCGGCGACATCGCCGTCATGTACCGCACCAACAACGCCTCCCGCGCGCTGGAAGATGTGTTCATGCGCACCGGCATTCCATACAAGGTGGTCGGCGGCACGCGTTTCTACGAGCGCAAGGAAATCCGCGACATCGTCGCCTACCTGCGCGTCCTCGACAATCCTGATGACGAAATGTCGCTGCGCCGCATCATCAACACCCCGCGCCGCGGCATCGGCGACCGCGCCCTCGCCTTCATCGGCGTCCACGCCCAGCAGCACGGCGTTACCTTTGGACAAGCGCTTATCGACGCTGCCGAAGGCGAAGTGAACCTGCTCGGCGGCCGTGGCCGAAACGCCGTGGCTAAGTTCAACGAAATGATGACGTCGCTGCGTTCATCCTTGGACACGTCTGAGGTACCTAATTTGGGTGCGGTGGTCTCCCAGGTCCTCGATGTAACTGGCTACAAGGCCGAGTTGGAGGCCTCAAACGACCCACAGGACGGCGCTCGTTTGGACAACCTCAACGAGCTTGTTTCCATCGCCCATGAGTTTTCCTCCGAAGCAGCTAACCTGTTGGCGCTTGATGAAGCACCCGTTGCCGATGGTGAGCCGGAAATTGGCTCCCTGCAGGCCTTCCTGGAGCGCGTCTCCCTGGTTGCCGACGCCGACCAAATTCCAGACAACGATCAAGGCGTCGTCACTCTCATGACGCTGCACACGGCTAAGGGCCTTGAGTTTCCGGTCGTTTTTGTCACCGGTTGGGAAGATGGGCAGTTCCCGCACTTGCGAGCCCTTGGCGACCCACGAGAGCTCGCCGAAGAACGACGCCTGGCCTACGTGGGCATCACTCGTGCTCGCAAGCGCCTGTACCTCACGCGTGCGATGATCCGCAGCTCCTGGGGTAATCCGCTCACCAATCCGGCATCGCGCTTCTTGGGGGAGATCCCATCGCATTTGGTGGATTGGAAGCGCGAGGAACCGACCAGCTCCTTCGGAATGGGCTGGGGATCCGGCGGTGAATCCGGTTGGGGTCGCCAAGGTAGCTCCAGAACTGAGTGGAAGAAGCCTGCTGCTCCGTCAACGCTGCCTAAGGCACCGAAGCGCAATAACGATTTGCAGTTGGCGCCAGGGGATAGGGTCAACCACGATAAGTACGGGCTTGGCAAGGTGCTGTCGGTCGACGGCGTCGGGCCGCGTGCGACCGTGACTATCGACTTCGGCTCCTCGGGAACGGTCCGCCTCATGCTTATCGGTGGCGTGCCGATGGAGAAGCTGTAGTTCTCCGGTCCCACGCGGTTTGTAGCTGCTAGTAAACGTGAAAAGAGAGGCTGTCTGATCAGACAGCCTCTCTTCGTTTATGAGCTCTTAGAGGTTAATTCCGCGCTGTGCGAGCCACGCAGCTGGGTCAACTGGGGTCTTGCCATCTGGGTGGATCTCGAAGTGCAGGTGGGAACCGGTGGAGAAGCCACGGCTGCCCATGCCCGCGATCTTCTGGCCGGCGGTGACCTTCTGGCCCGCTACGACGTCCAGGGTCTCCATGTGGCCGTAGATGGAGACGGAGCCATCTTCGTGCTGGATGCGGATCCAGTTGCCGTAGCCGGAGGCTGGGCCGGATTCGAGAACGGTGCCGTCCATGACGGCGACGATTGGAGTGCCGACGGCGTTCGCAATGTCAACGCCGTTGTGCATGGTGCCCCAGCGTGGGCCGAAGCCGGAGGTGAAGGCACCTTCAGCTGGCTTTGCAACCTTTGGTGCGCGGGCTGCGAGATCAGCTGCAACGCGCTCCTGGTTGTACTGGATCGCCTTGTTGATCTGCTCGTTCAGGTTAGCCATTGGCTTGAACTCGGAGATAGCAAGGATCTGTGGGGTTTCGTTGGAAAGTGCTGGGGCAGCGTCTGCTGCGAGCTCAATGGTTGGCTGAGCGTGTACTTCCTGGTTAGTAGCTTCAGCTACGGCAATTCCACCAGCACCTGCGGTAGATGCTGCGCCGGTTGCGACTGCGACGAGGGCGACGCGTCCTTTGGTCGTCGGCGAAACGCTCTGCTTGCGGTGGCGACCGACGCCCGCCCGCGTTGCACGCTTTTGCATGTAGCCTTCTTCCATCGTTACTCACAAAACATATATTTTGTGACCGTCTCGTTACCTAACGAGAGATTACGATAGCGCTTCGTTACAACCGGGGCAAGTGAAAATGATTCAATCCAGTAAATTTTTTGTCACTTGATTGGAAAAGATTCAACCTTGGGTTGAGGGTTCGCTGTCATTGTGTTTATAAATACTTGTTAAGTAGTATCTCAGGAAATTGTCAGAAAGTGCAAATTTTGCCCCTGAAGGGAGCGCCTTTCCAGCCATGGGTGGGGGAGCGTGGCACAGTGGAGATGATGAGTAAAAACACTAGTCCACAGGCGCGTCCGTCGCGAAGGGTGCGCAGTCGCAAACGTGATGGTGCAGCTACGGCCGTCGGTAAGCGTGTGCGAGCCGGTAAGGCGTCACTCCCAGACCGTTCAAATAATCGGGCTCGCCTCCGGGAGTTTCTCCCACTGTCGTTAATCGCGAATGTGATCATTGTCTCATTCTTGATTATTCTGGCCTTGGCGGCACTGTTGCTCACAAATTCCAGCTTCGTGGCGCTGCCGGCGAGCATCGCTCAGCTGTGGCTCCTGGCTAATGCTGCGCCCGTCGCGAGCGTGAATGCCGAACTTGGGTTCGTGCCTCTACTGCCGGCGATGGGTGTGATCGCGGTAATTGCCTGGCGTGTGTATTCCGTGGTGAAGGAAAAGGTCTCGCTCGCGGATCTCACTATTCTTATTGCGTGCATTCTTGGCGTCCCACTCTTGCTGACGTTGACTGCGCTAGCGATGCTGCTCGACGCCTCCACGGTCCTGCCGGTCGCGGTACCAAATGTTGCGTTGGCATCGGGGCGGACGCTGCTCGTCCACTCGCTTGCCATGATTATCGGTATGGGGCCTAGGTTGTGGCGCGCGCTGGAGCGTCGATATGGAGGAGGCCTGTCGCTGTTTGACACGGCCGTTGTTGCGCTGAAGTACTGGGGTTATTTCTTCGCGACGGCGCTCGTCGTGCTCGTCGTACTACTGGCTACGCACGCAAAGACCGTGGGGGAGCTTTATCAAAGCATGGGTGGCGCAGGATCCGCTGCGGGACTCACTGCTCTTAATATCGTGTACCTGCCCAACCTGCTCATCGCGATCGTCATGGTGCTAGCTGGTGGCGAATTCGCCATTGGCGATGGCAGTGTCAGTTTGTTCGGCTCGTACTTGGTTCCATTGCCTCCGCTGCCGATTCTTGCCGCGGTGCCTGGTTCGATGTGGTCCTATGCGTGGCTGTTCCTGCTAATCCCACTCGTGCTGGCAGCCTTCGTTGAATTCCGTTACCTCCGCGGTGCCGACCGCCCCTTCCGTGACGCGGGCCTTATTGGTGCGTGGTCGCTCGTCATTGCGCTCATCGTGATCGCTTTCGCCACTGGTCGGCTCGGAGGCTACGGAGTTATCGGCCCTGTTTGGTGGCTCGCGCTGGTCACGGCGCCAGTTTGGCTCTGGGGTGTTGGGCTGGCGATTGCTGGCGTTGGTTGGGTTATGGACTCCCGCCATGACGCGGAGCTTGTCGACGACATAGAGGATGAATCCGAAGAGGTCGCTGAAGAAGAAACCTCTGAGGAAGTCTCTGAGGAAGCAATGGAAGAAGAAACACCGGAAGAGCAGGCTTCTGAAGAAGAAGTGGAAGAAGAGGAAGCTTCTGAAGGGGAGGCACCTGAAGAGGATGCTTCTGAAGAAGAAGTGGAAGAAGAGACCGAGCAGGAGGAGGAACGTAATGGCAAAGACGACGACTAGGAAAGTGGTCATTCTTGCCTCGGGGACGGGCTCTTTGGCGGAATCGATCATTCGCGGTGCTGGCGAAGGCTATGAAGTGGTCGGAATTATCGTCGACCGCGAATGCCGCGCAATGAAAGTTGCAGAAGAAAATGGTGTGGCGTGTGGTGCTGTTATATATAAGGACTACAGTGATCGCGAAGTATGGAATAAAGACCTGCTTGCAGCGATTTCCGGCATGAATCCAGACTTGGTTGTTTCTGCCGGGTTCATGCGCATCATTTCTCCGATCGTGCTGGAAGTTTATGGCGGTCGGATCATCAACACGCACCCCGCCCTTCTGCCTTCGTTTAAGGGCGCGCACGCGGTCCGGGACGCCTTGGATGCAGGCGTCCGGGTTACGGGTTCAACGGTGCACGTTGTAGATGCGGGTGTAGATACAGGTGCCATCATCGCTCAAGTTCCGGTACCTGTGGAACTCGGTGATACCGAGGAAACCCTGCACGAACGGATCAAGGTCGCCGAGCGAGAATTGATCGTCAAGGTGCTCAATTCGTCAGATCCACTAGCTGCGCAATAGTATCAATACCGGTCAACTGAAAATTTGGGAAAGGGCTGCTCACCATGAGTGAAGATCGCAAGGACATCAAGCGCGCCCTCGTGTCGGTCTACGACAAGACCGGCCTCGAGGACCTCGCGCGTGCACTGAACGAAGCCGGCGTGGAAATCGTCTCCACCGGCTCTACAGCAGCAAAGATCGCTGACCTGGGAATCCCGGTCACCCCGGTTGAGCAGCTCACGCAGTTCCCGGAGTGCCTGGAGGGCCGCGTTAAGACCCTGCACCCACGCGTGCACGCTGGCATCCTCGCTGACACCCGCAAGGAAGATCACCTCAACCAGCTCGCTGAGCTGGGCATTGAGGCTTTTCAGCTGGTAGTAGTCAACCTTTACCCATTCCGCGAGACCGTCGCCTCCGGCGCTGACTTTGATGGCTGTGTTGAGCAGATCGACATCGGAGGCCCTTCCATGGTTCGCGCAGCAGCGAAGAACCACCCTTCCGTGGCAATCGTCGTCGATCCAGCGCGCTACGGCACCGTCATCGAGACCCTCGGCAAGGGTGGCTTCACTCTGCAGGAGCGCCGCGAGCTTGCCCGCGATGCCTTCCTCCACACCGCTTCCTACGACGCGGCAGTTTCCGAGTGGTTCGTCTCCCAGCTTTCCGAGACTGAAACCACCACCACGCTGCGCTACGGCGAGAACGCTCACCAGTCCGCCACCGTCACTCGCATTGGCTCCAAGGGCCTGGCAAACGCCAAGCAGCTGCACGGCAAGGAAATGTCCTACAACAACTACCAGGACGCTGAAGCTGCCTGGCGCGCTGCGTGGGACCACGAGCGTCCATGTGTTGCGATCATCAAGCACGCTAACCCTTGTGGCGTTGCAGTGTCCGAGGTGTCTATCGCTGATGCTCACCTCAAGGCTCACGCTTGCGACCCAGTGTCTGCCTTCGGTGGCGTTATCGCGGTAAACCGTGAGGTCACTGCCGAGATGGCCAACCAGGTCAAGGACATCTTCACTGAAGTTATCCTCGCGCCTTCCTTCGAGGACGAGGCAGTCGAGATCCTGAAGACCAAGAAGAACCTGCGCATCTTGGTTGCCGAGTACGAAGCCCCAACTGAGGAGAAGAAGTTCATCTCCGGTGGCATCCTCGTACAGGAGCCAGACCTCTACCAGGCAGAAGGCGACAAGCCAGAAAACTGGCAGCTCGTCTCCGGCGAGGCACTGTCCGCCGAGGAACTCGCTGAGCTCGAGTTCGCTTGGCGCTCTGTTCGCGCCGTCAAGTCCAACGCCATCATCCTGACCAAGGATGGGGCTGCTGTAGGCGTCGGCATGGGCCAGGTTAACCGCGTTGACTCCGCACGCCTGGCTGTCGAGCGCGCGAACACCCTTGCCGACGGTGAGGAGCGCGCACGTGGCTCCTACGCAGCCTCCGATGCTTTCTTCCCATTCGCTGACGGCCTTGAGGTGCTGATCAACGCTGGTGTGAAGGCTGTTGTGCAGCCTGGTGGATCCATCCGCGACGCTGAGGTTTTCGAGGCAGCAGAGAAGGCCGGCGTGACCATGTACGTCACTGGCGTGCGCCACTTCTCTCACTAGGAACTGCTTGAAATCAGCCCCTTTTTTAAGGGGCTTTTTTCATGACCTCTGCCTGGGCAAGGCGGTCAAAAATTGACCGAGATTGCTTGTCAGCGGCCATAGAAACGACCACCACGAGCACAATAACCGAACCGAGAATCCGGCCTGCGAACTCCACCCCGAAGCTGAGCACAAACGGCAGGAGCAGCCAGCTATTTCGGATGAGCGCGGTGACTAGTGGCTGGTATTTCTTTGGCTGAACTGTCAGTCCGTATTTTCCTGCCGTGGTGCCGAAAACCGTTTCGCACACGACTTTGTAGGCGTAAAACGCGGGTGTTGCGTAGGCCAGATAGTCTGTTTCTCTGCCCATTGCTAGTGCCAGCAGGCTGAGTGAGCCACCAATGACGAGCGAATCGAGGGCATAGCCAACGCCACGATTAAAAAAAGATGTTCATCTACCACTTCTTTACCATCCGGCAGCCGGACACGAGATCTCCTAAATGTCGTTTGGAATTGGAAAAGAGCAAGCTCAGTCCCACAACTAACTGGAAGGAATCAAAGGAATCGGCCCAGGTTTCGGGCCATATTAGCCATCCTGCCAGCGGGATTATGTACCAACTATTGCGAAGCCAGACCCGCCACCAAGCGGGCTTGTTGTACTCGGGTTTGATGCTGAGTGACCAATGACCCAAGGTGCGTCCGACACTGAGTTCGCAGGCAATCTTGTACACTCCGAGCACAGCTCCACCAATTGGGGTTGGGGATGCAAACGTGTGGGTTGGCAACGTCACCACGTAGTGAATCAAGCTCGACACGACCGCGCACACGATGGAATCGATAAGCAGGGCTAGGAATCGAGAGGTCCTTGAGGCGGTCATGTAGCCACTATAACAATGATAAGAATTTTCAACTATCGCTGCGACGCGATGCCAGCCTCCCACGTGAGATAGCCACCATCAAGGTTGATCGCTTCGACGCCAAGTCCAGCGAGAATTCGTACCGCGATGTGTCCGCGCAGGCCGACTCGGCAGTGAACAACAACAGGGCCGTCGCCGGCAAGGGCACGCACCTCGTCGATGCGTGTCCGTAGATCATCCACTGGAATGTTCACCGCGCCGGGGATCGGGGCATCGGAGTATTCGCCAGGGCTTCGGACGTCGATGAGTGGCAACGCAGAATCGGCGAGCTCGTGCCACTGGATCGTCTTTTCGCCAGCGACAATGTTGTCATTAACCATGCCGATCAGCGCAACCGGGTCCTTGGCCATGCCGAACTGCGGAGCGTATGCGAGCTCAAGGTCGGCGAGGTCGGACGCGGTCAGGCCGCCTGTCATGGCGGTGAGGATGACGTCAATGCGCTTATCGACGCCCGCCCGGCCCGCAGCCTGGGCACCCAGGATCTGATCGGTTGTCGGGTCTACCAGCAGCTTGATCGTCATCTGCTCCGCCCCAGGGTAGTAGCCAGCATGGTTGATCGGATGGGTGTGGATGGCACGATAGTCGCGACCAGCGGCGCGCAGACGCTTTTCATTCCAACCGGTGCCTGCGACGGTGAAGCCGAAAGCGCCGATGATGGACGTGCCGTAGACAGGCTTGGTAGTTACTGGACGGCCTGCAATCACATCCGCGATCACGCGGCCGTGGCGATTCGCATTCTGTGCCAGCGGTAGCGGGTTGTCGGAGCTGTCGAGGAAGTCGCGCTTCATCACGGCGTCGCCGAGGGCGTAGATGTTTGGCACGTTGGTTCGGCCGTGCTCGTCCACCAGGATGTGGCCGGATTTGGCCGTGGCGATGCCTGCCTCGGAGATGAACGCGGCATCTGGGCGCACGCCGATCGCGGCGACCACCATGTCGGCAGGGAACTGCTCTTCCTTGGTTTCGACCGTTGTAGGGCCGATGGAGGTGACCACGGCATTTGTGCGTACATCGATGCCGTTTGCTTGAAGTTGGCGCTGCAGCAGGATCGCAATCTCAGGGTCGAAGGGAGCCATGATCTGTGGTGTGGCCTCGACCAGCGTTACTTTGAGTCCGCGGTGCGCCAAATTTTCCGCAACCTCAACACCGATAAAGCCACCACCGATAACGACGGCGGTATTGACATCTTCGGTCACCAGTGACTTCAGGTGATCGAGGTCTTCCACGGTCCGCAGAGCTCCTGCGCGCTCGATTCCTGGGATTGGAGGGACGAAGGGCTGGGCGCCGGGCGCGAGGACAAGGTCGTCGAAAAGCTCGGTGCTTTCGGTGCCGGTCTCCAGATTGCGGACGACGACGCTATTCGAAGTGGTGTCGATCGAGATGACCTCGTGACGGACGCGGACGTCGATGTTGAAGCGTTCCTTCAGTGACGCTGGTGTTTGCAGGAGCAGCGCATCGCGGCTTTCGATGACACCGCCCAGGTGGTAGGGGAGGCCACAATTGGCGAAGGAAACGTAGCCCGAGCGCTCGAAAACGATGATCTCGCGGGCTTCGTCATTGCGGCGCAGGCGAGTGGCGGTGGACATGCCACCAGCGACGCCGCCAACGATGATGGTGCGTGTCATTTAGCGACCCCCGAATAGCTTGCCCAGGAAACCGACTGGCTGAGCGGCGCGAGCCTCAGCGGTGGTTTGCGGATTGCACTTGCAGCGGTTGGCGGCTGCGATGCCGGCCATGACCTGATCGACGTGACTACCGCATCCGGTCCAGGTGGTCTTGTTGCACTT
Organism: Corynebacterium sp. H130; assembly: GCF_037572395.1. NCBI lineage: Bacteria > Bacillati > Actinomycetota > Actinomycetes > Mycobacteriales > Corynebacteriaceae > Corynebacterium > Corynebacterium sp. H130. The sequence continues at coordinate 655,877 of NZ_JBBHLA010000001.1, read as the reverse complement.
TGGGCAAGCTACTGCACGACACATGATTAACTCCTTTGAGGTCATCCAAGGTGGTGACTCCATTGTCCCACCAGGTTCACTTAGAAGAACCTCAAAGTGAGCGGGGCTATTCCAAACGGGGGCACCCGCAACTATCGATGTTGTGCCTTATCCTTGAGTAAACCGAGATTAACAGGAGTTAGCCCATGCAGTTTGACCACCTCATTGCCGGTCCCGCCATCCTTTTTGCCCCGGCCGGTCGCGCCGACATTATTCCCAAAGCTGCTGCCAAAGCCGATATGGTGATTCTCGATCTCGAGGACGGTGCGGGCGACATCGACCGCCAAGAGGCGTATCGCAACATCGCCGAGTGTGGACTAGATCCAGCCAAGACGATCGTTCGTGTTGTGGGCCCTGAATCCGAACACTTTCCTTCCGATGTTGAGTTCGTGCGAACCACCCCATTTGGCTTGGTCATGGTCCCGAAAATAGTCGACCGCATCCCCGAGGAACTGGCCGGGCTGAAGGTTATTGCAATGGTGGAGACGCCGCAGGCCGTCGTGAAGCTGCCTGAACTTGCCGCGCATCCGGACGTCGTTGGCATGTTCTGGGGTGCTGAGGATCTCACGGTTCTTTTGGGCGGGACGCACTCGCGCCTGCAGCTCGATGAGGGGGCGCCAGCAACCCGACCAGGCCCGTACCGAGACACCATGGCGCTGACGCGCTCACTCATGCATATTCATGCCGCCGCGCATGGGAAATTCGTCATCGACGCAGTTCACGCCGATTTTCGAGACGAAGAAGGGCTGTTTCTCGAGGCTGTCGATGCGGCGCGCTCCGGCTTCATTGGCTTCGCATGTATTCATCCGCTGCAAATCGACGTGGTGCGCCGAGCATTTGCCCCAACTCCTGAACATCTCGAGTGGGCGCGCCGGGTTGTGGCGGAGGCTGCGAAATTCCCCGGCGCATTCAAGCTTGATGGGGAAATGATTGACGCACCGCTGATTTTGCAGGCGAAGCGGGTGGTGGCGCGTGCCGACAGCTAGGGAGCTGGCCAAAGCGCAGCGTCGCCAAGAGCTGCTCAACGCAGCTGCCCGCATCATGGCGCAGCGTGGTTTCCATCAAACCCGGCTCAGTGACGTTGGCGCCGAGGTGGGTATTTCCGGCCCCGGCGTGCTTCGGCACTTCAAAAGCAAAGACGAGCTGCTGGAGATGTTGCTGGTCGACATCTCGATCAGGCTTGTCGACGGCGCGCGCGCTGCCATCTCTGCTCATGAGGAATCTGGTTCTGAGAATCCGGAGGATCTCATGCGTGCGCTGGTCATGAGGCACGTGGAATTCGCCTCGACTGAGCCGGACATCATTCGTGTGCAGGGGCGCGAGATCCACAATCTGGAGCCTGATGCGCTGAAGAAGGTGCGCTCATTGCAGCTGACCTATTTGCGCATGTGGACAGATGTTTTGCTCGATTGTCGGCCGGACTTGGGGCGCGAGGCGGCCAGGTTGCGGGTTCAGCTTGCTGCGGGACTGATCAACTCGGTGCGCTATGTCATTCACTGGGCGGGGGAGGATCTGGTTCGGGATCAGACGTACCGCATGGCGGTGGCCGCGCTGCTGACGGATTGATTGCCGAAACTCGGGTTCATGACTGATTTGGGCCTAACATCGCCCCTTTTCCGGTAGAAACCCGAGTTTCGGACAGTGTCTTCCAGGGGTATTCACAAGGGGTGACGTGGGTCACTCCGTGCCCTTGAGTAAAGGGCGTGGATAGCGCCCTTTTTTAATCTGTGGAGTCTTGCAAAGAATTGTGATGCAGAATTAACAACCGTGTTTTAGTGTCGCGGATCACATAACTGGGTAGCCTAACTTTAAGTTAATCGTCATTAACTAAAGGAGTGTGGAGCGAACCCATGACAGCACCTCAAACGAATCGCCAGCGCCACGAGGAACTTGTTTCTGAGCTGCGTGAATTCGTCTCTACTGCCGCTGAAGGCGGTTCCGAAAAGGCCCGCGAACGCCATGTCAGTCGCGGTAAGCTCCTGCCCCGCCAGCGCATCCAAGAACTGCTGGATCCAGGCAGCCCCTTCCTGGAGGTAGCTCCACTCGCAGCGCATGACATGTACGGTGGCAAAGTTCCCGCGGCTGGTGCTGTCGCTGGCATCGGCTTGGTGCAGGGGAGGCGCTGCATGATCGTTGCCAACGATGCGACGGTCTCCGGTGGCACCTACTACCCGATGACGGTGAAGAAGCACCTCCGCGCCCAAGAAATCGCCGCCGATAACCGGCTGCCGTGCATCTACCTGGTGGATTCCGGTGGTGCCATGCTGCTGAATCAAGACGAGGTCTTCCCGGACCGCGATCACTTCGGTCGCATCTTCTTCAACCAGGCCCGCATGTCTGCAGCCGGAATCCCGCAAATCTCCGCTGTTCTTGGCTCCTGCACCGCCGGTGGCGCTTACGTTCCTGCGATGTCCGACGAAGCGGTGATCGTCAAGGAACAGGGCACGATCTTCCTGGCTGGCCCGCCACTGGTGAAGGCAGCTACGGGCGAGGACGTCACCCCAGAGGACCTCGGCGGCGGCGATCTGCACTCCAAAACCTCCGGAGTGACGGATCACCTGGCTCTGGACGATGCCGATGCCCTGCACCGCGTTCGCAAGATTGTCGACACCTTCCCACAAGATAGGCAGCCAGAGTGGGACGTCGCCGCGGTTGTCGATCCGACCCGGCCACAAACCGACCTTTATGACGTCGTTCCCGTCGATGCGAAGATCCCATACGACGTGCGCGAAGTCATCGAGATCATCTCCGACGGCGGTCAGTACCAGGAATTCAAGGCCGAGTACGGCACCACTCTCGTCACCGCCTTTGCACGTATTTTTGGCCACCGGGTCGGAATCATCGCCAACAACGGCATCCTCATGAGTGAGGCAGCGCAGAAGGGCGCCCACTTTATCGAGCTGTGCGACCAGCGTGGCATCCCGCTCATCTTCCTTCAGAACACCACCGGTTTCATGGTGGGGCGGGAGTATGAGGCAGGTGGCATCGCGAAGCATGGCGCGAAGATGGTCAATGCCGTCGCCACGGCCCGCGTGCCGAAGTTCACCGTGGTCATCGGCGGTGCCTTCGGTGCTGGCAATTACTCAATGTGTGGCCGTGCCTACAGCCCGCGGTTCCTGTGGATGTGGCCGAATGCCCGCATCTCCGTGATGGGCGGGCCACAGGCCGCGATGACCATGTCCACCGTGCGCCGCAACCAAATCGAGCGCGGCGGTGGAACTTGGTCGGCGGAGGAACAGGAAGAGTTCGAGAGGCCGATTCGCGAACAATTCGAGCGCCAATCCGACCCGTATTACTCAACCGCCCGAATGTGGGACGACGGCGTGATCGACCCAGCCGATACCCGCCGGATTCTCGGCCTTGCGCTCGACGTGGCAGCCGGATCCCCACTGCCAGAGACCAGCTTCGGCGTCTTCCGGATGTAGGAGAAATCATGATCGACACCGTATTAGTTGCCAATCGTGGCGAAATTGCTTGCCGCGTCATCCGCACCCTGAAAGAGCAATGCATCACCTCAGTCGCTGTGTACTCCGATGCCGACGCCGATGCGCCCCACGTGCGTGACGCTGACATCGCCATCCACATTGGGCCAGCTCCCGCTCGCGAGTCCTACCTGGTGATCGAAAAGATCATCGACGCAGCCAAGCGCAGTGGCGCCCAGGCTATCCACCCGGGCTATGGTTTCCTTTCCGAGAACGCCGAGTTCGCGCAGGCCTGCGCCGATAACGGCATCGTGTTCATCGGCCCGCCCGCCAGCGCGATCGAGACCATGGGCGACAAAATCTCTGCTCGTGCCGCCGTCGAGGCCCGCAATGTGCCGACCGTCCCGGGTATCTCCCGGCCAGGGCTGTCCGACCAAGAGATCATCGACGCAGCTCCCGGCATCGGCTTCCCGGTCTTGATCAAGCCTTCCGCGGGCGGTGGTGGCAAGGGCATGCACCGCGTTGAGCGAATTGAAGATCTACCGGAGGCGCTGGCCACTGCACGTCGAGAAGCAGCGGGCGCGTTCGGCGATGACACCCTCTTCCTCGAGCACTTCGTGGACACTCCGCGCCACATCGAGGTGCAGGTCATGGCCGATTCGCACGGCAACGTCATCCACCTGGGGGAGCGCGAGTGTTCGTTGCAGCGTCGTCACCAGAAGGTGATTGAGGAAGCGCCATCGCCTCTGCTCGATGAGCGAACTCGTGAGCTCATCGGAGCAGCAGCGTGCGATGCTGCACGGTCGGTCGGCTATGTCGGCGCAGGCACGGTCGAATTCATCGTGCCGTCCAAGCAGCCGGAGAAGTTCTACTTCATGGAGATGAACACCCGTCTCCAGGTCGAGCACCCGGTCACCGAGGAAGTGACCGGGCACGATCTGGTGGCGTTGCAGCTCGCGGTCGCGCGTGGAGAGGAGCTGCCTGTTTCCCAAAGCGACATCGAGCTCACTGGACACGCCATCGAGGCACGCATCTACGCCGAAGACCCAGCTCAGGGCTTCTTGCCGACGGGCGGCCGCGTCACCGCAGTCCACGTACCAGCCGGGGTGCGCGTCGATTCCGGCATTACCGACGGCTCTGAGATTTCCTCTCTATACGACCCGATGCTAATGAAGGTCATCGTTCATGGCGCGGATAGGGCAGAGGCGCTGGCGAAGCTGGACAAGGCACTCGCCGAGACCGTTGTCGCAGGTGTCACCGTCAACACTGACTTCTGCCGCTACCTCATGCAGGTGCCGGAGGTTGCTGCGGGAGATTTGGACACCGGCCTGCTCGATCGCGTGGCCGGCGATTACGTTCCAACGCGGGTACCTACGGACGCACTGGTCGCTGCAGCCATGATGTGGCTCGCCACCCGCTGGCCGACCAAGCCCTGCAACGCATGGGCCATCCCCGATGGCTGGCGCCCAGGCCGCACCGCCGCACAAGCCATCCGGTTTGGGGAGACCCTGATCACCGTCGCTGGTTCGCCTACCGACGCCACCGTCACCGTGGGAGAAGGCGAGCTAGCATCCGTGTCCGCCACCATTCACCAGGTCGGAAACAACTGGCGCGTGACCATCGACGGTTCGTCTGCGCGGTGGTCGCTGGAGGAGCTTGCTCCTAACTTCGCGCAAGTGGTGGTCGTCGGTCCACACGGAGCCTTCGAACTCCGTCGTGCCGACGCCGTTCGTTCAGCCTCAGATAGCGACCAAGTCGGTGACACGGAACTGGTCTCTCCGATGCCGGGCACCGTGGTATCGCACTCGGTCGCCGACGGCGCATCAGTACAGGTCGGAGATGCCGTCCTTGTGGTGGAGGCCATGAAGATGGAGCACACCCTGCGCGCCGCCGTTGCCGGCACCGTGACCTTCCACGCCCAGCCGGGAGAACAAGTCCCGGCCGGAAAACTTCTAGCAACCGTTAACCCAGAACAGGACGAAAACAATGACTGACATCAACATCGCCGATCTGCCAGAAGAGTACCGCGAGCTTCAGAACGTGGTGCGCGAGTTCGCCAACGAAGTAGTCGAGCCGGTGTCCTACCAGCACGACAAGGACCACACCTTCCCTTATGAGGTGGTGTCCGGCATGGCAGAGATGGGTCTGTTTGGCCTGCCCTTCCCAGAAGAGGTCGGCGGCATGGGTGGCGACTACCTCTCCTTCGGCATCGCCCTCGAAGAGCTTGCGCGCGTGGACCAGTCCGTCGCGATCACCCTGGAAGCGGGCGTTGGCCTGGGCGCAATGCCGATCTTCCACTTCGGCAATGATGCCCAGAAGGAGAAGTGGCTGCCAGAGCTCACTGCTGGCACCAAGCTCGCTGGCTTCGGCCTCACCGAACCCGGTGCGGGCTCTGACGCCGGTGCCACCCGCACCACTGCCGTCGAGGACGGCTCGGACTTTGTGATCAACGGCTCCAAGCAGTTCATCACCAACTCCGGCACATCGATTACCTCGCTGAACACGGTGACGGCAGTCACCGGTGAAAAGGACGGCAAGAAGGAAATCTCCACCATCATCGTGCCGACCGATACCCCAGGCTTCGTGGCCGAGCCTGCCTACGACAAGGTCGGTTGGAACGCTTCCGATACCCACCCGCTGACCTTCACCGATTGCCGCGTGCCACAGGAGAATCTGCTCGGCGAGCGCGGCCGAGGCTTCGCCAACTTCCTCTCCATCCTGGCCGAGGGCCGCGTGGCCATCGCTGCACTCGCTACCGGTGCGGCCCAGGGCTGCGTGGACGAGTCCGTGAAGTACGCCAAGGAGCGCACCTCGATGGGCCGGGCGATCGGCGAGTACCAGGCGATTTCTTTCAAAATCGCCCGCATGGAGGCCCGCGCCCACACCGCGCGCCTGGCCTGGATGGCGGCGGCTGCCCGCATGGCGAAAGGCCTAGATTTCCGCAAGGAGGCGTACATCGCCAAGCTCGTGTCCTCCGAGGCAGCCATGGACAATGCCCGCGACGCCACCCAGATCCACGGTGGCTATGGCTTCATGAACGAGTACCGCGTGGCACGTCACTACCGCGACTCCAAGATCCTGGAGATCGGCGAAGGCACTTCGGAAGTTCAGCTCATGCTGATCGCGCGCGGATTGGGGCTGTAAATGACCGACATCATTCAACGCGGACTCTGGTTCGAGGAGTACGAAGAAGGCGCCCGCTACCTGCACCGACCCGGTCGCACCGTCACCGAAGCCGACGACGTCGTCTTCACCACCCTCACCATGAACACGCAGCCACTGCATCTCGACGCCCACTGGTCCTCGCAACAGCCAGGCTTCGGAGGCGAGCGTTTGGTGAACTCCATGTGGACCCTGTCCACCGTGGTCGGTCTCTCCGTCGGCCAGCTCACCCTCGGCACGATCGTGGCGAACCTCGGTTTTGATGAAATCTCCTTCCCGAAGCCGATGTTCCACGGCGATACCCTCTACGCGGAAACCGTTTGCCGTTCCAAGCGCCTGTCCAAGTCCCGCCCCGGTCAGGGCATCGTGGAGCTGGAGCACATTGGCAGGAACCAGCACGGTGACATTGTCTGCAAGGCGGTGCGTAAAACCCTGGTGCAGTGCGACCCCGAGGGGCAGTCATGAGTATGTGGACTCCTCTCGGACCTGCAATCCTCTTCACCCCGGCTGATAGGGAAGATCGCTTTGCCAAGGCGACGGAACGTGCGGATATGGTGATCCTCGACCTGGAGGACGGCTGCCAGCCTGCTAACCGGGCAGCCGCGCGCCAAGCAATCGAAGCCTGCACACTGCCTCCGGAGAAGGTAATTGTTCGTATCAACCCGCCGTTGTCGGCCGATGGTGCCCAAGACCTAACTGTCGTTGCCCGAACGAAGTTCACCCAGATTATGGTGCCCAAGGCTGAAAGCGCAGCCGACGCCGCAGCAGTCACCGCTGTGATCCCGGAAGCACAGGTCATCGCCCTCATTGAAACCCCGTTGGGCGTCCTTCGAAGCGAAGAAGTAGCAGCCGCAAGCAATGTAGTCGCAGTGTTCTGGGGCGCAGAAGACCTGGTGGCTGGCCTGTCGGGCTCCGCGTCGCGGTTCCCGGATGGCAGCTACCGCGGCGTCGCCAAGCACGCCCGCGCGCAGGTACAGCTCGCCGCAGCCGCTTATGGCAAGGCAGCGTTGGATTCGGTGTACATCGATATCCCAAACAAAGAGGGGTTGAAGGCAGAAGCCGAAGACGCCGCGGCCCTGGGGTATTCCGCGACGGTCTGCATCCACCCCTCGCAGGTCGACGTGATCAGGGAAGCGTACCGGCCTTCCCCGGAAAAGATTGACTGGGCTCGGCGCCTGCTCAAGGAAGCCGAAACCAACACCGGCGCCTTCTCTTTTGAGGGACGCATGGTCGACGAACCGCTGTTTAGACAAGCACACGCAATCCTTAGCCGAGTACGCACAGAAAGTTAACCGTCATGACTCTTCAAACCAAGTCCACGTCCTACGGCTCCATCGTGGTGGACGACAACGGTCAGCTCATGTCCCACGTGATCGGTGCGGGCGTCGACCAGGGCGCCGCTCCGCTGCGCGAGGAAACCCTTGGTCAGATTTTGCGCACCATGGTGGAAAAGTACCCGTCCCGCGACTGCATCGTTGACGTTTACGCCGATGTCTCCTTCACCTACGAGCGCTTTTACAACCGCGTGCTGCGCCTATCTAGCGAGCTCATCCGTCGCGGCTACCGACGTGGCGATCGCGTAGGCATTTGGTCGACCAATCGTTGGGAGTGGCTTGTGGTGCAGTGGGCCTGCCACCACCTTGGGCTCATCTTGGTCAACATCAACCCCGCCTACCGCCAATCTGAGCTCAACTATGTGCTGGAAAAGGCTGGTGTGAAGCTCGTCTTTGCTGCTCGCCGATTCAAGGACTCGGAGTACCGCACCATGCTCAATGAGGCCCGCAAGCAGCGCGGATCCAAGCTGAAAGAGGTCATCTACTTCGGTGGATCCGAATGGTATGACGCCATGCACGGCGAGATCGACGACCTTTCCGAGTACGTGGCGGAGGTGAAGAACACCGACCCGATCAACATCCAATTCACCTCCGGCACCACCGGCTTCCCTAAGGGCGCGACGCTCACGCACCGCAACATCCTGAATAACGGCTTCTTTGTCGGCGAGATGCTGAATTACACGGAAGAAGACCGCGTGTGCGCGCCGGTGCCATTTTTCCACTGCTTCGGCATGGTCATGGCCACCATCGGTATCTTCTCCCACGGTGGCTGCCTCATCGTGCCCGCCCCGTCCTTCAAGCCACGCGAAACCCTCATGGCTGTCCAGGCTGCCAAAGCAACCTCGCTCTATGGCGTTCCGACCATGTTCATCAAAGAACTCGACGAGGCCCACGACCACGAAGAATACGGCTCCCCCTACGGGCTCGGCACGCTGCGCACCGGCATCATGTCCGGCACCTCCTGCCCTTCGAAAACCATGCGCGAAGTCATGGACAAGTTCAACATGCAGGAGATCTCCATCTGCTACGGCATGACTGAAACCTCGCCCGTCTCCTTCCAAACCCGCGCCGACGCGCCACTTGAGAAACGCGTGAACACCGTGGGCCAGATCATGCCGCACATTGAATGCAAGCTTGTCGACGACGCGACCGGCGAAACCGTCCCCGTCGGCACCCAGGGCGAGATCTATGTCCGCGGTTACTCAGTGATGCAGGGCTATTGGGAGCACCCGGAGAAGACCGCGGAAGCAATCAGTGAGGACGGCTGGATGCGCTCAGGAGACCTGGGCACCTTTGACGAGGACGGCTACCTAATGGTCACCGGACGACTCAAAGACATGCTGATCCGCGGCGGCGAAAACATCTACCCACGCGAAATCGAGGAGTTCCTTTTCACCCACCCAGATGTGGTGGACGCGCAGGTCATCGGTGTTCCCGACGACAAGTACGGCGAGGAGATCATGGCCTGGATCATCCTGCAGGATGGGGTGGAGGACCTCACGGTGGACCAGATCGCGGAGTTCGCCCACGGCAAGCTCTCCCGTCACAAGATCCCGAAGTACGTCCACATCGTCGACTCCTACCCAATGACCGTCTCCGGCAAGGTCCGCAAGGTGGAGCTGCGCGAAATGGCACCGAAGGTATTGGGGTGGGTGTAAATGGACAAGGTTCGATCTTCAGTCGTCGACCTGGTCGGGGACACGGTGAAAGATGGCATGACGCTCGCCGTCGGTGGCTTCGGGCTCTGCGGCGTGCCCTTCCTGCTGATCGAGGCGCTTCGCGACGTCGGCCGCAGAAACCTCACCGTCGTCTCCAACAACATGGGCATCGACGGCAAAGGCCTCGGCCTCTTGCTAGAAAACGGGCAAGTCTCTAAGGTCTTGTCCTCCTATGTGGGCGAAAACAAGGAGTTTGCCCGCCAGTACTTGGCTGGCGAATTGGAAGTCGAGTTCAACCCGCAAGGCACCTTGGCGGAGCGCCTGCGCGCCGGGGGAGCGGGCATTCCAGCGTTCTACACCGCGACCGGTGTTGGCACCCTGGTGGCCGAAGGCAAGCAGATCGCTACGTTTGATGGTCGCGAGTACGTACTAGAACGGGGAATCGTCGCAGATGTCGCCCTCGTCCACGCCTTTGAAGGTGATCGCGCCGGAAACCTCATCTACCGCAGGACCGCCCGCAACTTTAACCCGCTGTGTGCAGAGTCGGGCGTCGTCACGCTAGCGGAGGTCGAGCATATCCGCGAGATCGGCGACATTGACCCGGACCTGATTCACACCCCGGGTGTCCACATTGACCACATGGTGCTCACCGGCCGGGACAAGCCCATTGAGCAGCGCACAGTGAGGAGTATGTAATGCCGTGGACTCGTGATGAAATGGCAGCAATCGCGGCTGCGGAACTACAGGACGGCGACTACGTCAACCTCGGCATCGGCATCCCGACGCTGGTGGCCAACCATTTGCCGCCGGGCGTTCACGTGGTGCTGCAGAGCGAAAACGGCATCCTCGGTATGGGGCCGTTTCCAGTTGAAGGTACAGAAGATCCGGACCTGATTAATGCTGGTAAGCAAACTGTGACTCTGATCGAAGGCGCCTCTACCTTTGATTCGGCCACCAGCTTCGCAATGATCCGCGGTGGCAAGGTCAAGATGGCGGTGCTGGGGGCAATGGAAGTCTCGCAAAGCGGCGACCTTGCCAACTGGATGATCCCAGGCAAGATGGTCAAGGGCATGGGCGGCGCAATGGACCTGGTCGCGGGCACCCCACGCGTCGTGGTGATTACTGATCACGTGGCTAAGGATGGCTCGCCGAAGCTGGTTCGCGAGTGTTCGCTCCCGCTCACCGGTGTTGGGGTGGTGCAGCGCATCATCACTGACCTAGGCTTATTCGACGTGGACGGTGATCACCTGGTGCTGCGAAAGTTGGCACCGGATGTGACGCTCATGGACATCGAGAAGAACACGGCAGCAGCTTACGTGGTGGAGCTGGATTAGCTAATCGCATCCTGCAGGTTCACGGGAACGATGTGCGAAGCGTGACAGCCTCCGAGAAGCCGGTCAGCGAGACTCTGGCAAGGATGTCCTCGTTGTGATGACTGAAATACGAATCCACGTACTCTTTGTGGGAGTGGTAGAAGCCCAAAAGCTCGTGATGTATTCGTCCCAGGAGGCAGTTCAGAGCACCTTCGAGTTCCCATTCGGAGCGCTCGGGACAAATGTCTGACCAGGTAATGACGCGTGTCTCCGGTCCCCTACAGTCAAAGCTACCGAGTGGATGAGTTAGGAATTCCGTGATTAGTGCAACTTGGTCGAAGCTTATCGAGAGTCGGTATGTTGCGGAATGGTCGAAGGGCGTTGCATTGCCAAAGAGGCGCCCTGCACGGGCCTCCACCACTGCATCGGTGTCGGTCAGCGACTTCACTTTCACGAACTTGGTCAGCAGGCTGCGCCTTATCACACTGAGGAAGTTTTGGTTTAGGTGTTCCGCTAGATCGAATGGGGGAAATCGCAGCTCTCCGACCCACGAGTTGCCCGAAGGGATGTCATGCAGGGTGCGCGGAAGGCCAGTCTCGCCTTGCGAATAGCGCCAATGAATGTCCTCAGAGGGCTCCGGAGCAAGGTACTGCACCATTGCGTCACCATACATTTGCAGGACGATATGATGAGCTAACGCCGCTTCAAGGTCATCCTGCCGCTTCCTCATTGCTGTGCTCATCGAGTCTGAGTAACCGACATAGCCCCGTTGCGGTCCCGCGTCGATCTTGATGACGACCCAAAACTTTTCTCCGTCGTCCCATGTGGCAGCAACCGAAAGCTTGGATTGCCGTACCTGGTCATCGCTGGTGCGATAAAGGTTTTCGGATTCCAGCAACCACAGATTTCGCTGCATTCGTTCGGCAAATCGCTTTGGGTCCATGTCTTCTCCTTCGCGTGACCACCAGTAAGACCCAATAAACCACAAAAGCGGCCCCTTCAACGTGAAGGAGCCACCCCGTGTTAGACGCTTAACGGTTCGTGACCTCGCCGAACGGGCGGGCAAGGACAGCGAGGACCAGCGGTCGTGCTGCGAATGCAGCGCCTGCGGTGACCAGCACCGACACCAGGAACAGCACGAGTCCGAGCCATCCACCGTCCGGGGTGGCGGCGAACATGTGTCCCAGGTTCTTCATCATGCCGGTGGTGAACACGAGGAATACGTGCACGATGATGAACAGCACGAAGTACAGCATGACCGGCATGTGCAGCTTTCGTGCGATCTGAACTGGGAAGAACTTCCAGTCCTTTGGCCACCACGTGCTCATCCGGTAGCCAGTGATCGCGGCGAGTGGCGCAGCAATGAACACGGTGATGAAGTAGGCCATCTGCTGCAGTGCGTTGTAGTGAATCCAACCGTTCTCGGTTGGCCAGTTCAGCGACAGGTACTGCAGCCCTGCGGAGGCCATGTTCGGGAAGATATCCCAGCTGGTCGGCACGATGCGCATCCACTGCCCGGTGGTGAACAGCAGTACGTAGAACACCAGGCCGTTCAGCAGCCACAGCAGGTCGAGGGAGGTGTGGAACCAAATGGTCAGCGACACCTTCTTGCCCGTGCGCCTGGACGTAAAGTACGCCGGCGGCTTGCGCTCTCCGCGGATCTGGAGGCCGGTCCTAATGATCAGCACCATGAGGAACATGTTGAAGAAGTGCGACCAACCAAGCCACGCCGGCAAACCAACCGGTGCGTTCGACAGCATCGGAGCGACACCCGTGTAACGCTCGGTGAAGTCCGAACCAGCGATAATGCCCCGCGACACAAAGACCCCAGCCACGAGCAACACCAGCGCAGCGATACCCCCCGCGATGGCCTTGCCAAGCCACGCAGGCTTTTCGACGGCCGGTTCCGCCTTCGCTGGTTCCGCAGGCCTCTCTGCCTTCTTCACTTCCTGAGCAGCCACAGGAGGCGTAGCTGCTGGTGGTGCAGCAACCGGAGCTGCTACACCTGGGGCTGCGGGTGGGACGGCAGCTGGCGGAGTAGCCGCAGGAGGGGTCGCGCTTGGTGGCGCTGCTACTGGAGCAGTTGCCACCGGAGGGAATGGCGCTCCTCCTGGCGTGCGCGGAAGTCCTTGGCGAAGGGGTTGATCGACAGTAGCGCCACCTGGGGCAGCAGCAGCCGGTGGTGCTGCAACTGGGGGAGTAGCCATTGGCGCAGCTGCTCCCGGTGCCGCAGCAGCCGGTGGGAATGGTTCGCCACCTGGAGTGCGAGGCAGACCTTGACGAAGGGACGCAGCCCCTGGTGCAGTGGCCACTGGTGGGGAAGCTACCGGAGGAGGGGCCACCGGTGGCTTTGCGCTGGGCACAGCAGCACCAGGAACCGCAGCACCAGGAACCGCAGCACCAGGTGGGGTTGCTGCTGGTGGGGTAGCACCTTCTGGTGGCCACGGCTCATCGCCGGGCTCTCGGGGAAGACCCCTGCGAAGGGGAGGAACATTCATCGTCGCGCCTTGATCTCTTCAATAAGCTTCGGAATGATTTCGAAAACATCGCCTACAATACCGAAGTCGGCAATCTCGAAGATAGGTGCCTCGCTGTCTTTGTTGATCGCGACAATGTTTTTCGAGGTTTGCATACCGGCCAAGTGCTGAATCGCACCGGAAATTCCCAGCGCAACGTAGAGATCTGGCGAAATGGACACGCCGGTTTGGCCGACCTGTGCAGAGTGATCAATATAACCTGCGTCGACCGCCGCGCGGGAAGCGCCGACGGCGGCGCCCAGCTCGTCGGCAAGCTGGCCAACGAGTTCGAATCCTTCTTCAGAACCGAATCCACGCCCGCCAGAGACGACCTTCTTGGCGCCGATCAGTGACGGGCGTCCGGTGTTTTGTGGCAACGGTGCCGCGGAAACTATCGTGGCAGTCCTGCGTTGTGTGGCGGGAGTGTCAAGGTCGATGACGGTGCCTGCGCCTTGCTGGGGCTGCTCGGTGATGGCGCCTTTGCGCACCGTGATGATGGGGCATCCGAATGTAGGCGCGGAGGTGACGTTGTAGTTTCCGCCGAACACGGAGTGCTCGATGATGATGCCTTCTTCGTCCTGCGAGATCGCTACGGCATCGGCGGCCAGTGCGAGTTTGAGGCGAACGGACAACCGCGCGGCGATCTCACAGCCTTCTACTGAATGTGAGAGGAGGATCGCGGATGGTTGTTCCTGCTCGTAGACGTGGCAGGCGGCGTCGATAAGCGCGTCCTTGGGGGCGGTGTAGATGCGTTCGGCCTGGAGGTCGGTGGCGTCGGTGGTGAGCGCGACTGGGGTACCGAGGGCGGAGGCGGCGCCGAGCAGCTCGGGGGAGTCGATAACCAGGATGTTCATGGCGAGTCCTTAGATGAGGGAGTTGGCGGCGAGGTAGTCTGCGAGCTGTGCGGCAGCGGTGCCATCGTCGGTGATCTTTGTGCCGGCTTCGCGAGGCGGACGCTGAGCGACTGCCGTCATGATGAGGCGCGGATGGGAGAAATCTTCCGGATCGACACCGAGATCAGCGCAGGTGAGAGCAGTGAGAGGCTTCTTCTTCGCCGCCATGATGCCCTTAAAGTTGGGGTAGCGCGGGTCAGGGAAGTTTTCGGTTATCGACACCACTGCGGGCAGCTCAGCCTCGAGCTCCTGCTCCTCTGTGTCAGTGGCGCGCTTGCCTTTCAACTTCCCGTCAACGGATAGCTCCGTGAGCTGTGTGAGGCTCGGCCACCCCAAATGCTCAGCGATCATCGCGGGAAGCACTCCGCCGTTGCCATCCGTGGAAAGGTTGCCGGCCAACACAAGGTCATAACCGTGCTTTTCGACGGCCTTCGCAATCACCTCAGCAGTCACTGTGAGATCCGCGCCCTTGAGCTTCTCATCCGCGATATGCAGGGCTTCGTCTGCGCCCATGGCTAGCCCCTTGCGAATCGACTTCTCGGCGCTGGAGGGGGCCATTGTGAGCAGGTGTACTTCGTCGCCGTCATCTTTGAGTTTCAGTGCTGCTTCAATGGCGCGCTCGCAGATTTCATCAAGGACGTTGTCTGCGTGCTCGCGCTCGGCGAGGCCTGTCTCAAGGTTAAGGTGGCGTTCGCCGTAGGTGTCGGGGACTTCTTTCACCAAAACTACGATCTTCACAATGCATCCTTTCCGCAGCAAATGCCTCATGCGGGAATGTCAGTTAATGGTCATTAACTAACTTAGTGGAAGAAATGTGACCTGGGCAACGTTTTGGGAAATTTGGTGTGGGATTTGCTCTTAGTGGATGTAGCGGCAGTCCTCGGCACTTCGAATCAAGTTGGTCGTAAAACCCCATTTTTTTCGCCGGCCACTGAGGGGCTCTCTAAAGTTCCACGACCAATTGGGTACGAACATTGTGCAAACTAACAGTTCATCAAAGAAACGAAGAAGACCCTCACCAATAGGTGAGGGTCTTGCTTCTTGCCTTTGCCGTGTCACGATTGTCAGCGGCATTGGCGCGCTGTGTTATCGATTAGCCGCTGGATTCCCAACGGCAGAGCGTTTATGCGTTGTACTTCAGTCGACTTAGCGGCTGGTGAACGGCAGGAGAGCCATCTCGCGTGCGTTCTTCACAGCGGTAGCAACCTGGCGCTGCTGCTGTGGGGTCAGGCCCGTGACGCGACGAGAGCGGATCTTGTGGCGGTCAGAGATGAAAAGGCGAAGGGTGTTGATGTCCTTGTAGTCGACCTTCTCAACGCCTGCAGCCTTGAGTGGGTTCTTCTTTGGGCGGCGGGACTGCTCGATCCGCGCCTTCTTCATGTTGGTGCGCTTCATTGTGGCAAATCTCCCTAATTACCAGCTGGACTTACGGACGCCCGGCAGCTCACCGCGGTGAGCCATTTCGCGAACGCGAACACGGGACAGACCGAACTTACGAAGGAAGCCGCGTGGACGGCCGTCAGCAGCGTCGCGGTTGCGGACGCGGACTGGGGAGGCGTTACGTGGCTGACGGTTCAGCTCGAACTGAGCGTCGAGACGCTCTTCGTCAGTGGAGTTAGGGTTCTTGATAATAGCCTTGAGCTCAGCGCGACGCTCCGCGTAGCGGGCGACGATTTCCTTGCGCTGCTCGTTCTTGGCGATCTTAGACTTCTTAGCCATAGATTATCGCTCCTCGCGGAATTCGACGTGCTTGCGGACGATCGGATCGTACTTCTTCATGGTCATACGGTCCGGGTTGTTGCGCTTGTTCTTACGGGTGACGTAGGTGTAACCGGTGCCAGCCGTAGACTTCAGCTTGATGATTGGGCGAATGTCATTACGTGCCATGGGTTAGAACTTCTCCCCTCGTGCGCGCAGCTGAGCAACGACGGACTCGATGCCGTCGCGGTCAATGACCTTCAGGCCCTTGGTGGATACGGTCAGGGTGATGGTGCGTCCGAGGGACGGCACGAAAAACTTACGACGCTGCACGTTGGGGTTCCAACGGCGAGACGTGCGTCGGTGCGAGTGGGAAACGGACTTGCCAAACTCTGGCTTCCGTCCCGTTACCTGGCAAATAGCCGACATAACTTTCTTTCTCCTAGCCGCCCACCTGCAACTAGACGAAAGGTGCCACGCCTAACCGCTGGTTAGGGGCACACTTGAGCCGGCTGAGGAGGGCGAAAACGAATATTTCGACAACAGCAAGGGGAAACCTTACCGCTTGACGGGCGAAAAACCTAATCGCCTAGTGGCGCACGTTTATCGACGCAACATGCGTCACAATCACATCGCATGTGCCAACTTAAGAGCGAGTTGTGTGCGATCTGCTGCCTCAAATTTTCGGAGCAGTTGCGACACGTGATTCTTCACGGTTCCCTCAGCAAGACAGAGCTTATCCGCGATCGCCCGATTGTTCATCCCGAGTGCCACCAGCTTCGCGACACGCGTCTCCGCAGGCGTAAGGATGGACAACTCCTCGTGCCGAGCAAAGCGCGCCACACGGGGGTCAAGCACGAGGCCGCCGTTGGCGACCGCCTTGATTGCCTCCACCAACTTATCCAGTCCGACGTCTTTCAATAGGTATCCGGAGGCGCCGGCGTCGATAAGCTGCGAGACAGCACGCGCATCCTCAAAAGTGGTGAGAATGAGCAGTGGAATGTCCGTGTGGCGCTCGCGACATGCCCGGACAAGGCCGAGGCCGTCGAGTTCAGGCATGCGCGCATCGGTTACCACCACGTCGGGCTGCGTGGCATTGACGACGGCTAAAGCTTGATTTCCATTGTGGGCGGTGCCGACAACGTCGATCTCCGGCACCTCTTCAAACATCAGCTGCATGCCACGTAGGAGGAGATCATGATCATCGACGAGGACGATACGCATTAGGAAACTGCCTCTTTCGTTGGCATCGTGAGCGTCAGAGAGAATCCGTTCGAGGTGTCATAAGAGACGGTGGCTTCCTGTTCAAGGGCTCGTTCGGTGAGGGATCGTATGCCGAAGCCAGGAAAGGTGGCGGTAGGGGGAGCGCCATTGTCGTGAACGGTGAAGGTGGTGCGTTCGCCAGATTTGAGAGACATCCTTACTTCAGTGGCATCAGAATGTCTCACCACATTGGTCAACGCCTCCTGTGAAAAGCGGAGTGCGAGGAGTGCTTGCTCTTCTGGTAAGTGGTCGATGTTCGTTTCAAAGCTCACCTGCAAACTAGTGGTGGAAAATGACTCCGCGAGTGTCTGAATCGTTGTGATTGGATTGTTGTCGATCGCGATCGGATTCATGGCGCGCACTACCTTGCGCATGTCATCGATGGCTTCAGAAGTGAGTTTGCGAGCAACTTCTGCTTCTGCCTGCGCCTTCTCTGGGCGACTCGGGATAGTCTTCGATATGAAATCGAGGCTCATGCACACGGCTGTAAGTTTATGTCCGAGGCCATCATGAAGTGTGTCCGCAATTCGTGCACGTTCTTCATTGATCACGAGGTCTTGGCTTTGCTCAAGTTGGCGTTGAAGTCCCGAGTAAGCAACGGCTCTTTCTTCGTCGAGACGTATAGCTCTCTTGAGAAGCATCGCAAAGTTGATCCCCCAAGCCATGAGGAGCGCCATCGCGCTTGCTTCCCAAATTCCCTTCCAAAAGTTGGCGCCGACGACGGCATGCAACACAAAAGTCACTGAAGAAAGAGTCGCGAGGTAAACCAACGTCCAGCGAAGGCGAAGACTAAAAACTAGCTGAGTCAATGCGAGCCACACTAGTGCGATACCGATCAAGTTGCCGATCAAAATGAACCCTACAGTGCTGGCCACAGTGAAGAGGAAAGCTGAAACTGGGGAGGAAAACGGTGCTCGCCTCCAGCGGTGCCACATCACAATCATGACGAGTAGTGCGCCAATCGACAAGACCCATCCCAGGGTGTCTTCAACGAATCCAAAAACTCGTAAGTACAAGGCGATTGTGATGTAAAAGAAGGCGTCGAAAAGCTTGGGATCAATCACGCTGTTGTGGAAGGAATGGCGAGCCATGTCAATGAGTGTATGTAGCTTTTAAGTCAAAAAATCATGACTAGGGTCATGGTTATTCATGACCTTCGGAAGTGTTGGTCTATCGGGGATGACAGGACACTAAGGGCATGACTATTCGATCACTTCCGAAACCTTTGGTCCCGTTGAACTGGTGGGGACTGGCAATACGCAGCATCGTAGGCGTGGGAATCTTGTTTGGTGCAAATATTGCTGCTGGCCTAATTGTCGAAAAGACGGTGCGGGGCGACAACCTCAGCCACTATCAGCAACTGGCGGCAGTCTCTGCAATATTCATCATAGTATTTCTGCTGGTCTGGGCAGCGACCGCAATTTGGATCAGGTTCGTCGAGCGACGTGCATTTCAGTTCACCGGAATGCGATTCCATCGGAAATGGGCAAGTGGACTGGCGGTTGGGTCGGTGCTTAGCGCGGTCATTGTAGTAGCGTCCCGCGCACTTTCTGTAGCATTTTTCCCTGACGTGGCACGCGAAACTATTGACGGTCCACAGATGGGGGAGGCAACTTGGTGGACTTTCACCCTGTTTGTCTTGGGGCGTGCGTATTTTCTCCAAGGAATTCCGGAGGAGCTATTGTTCCGCGGATGGCTCCTTCAGCTCTTGCCTCAGCGACCGAAGGGAATGCTTGCTTTTACGACTTTAGTTTTCACCATCATTCACCTCTTTTCCAACGGCGGACAACAGAATTTGCTTGAGCGCATTTTGTACTTGATGATCCCGCTAGGTTTCGGCTTACTTGCCGGGACGCTAGTGATTCAAACTGGCAACTTTTGGCAGGCTGTGGGAATTCACGGTGGATTTCATGTCGGCACCGTGTTGGCAGCGATAGCCGTGCCGTATGCCATGGTCGCCGTTGACTGGGTGATGATCGGAGTCGGTTATCTGATTGTGGCAGTAGGATTGTTGAAATTGGGAAAGAGTACGAGATTAGAAATTTCGTCTCCGGACCTGCAGCGTGTATAGTCTTTGCGGTGCTGACTAAAAGGTCAGTCAAAGTCTTGTCAATCCCAACTCAGGCACGATCGGCGCTAAAGAGCGTGCAGAAGCGACCTGAAGTTCAATCCTGAGGGAATAAACATATGAAGAAGGATATCCACCCGGATTACCACCCAGTGGTCTTCCAGGATGCAGGTACTGGTTTCCAGTTCCTGACCAAGTCCACCGCTACTTCCGACCGCACGGTTTCTTGGGAAGACGGTAACGAGTACCCACTGATCGTGGTTGACGTTACCTCTGAGTCTCACCCATTCTGGACCGGTGCACAGCGCGTCATGGACACCGCTGGCCGCGTCGAGAAGTTCAACCAGCGTTACGGTGCACTCGCTCGCCGTAAGAAGAACAAGTAAAGAAGGAGGGAAAACAACATGGCAGTTCCAAAGCGTCGTATGTCGCGTGCTAACACCCACGCACGTCGTTCCCAGTGGAAGGCTGACAATGTCGCCCTCCAGACCGTCAAGATCGATGGCAAGGAAGTTCAGATCCCACGCCGTCTGGTCAAGGCAGCTCAGCTCGGTCTCGTAGACGTCGAGCAGTTCTAAGATTTTTAGCGGTTTTTCGCTGAAAAATAATAACCGACTCATTCCTGATCATACTTTTAAGGAATGAGTCGGTTTTTCCTTATGTTTATGCCGTAGAATGTACAGACAGTATCGAAACTTTTTCGAACCAACTTCCATCTAGTCAGGCGTAAACTCTCATGAAACTTCTTGTTGTCGACGACGAACAGGCCGTTCGCGATTCGCTCCGACGCTCGCTCACCTTCAACGGCTATGAGGTCCTCATGGCCGATAACGGCGCAGCGGCTCTCGAAATGATCCACAAAGAGCAACCAGACCTGGTCATTCTCGACGTGATGATGCCAGTCCTTGATGGCCTTGAGGTGTGCCGCAAGCTGCGCAGCACCGGTGACAACCGACCAATCCTCGTGCTTACCGCACGCGATGGTGTGTCTGACCGTGTTGCGGGCCTGGATGCCGGTGCCGACGACTACCTTCCAAAACCATTCGCATTGGAAGAACTCCTCGCGCGTGTTCGTTCCCTGCTTCGTCGCTCCTTCAACGAGGCTGGCCCAGGTGAAGACGAGTCGCCGGAGCTCGCATTCGAGGATCTTCGCCTCAACACCGAAACTCGCGAAGTTTACCGTGGTGAGCGCCAGATTAGCCTCACACGTACTGAGTTTGCACTGCTCGAACTTCTGCTGGCTAACCCGCGTCGTGTGCTGAGCCGTAGCCACATCCTCGAAGAGGTGTGGGGCTACGACTTCCCAACGTCCGGAAACGCGCTCGAAGTGTACATTGGCTACCTGCGTCGTAAGACTGAGGCAGAGGGCGAATCTCGCCTCATCCACACTGCACGTGGCGTTGGTTACGTCCTGCGTGAGAATGCCCAGTGATTCTGAAGAACCCTGCGGTAGAAGAAGAGCCACTTAGCAAGCAGAATTGGCAGCGTGGCTCTTGGAGCAAAGCTCCACTGCGCTGGCAGCTCGCAATCGTCACCGCCGTGATGGTTGCAGCGGCAGTGAGTGTCATGACGATTGTCGCTTACTGGACTGTCTCTACCTCGCTGAATCGCAGTGTCGACAGTGAGCTCACTACGACGGCGCAGTCGTTCCTAAAGCGCAGTAACGATCCGGAGTTTGCCAGCAAGATCGACCAAGAGCTGGCAACGTTCCGCACGTACAACCCTAATGTGCAAATCAGGTTCTTCCCACAGGGAGAAGCTGAAGGTTACGGTGACAGCATCCTCCTTGTTGACGAGGGGGAAGTGATCCGCGGCGAGACCCAGATGAGCCTGCGCAATCAGGGCGACGAGCGCGTCATTGCCGTCAACAATGCTGCGGGATCCACAGTGGTCCTTTCACAGGACCTGGGCCCGACCTACGCCCTGGTGAGCTCCTTGGGTATGGTGCTGCTGATCATCGCTGGTTTGGGCACCCTGATGGCTATTGCAGCCGGCATGGTGGTGTCCACCACGGGTCTTCGCCCGGTGACCCGCCTGCAACGAGCTGTTGAGCACGTGACGGCAACGGACTCCCTGGAGCCAATTGAAGTACACGGACGTGATGAACTGGCTCAGCTCACGCGAAGCTTCAATGACATGCTTGCATCGCTTGACGCGTCGAGAAGGCGACAAACTGAGCTGGTCGCCGATGCTGGCCATGAGCTCAAGACGCCATTGACATCGCTGCGCACCAACATTGAGCTGCTCATGATGGTCAGTAAGTCGCCAACCCCGAACTTCTCCGACGGCGACCTGCAGGATCTGGAGAAGGACGTCATCGCGCAGATCGACGAATTGTCCACCCTGATCGGCGACCTCGTTGACTTGGCTCGCGAAGATTCCAAGCGCAGCGAACTGGAACTGGTGGACCTTGAAGACACCATGGCGAACTCGCTCGAGCGTGTGCGCCGCCGTCGCCCGGACGTGGAATTCACCTTCGAACGTGCCCAGTGGTACCTCATGGGCGATTCCTTCGCGCTCGGCCGCGCTACCGTCAACCTCATGGACAACGCCGCCAAGTGGTCTCCGCCGAATGGCGTCGTGCGTTTGAAGATGGTGCCTATCGACGACAAGTCGATCCACGTCCTCGTGGCCGACTCCGGTCCCGGCATCCCTGAAGAAGAGCGCGAGAAGGTCTTCGAGCGCTTCTACCGCGCAGTGCAGGCTCGATCCATGCCTGGCTCTGGCCTCGGACTTTCGATCGTGAAGCAGGTTATTGACCGCCACAACGGCACGATCGAAGTCCGGGATTCAGAAGATGGTGGCACCCTCATGCAGATTACGCTTCCGGGTGGCAGAACCCCAGAAGCGGGTCGACTCCACGAAAAAATTGATTCGAATCAAACGCGAGAATTGCCGTTCAGTTAACGTACAGTAAGTGTTCAGCAACGTGCTGGAGCTCACTCAGAGCTTCGTCAGTGCAGAAAGGTTTACTGTTCGCATGAATGAGACTCAAGGGAATTATCCGCAGGATGGGACGCAGGCGGGCCAAGGTCGGCCTGCTCCAGCCAACCCATATGCCCAACTAGGTGGCGGGCAGCCTGGACCGTCTCAATGGGAACCAGACATGGGAACCAACTCTTTTGCAACTCAGCCTCCTGCTGACCCCAATTTTGCAGCACCTGGAGCTCAGCCCCCATTCCCGCAGCCACAGCCAAAACAGAAGCGCAAAGTCGGCCTCGGCGCAGCGCTGGCATTGATGCTGGCCGCGTCGGTTGGAACCGGCGTGATTACCGCCGTGGCGCTTAACCAGGCCTCGCCAACCAGCACGGTGTACAGCTCCCTGGACAAGGAATCCCAGCCTCGCGCTGGCTCAGCTGAGCCGGGCTCTGTAGAAGATGTGGCACACCGCGTGCTTCCTGCCGTGGTATCCATCCAGGTTTCCACGCGAACGGGCATGGGTGAGGGATCCGGCTCGATCATCTCCTCAGACGGATTGGTGTTGACCAACAACCACGTCGTCGGCGACGCAGCCAAGGGCGGACGCATTGAGGTCTCGCTCAACGACGGCACCATCCACGACGCCGAACTCATCGCAGGCGATGCCAGCACCGACATCGCAGTAATCAAGATCCGCGACGTCCAGGGCCTGCCAACCCTCAATTTCGGTAACTCTTCCGAAGTAGCAGTAGGCCAGGAAGTCGTCGCAATCGGCTCTCCGCTGGGGCTGTCTGCGACCGTGACCTCCGGCATCGTCTCCGCTCTCAACCGTCCTGTGCGTGCCTCCGGTGGCGAAGGCGGCGAAAGCTCGCTTATCGACGCCATCCAGACCGACGCAGCCATCAACCCGGGCAACTCTGGTGGCCCGCTCGTCGATATGCAGGGCAACCTGATCGGAATGAACTCCGTCATCGCCACGATGAGTGAAGGCGCCGGTGGCCAGTCCGGTTCCATCGGCCTCGGCTTCGCAATCCCGGCCAACCAGGCAAAGCGCATCGCAGATCAGCTGGTCAAGACCGGCAAGGTGAAGCAGCCGATGATTGGCGTGAAGGTCGCGCAAAATAACCAATACCGCGGCGCGCTTGTCGCCGGTGTGGAGCCAGACGGTCCAGCAGGCAAGGCAGGCATTTCCGACGGCGATGTCATCACTAAGGTCGGCGATCGCGTCATCGATAGCGCAGATGCTCTCATCGCGGCGATTCGATCCCGCAACTTTGGTGAAACCGTGACCTTGCAGGTCGTGGATCCAAAGACGAAGCAGAGTAGGGAAGTGCAGGTCACGCTACCGAACGAGTAGTAAAACTGCTCTTTCGGTATCTTTTCCAGCCCGAGCGGTTTATTCTTCAAAGTGAAGGGAAACCGCTTACTTATGAAACAAACCTAATGCGAGCAAAGGACGTCGATAACTATGGCTAGCCCGACCACCTCGGAGGAATTCACGGACGACCTCATCGAGCGGGACATGCTCCCAGAAACAGGGCTGGCTACCTCGATCTTGGACGAAGTTGCCGAGCCAGACCCTGACTTCCTCATCGCCCAGGAAAACGAAGCCCTCAAGGCTGCAGCTATGCGACGCGCCCTGGTGGTGCTGGTCGCCGACCACTCCCTGCAAACGGGAAACGACGCCGACAGGCTCATCACTGAGCTGCTTGAGGAAGACGGTTTCGCAGTCGATGCAGTTGTGGAAGTGAGGGCGAAGAAGTCCGCTATCCGCAAGGCTATTGAAACCGCAGTTGTAGGCGGCGTGGACTTGGTCCTCACCGTCGGTGGTGTTGGCGTCGGTCCGCGCGACAAGACCCCTGATGCCACTCGTTCGGTCCTCGACCAACTGCTGCCGGGCATTTCCCAGGCCCTCCGGGCTTCTGGCCTGGCGTGTGGCGCCATCGACGCGGGTGTGTCCCGTGGCGTGGCGGGAGTTTCCGGTTCCACCGTGATCGTGAACTTGGCGTCGTCACGCGCTGCCGTCCGCGACGGCATGGCGACCCTTGGCCCATTGGTTCACTTCGTCATTGACCAGCTGCAGACCGCTTCTGTGGACTAGAGGTTTCCTGTATGTCAGCAGAACCACGTAAGCGTCGGCGTGCAGTACGCCCGACCGACGCAGCTGAGATCGATCGCTCATGGGATAGCGCGGAGGCAACCCAGGCATTCCTTGGAAGCGTTGACCTAACTGATCCCCGGCACAGCGATGACTTCGTCGTGATCATGGATGACTCCGCTCCGGAAGAAGAGGAATCGGCCGAACTGGATGAGGATTTCTGGAACAGCCAGCGACCTCCACACTCCGGCTAAAGAAACGAAGAAGGCCCGGCAAAAACCGGGCCTTTTCCTATGCGCAATAACTGCGATTAGACGCCACGAGCCTTGAGCAGGTCGCGGATCTCCTCGAGTAGCTCAGCTTCGATGGAAGCTGGGGTCTCTTCGTCCTCGTTGGCACCCTTGCGGGCAGCCTGCAATTCCTTCAGCTTGTTCATTGGCAGAACGAGGATGAAGTAAACAACAGCAGCGATGATCAGGAAGTTGATAGCGGCGGTGATGATTGCACCGAAGTCAACGAAGGTGTTCTCGTTGCCAGCAACAACGTAGAAACCCAGGCCCTTGACCTCTGCGCCACCGAGGGCAGCGATCATTGGGTTGATGATGTTGTTCGTGAAAGCGGTAACGATTGCGGTGAAAGCGGTACCGATAACGACTGCAACTGCGAGGTCGACAACGTTGCCGCGCATGAGGAAGTCTTTGAAGCCCTTAAGCATGGACATGCTCCTTAAGAATTATGAAAAGTTCTACGATGCAAACAATATGGCACGAGCCACAAACTTGCATGACGAGGCAACCTTATCCGAGATTTGTATGTGTTTGTCAACAAATCAATGAATAATAGGCTGTTAATTTCACACGATCAGACATCTCTGGTGCGCGATGTCACACTTTCGGCGTCAAAATCACAGTTAGTGGCATGCCCAAAGAGGCTGCAGCTACCCGGGCGGCGCTCGTGGCATCCATCGCGAGCAGGACTGTTCCGGCCTCGGTGCTGTCCGTTTTGCGTTCCGTGGCAAAAACCACCCTCGCCCCCTCAGCGATGGTCGAGGTTTCAGTATCGGAGCGAGCTGCCACAACAGACACCACGGCCCCAGGAATCGCTAGTTCCGCAGCTGCTGGATCAGATAGCTTCACGGGCACCAGGGACTCCGCACCAAGCGCCTGTCCCAGCTCGGGGCCGAGGAGATGGTGCTCCTGCACAAAATCACCACTTTTCAGCGGCGCGGCCACGACCCTCCCGATGGCTGCTTCAGCGTCGGCAAGCGGTGCCGTAACGCCGACATCGACGGGCAGACTTCGGCGCTCTATATGCTCGGAGGTAATCACGGTGCCGGGCGAGAGCTCTGCCTTAACGACGACATAGCTGTGCGTCGTGGTCGTCCGCTCGGCAATCAGTAACACGCCGGCGAGGAGGAATAATGCTCCTGCCAGCAGTTTTCTAATGGTTTGGCTGCGGCGGTAGCTCGGGCTCCGCCAGGAAATTGGAATTCGTTGAGTAAAAGTGTCCACACTTATTTAGACGGATCGTCGGGCCCAAATGGTTCCATAATCCGTAAAATTTGTGTGGGGGTGATGATGGCAGCGGTTCTGGCATCGTGCTCTTCGAGTGGGATCACGTCGAGCACTTCGTGGTCGAACAGGATCGAAACGGTGGCCGGTTGCGACAATTCCGACAGTGCGCGGTCATAGTATCCGCCGCCTTTGCCGAGTCGGTATCCCGAGAAGTTGGCGGCGAGAGCTGGGACAATGATGACATCGACATCCGCCAGGGGCTGCCCTTGAAGTGCCGGGCCGGTGGGTTCCGAAATCCCAAAAGCTCCGCTGACGAATTCGGTATCGTCGTCGACGCGGACCCAGCTCAACGTAGAGTCTTTTCCTGAAATCGGAATCAGGACCTCAAGACCTGCTTTTCGCAGTACCGGGACCAGATCGGTTCCACCTGGTTCGCTTGGGGTGGGCATGTAGGCAGCCACTGAAGTTGCGCCGTGGACCTGGAGAAATGTCAATAATTCCTGCTGGATTGCCATATTTGCGATGTTGCGTTCGTCGGAGGGGAGAGTGCGGCGGGCGTCGAAAAGCTGCGTGCGAAGAGCGCGCTTGGCATCGGGCTGTGTCATACCTGCCACACTAGTGAAACTCATACCTGCGTCGGTGCCGGAATTCCGAAAGGATCGCGGTACGCTTTGAATTTATGACCCTTCCGATCCATGAGCACAAACATGCAGTGAAGACTGTGATCGTTCCTGCAGCGGGTATGGGCACCCGTTTCCTGCCTGCCACCAAGACGGTGCCGAAGGAGCTGTTGCCGGTGGTTGATACCCCTGGCATCGAGATGATTGCCGAGGAAGCAGCCAGCCTGGGTGCCACGAAGCTCGCCATCATTACCGCTCCGAAGAAGCAGGGCGTTCTCGCGCACTTCGATTCCCACCCTGAACTCGAAGAGACGCTGTCCGAGCGCGGTAAAGAGGAGCAACTCGCCAAGGTGCGACGTGCCGCAGGCCTAATCAAGGCTGTTCCTGTGGAGCAAGAGCGCCCACTGGGCCTTGGACACGCTGTCGGTCTGGCTGAATCAGTGCTAGATGATGATGAAGATGTCGTGGCAGTCATGCTTCCGGACGATCTCGTCCTGCCGATGGGCGCAATGGAAAAGATGGCCGAAGTACGCGCCAAGTTCGGTGGCAGCGTGCTCTGTGCTGTGGAAGTTCCTCGCGACGAGGTGTCCAACTACGGCGTTTTCGACATCGAAGAGTCCGATACTCAGGACGTGAAAAAGGTCCGCGGCATGGTGGAAAAGCCAGACGCCGAGGACGCGCCGTCCAACTTTGTCGCAACTGGTCGCTACCTGCTTGACCGCGAAATTTTCGTCGCGCTGCGCAAGATCAAGCCAGGTAAGGGTGGGGAACTGCAGCTTACCGACGCCATCGAGATGCTCATCGAGGCAGGACATCCGGTACACATTCTGGTCCACGACGGCACCCGACATGATCTCGGAAATCCTGGTGGCTACATTCGTGCCTGCGTAGACTTTGGACTGAAGCACCCGGTCTACGGCAGCGGTCTGCGGAAGTACATCACCGAGTTGCTTGCCGAAGGTGAGAACTAGTCCCGGATCCCGCCTGAAAGGAACTTTCGACGCGTGCGCTCTGTAGAACAGCAACTGGCTATGGTCACCGAAGCGGTGGTCTCTCCTCAACCTGTCCGCATCGCCATCGCGGAGGCTCTCGGCCTCATGTGTGCGGAGGAAGTTCAAGCTGCGAGACCACTTCCGGGGTTCCCGCAGGCAGCGATCGACGGCTACGCGGTTCGCGCAGTCGATGTCGGAGGTGCCCGGGCGCTGGGGCGTCGCAC
This sequence comes from Corynebacterium sp. H130, assembly GCF_037572395.1. Classification (NCBI taxonomy): domain Bacteria; kingdom Bacillati; phylum Actinomycetota; class Actinomycetes; order Mycobacteriales; family Corynebacteriaceae; genus Corynebacterium; species Corynebacterium sp. H130. Next base: position 628,144 of record NZ_JBBHLA010000001.1, on the reverse strand, counting down.
CCCTGCAGCAGACGATGAGGCACCGCAGCCCGTTGTAGTTGCGGAGAAATCCCTTCCTGTTGTTGGTGAAGTAGCGGCCGGCTCCCAGCAGCCACTTCGACTCCAACCGAAGCAGGCCGTTCGCGTGCACACCGGCGCTCCCTTGCCTGCGCTCGCAGATGCCGTGCTGCCACTCGAGTGGTCGGATCGAGGCACTAAGCGCGTGATTGCGCACCGGCCAGTGAAGTCGGGCGAATTCGTCCGACGAGTAGGCGACGACATCCAACCAGGTGACGTCGCAGTGACCCCTGGCGCGATTCTGGGTGCCGCCCACATTGGTTTGCTGGCGGCCGTCGGCAAGAGCAAAGTCCTGGTGTACCCGCGCCCACGTGTGTCCATCATTTCTATCGGGCCTGAGCTGGTCGACATTGACCGCGAGCCAACGCTCGGCCAGGTCTACGACGTCAACTCCTATTCTTTGGCTGCTGCCGCCCGCGAGGCTGGTGCCGAAGTACACCGCGTTGGTGTGGCCGCTGGAGAGCCCCGGCGTCTTCGTGAAATCATCGAAGGTCAGCTGATGCGCAGCGAACTCGTGGTCATCTCCGGTGCAGTAGGCGGCGCCGCCTCCCAGCGCGCCCGTGATTTGCTGGCAGAACTGGGCGACGTCGACATCACCCGCGTCGCCATGCACCCCGGCTCCGTCCAAGGTTTCGGCTTGCTGGGCGATGCTCAAATTCCAACTTTCTTGCTGCCGAGCAATCCCGTCTCTGCATTGGTTAGCTTTGAAGTCTTCGTTCGGCCTTGCATCCGCGCAGCACTGGGTAAGAGCGCTACCAGGCGTCGACACGTGCGGGCACGCGCGCTCGCCCCGATCGCGTCCAAGGAGGGCCGCCGCGGATATGTGCGTGCTCGTTTGATGCGCGACGCGGAAACACAGGATTACCTAGTCGAGGGCCTGAGCGGTGCTACTGGCGCTCCAGCCCACTTGCTGGCAGGAATGTCAGAGGCCAATGCCTTGATTAGGATTCCCGAGTCCGTTGCTGAGGTTCGCCCGGGCGACGTCGTTGACGTGCTGTTCCTGGGGCAGGGAACCTAACTTCTATGGTTGCCCCTTTTCTTGGTTTTCCGGAAATTCGTGTTCGCGAGGCCCACGAGCCCAGCGACCCCATTCATCCCGGCTGGCCGGAATGTACCGAAACCGTCACGCTTGCGCATGGCGGTATGGTCAGGCTTCGTCCGATTTTGAAAAGCGACGGCTCCAAATGGCGCGAGCTGAGGCTCTCCAATCAACAGTTCCTGCAGCCCGTCGAACCGACGGTTCCGAATACCTGGGAGTCTGCTCATTCGGCTGCTTCCTGGCGTCGCACCTTCAACTATTTTCGGCGCGAGGCACTCAATGGAGCCATGATTCCCATGGCAATCGAACTTGATGGCAAGTTCATCGGACAGCTCACCCTCGGCAACATCCAACGGGGCGTCGCCTCCGAATGCTGGGTGGGGTACTGGATTGATTACACCGTAACGGGGCGTGGCATTGCGAAGGTAGCCACAGCTCTTGGCTGCGACTTCGCATTCACGCGAGTTGGCCTGCACCGGGTCACCGCCACCTATCTGCCCACAAACCCCGCGTCCGGCGCCGTACTTACGGCCAACGGTTTCAAGGAAGAGGGCCTGCTGCGGCGCAACTTGCATATCGACGGCAGCTGGCAGGACCACTATTTGATGGGGCTTGTGGTGGATGATTTTGCAGCATCGGCCGTCGAAAGGCTCCGGGCGGCCGGCGTGCTGGTATAAAAAATGCGTTGCCGCGGCGTGGCACAGCGGACCCTGGGATTTAGCTGGATAACCTCAATTGGGTATAGATTCCCCAAGGTTGAAAGGCAGGGTGCTTCCACGTGTCCGGAACTCTTCCCATCGTTCTGATCGTGGTGGTGTGGCTGTTTGTCCTGGCCCCAATCGCACTGCGTGGTCGCAAGCCCATCCGTCACACGAATGAAGCCTTTGAGGAAACCCGAGTAATTCACTCGGGAGGCGAAGAGCTGCCTACGCAGCGTCGTCGCCCACGGCTTACTCCTGCTGATGTGCACGCTTCGGAGCAGGACGAAGACCTGGAATACGTTGAGCCAGACGACGTTCTGATCGAAAGCGATGACGAGGCGCCACGCCTGAGCGATCGCATCGGCCAGACGTTCAGCCGGTTCAGCATGGCTCGCAAGGTAGGCCGCGATGAGGTTGTGGAAGGTACCGTTGTTCCGGAGCTTCCTGAGGTGGAAGAGCCGGAAGCTGTTGATGAGCTTGAATCTGACGTCGAATTCGACGAATACAGCGAGTACGAAGACGACACCTACCCATACGACGACGCCTACTACTCTCCAGCTGACTACCTGCACGCTGACGCAGACTACGAAGAAGCGGAACCATACGAAGGTGCCATGGATTCGGACGTCGAAGATTCCTACGAGGAAGATGAGCTGTCGGCCGCTGACCTTGAGTTCGCTGCGCGCCGTCGCGGTCGCGGTGGCTATGACCCGGAGGCAGACGCCGAGGCTACCGCGCAGCGCTACCAGCGTCGTCGCCGTACCTTGCTCGCTCTGGTAGCTATCGCGGTTGTGAGCCTTGTCGTGGCCGGATTTGTTGGTGGCGCTGCCTGGATCGCGCCAGTTGTTGCAGTCGCTGTGATCGCCCTCTACCTGTTCGCGCTTCGTCGCCAGGTACAGCAGGAGCAGGCACTGCGCGCACGTCGCATCAAGCACATGCGTCGCGCCCGCCTGGGTGTCCGCTCTGCAGAGAGTGAAGAACTGGGGCTGCCAGCACGACTGCGTCGACCAGGCGCCGTTGTTCTCGAACTGGACGACGACAGCGCTGACTTCGCAGAACTCCCGGTTGCAACCGCAACCTTCGAGCATGAACTCGATGAAACCATGAACCCGGAGCCACGCCGAGTTTCCTAAGGCACTACGCTTAAGCCCATGGATAAGCCGGTAGTCCGAGACATCACGCTATTACTGCTTCGTGTGGTCCTCGGGTTTGTGTTCATTGCCCATGGGTGGGACAAGTTCTTCATCACGGGCATGGTGGAAACCACGGGCCAATTCAGCGCCTTCGGTATCCCACAAGCCAAAATGTCCGCCTACCTGGTTGCGGCGACAGAACTCGTCGGCGGGGCTCTACTGGTAGTCGGCTTACTCACCACCTTCATTGCTGGCGCGCTCGCCCTGATGATGGCAGCTGCGCTTTACTTCGTGCACCTGAATAATGGTGTGTTCGTCGCCGACGGTGGCATTGAATACACCGCCGTTTTGGTTGTCGCGCTCCTCGTGATCGTCGTGTTCGGTTCGGGCCGCGCCAGCATCGATGGGGCGTTGTCCTAATGCTGAGCTGTTCGGAAGTTCAAGCTGCCCTTTCAGCACGACTAGACGGTGAGCCTAGTGGCGTCGATGACGACATCGTCGACGCCCACCTCTCCGGCTGCCCACATTGCCAAGAGTTTTTCGAGTCAGCTGCGACCCTCAGCAGGATGCTCACTTTCCACGATGCCGGTCGCTCAGGCGATATGCGGGCACCGGACCTATCTGACGCCATCTTGGCTGGAGTAGAGCCGGTACGACGTCGACAAGCTGCCCGCATCGCACTCCGCGCAGTAACCGTTCGTGTCTTGCTCGTCGTCCTCGGAGTCACGTACGTGGCCTGGGCGGTTGCGCTGCTCACCGGCGTGATGGCGCTGGCCACCGGCGGTCTGCCGTCCGGAACGCTGCTCGCATCCGACGACCCGATGGTGGCTGGTTTGCTTGTCGACGCCGCAGCCTTCCGCATCGCCATGGCCTTCGGCCTGTTTTACGCGGCGTGGCGTCCACAAGCAGCGACGGGCTTGTTTCCGATCTTTGGCGGGTTGTTCATGTTCAGTCTGGGCTTTGGCATGCGCGACCTGATTTTGGGCTATGCCACCGGCAGCGACGTGTTCGGTATCGCGCTGATGTTTGTCACTGCTGTGGTGGTGTTGATCGCCTGGATCACAACCCTGCAGCAGGGAACCGTCGACCGGTTGCTGCGTTCAGTGACCGCAACACCGCTCGCAGATCATTAAAAAACGGGCGCATCCCTTCCGATTGAGAAAGGATGCGCCCGTCTTCTTTGGGATTGCTTAGCGCCAGCTGCGGAGCCACATGATCGAGTTGTAGTGGTCCTCCGTCATCAGGGTGCCGTAGTAAATCGGGTTGAAGTAGAAGAACCCAACGATGACCAGCCCGAGGTAGACCAGCACTACAGCCGTGCCCACCTTCACCGGTGATGCGATTCCTGGAACCTTGAATGTGCTGCTGGTTTGAGCGATCTGGCCCAAAGTGAGCGCCAGCAAGATGATTGTGAATGGAACCAGCGGGATCGCGTAGAAGAAGTACATCTGACGGTCGTAGGCGATGAGCCATGGAATGAAGCTGGCGGCAAAACCAACAAGTGGAACGAAGAAGCGACGGTCGCGCCTGATAACCAAGCTCCACAAACCCCACAGCACAACCGGCACGGTGAGCCACCAGATGGCTGGGGCGCCGAAGAGATAGATCATGCGGCGGCAGGTCTCACCGTCGCCACAAGCCTGGCCGGTCTGGGAGTAGTAAAGCACCGGACGGGAAGCAACCAGCCACGACCATGGCTTGGAATCCCATGGGTGCGAGTGTCCACTGGAGCTGGTCAGGGAGGCGTGGAACTTCAGTACGGAATCGTGGTAGTAGAACCAGTTCGCAACCGAATCTGGCAGGTTGTAGTACCACTTTTCTGGCTTCAGCGTGCCGTTTGCCTTGGCATGGCGGTACACCGAGGTTTCATCAGCAAACCATGCTCGCCAGGACCATACGTACAAAGCGACAGGGAGGATGACGATGCTCGCGAAGGCCGGGATGCAGTCGCGCAGCAGAGTGCCCAGAAGTGGCTTCTCCACGCGGTACTGGTGACGAAGCATGAGGTCGAGAGCCACGGTCATGATGCCGAAGAAAGCCATGTAGTAAAGGCCGGACCATTTCACGGCGAGCGCAAGGCCAAGGAAGACACCTGCAGTAAAGCGCCACCAGCGGTAGCCCAAACGTGGTCCGTAAGGGCTGGTGTAGACCTTGTCATCCATGTAAGCCCGGTACATGCGCTGGCGCATCTGCTGGTAGTCGCGCACCAGGCAGTAGGCGGCGAGGACGACGAAGAGGCAAAGGAAAATGTCAAGCATGCCGAATCGGCCAGCCACGAGGAGCACACCGTCGGAAAGCGCCAAAATGCCGGCGAAAGCTGCGACCACAGGGGAGTGGCTGAGGCGACGAGCGATGGCGACGATGGCCAGGATCGTCATGGTGGAGAACAGCGCCGTCACCACGCGCCAGCCCAGCGGCGTGTAACCGAAGAAGGATTCGCCGATAGCCAAGAGTTGCTTAGCTAGTGGTGGGTGCACCACGAGGCCGTAGGCCGGGTTCGATTCAATGCCGCCGATGATCGGGTTGGTGGCCGATGTGACGATGTCCCAAGCTTGCGGAACATAGTGCTTCTCGTCGAAGACGGGAGTGCCGTTATCGGTGGCGTCAGTGAGTTTGATGAATCGCGAGATGAAGGCAAGCACGGCGATGATCGCAAAGGTGATGGTGTCCGTGCCGGTCCACTGGAAGCGCAAAGGCTCCGCGATACTCGGTGAGTGGCCACGAGAAATCGGGCGGGCGAGAGGTCGAGATTGCTTGACTATGTGGGTCACCCACTACATATTAGGCAATCACGTGCAGTTTTGTGCAATGCTTGACGGTTATGGAGCCTCTTCACGATCTTCCTCAAGGAATCATCATTGCTGCGACCCCGCTGGGAAACCCGCACGACGCATCCCCGCGCCTCATTCATGCACTGAGCCATGCCGATGTGATCGCAGCCGAGGATACCCGCCGCACCCGGAATTTGGCTTCGGCGCTCGGAGTGGAGATCAGGGGACAGGTGGTTTCGAACTTCGACCACAACGAAGAAAGCCGTGTTACCCAACTCATCGAAGCCGCCCGCACCGGCAGCGTCCTGGTTGTCACTGATGCGGGGATGCCGTCAGTGTCCGATCCCGGTTTCCCGTTGGTGGAAGCAGCACACGATGCTGGTGTGCCAGTGACCTGCTTCCCAGGCCCGTCCGCTGTTCCGACTGCGCTCGCCCTCTCCGGACTGCCCGTCGGGCGTTTCGCCTTCGATGGGTTTGCGCCCCGCAAACAGGGCGCCCGCAAAGCCTGGCTCGAAACGCTCAAGACCGAACCCCGCGCGGTCTGCTTTTTTGAATCTCCGCATCGCATCGCCGACACGCTTGCCGACGCCGCAGAGGTGCTCGGCCCGAACCGTCGTGCCGCGGTGTGCCGCGAGCTCACCAAGACGTTTGAAGAGGTACGCCGAGGCACCCTGTCTGAACTTGCTGAGTGGGCAGCCGAAGGCGTCAAAGGGGAGATTTCGGTGGTGATCGAGGGGGCTACCGAGGTGGAGGTGGACATGGAGACGTTGGTGGCAATAGCACTAGAGCGGGTAGCAGCTGGGGAGCGAGTCAAGGCCGTCGCCGCCGAATTGGCGTCCCAGCATGGCGTGTCCAAGAAGGACATTTATGACGCCGTCATCGCCCAAAAATAGAATTGTTACCAATATGTAGTGCTTTGAACGGTTTTGTGGGGTGCCCTCGGCAGATGTCGGTCACAATCACATAACACGGCCAATATTGTGGTGGTTGAAGCTGCAGAAACCGCGTATGTGAAGTTGTGCTTCTAACAAAGCGCGTTCGATGGTGAAACAATGACACCGCCAAAAACCGAAGATGTGAAGATTATTGAATCGACGCAGCCCGAAGCTCAGGACGCTTCCGCTACGGGTCTGCTAGCCGAAATGATCGATCGTGATAATTGGGACGAATCGGTTCTCGACCAGGACATTGACTATGCCTTTGAGGACGAATCCGCGGGCATCAACTGGCCGGTCACCATCGCAGCCGCAGTCTTTGCCATCGCAGCGATCGCATGGGGCCTGGCGTTCCCAGATCAATTGGCAAACTTCGCCTCAGATGGTCTCAGCTTCGTAGTAACCAATTTTGGCTGGGCTTTCGTGCTTTTCGGCACGGTTTTTGTCATTTTCACTTTCGTTCTCGCCATGTCGAAGTTCGGCCGAATCAAACTTGGCCGAGACGACGAGGAACCGGAGTTTTCCACTCCCTCGTGGATCGCCATGATGTTCGCAGCAGGCATGGGAATCGGCCTGATGTTCTTCGGCGCAGCCGAACCGCTGACCTTCTATCGTTCGGGCGTACCTGGCCATGAGCCGCGAGAGGTGGGCACCGCCTTCGCGACCACCCTCTTCCACTGGACCCTCCACCCATGGGCTCTCTATGCCATCGTCGGCCTCTCTTTGGCGTACGCAACGTTCCGCATGGGAAACAAACAGCTTCTGAGCTCCGCGTTCATTCCGCTGATTGGCAAGCGCCGAGCAGAAGGATTTTGGGGCAAGCTTATCGACGTCCTCGCCATCATTGCCACCTTGTTCGGTACCGCGTGCTCCCTCGGTATTGGTGCAACTCAGATCGGAGCCGGTCTGAGGGCGAGCGGTGTGATTGAAAACCCGAGCCAGCAAGTAGTTATTGGAATTGTCCTCGTACTGACACTGGCGTTCCTGCTCTCTGCAATGTCTGGAGTGGGACGAGGAATTCAGCTGCTATCCAACACAAACATGGTGCTTGCAGCTGCATTGGCAATCTTCGTCTTTGTCATGGGGCCGACGGTATCCATTCTCAACTTGATCCCAGGCAGCATCGGCAATTACCTCGCCTCCTTCTTCGAGATGGCAGCGCGCACCGCAGAATCCGCTGATGGCACTGCGGGCGATTGGCTCAGTGGTTGGACGATCTTCTACTGGGTGTGGTGGATGTCCTGGAGCCCATTCGTAGGCATGTTCATCGCCCGCATCTCCCGAGGACGCACCATTCGTGAGTTCATCATCGGTGTCCTGCTCATCCCATCCGCTGTGACGGTGGTGTGGTTCGCGATCTTTGGTGGTACCGCAGTCACGTTTGAGCGCGATGGCCGCTCCATCTGGGGCGAGGGAGACTCCGAGCGCATGCTCTTTGACATGCTGCATCAGCTTCCAGGTGGCCAGATCGCTGGTTTCGTTGCGATGATTCTCCTCGCAGTATTCTTCATTACCTCCGCAGACTCCGCTTCTACCGTCATGGGTTCGATGAGCCAGAACGGCCGACTGGAAGCATCCCCATGGATCACCGGTCTCTGGGGTGTGCTGACCGCAGTGATCGGCCTGACCATGTTGCTGGCCGGTGGCAGCGATGCGCTGTCGAATCTGCAGAGCATCACCATTGTGGTCGCCAGCCCATTCCTCATCGTGCTGGTGCTGCTGATGGTCTCCGTTGTCAAGGGATTGTCAGAAGATCCGCTGTACTTGGAAGGAAAGGAACACGCGAAGTTCCAACGCCGCCTCGCACGTGAGCACCGCATTCACCGGGAAATGGAGCTGCGGAAGCGTCGCAAGGCCGAAAAGCAGGCACAGCAGCGCCGTCGATAAGCCTTGTTGTACCTCGGTGCGGGCTGACCAGTAATGTAGTGGGCATGACAAAGTCTGTGCTCGTAGCTGTTGCCTGGCCGTACGCAAATGGACCCCGTCACATTGGACATGTGGCGGGTTTCGGCGTTCCATCTGACGTTTTCGCTCGCTTCCAGCGAATGCGTGGCGCGGACGTGCTGATGATTTCGGGTACCGACGAGCACGGCACTCCGCTGCTGGTGCAGGCAGAGAAGGAAGGCGTAACGGTTCAGGAGCTGGCCGACCGCTACAACCGTCAGATCGTTGAGGACCTGGCAGGCCTGGGACTCACCTACGACCTGTTCACCCGCACCACCACTCGCAACCACTACGCGGTAGTACAGGAGCTGTTCCGCGGCCTGCACGACAACGGCTACATGATCAAGCAGACGACCATGGGCGCGATCAGCCCATCCACCGGTCGCACCCTGCCGGACCGCTACATTGAGGGCACCTGCCCGATCTGTGGTGCTGGCGGCGCCCGTGGCGATCAGTGCGACAACTGTGGCAACCAGCTCGATCCTGCTGACCTGATCGATCCGGTGTCCAAGATCAACGGTGAAACCCCGCAGTTCATCGAGACCGAGCACTTCTTGCTCGACCTGCCTGCTCTGGCCGAGTCCCTAGCCGAGTGGCTGAAGGGTCGCGAGGATTGGCGTCCGAACGTCCTCAAGTTCTCCCTGAACCTGCTTGAAGACATTCGTCCGCGTGCGATGTCCCGCGACATCGACTGGGGCGTGCCAATCCCGCTGGACGGCTGGCAGGACAACAACGCCAAGAAGCTCTACGTGTGGTTCGACGCCGTGGTCGGCTACCTGTCTGCTTCCATCGAGTGGGCGCACCGCGTTGGCCGCCCTGAGGCGTGGCGCGAGTGGTGGACCGCGGAAGAGGCACAGTCCTTCTACTTCATGGGCAAGGACAACATCACCTTCCACTCTCAGATCTGGCCTGCGGAGCTGCTCGGCTACCGTGGCCTAGGCTCCCGCGAGGGTGCCGCTGGCGAGCTGGGCGAGCTGCAGCTTCCAACCGAGGTCGTTTCTTCTGAGTACCTGACCATGTCCGGTTCGAAGTTCTCCTCCTCCAAGGGCGTTGTTATTTACGTCAAGGACTTCCTGAAGGAATTCGGCCCAGATCCGCTGCGCTACTTCATCGCCGTGGCAGGCCCAGAGAACAACGACACCGACTTCACCTGGGACGAGTTCGTCCGTCGCGTGAACAACGAGCTGGCCAACGGCTGGGGCAACCTGGTCAACCGCACGGTGTCCATGGCGCACAAGAACTTCGGCGAGGTGCCACAGCCGGGCGAGCTGACCGAGGCTGATCGTCGCATTCTTGACTTGGCTTCCGACGCCTTTGACGTGGTCGGCGACGCTCTCGAGCACAACAAATTCAAGGTCGGAATCACCCACGCCATGCACGTGGTGGGTGAGGCCAACGCCTACATCGCTGAGATGGAGCCGTGGAAGCTAGCCAAGGATGAGTCTCAGCGTGAGCGCCTGGCCACCGTCCTGTGGGTTGCTCTCCAGGTTGTGTCGGACTGCAACACTCTCCTCACCCCATACCTGCCACACATCGCGCAGGCTGTCCACGAGACCCTGGGCCGTGAAGGCGTGTGGGCCGCGACGCCATCCATCGTGGAAGTTCAGGACGACATGCCGGTCAATCCAGTGGGCGTCAACCTGCCAGCTGAGGGCCGTACCTATCCGGTCATCATGGGCGACTACGTGAATCAGCAGGCAGTATGGGAGCGCGTTCAGGTGGAGCCTGGCACGGCGCTTTCCAAGCCGAAGCCACTGATCGCGAAGCTGGATCCCGAGCTGGGGGAGACCGGCCCTGAATGGGCACCGGTTCAGGCGAAGCAGTAGTCGGGTAGGGGTACTCAGGACGTAGTTCTACTACTTTTTACGGTGGATTAGGAGCTGAATTTACCTTGCTCCGGTAGTAGTACTACATCGGAAGTACGCATTTGGGGCCCGAACTTTTCATGGGGCCTTTGGAGTACCTGCGGGGCAATCATTTGTGCGTTTTGGGGTACTCAAGACGTAGTACTACTGCGAAGGCGGGTGGTTTTCGGCGGTAAAAGGCCTGCAACAAGTAGTAGTACTACATTTAAAGTACCCAAACCCGACTTCCTATACACGCGCACACCGCGGAAAGCTACACTAGGTAGCCGTGTCTAAGAAGAAGCCTCGTCCCGTTCCCGTCCCCGCTCCATTTCTTCCTGGTCTAATCGATGCGCACACACACCTGGCATCGTGTGGCGCCACCACGGAAGATGAGATTCACGCGATCGTGGACCGTGCGGTCGAGGCAGGCGTTGATCGTATCTGCACCGTGGGGGACGGCCTAGCTGAGGCCGAAGCAGCGCTCAGTGCCGCGCAACTCAACGAGCGTGTGTACGCTGCCTGCGCGATCCACCCAACACGCGCCCTCGAGCTTGACGACGCTGCGAAAGCGCGCCTTTCCCAGATGGCTGCCGAACCCCGCTGCGTAGCAATCGGAGAAACTGGCCTCGATACCTATTGGATTGGCAAGTCCGACACTTGTGCGCCTCTGGAAGCTCAGGAGGAGGCCCTGCGTTGGCACATTGACCTAGCAGTGGAGCACGGCAAGGCCTTGATGATCCACAATCGCGAGGCAGACGAGGACCTCATGCGGGTGTTGGCTGATGCGCCACAGCCGGTGGAGACGATTTTGCACTGCTTTTCTTCGCCTTTGGTCGTCGCAAAGCAGGCGCTTGAGCGTGGGTACGTGCTGAGCTTCGCAGGAAACGTCACCTTTAAGCGAAACGACGAGCTGCGGGAGGCCGCACGGATTGCGCCGCGAGGGCAGTTCCTCATTGAGACGGACGCTCCTTATATGACGGCCGAGCCGTTTCGTGGTGCGCGGAATGAGCCTGCGTTGGTGGGGCACACCGCGTACTGCTTGGCGGAGGTTCGTGGTGAGGATCCGAAGGAGCTGGTGCAGGCGCTGAATGAGACCTTTGATCGGGTTTATGGACTCGTGCCTTAGAAATTTTGGGGACACGAAAACTATTAGCTATTTCACAGCATTTTAAAGCTGCAGGTCGCGTGTGAAATGTGTTGCTCACTGTCAAGAAGAGACAGCTAATGTCACGTTCGTGGTTTGTGTGAACACTGGACTTAACCGAACCGTTACCGTACCGTGACGACAAAAGAATCCGATCTGAATGTGAGTGGTAGTTAACGTGGGTCAGCACCAAAAGTCTCGAATCAACCGACTGAACTCGGCGCATTCTGTTCCGCTGCGTCTGGCCACCGGCGGTATGCTCGCGACTCTGTTGGTTGGTGGCGCGTCGGCAGTTGCCATGAAGAAGGACGTCGTTCTCGATGTCAACGGTGAAGAAATCGCCCTCACCACCTACTCTGGTGACGTTGCAGGCGCCTTGGAGCAGGCCGGCGTGAAGATTCAGGCTCAGGACTTCGTAGCGCCAAGCCCGAACGAAGCTCTCGCCAGCGGTGAGCGCGTCACCGTGCGTTCTGCCAAGCAGGTCGCAGTTGTCATTGACGGCAAGCCAACCCGCGTCACCTCAACCGCACTCACCGTGGACGAGCTCGTCCAGGAATTCGGTGGCGTTTCCGCGGGCGACAAAATCTCGGTTCCTGTTGATCACAAGATTCCTCTCGACGGCTTCACCCTCGACGTTGTGACCCCGAAGATCGTTAAGGTTGAACACGAGGGGCGCGTGACCTATACCCAGCTTGCTGCTGAGACTGTTGCCGATGTGCTGGCAAACGAGGGCATTGCGGTAGACGGCGACGACAAGGTTTCTCCAGCTCTCGATGAGCGAGTAACCCAGGATTCCGTCATTCAGGTGACCAAGGTGGACATCGAAAACGTCACCAAGACCGAAGACTTCATCCCTGAGCCTCATTACATTGATGACCCTGAGATGACCAAGGGTGAGGAAAAGGAAGAAAAGCCTGCTGTCCCTGGTAAGAAGGACGTTTCCAAGCAAATTCGCAAGGAAAACGGCAAGGTCGTTTCCGAGACCATCATCAAGGAAACAGAGCTTTCCCCGGCAACCCCAGCTACCGTCAAGCGCGGCACTAAGGAAAAGCCATCCGCACCAGCTGTTCCAAACGGTTCAGTCTGGGATGCCCTGGCGCAGTGTGAAGCTACTGGCAACTGGTCCATCAACACCGGCAACGGCTTCTCCGGTGGCCTGCAGTTCACCCCATCCACCTGGCTCGCATTTGGTGGCGGACAGTACGCACCTGAGGCGTACATGGCTACTCGCGAACAGCAGATCGCCGTCGCGGAAAAGGTCCAGGCTGCACAGGGCTGGGGCGCATGGCCTGCGTGTACCGCAAAGATGGGGCTTCGCTAAAGCGGACTAGTTTCCGCTGTGCGTTATCCTGACTCTATGGATTCTCAGCTCTTAGGCCCAGTGGAAATTCGGCAGCTTGCCGAAAAACTGGACGTCACCCCAACCAAGAAGTTGGGACAAAACTTCGTGCACGATCCGAACACTGTTCGCATGATCGTGGCAGCAGCCGACGTGAACGAGAGTGATCACGTGGTGGAAGTGGGGCCAGGGCTGGGTTCATTGACCTTGGCATTGCTTGATACCGTCGCCGATGTGACGGCTGTGGAGATCGATCCACGCCTTGCGGGCGAGCTGCCAAGCACTGTCCAGTGGCGCGCACCCGATCATGCTGACAAGCTGCGCATCATCCTGAAGGATGCACTCCAGGTCTCCCGTTTCGATTTTGAAGAGGCAGGGGCTCCGGCCCCAACTGCCTTGGTGGCGAATCTGCCGTACAACGTGTCGGTGCCCGTGCTGCTGCACTTGCTGGCCGAGTTTCCCACGATCAAGCGGGTACTGGTGATGGTCCAGGCCGAGGTTGCTGACCGCCTCGCAGCGAAGCCAGGCTCCAAGATTTATGGTGTCCCGAGCATAAAAGCGGCCTTCTATGGAGACGTGCGCCGCGCCGGATCCATCGGTAAAAATGTGTTCTGGCCAGCGCCGAAGATTGAATCCGGCCTAGTTCGCATTGATCGCTTCGCAGCCGGCGCTGAACCGTGGCCACTCGACGACGCCACCCGCGCCAAAGTATTCCCGCTTATCGACGCCGCTTTCGCCCAGCGTCGCAAGACCTTGCGAGCTGCCCTGTCTGGTCATTTCGGTGGCGGTGCAACTGCCGAGGAGGCCCTGGTGGCCGCGGGAATCAGTCCAAGCGAGCGTGGCGAGAAGCTGTCGGTGACGGACTTCGTCAGGTTGGCAGGGGTGAACTAGATGATCACCGCCCGCGCACATTCCAAAGTGAATCTGTACCTGGGCGTCGGCGATGCCCGCGAGGACGGCTACCACGAGCTGGAGACTGTGTTTCAGTCACTGTCGCTGCAGGACACACTTGAATTCACACCTGCTGAAGAATCCGCTGACAGTGCCGTCAATGCCTTGACCGTGTCTGGCCTGGGGGCGGGGCAGGTCCCGACCACTCCCGACAACTTGGTGTGGAAAGCCGTCGATCTTATGGTCGCCGAGCATCGTCGCTGCGGTGGTTCTTCACTTCCCACCATGGACATTCATTTGCGCAAAGGCATCCCGACTGCAGGTGGAATGGCCGGTGGCTCGGCCGACGCTGCTGCCGCATTACGGGCCATGAACACCCTGACTGGTTTCGATGAAGCCACTCTTCTGGATATGGCGGCCGAGCTCGGTTCCGATGTCCCGTTCACTCTGCTCGGGGGCACCATGCTCGGCACGGGGCGCGGCGAACAACTCGTCCCAGTGCTCTCCCGGGGAACGTACCATTGGGCGCTTGCATTCAATAGCGCGGGCTTGTCGACGCCAAAGGTCTTCCATACCCTCGACGCCATGCGCGAGAAGAATCCAGATCTTCCTCGGGCGACAGGTATCGCAGATCTTTCGGCCGCGTTGTTGAGCGGGGATCCGAAGCAGGTAGCGCAGCACTTGGCTAACGATCTGCAGGCACCGGCGCTGTCGCTTATGCCTGCATTAAGGAAAACCCTGCTTGCTGGTGAGCAAGCAGGGGCGTTGCGGGCGATGGTTTCGGGATCGGGCCCGACCGTCGCCTACCTGTGTGAGTCGGCCGAGCATGCGGCAGAAGTTGCCGAGTTTGTGCTTGATGCCGGGGTTGCCACCGCAACGGCGGTGGCGCACGGCCCGGTTGGGGGAGCTACAGCTAACTAGTGGCTGTGTTCGTGCTCGTGAGGGTGGCTGGCCTCGCCGGTGACGATTTCCATCTCGACAGGTTCGACCTCGAGCTGGATTTCGTCTTCGACCTTGCCTGAAGCAATATCGATGACCTTAATCTTCTTGTTCTTGGCGTCGCTCACGTAAGCCTTGTCGCCAGCAACCTTGAGGATAGGCCCTGGCTCCTGCCACTTTTCCTTCTCTTCCCACGCTTCGATGGCATTTACCTTGTGCTTGGTTTCACCGGTGGTGGCGTCGATAATGTGCACGCTGCCGTCGTAGGTGAGGACAAGTGCCTCGCCGTGCGGACCACGGGCAAGCGAGCGGAACCAGTAGGAAGATCCGAGGTCGATGGAACGGTACTCGCCAGTCTCTGAGTTGATGAGTGCGACCTTAGTGGGGCGTTCCTGCTTGGCTTCCTTGTCGAGTTTCTCGTCGCCGAGGACGATCGGAGACGCTGGGCTGCCGGCCAGGTTGCCATTGCGCTGGTATGGCACCTTTGCCGCTACCTTGTGGAACTGGCCGTCCCGGAAGATGACAGGTCCGTTGGTGCAGCCGAAGACGACGGTATCGCCCTGAGCGGCTGCTTCGCCGTGGATATTCGGGCAATCCTCGGTTTTTGCAAGCTCTTTTTGGCCATCGGTGTGGACGATGGTGTGGCGATCCTTCTCATTGCCCTTGGTGGTGAGGAAGGTGCCGTCGGAAAGCGGTACGGCGACGCCGTGGTGGGCTTCGCCAGCCGAGAACGTAGTGAGCTTTGGCATTCCCTTTTCAAGTTCTGCGTTCTTAAACAGCTGGATGTCGCCGGTGCCATCGGCGAATAGGGCAGTGGTGTCGCCGTGGACTACAACGTGCCCAGCGTGGTCGGCGGACACTGCGGCGTCGGTAAGCCCCGGCTCGCCACGGAAGTTGTGGGAGTGGTCGCCGTGGGGCTGCGAGGAAATACCGGCGTCGAAGATCTTGAACTGGTTGTCATCGGTGACCATGACGTGGCGTCCGTCGCCGGCACCTGCGAGTCGGTAGAAGCCTGGGACGTTGTATTCGTTCAGTGGCTTCTTTGTCTTTTCGTCGAGGGTGAGGAGGCCGTTTTCATGGCTGATGACGATGCGGGGGCTAATCGTGGCGGCTTCGCTGAGCTTCTGGCCGAGGGCAATGGTGGTGGGTTCTGCGGGCTTCGTCTCATCTTGGCTGCTGCATCCGACGAGGGCAGTTGCAATAACGGCCACGCTAATGAAAATGCTATTCGTTTTGATGGTCATGGAGATTTACACTAATCCACCGTGACTAGATGTCACAAGCGTTCGGCTAGAATTAGCATTCACCATGGCAAACCTGATTAATCTCGAAAACGTCACCAAGTCCTTCGGCCTCAAGACCTTGCTCGATGAGGTGTCACTTGGCGTGCAAACTGGCGATCGTATCGGAGTCGTCGGCCTCAACGGTGGCGGAAAAACCACGCTGTTGGAGGTGCTGACGGGGATTGAACCGCCTGATCAGGGACGCGTGTCGCACAATAGTGATCTACGCATGGCCGTCGTGACGCAGCGCGCCGAGCTGGACCCTGCGCACACTGTGGCCGACGTTGTACTAAAGCCGCTGGGATTGCAGACCTTTGAGTGGGCATCCAACGCGGCAGTGCGTGAAGTGCTCGGTGGCCTCGGAATTGTTGACCTGGGGTTAGACACCCTGGTGTCGCAACTGTCTGGTGGCGAGCGTCGCCGCGTGAACCTGGCTGCGGCGCTGGTGCAGGAACTTGACCTCATCGTTCTTGACGAGCCCACCAACCACCTCGATGTTGAGGGCGTGCAATGGCTCGCTTCCTACCTGCTCAAATCCAAAATGGCGCTGGTGGTGGTCACCCACGACCGCTGGTTCCTGGACACCGTGGCTACTAAGACCTGGGAAGTCCACGATGGCGTCGTCGACACCTACGACGGCGGCTACAACGACTGGACCTTCGCCCGCGCCGAGCGTGCACGCCAGGCTGACGCCATTGAGCAGCGCCGCCAGAACTTGGCCCGAAAGGAGCTTGCCTGGCTGCGTCGTGGCGCCCCGGCCCGCACCTCCAAGCCTCGCTACCGCATCGAAGCCGCCGAAGCGCTCATCGCCGATGTGCCCGCCCCACGCGACTCCGTCGAGCTCATGGCGTTTTCCCGCAAGCGCCAGGGCAAGGTGGTCATCGAACTCGAGGACGCAAGCTTCTCGACGCCCGATGGTCGCACTCTCGTAGAAGACCTCACGTGGCGCCTGGCTCCCGGAGAACGCATTGGCTTGGTTGGCGTGAATGGCTCGGGAAAGACCACCCTGCTGCGCACCCTGGCAGGGGAGCACCCGTTGGATGCCGGCCGACGCATCGAGGGAAAGACGGTCTCTCTTGGCTGGTTGCGCCAGGAATTGGATGACCTGGACCCGTCGCTCCGCTTGCTCGATGCGGTGGAGCAGGTGGCGAACTATGTGCAGCTTGGAAAGAAGGAATTGTCCGCTTCGCAGCTCGCGGAGCGACTCGGTTTTTCCGCCAAGCGTCAGCGAACTCCGGTTGGTGACCTGTCGGGTGGCGAGCGCCGTCGCCTCCAGCTCACCCGCGTGCTCATGGCCGAGCCGAACGTGTTGCTGCTCGACGAGCCGACCAACGACCTCGACATTGATACCCTGCAGGAACTGGAATCCCTGCTGGATGGGTGGCCTGGAACTCTCGTGGTTATTTCCCACGACCGCTACCTCATTGAGCGCGTGTGCGACTCGACCTGGGCGCTGTTTGGGGACGGCAAGCTAACGAATCTCCCGGGTGGCATCGAAGAATACCTTCAGCGTCGTTCAGCGCTAGCTGAGTCTGAAGGTGGTGTCATTGATCTCGGCGAGAAGTCTGACGTGGTTAAGGAGGCCCCCAAGATTGATTCGGCTACGCAGCGCAAGATTCAAAAGGAAATGAATGCGCTCGAGCGCAAAATGGATAAGCTGCGTGCGCGCGTAGCAAAGGTGAACGAAGAAATGGCTGCTGCAGCGGAAGCAATGGATACTTCGGCGCTGACCACACTCAATGAAGAGCTCACTAGCCTCAACGAGGAACTTGAGGGATTGGAACTCGAGTGGATGGAACTCGGGGAAGAACTCGAATAAGGGCGCAAAAGCCGGGCCATGGGAACTACCCACGGCCCGGCCTTTTGGGATCGAGCTTGGTCTTAGGCTTTGATCAATCCGACATCGCTAGAGGCAACGCCCCAGGCGGTGGAAGCCAGGTCGATGACCTCAGTGATGGTTGCTGGACGGTCAGCCACTGGGTGGCCGAGCTGAGCAACGAGATTGCTGCGAAGTTCGTCGAGGGAGCCTTCGCTAACCTTGATGTTTTCGACGAGTTCGTCGCGAGTCAGGATGTACATAACGCAAGATACTAAGACCGAATCTAGGGAATTTCTCAAGTTTCTCCTTCGGATCCACTGTGATGATTCCTGGGAATTGCTGTGGCCTATGGCTCCAGGTTATCTACTGCGAACTGCGCTTCCTCTGGGGTGAACTTCTCGCCATACTCGCTAATCAGCTGGTCATAGATAGCGTCCGGGGACATAGACATAGAATTTTGGTAGCTCTTCGCCTTCTCGAGTGCATTTTGCTTGTAGTCCGCCTTCAAGTTGTCGATCGCGTACTGAGCAGCTTCCGCACTGAATTTCTCGCCGTACTCGCTGGTGAGCTGTTCGTAGATACCACGCTTGGACATGTGCATCAGTTTCGAATAGCTCTCAGCCTTCCTTAAGGCCGAGCGCTGTTCTGTCGTGATTTTCTTAGAATCTTGCTTTGGTGACTCCTGACTTGGAGTCTGCTGTTTTGGTGCCTCCTGTTGTGGGCCCTTTTCTTGTGGAGTCTCCTGCTGTGGCGCTTGGGAAGGAATTGCGGCAGCTGGCTGCTCGAATTCGGTGCGTGTGGAGGTTGTCGTTGTTGTAGTTGGCTTCTCGGAGCCGCTTCCGCCGGCAAACAGTGCGGAGCAAGCAACCATGGAAATCAAAACGCCCCCGATGATTGCGCCCCACTTCATGCAGCCACCCTTCTTCTTGGTTGGTGGCTGTTGTGGTGGGAACCCTGGCTGGGCGAAGCCTTGCTGGTTCGGAAAGCCTTGCTGCGGAAAGCCTTGAGGAGGCATTGCTTCGGTAGGGAAGTTGCCGTTTGAGTTGTGCTGTGGCGGGAATGGCTGCTGAGGGGTGGACATGTAGCTTCTCCAATCTGTATGGGCAGTGTGTGCTGCGTTCTGGTCGAACAACTTGGAGGCTATTGGTGCTGCCGGACGCCAATGTTGGGCATTCGAAAATTCGCCTCAAACTTGCGGGGCGTTTTCAATGAAGCTGCAGGTAGCAGATCTAATACCCCTGGGGGTGCTGCGAACATGTGTACGTGTGTATACGCTGGGGCCCATGATTCTGATCAACGTTAAGTACAAAGTCCGCCCAGAGTTCGTCGAGACCTTCCGCGAGGAGGTTGCAGCCTTCACCAATGCCACCCGCGCGGAGGATGGCTGCCTGTTCTTCGAGTGGTACAAGTCCACCGACGAGGATGACGTATTCATCCTGGTTGAAGGCTTCAAGGACGACGCTGCGGAGGCGCACGTTGGGTCCGATCACTTCAAGCAGGCGTGCATCGACATGCCGAAGCTGCTCGTGGAGACCCCGACCATCATCAACACGCTCATTCCGGGTAAGACGGAATGGGATGAAATGGCGGAGTTTAAAGTAGAAAGCTAATTTTAGGTCAAGACGCCTGCGCGATACTCTAGAGGTATGGGTAAAAAGGACGTCGTTAAACCACCAAAGCTTTCCAAAGAGGCCTATGAGGCCGAGCTCAAGCGCCTGCAGGCGGAGCTCGTCGACATGCAGCAGTGGGTTGTCGAGACCGGCGCGCGCGTGGTCATCATTATGGAGGGGCGCGACGCAGCTGGCAAGGGGTCTGCCATCAAGCGCATCACCCAGTACCTTAACCCACGCACCTGTCGCATTGAGGCTCTGCCTGCTCCGAACTCGCGTGAGCAGGGGCAGTGGTACTTCCAGCGCTACGTTGAGAAGCTGCCAACCGCCGGCGAAATCGTCATCTTCGACCGCTCCTGGTACAACCGCGGTGGCGTCGAGCGCGTCATGGGCTTTTGTACCTCCCAGGAATACCGACGCTTCCTGCACCAGGCTCCAATCTTCGAGCGGCTCCTCGTTGAAGACGGCATCATGCTGCGTAAATACTGGTTCTCCGTCTCTGATGAAGAACAGGTCAAGCGTTTCAAGTCTCGTCGCAATGATCCGCTGCGTCGCTGGAAGCTGTCCCCAATGGACCTGCAGTCCATCACCAAGTGGGAGGACTACTCGCGGGCCAAGGATGAAATGTTCATCCACACCGACATTCCGTCCGCACCGTGGTACACCGTGGAATCCGAGGACAAGAAGCGCTCCCGCATTAACGTGATCAACCACCTGCTGTCGACGATCCCTTACGAGAAGATCGAGCGTCCACTTCCGGAGATCCCCGAGCGTCCAGAGTCCACCAATGACTACGTGCGCCCACCGCGCTCCGACTTCCGTTACGTCCCAGATGTGGCAGCTCACCTGGAAGAAAAGCCAAAGAAGAAGAGCAAGAAGAAAAAGTAATACTGGATTTGGTAGGGCAGACTGCAAAAACGACCGGGTTTTTGCAGTCTGCTTCACCATTTTCAGCAGGTGTAACCTCTAAGCACGCATCCAAGTGGTGTGGCACACTACTTTATGTGAAAAATGTAGCGCAGAACACACCTGTCTTGGCTCGGGTCGAAGGATCCGCGGGAATCCTTGAACTCAATCGCACCCGGCAACTCAATGCGATCAGCGGCGAGATGGTCGACATCATCTCCGCAGCTCTCGAGCAGTGGGCTCAGGACGACGCCGTCACACACGTCGTCCTATTCACCAAAGGTGTGCGCGTGTTCTGCGCGGGAGGCGACATCCGTGCCGTGCGTGACGATGCTGCGGCTGGCAAACACGAACGCGGAGACCACTACCTGACCCGCGAATATCGCCTCAATCTGCAGATAGCAGACTTTCCCAAGCCGTACATCTCCTTCGTTGATGGCTCCGTCCTTGGCGGAGGCGTGGGCCTGGCCATGCTCGGCAGCCACCGAGTCATTACCGAAAGATCCCTGGCCGCGATGCCTGAAATGGCGATCGGCTGGGTACCGGATGTGGGCACCACGTACTTCATGGCACACATGGTGGGCGAGTTGGGGCGCCCAATTCCTGCGCTTGCGTCCTTCATCGGCCTGACGAGTTACCCGATGTCCCCGGCAGACATGCTCTTTACTGGCCTAGCCACTCATTTTGTGCCTAGCGTTGCGCTTGAGGACGCCATTGCTGAAGTCATTGCACACGGGCCAGAAGCTTTGGATCGCTTTACCACGTCCTTTAACCAGGAATCGAACGTGCGTAATTACTTGCCTCTCATCGAGGATGTCTTTGGTCGCGAGACGTGGCCGGAAATTAACGCAGGTATTGACGCATTGCCCAGCCACCTGCGAGACAGCATCCGCGATCTCATGCATGCCGCCAGCCCAACAGCCGTCGTGGCGGCAGCGGAGACATACGCTGCGAATCGTCGGGCAACTTCTCTCCGGGAAGGCATCAATAATGAGTATGCGATCGGGGAGGTACTGCGCAGGGATCCGAATTTCTGGGAGGGCGTTCGAGCTGTGTTGATTGACAAAGATGCCGCCCCAAACTTCGCGCCTGCGAGCGCCCTCGACGTGAATCCCGGGCCTTATCGAGAAGCCCTCAAAAATGCTCGCCAGGCCGTGTAACCTGTGGCACACTAGGGGAGTATGACCGCACCATACGTTTTGACATCCACCCAGGCTTCCACGGGCATCCTTGAGCTCAATCGTCCCAAGGCCCTCAACGCCCTGGATCCTGACATGATCGCCATCATCACCGCAGCGTTGGAAGAATGGCGCGACGATCCGGAAATCCACCGGGTTGTAATCGTCTCCAATTCCGAAAAGGGCTTTTGCGCAGGCGGTGACATCAAGGTTGTCCGCGAACACGCGATTAACGATGATCACGAATTCGGTGATCAGTTCCTCCAGGCCGAGTACACGATGAACGCGATGATCGCTAACTATCCGAAGCCTTATGTGGCGATCATCGATGGTGTGGTCATGGGCGGTGGCCTCGGCGTCAGCGCACACGGCAGTCACCGCATCATCTCGGAGAAGGCTTTTGCTGCGATGCCTGAAACCGCTATCGGTTTTGTTCCCGATGTGGGAATTTCCTGGATGAGCACGCACGTGGAAAGCGCCCTCGAAAGGCCACTGCCAGCGGTTGCGAAATTCGTTGGAATCACCGGCTACCGCATGCAACCTGCCGACATGCTGTTCACTGGCCTGGCCACTCACCTCGTGCCAAGTGAGAAGATCAGCGAATTCACCGAAATGCTGATCGCAGAATCCATCGACGAGGCATTGGAGAAGTTTGCCGAGGATTTCACAGAGGAATCCTTCCTGCAGCAAAAGCTTGCAGTTATCGAGGAAACCTTCGGTCACGACACCTGGCAGGGCATCGAAGCAGCGCTTGGTACCTGCGAAGACAGCCAATTCGTGGACCTGGTGTGGGATTTGCTTAGCGGTTCCAACCCTAGCTCCGTGGTGGCAACGGCAGAGCTCTACACGGCCAACTCCGAGGTTGCCACTGTAGAAAAAGGCCTGGCCAACGAATACGCCATCGGCTCCGTGCTACGTCGCCAGCCTAATTTCGCGGAAGGCGTCCGCGCAGTGCTTGTGGACAAGGACCGTAACCCATCGTTCGATCCGGAATCGCTAGCGGACGTTGATCCGCTGCAATACCGCTCAGTTTTGGGGTAGGTCAGTCCTGCGCAGCCCTCGCGCTGCGCAGTAGAAACCGAGGGCGCGCTCTCGGTTAAGCTCCGCTTCCAGTGGGCTGTCTAGAACATGAGACAACACCTCTGGCGTGCTCGGTGGCAACTGCAGCGCAGGGTGCTGCAAGTACACCAACGCGTAGGCGTCAGCTGAGAACGGAATGAAGGTGTGCGTCCAGATATTGAGCACTGGCTTCATCACACGTTCCAAATTCCATTTCCGCGCCAGCTCAACTGGAAGCGTCGGAGTGCACAGCGCCGGAAGCTGATTTGCTAGCCCAAACTGACGAATCGCCATGAGCCCCGGATTCCAAGTCCACGTATCTGTGGTGATCGTCGCCATGACCGTTGCACGCGCAGTCAAGGGACCTCGTGGCGTTTGAAACATCGCCACACCGTCGCCGAGGACACCTGGTTGCGCGGGCACGAGCGCTTCGAAAAACAGCTGGTGTTCGGCGGAGAGGAAGTGGGAATCGGAGCGGATGTCGTCGAGAAGCATGCCGGTGGGCAGGTCGTAGAGGACGTCGTCGCGGACGATTATGTCGGGTGCACCGTTCATCGCGCAGTAACCTTCGAGCGCGCGACCGCCGGTCCCCGCCGCGCCGAGGAGCGCATTACCTGCAGCAACCGGAATGTGCACCACCAGAATGCTGTCCAGTGCGCGCAGCACCGGCGCCCCATCGTGCAGCGTGCGCACCGCGGCCTCAAAGTCGGGCTGCTCCGGGTGAGTGCCCCACAGCTCAGCGATACCGAAGAGTCCCGCGGCCTCCCGCATGCTTTCCGACGTCCATTCCCAGCCTTCCCCAGTCACTCGAGCAACTCGAGTAGCAGGAAATGTCAGATCGGGTCCTTGGCGACGCCCGTGGCGCACCTCAAACCTGTCCCCGTCAATGTGAGCAACTTCCGTGGCGGTGATGTCGCGGAAAAGGTCGGCAAGCTGGGAATCGACCCACTTTCGCCGGATGAGCCCATCCTGGGCGACGTCGCTGACGCTGGTGGGGGAGCTAAGCACTTGATTTGTAACCTTTCCCTGGAGCTGAATGACAAACTCCAGGGTAGTGTAGGCGCATGGGCCATGAGAGCGACGTCATCGAGATCCCGCCGATTTCCCGTGCAGGCTACTGGCTCGGGCTCCTCACCATCGCCCTCACCGCTGGCTACATCGCGGCGCACTGGTCAGAGATTCCAGATACCTTTGCCACTCACTACTCCGGATCCTTGGAACCGGATGCTTGGTCGGACAAAAGCGTCCTGTCGGTCTTCTTTCTGACCTTTCTCGGCCTGTGGCTCCTCGCTGTTCTCGTCGCTTGCACGTTTCCGTTCGCTCATTTCCCCATCCACGCGCGTCATGACCGCAGCGAAGCAGGAAAGAAGGCGACTGGAGCTGCAATTTCTGCGCTCCTTTCCGCAATGGGGTGGTTCATTTTCGCCCTCATGCTGTGCCTGAACATGGTGCAACTGGCGATTGTCCTGCCTGCCTGGAAATCCCTGCTGAACGTAGCGTTCCTTGCGACGTTATTCGTTGCCCTCGGTGGCAGCATTGCCATGATTGCCTACGCCATGTCGAAGGCGAATAAGGCCAGAGGAGGGCAAAAGCGGGATTGGCGCCATAGCTCGAATTACCAAGGCGGGATGTTTTACAACAACCCGGATGATCCGGCGGTGCTCGTCGATAAGCGTGACGGTATCGGCGCCGACTTCAACTACGCCCACGCGCCGGGCAAGATCTACATCGCAGCACTGCTGCTCCTGAGCTTCGCACCGCTGCTGCTAGTGTTTTTGTAAAACCTAGGAGGCTTCATGTGGCATGCGGTCAGCTTCGCGCTGATGGACTCGATCAACGTCCTGCTCATTGGCGTGATCGTGACGATCGGCGTCCTCCTGCCCCCACGCGCGCCTTATCGACGCATCGCAGCGCTCCTTGTCGGTGGCGACTGGCTGGGCGTGTTCCTGCTGTCCATCCCAACGCTGGCAGTCTTCGACTCGATTAAAGACAAAGTACATACTGCCCTGGAATCCCCAGTGTTCGGCATAATTTTGATTGCAGTCGGTGTGCTGGGTGCCGTCATGACTTTCCGTGGCGGAGACAATACTGCACTAGTGAACAAGATCATGCAGCCATTGCAGGTGCCGACCTGGCGAACCGCTGGGATGGGTTTCCTTCTTGGGGTGGTGCAGTCGGCGACCTCGTTGCCGTTTTTTGCAGGCCTCGCTTACCTCAGTACTGGCGGCTTCAGCTTCGGATTCCGCTACACAGCATTGTTTCTCTACGCCACGCTTGCGCTGAGTCTGCCGTTCGTTGTGGCTGTTTTGGTAGGTTTTGTGCGCGCATTTCCGGAGAGCCCAGCCGGACGCGGATTCGAATGGGCTCGTGCTAACACAGCAGTACTCACACCAATCGCAGGGTATACGGTGTCGCTGATTCTCGTGGTCATGGGAGTTTTGCACCTGTAGGTCGAATTCTACCTACGGCCGAATGCTCGCTTATCTAGCAAGTACAGGAACGCCGGGATGATCGTCATTCGGACGAGGAAGGCATCAAAGAACACCGCGGTGGCCAGAGCGAAGCCAAGGGTCTTGATAAAAACTTCGTCGTGGATCAGGAAAGACGCAAATACGGCGATCATGATGAGTGCCGCTGCTGAAATTACTCGGGCGCTGTGCAAGAAACCGTGAGTGATCGCCTCGCTCGCTGGCATGCCCTGTAGTCGTGCTTCACGCATCCGCGAGACCAAGAACACGTGGTAGTCCATGGCGAGGCCGAATACCAGGCCAATCAAGATGATCGGCAGGAAGGAAACCAATGGTTGGGGATCATCAAAGATACCCAATGCGCCCTCTTGGAAGAGCGCCACGCTAACGCCAAAAGTGGCGCCAATCGAGAGCAAGAACCCGACTGTGGCCAGCACAGGCACCCAAAATGACCTGAACACGGCAGTGAGCACGATCAAGGCCAGCACCATCACGAGCGTGATGTAAGGCAGTAGTGCGTTGGTGAGGCGGTTGGAAAGGTCGATGAAGATGGGGGTCATGCCGGTGATGCCATATTTCAGGCCAGAGGACGCTTCGACTTTGCTCGAATGCTCTCGCAATCGCTCGACTGTCTCGGCCGCTCGCTCATCGGTGGCGGTGTAATCAGTGGTGATGAGCAATTCCACGGTATCGAGGTTGTCTGTCGCCCTCGTGGGTTGAACATGTGCGACGCCGTCGATCTTGCTCATTTCTTGCGCAGCCTTGAAGATGACCTTCTTCCGATCGCCTTCTTTTACCTGAGAGGCATCGACGACGGCCGCCAGTGGATAATTACGTCCCGGCCCGAAGCCCTTCTCGATCATGTCTGCAGACGTGCGCTTATGCGTTCCTAGTGGGGCGGAAGAATCTGTTGGCATTGCCACCTGCAAATCCTTCGCAGGAATAGCGCACAGGGCGAGGAACAGAATCGTCGGAATCAGGACCAGCACAGGGTGCGTACGAAGAAGCGTCGCCCAGCGTCCCGCAAGAGAGGACGTCCGCTTGGCTGCGAAACGTGGGCGAGGGAAAAGACGCTGTCCGAGAAGACCAGAGAGGGCCGGCAGGAGAGTGAGCGCAAGGGCAACAGCAACCAGAACGGTTCCGGCTGCAGCGTGGGCTAATGCAGTGAGGAAAGGGATGCGGAAGATGGTTAGCCCGACCAGAGCAATGATCACCGTCAATCCTGCAAAACACACGGAGTGACCAGCAGTTGAGATCGCAATGCCCATCGATTCGGCGCGGGGACGCTCGGGGTTCTTATCCACTTCGCTGCGGAAACGAGCAAGGATGAAGAGGGAATAGTCAATTCCCACTGCCAGGCCAATCATGACGGCAAAGCTCGGGGCCATGAAGTTCACGGCTTCAGAGAATCGAGTGGCAAAGAGCGTGCCAGCGATGCTAATTCCGATTCCACTGAGGGCGGATACGATCGGCATTCCGGCTGCTACCAAGGAGCCGAAAGTCAGCAGCAAAACGAGGAGCGCCACCAGGACACCTAGGATTTCGGCGCCGAACGACAGGGAGTTTGAGCGGTCGAAGGCTGGGCCGAAGTAGGAGACTTTCCAGTCGCCAGCATCGTAGTAGTGGAGCGTTTCTTCGACGAAAAGCAGGTCTGCATCGCGATTGAAACGGACCTCGAAAATTCCCGTATCTTGCGCTGCGTTTAGTGGGCTGACGGCCCGGATATCCCCCTCCATAACACTGGTGGGGAAGCCGTATTTGGATTCTTCTTTGTAGATCTTCTGGCGAAGCTCCTTCTCAGCTTCCATCGGATCTTTAATGTCCTGATTGGGAGCAACTCCAGGCTTTTGCTGCAGAGTTCGGATGAGTTCTTCGAGTTTTGCCGCATGCTGGGGATCGCTGAGTTTTTCGCCCTCGGGCACCTGCACAACAATCTTGCCCACCGGCAGCATGTCCGCCTGTGAGACGGGCGGAAAGCGCTCGTCCATTAAGTTTCTGGCGGACAAACTGGGAAGATCCGGGATCGAAAATTCTTTGGACAGCGGGGTGGAATACACCGAGGCTGCTGTTGCGGCACCGACGAATACGACGAGCCAGACCAGCAGTGGCACCCACCATTTCCGATACACGAAATGGCCGAGTGAGAAGAGTTTCCCCGACATCTCCCTGACGCAGTCCTTAAAGTCTCGATTGTTGACAACCAATCAAAGATACCGCGACAGGGGAAATAGCGCATTTGCTAATCAGCGACGAGTGGCTCCATGGTGAGCTCCGGGTGCTCCTTCTCGATGAAAGCGAGCTTCCATTTATCGCCGAAGAGGGCGATGAGTTCGCCGTCGGTACGAGTGAAGATTTCCACGCCACGCTGACGGCCCAACTCAGGGGCAGATTCGGCGTCGGTGCGACGAGCCACGGAGTAAGGGATCGGATCGGTTTCTGTCTCGACGTTGTATTCGTTTTCCATGCGGGCCTGCATAACCTCGAACTGCATCGGACCGACAGCAGCCATAACCGGGTTGGCGTCGCCACGCGCATCGTTGCGCAGAATCTGGACCACGCCTTCGGCAGCGAGCTGATCGAGCGCTTTACGGAACTGCTTGTACTTGCCCAGGGACTTAGCGCGCAACGTGCGGAAGTGCTCCGGTGCGAACTGCGGCATCGGTGGGAATTGGACTTTGTTGCCCTCGTAGATGGTGTCGCCAGGGGCAAGGGAACCGGCGTTGACCAGGCCGACGATGTCGCCAGGGTAGGCCGTCTCCACGGTGGAACGGGTACGACCAAACACGGTCAGGGCGTACTTAGTGGAGAAGGAACGACCAGACTGGGCGTGAGTGACCTGCATGCCGCGATCGAATTCACCAGATACGATGCGCATGAACGCCAGGGAGTCGCGGTGGTTCTTGTCCATGCCAGCCTGCACCTTGAACACGACGCCGGAGAAGGAATCGTCAATTTCGCGCGCAGCATCGAAGGTGCCCGTAGCTGCTTCGACAGCCTTCGGGTCGGACTTGCGGCCACGTGGCGATGGCGCCAGCGCGCACAGGGTGTCCAGGATCTGGTGCACGCCGAAGTTCAGCATCGCGGAGGCGAAGATGGTGGGGGAAGTGGTGCAGGATTCGAAGAGTTCCTGATCGTGGACGGCGCCGTCCATTGTCATGAGCTCGACTTCCTCCACGCAGGTATCCCAGGCATCGCCCTCGCGTTCTGCTGCCTCTTCCGGCGTGTAGTGCTCTTCCGGCGCGATGGTGGAACCACCGGCGGTGCGCAGGAAGTGGATGTATTCGTCTACCTCTCCGTCCGGGGTGATGCGCGCGAGGCCACGGAAATCGCCAGCTTCGCCGACCGGCCAGAACATCGGAGTTGGCTGCAGCTGGATTTCGGTGACGATTTCGTCGACAAGCTCCAGCGGGGAGCGACCCACGCGGTCCCACTTGTTGATCACGGTGATGATCGGCAAGCCGCGGGACTTACACACCTTGAACAGCTTCAGGGTCTGTGGTTCGAGGCCCTTGGAGGCGTCGACGAGCATGACGGCGGCATCGACGGCGGTGAGCACGCGATAAGTGTCCTCGGAGAAGTCGGCGTGACCTGGGGTGTCGACGAGGTTGATCATGTATGGCTCGCCCTCGTGGCCCTCCGGGGCGTATTCAAACTGCAACGCGGAGGAGCCGATGGAAATGCCGCGTTCCTTTTCCATATCCATCCAGTCCGAGACCGTCGATTTGCGGCCGGCCTTGCCGTGCACGGCGCCCGCCTCGGTGATCACGTGGGCGTGCAGCGCCAGCGCCTCCGTCAGCGTGGATTTACCCGCGTCCGGGTGGGCGATCACGGCGAAAGTACGGCGGCGGGAAGCCTCGGTTGCAATGGAACTCATGGACAACAAGGATAGCGGTCATGAGCGTGCTATCCCAACTGACCAAACCCATCGTCGCAGCTCCCATGGCGGGTGGCCCCTCCACGCCCGCGCTTGTCGACGCCATAGCCCGCGAAGGCGGCCTCGGGTTCCTCGCAGCTGGTTACCTGAGCCCGGAGAAGCTGCGCTCGCAGATGGAGTCTGTCACCGCTGATATCTATGGCGTGAACCTGTTCTATCCGCAGGAGCCTGCTAAAGATCTGGCACCTGTAGACGCCTACGCCGAGAAGCTCGCGCCAGTTTTCGCTGCGCACAATGCGCAGGTGCCGGACTACGCCAGCGCGGACCCAACGGATGCCTTCGCAGCAAAGCTGGATCTCGTGTGCGAGCTGAAGCCGACAGTGGTGAGCTGCACCTTTGGCCTGTTTACTCCCGAGGAAGTCGCACGACTGCACCACAACGGGATCGAAGTGTGGATGACGGTGACCAATCCTGAGGATGCCGACGAGGCTGCACGTAGGGGAGCGGATGCCCTGGTGGTGCAGGGGCCTGAAGCAGGCGGGCACCGATCCACTCTGACTGTTGCGGAGGAGCCGGATGGGCGTCCGTTGCTGGAGCTGTTGGCGGCGGTGCGCGTCGATAAGCCCGTTGTGGCGGCGGGCGGGTTCACCACGGCGAGCTCGGTTCGGCACGCCTTGCAATACGCGGATGCGGTCGCGTGTGGCACAGCATTTTTGCTGGCAGATGAGGCCGGCACTTCTGAATTGCACCGGCAGCAGGTGGCCTCAGGTGGTCCGACCGCAACCACGCGGGCGTTCTCGGGGCGTGTGGCGCGAGGGATCGAAACGCAATTTATGCGCGAGAACACCGATGCCCCCGCTGTTTACCCCCATGTGAACACCTTGATGAAGCCGATTCGCAGCGTAACCTCCGACACAAACTACGTGGCTGCTTGGGCAGGTACGCAGGCAAAATACGCCCGATCGGGGTCAGTGGTAGATATCGTCCGTGCCCTTACTGAGGGGCATTGAGACAACAAAACTAAAACACGGTAACTTCGAATATGTATGTCATTTTAACTATTAACCGTGGAGGACCACATGTCGGAGCAGACCCCGATTTCTCAAGCTGACTGGAACGAGCGCGTTGAGCTCGCCGAGAAGATGATCCCGCTGATCGGCAAGCTGCGTCGCGAGCACAACGTTGTCGTATCGATCTTCGGCCGACTGCTGGTCACCGCAACGGAAATCGACATCATCAAGTCCCACCGATACGCTCGTCGCATCACCGAGCAGGAACTGCCACTGTCCCAGACCCTCCCAATCCTCGAAGAGCTCGTGAAGATGGACCTCGGCACCGTCTCCATCGACCTCGGCGCGCTGGCCACCAAGTTCGAGGCTGAGGGCGGCGACCTGCGCACCTTCCTCGAGCGCGAGCTTAACGACGTCATCGGCACCGCAGACGAGACCCCGAAGACTGACGTTGTCCTGTACGGCTTCGGACGTATCGGTCGTCTGCTTGCGCGCATCCTGCTGGCTCGCCAGGCCATGTACAACGGCCCACGTCTGCGCGCCATTGTCGTCCGCAAGAACTCTGAAAATGACCTCGAGAAGCGTGCCTCCCTCCTGCGTCGCGACTCCGTCCACGGCGCCTTCGAAGGCTCCATCTCGATCGACACCGAGAAGAACATCATCTGGGCCAACGGCACCCCAATCCAGGTCATTTACTCCTCCGACCCTGCATCCGTTGACTACACCGAATATGGCATCAACGACGCCATCGTTGTGGACAACACCGGCCGCTGGCGCGACCGTGAGGGCCTCGAGCAGCACCTCAAGTCCAAGGGCGTTGCTAAGGTCCTGCTGACCGCACCGGGCAAGGGCGACATCAAGAACATCGTTTACGGTGTCAACCAGGCTGATATCACCGCTGATGACCAGGTTCTTTCCGCAGCATCCTGCACCACGAACGCCATCACCCCAGTACTGAAGGTTGTTAACGACAAGTGGGGCGTCGAGTTCGGCCACGTGGAGACCGTTCACTCCTTCACCAACGACCAGAACCTCATCGACAACTTCCACAAGGGCGCCCGCCGTGGCCGCGCCGCTACCCTGAACATGGTTCTCACCGAGACCGGCGCTGCAAAAGCCGTCTCCAAGGCTCTGCCAGAGTTCGAGGGCAAGCTCACCGGTAACGCTATCCGCGTTCCTACCCCAGACGTCTCCATGGCAGTGCTCAACCTGCACATGAAGTCTGACGTCACCGTCGACGAGGTCAATGACTACCTGCGCCAGGTGTCCCTCGTTTCCGAGCTGCGTCAGCAGATCGACTACATCAAGTCCCCTGAGGTTGTTTCCACCGACTTCGTTGGCTCCACCCACGCTGGTGTTGTCGACGGCCTGGCAACCATCGCCAAGGGCAAGCAGCTCGTTCTTTACGTTTGGTACGACAACGAGTTCGGCTACTCCAACCAGGTCATTCGCATCGTCGAGGAAATCGCCGGTGCACGTCCAAAGGTTCGCCCACAGCGCCTCGCGCTGACTGAGGTCTAAGCCTCCTAGATAGCGAAAGCCCGCCAGTTGGCGGGCTTTTGTTTTGCTGTTGGTCGTAACAGGTTGGTCGTAGAACTTTGGATAGCGGTTTTTCGTCTTAACCGGCCACTTTGATTCTACGACCTGGTTGCTACGACTTACTGTGGATCTTGTTCTGTGCAGCCTCGAGGCCTTGAGTGACGATCAGCTCTGCACCTTCGGCAGCATCGGCACAAATGGCGCCCATGTCTGCGAACTCCTGGGCGCTGAATGGCTTGAGTACGTAGTCAGCAGGCGCCTGACGTCCTGGAGGGCGTCCGATGCCAACCCGAATGCGGTAGTAGTCCTTGGTGCCCAGCGTTTGGGTTGTGCTGCGCAGGCCGTTGTGGCCATTCTCGCCGCCACCTTTTTTCAGTCGAACCGTGCCGAAATCTAGGTCCAGCTCATCGTGGATGACGATGACGTTTGCAGCCGGGATCTTGAAAAAGTCGCATAGAGCGCGAATAGGGCCACCGGAGAGGTTCATGAACGTCCGAGGCTTGGCCAGCACTACCTTCGTATCACCGATACGGGTTTCTAGAATGTCCGAATTGGACTTCTTGTGGGTGCTGAAGGATCCCATGTGGTCTTCGGCGATCTGGTCGACGGCAATGAATCCCACATTGTGGCGCGTGGTTTCGTAGCGAGCGCCCGGATTACCCAGGCCAACGATGAGGTACGGGTCAGACATGGCTTTTATGCTACTAGAAACCGGATGCCGGATTTGGCGGAGCAAACCGTAGGAATTGGGGTCAAACAGTCGATCTGGTCCACCAAATCCGACAGGTGGGTATGAAAAACCGGCCGGGTATGTCACCCAGGCCGGTTTTGCGTTTTAACGTGTTGAATTTGGTAGAGCAAAGGGCCTAAAACAGGCTGAAAACTACAGTTTGCCTTACCAAATCCGACTGGAATTACTCTGCGGAATCCTCAGCAGGAGCCTCTGGAGCATCCTCAACAACGCCAGCTGCCTCTGCAGCCTCGTCTGCCTCAGCCTCGTTGTCTTCAGGAGCAACGAAGTTGATCATGAGGAGCTCTGCGTCGTCGGCAAGCTCGCAGCCCTCAGGCAGTGCGATGTCGCCAGCGAGGATCTGGTCGCCAACAGCCTTGCCAGCAACGGAGACGACGATCTCTTCTGGGATGGACATAACGTCTGCGAGAACGCGGATGGTGTCGGTTTCCTGCATGAGCATGGTGCCGGAAGCTGGGTTGCCCTCGTGAACGACTGGAACCTCAACCTCAACGGTCTCGCCCTTCTTGATGGCGAGGAGGTCAGCGTGGTCGATCTCCCAGGTCAGAACGTTCTGGTCGACGTGCTTGATCATGGCAAGCTGCTTCTCGCCCTCGATGTCTACGGAAATGACAGCGTTGACGCCGTGGTTACGAACGATCTTGGTGAACTCGATGCGGTTCATGGTGATGTGAACTGGCTCGAAGCCCTTTGCGTAGATAACAGCAGGAACGAGACCTGCAACGCGAGCGCGGCGAGCGAAACCCTTGCCGAACTCCTTACGTGGTGCAGCTGCAATTGCGATTGCCTGGTTAGACATAGTGCCTCCAAATAGTTGTGTAGAAGGCCGCAATAGCAAAAGCCTGCGGCCAACTCGCGGACAGTGTCATCGTCGAGTTTTCGCAGGCTTGAAGTGAAAACCATCGCGTCGATAACGGCCCAAATTAGGTGCCCTCGCCGAGACGGAAGAATGTTATCACGCCAGTTCCTTGCCAAGCAAAGTTGCCGTGCGGAGCTGACCTTCCAAGTTCGGGGAAGCAAGCGTAGTGATCAGCTCATCGGCTTGGTATTCGGCGGCGAAGTCGCGGAAGTACTGCGCTACTTCCGCGGGCTTGCCGACGGCCGTGTACTGCAACATACTCCGGACCTGATCGGCCGCTGGGGACTGAATAAGCAGCTGCTTGTCCGTCTCGCTGAACTTCCGATTCCTACCCACCAGCGCCTGAACGCGCAGCTCAAAGGTCTCGTTTGCTTCCTCGATGGCCTCGCCGGCGTCCTCGCTCGCGATGGCGTTAAGTGCCGCGATGAAATACGGCTCAGGATTGCGTTCCGACGGCTGGTAGTTGTCGCGGTAAACCATCGCAGCCTGCTTCAAATGGGTTGGGGCGAAGTGGGACGCGAAGGCGTACGGCAGGCCGAGTTTGGCTGCCAACTGCGCGCCAAACAGGGAAGACCCGAGGATATAGAGAGGCACGTTGGTGCCGCGGCCTGGGTAGGCGTTGATCTGCTGGTTTCCGGTACCGAGGAATTCTTGTAGCTCGACCACGTCTGCGGGGAAGTTCTCGGCAGCCGCCGGACTCCTACGCAAGGCGCGCAAGGTCATCTGGTCGGTGCCAGGGGCGCGGCCAAGACCCAAGTCAATGCGATTACCGTGAATCGTGGCGAGAGTGCCGAACTGCTCCGCGATCACGAGAGGGGAGTGATTCGGGAGCATGACGCCGCCGGAGCCCAAGCGGATTGACTTCGTGTGGTCGGCGACATGGCCGATGAGCACACTCGTTGCCGATGATGCGATGGTCGGCATGTTGTGGTGCTCGGCGTACCAGACTCGTTTGAAACCTTGCTTCTCGGCTTCTTGCGCGATGCGCACCGAGTTGGCAATGGCTTCCTTGATATCAGTGCCTGGGCGGACGTGGACAAGATCGAGGATCGATACGGGGAGCGTCATATCTGGTACAACCACGGTTGGTGAGTAAAAATTCCGCGAAGGGTGAGTTTAGGAACCCGAGTTTCGGAGCGAAAACGACGAAACCTAGCCGTTCCTACCCGAAACTCGGGTTCCTAAACTCGGTTTTTGCGGCGCGAGAGCCCCTTCAAAGCGAAAACCCGGCGGCGCAACAGCGTCAGCCGGGTTCTAAAAGCGGAAAGCCTAGGCCTGTCCCTCGAAGAGGGTGGTCACGGAGCCGTTTTCGAAGATCTCCTTGATGGTGCGTGCCAGCAATGGAGCGATCGACAGGACGGTCAGGTTGTCCCAGCCCTCGGTGGACTGTGGCAGGGTGTCCGTGGTGATGACTTCCTTAGCACCACACTGGGAGAGGCGCTCGCGAGCTGGGTCGGAGAAAACACCGTGGGTGCAGGCGATGATGACGTCGCCAGCACCAGCTTCGCGGAGGACTCCGACGGCGCCGGCGATCGTTCCACCGGTGTCGATCATGTCGTCCAGGAGAACACAGGTCTTGCCAGCGACATCGCCGACTACGCGGTTAGCGACGACCTGGTTTGCCACCTCAGTGGAGCGGGTCTTGTGGACGAAAGCCAGTGGCGCGTCGCCAAGCGTGTTGGCCCACTTTTCGGCTACCTTCACGCGACCAGCGTCAGGGGAGACCACGCAGATGTTTTCAAGGGAGTAGTTGTCCTTGATGTAATCCGTGAGGATTGGCATGGCGTGCATGTGGTCGACTGGGCCGTCGAAGAAGCCCTGGATCTGGTCGGTGTGCAGGTCCACGGACACGATGCGGTCTGCGCCGGCAGCCTTGAGCAGGTCTGCGACGAGGCGGGCGGAGATAGGCTCGCGGCCGCGGTGCTTCTTGTCCTGACGGGCGTATGGGTAGAACGGCAGGATCGCGGTGATACGCTTGGCGGAGCCGCGCTTCAGAGCGTCGATCATGATGAGCTGTTCCATCAGCCACTTGTTCAGTGGCTGAGTGTGGGACTGGATGACGAACGCGTCGGAGCCGCGCACGGACTCTTCGAAGCGGACGAAGATCTCGCCGTTAGCGAAATCGCGTGCGGTCATAGGGGTGAGCTCAACGCCCAATTCTTCAGCCACAGCCTCGCCGAGTTCTGGGTGCGCACGACCCGTGAACAGCATGAGGTTCTTCTGGCTTTCGGTCCAGTGTGCAGTCATATTGCCGCAGCCTAGCCTTCCTGCTCGTTAGTGTTTTTCTCGCGCAGTGCCGCTTCAGCCGCCTCAGCTGCAGCGGTGCCCGGGCGCTTCTGCTGGACCCAACCTTCAATGTTGCGCTGGCGTCCACCGGAAACGACGAGAGCTCCTGGCGGGACATCGTCCTTAATCACTGTACCCGCACCGGAGTACGCGCCATCACCCACGGTCACTGGAGCGATGAACATGGTGTCAGAACCAGTACGAACGTGGCTGCCGACGGTGGTGTGGTGCTTGTTCACGCCGTCGTAGTTGACGAACACGGAGGAAGCGCCAATGTTGGAGTATTCGCCGATGGTGGCGTCGCCAACGTAAGTCAGGTGAGGCACCTTGGAGCCCTTGCCGATGGTGGCCTTCTTGGTCTCCACGAAGCCACCGAGCTTGCCTTCCTCACCCAAAACAGTGCCTGGGCGCAGGTAGGTGAATGGGCCAACGCTCGCACGAGGGCCGATCTCGGAGTCGAAAGCGTGGGTGCGGACGACGGAAGCGCCGTCACCTACCGTGACGTTGACCAGGGTGGTGTCCGGGCCGACCTCAACGTTGTTGCCGATCACCGTCTTGCCACGCAGCTGGGTACCTGGGTGAATGACAACATCCTGACCGATCTGTACGTCTACGTCGATGAAAGTGGATGCTGGGTCGATGAGGGTGGCGCCACCGCGCATCGCAGCCTCGCGCAGGCGCTTGTTCATCTCGGCGTTCATGTTTGCCAGCTGCACGCGGTCGTTCACGCCGGCGATGAGCATGGCGTCGTCGATCATGTGACCACGGGCGATCTTGCCTTGGCGACGAGCAATGCCGACCACATCGGTGAGGTAGAACTCGCCCTGAGCGTTGTTGGTATCGAGCTGGGTGACAGCCTCGCGCAGTAGAGCTGCGTCGAAGGCGTAAACGCCGGAGTTGATCTCGGTGATGAGGCGCTGCTCGTCGGAGGCGTCCTTTTCCTCCACGATCGCGGTGACGCCCTCTGCATCGCGGACAATGCGACCGTAGCCCTTTGGTTCGTCGATATTCGCCGTCAGCACCGTAACAGCAGCGTCGGCGCCGTGCTTTTCGACGAGTCCCTGGAGGACATCGCCGCTAAGCATAGGCACGTCCGAGGTGGTGACAACGACGGTGCCCTCGAAATCAGCTGGGAGTGCTTCCAGTCCACAAGCAACTGCGTGACCGGTACCGTTTTGTTCCTCTTGAACAGCGGTCTTGATCTCGTGACCGAGAACCTCCGACTCTGCGGCAACAGCAGGGATAACCTGGTCGCGGCAGTGGCCGACAACGGCGATCAAGTGAGCTGGGTCCAACTCAGACGCAGCATGCAGAGCATGGGCGAGCATGGTGCGACCTGCAACTTCGTGCAGCATCTTTGGCTTGGCGGACTTCATGCGCGTTCCTGCACCAGCAGCGAGAATGACAACGGCAACAGCGTTGGCCATGGATCTCCGATCTTCGACGACGGCGTATTTTGTACTCCTACAAATTTACCGCAGCCGAGTTGTAGCCGGTGGTGTAGGCCAGCCGAAAGTTAAAGATATGCTGAAACTACAGCCCCAAAGCCTTGAAAAGGGCCTGGAAAATGTCTGCCAGGGCGCTAAATAGTGTGCTGAGGAACGAGGTGTCTTTCGGAGGAAGGGGAGGCTCGTTCATGTAGCTGCCCTCGTTGACATGCAGTGGTACAACTGGCGCCTGCGCGCTGGTTGGCCCGTTCGCCACGACGGACACCGTGAAATCACCAGAAACGCTGGCGGAACCAGGGATGGTTCGAGTAGCTGAGTCATAGGCCAGGCCATCAGGAAGGCCGGTCACCGTCACTTCTGAGTAAGGATCAAACTTCGAAAGACACGGGCGCAAATGCGGGAGAAAGGGTTCCGTACACAAGGAAAGCCGACAGGATTGTGCCGGCCGTTCGGTTCTTAAAAGTCACTCGTTAAAGTGTGGATGAAGGTGCGGACAATCGAAGGCTTTATTTCACGCGGATGGTGGGTGACTGACGTCGGCAAGCTGGCGGGCCATGATCGCGCCGGCGATACCCAACGCGGCGAGGAAGACAAGCGCGGCGTGCGGGCCAAAGTGGGCGATGGCGCCCGAGACAACGCCGGTGATCAGCAAAATCACGCCCATCGCTGTGTTTGCGACGGCCACGTAGCGGGTGCGCTTTTCGCCCTCCGCCATATCGACGACGTAGGTCTTGCGGCCAACGCGGATCGCGGTGTGGATCAGGTGGATGGCGAAGAATTCGATCGGAAGAAGCCAGGCATTGAGGTCATCGGAAAGCCAGCGGGCGTTGCCTACGGCCAGCAGGATGACGATCGATGCGGTGAGGGCGCTGTGGCGCATCAGGTCCTTGGACGACTGGTCGGCCCACTTGCCGGAGATCCTGCCGGCGACGATCGATGCGATGCCGGTGGCGAGGAGGAAGGAGCCCAGGCTGCTGGGTGCGAGCATCACCAGGAAGGTTGGGGAAAGCGCGGAGACGAGGAGAAGGGACCTGACGATGACGAAGGTGCGGAAGGGCTTGTCCTCTTTAATCAGCGACCATGAGTCCTTGACCCAGTTGTTGGGCGCCGATTCTTTTTCTTCGGGAATCGGTTCGCGGATCGTCCCGAAGATGAGGCCAGCGGCAATCCAGGCCACCGCAGAGGCGAAAATCAACCCGATCAGCACCGGAACGGGAGGATTCTTGCCCAGCGCCATCAGGGTCGCGCCAATGGCGACCACGGAGATTCCGCCAACCATAGTCGCTGTGCCGGTGATCTGACCTCGGCGTCCCTTTGAAATGGTGAGGCCCTGCACATCCTTCGAGGCGATCGAGCACAGCGCGCGGCCACCTGCCAACACGCCGAGCAGCGTGACGACGGCAATGCCCAGCGCCACCGATTTCAAGGTGAGTACGGCTGCACCGATTCCCGCAGAGGCCAAGCCCTGAACGATGGATCCGATGACCCAAATCCGGGTACGGCTCTTTTGACGAACAACCCACGGCGTGAGCGCCGCCTGGGGCAGCATGGAACCCGATTCTCGGATCGGGACGAGGAAAGCGCTAAAGAACGCAGGTGTACCTGCAATATGTAATAGGTAGGGGAGAACGGTCTTGGCTGCGACTACTTGATCGCCGATAGCTTGCAAACCGTTGGCGCCAATAAACCTGCGGGCATTGAAATCTTCGTGAGGATTCATTTGCCCTCCACCATAGCGCTATGCAGAAAGCCCCAGCTGGGTGAGCTGGGGCTTTCCTTTGAGTGTTCCTATACTATGCCTGACGGCGTGCTGCGAAGATTGCGCCTGCAGCGATGGTCAGCAGTACGGCGATTGCGCCGAGGGTTGCTGGGTAGGTGGTGCCGGTGGAGGCGAGCATGCCACGGTCCTTGGCCTTAGTTGGGGCCTGTGCCGGAGCCTTAGCTGGGTCGATACCCTTCTGTGGAGCGTTAGGGTCGATGCCCTTCTGAGGTGCGTTTGGATCGATGCCCTTCTGTGGAGCGCCAGCCTCTGGAGCCTTAGGAGCCTCAGGCTTCTTCTCCTCAGACTGCTGAGCGCCACCCTCAGAGGAACCGCCGGAGCTCAGGGCTGCAGAGCCGAGAGCGAGGGCGCCGACGCCGACGAGTGCGGCCAGCTTGGAACCGCCGTCAGAGGAACCTGGGAGGCCAGCCTCGGTGGTAGTGGTTGGAGCGGCGGTGGTGGTTGGAGCGGCGGTGCCGGTTGGGACAACGTTCGGGCAGCCGTCTGCTGGTACATCGGCGACGATGAGTTCGATGGTGCCGGTCCGCACACCTGGGGCAGAGGCAGTAACGGTGTACTTGGTGCCCGGGGTGAGTGGCTTGGTGACCTCGTAGGTGATCGTGGTCGCGGTGCGGCTCTTCTCAACCAATCCGTCTGGAACGTTGGTCAGGGTCACAGTGGTTGCATCAACGCCGGAGACGGTCACAACGTATTCGGAGCCAGCACATGCTGGGATCGGATCGAAACCTGGGGTCTGAGCGGCAGCAGGGGAGATGGATGCAGTCGCGATGGACAGTGCCGCGAAGGCAGCCATTGCAGTGTTACGGATCTTCAAGGTGACTCCTACCAATTGATTAGAGAACGTGAAATATCAGGAACAAGTCTGACATTCTGACCGTTTACTGTCAGTGCTTATCAATAAGTTCACGTCAACAAACCTTTTGGCTGCAAAAGTGATGCCGGTCATAACCTCTAGTTTTGTTGCGATTGTCACATTTGTCGCAAAATTGCGTGGGGGTAGGTTTCGGGGGGGGATTCTAAAAGGTTGATGGGAATGCAAAAGCCCCAGCCGTTTGGCTGGGGCTGGCCTCGATAAGCCTTAAGCTTCGCGACGGCGGATCGCAACGATCGAGCCTGCAGCGATGGTCAGCAGTACGGCGATTGCGCCGAGGGTTGCTGGGTAGGTGGCGCCGGTAGAGGCGAGCATGCCACGATTCTTCTCGCCCTTTGCGGGGGCCTTTTCAGCCTTAGGGGCTTTAGCTGGGTCGATGCCCTTCTGTGGAGCGTCAGAATCGATGCCCTTTTGCGGTGTGCCTGCTTCGGTGGTCTTTGGAGCTTCTGGCTTCTTCTCTTCGGACTTCTGGGAGGAGCCCTCGGAAGAGCCGCCGGAGCTCAGTGCAACTGCACCAAGTGCCAAGGCCGCGAGTCCAGCAGCGCCAGCGAGTTCAGAGTCCTTATCGGTCAGGGAAGAACCTGGAGCTGGGGTAACGGTCTCGGTCACCGTGGAGGTGGTTGGGGCGGTGGTGCAAGAAGGGGTGACAGTGATGGTGTACTCAACGCCGGAAATGGAGATCGTTGCGGATGTGGTGGTTTCGGTGACTGGCGTCAGGATCTTGATTTCACCTGCAACCCAAAGGGCTGCCAGCTCTTCGATGGTCTTGCCGGTTTGTGACGTCAGTGCGGCGAGGGCCTGCTCCTCGGAGACGGTGCAGGTAACGGTCTGAGCTACTGCGGGGGTGACGGTGCCGGAGGTAGCGATTGCGAATGCGACTGCGGTAGCAGCGATGCGGCGGTTGAGCTTCACGGAAGTTCTCCTAAATGGGTGATAGGGAGTCAAAAAGCGAATTGTCTATTCAGAATGAAATCACATATGTGTGAATTTGTCATTACTGGCTTATTTAATTCACAGTTTGTACTTCAGGAGGATTGAATCAGTTGGACGTGGCATTGTCTGAACAGTGAAAACAATCCCGCTCTTTCTGTGGTTTGACTTAAAGAAGTAGTTTTTGGAGCCTGGGAGGGGGAATTTGATGTCAGGAACAGATTTCTCCGGGATTTGGAACTAAAACCACAGGTCGTCTTGTCGTTGAGGTGAGGAATTTTGAATCGGAGGCACATTCCCCCGGGTGTTGCTGGAGTCAGCCTGTCGCTATCGGTCAACTCCGTGTTTTGCCCGGAGGGATTGATAACCCGACTGCGAATCCCTCCGTGTTTTGACTCTGAACTTGCAGGTCGGTGACGAAAAGACCGGAGGAATCTGTATCAAGGGCCAACTTCCTCCGGAACAAAGAGACAAAAACAACCAAAAGACCCGTCCAAAGACGGGCCTTCAAAAAGCTTCCCCACCAGGACTCGAACCTAGAATGACGGTACCAAAAACCGGAGTGTTGCCAATTACACCATGGGGAACCACAGCGCAGCTGTGTAAAGAGACTTTACATGAAAGCTGTCGGAAACAAATAACAGGGTGTCAACTATGGTTTAGAGCATGAGTGTCAAGCGCATGACGGGGAAGCAGCGTCGCGAGCAGCTGGTTGAAATCGGCAGGTCAGTGTTCGCCGAAAAGGGGTTCGGGGCCTCCAGTGTGGAGGAAATTGCTGCCCGCGCGGGCGTGTCTAAGCCTGTGGTGTATGAGCACTTTGGTGGCAAAGAGGGCCTGTATGCGGTGGTGATTGATCGGGATATGCAGGCGCTAGAGCAGACGATTACGAGCTCCTTGGCGTCGGGAAGCTATCGGGTGCGCATTGAGCAGGCGGTGCTGGCGTTGCTGAGCTTTATTGAGGAGCACCCGGACGGCTTCCAGATCTTGGTGCGAGACATGACACCGGGCAAAACTCGCACCTATTCCACCCTTCTTAATGACACAGTCGCTCAGGTCTCCCACATCCTGGGCAAAGCCTTCGAGAAGAGTGGCTATGAGCCAGAGTTTGCGGTGCTGTACGGTCAGGCGCTGGTCGGCATGATTTCGGGCACGGCCCAGTGGTGGCTGGACGTTCGCGAGCCGAGTAAAGAGGTAGTGGCCAGCCACATCGTTAATCTGTGCTGGAATGGTTTAGCACGTTTGGAAAAGCACCCAACCCTAGGAGAGCAGTGAACAAGTCCGAAGCGCCAATGCTGGCTGGACTACTAAAAACCGCAGGTCGCGACCCAAAAATCAAGGGCTTGCTGGAAAATGTGGGGGAGCCGCGCCTGCACATCACTGCCCTCGACCAGGCTCGCCCCTGGGCGATCGGCGCGCTCGCCCAGCGCACCCCGGTGCTCGCCGTGGTTGCCACTGGCCGCGAGGCTGAAGACCTCACCGCCGAGTTGAAGGCGATGCTGGGGGATAAAGTGGCGTGGTTCCCGAGCTGGGAAACCCTGCCGCACGAACGCCTGAGCCCCGGCCTCGACACCGTGGGTAAGCGCGCAGAAGTGCTGCACAACCTGGACAAACTGCAGGTCGTGGTCACTGCGGCGCGTGGTTACTGCCAACCGCTCTTATCGACGGCCGAAGGCCGCGAAGCGCTCACCATTGAGAAAGGTCAAGACTACGACTTTTCTGAACTGAGCGAAGCGCTCGTATTCCGCGCCTACAACCACGTGGACATGGTTGCTCGCAAGGGTGATTTCGCGACCCGTGGTGGCATCATCGACGTCTTCCCAACGACCGCGGAGCACCCCGTTCGCCTCGAATTCTGGGGTGACGAAGTCACAGATATTCGCGCGTTCGCGGTTGCCGATCAACGCGCAATCCCTGAGATGGATTTTGAATCTGTCGATATTTTCCCTGCTCGTGAGTTGTTGATTACCGATGACGTCGCAAAGCGGGCAGCCGACCTGGCCGTGCAACACACTGGCAACGCGGCGCTCGCGGAGCTGCTGACCAAGATCAGCGAGAAGCAGCCTGCAGACGGGATGGAGGCGCTGATTCCGGCGCTGGTCGATACGCCGCTCACCACGTTGCCAGAGCTCATGCCCACGGAAACGCACGTGGTGCTGATGAATCCGGAGAAAATTCGCACGCGAATTTCGGATCTGCAAGCAACCGATGCGGAATTCTTGGCTGCAGGTTGGGAAGCTGCCGCGATGGGGGCGGATGGGCCTATCGCAGGTCAGGGCCTTGATCTGGACGCTAGCTCCTACCGATCCTTCGAATCGCTCCTCACAAGGGACCGCGTGTGGACCTTTGCACCCCCGGGCATGCTTTTCGCTTCAGATGAGGAAACCCTGCCGCTTGAGTTTGAGGCAGCCCCAGCACCGCGCGGTGATCTGAAAGAGATTGACCAGCTCATGGCGCTGCTGCTTGCGCATGTCAACGGTGGGGGACGGGCTGCCTATGTTGCCCCAGCGGCTGGCGCGATCAAGCGCATGTCGGAGCGCTTCAAGGAAAAAGGCATCC
Organism: Corynebacterium sp. H130; assembly: GCF_037572395.1. NCBI lineage: Bacteria > Bacillati > Actinomycetota > Actinomycetes > Mycobacteriales > Corynebacteriaceae > Corynebacterium > Corynebacterium sp. H130. The sequence continues at coordinate 585,177 of NZ_JBBHLA010000001.1, read as the reverse complement.
CTACCAAGGTGGCCACACCTGGCTGGCAGCCATCTGAGGGCGAGGTGACGCTGTACCAGGCGCTCGCGCACAATGGTCTCGTTTTCCCTGGTCCTCAGCTGGTTGTAGTGACGGAAACTGACCTCACTGGTAACCGCGTCGGTGATATTGCGGGCGCCAAGCGTCGACCTGCCCGCAAGCGCAACCGCGTTGACCCACTGGCCCTCAAACCCGGTGACCTGGTGGTTCACGAGACGCACGGCATCGGTCGCTTCCTGAAGATGACCGAACGTACCATCAAGGCCGGCGATGAAACCTCACGCCGCGAATACCTGGTGCTGGAATACGCGCCTTCCCGACGTGGCGGCCCCGCCGACCAACTTTATGTTCCGATGGACGCGCTCGACATGCTGTCCAAGTACGTGGGTGGCGAGAAACCGACCCTGTCCAAGATGGGCGGTTCCGATTGGAAGAACACCAAGAAGAAGGCCCGCGCCGCTGTGCGGGAAATCGCCGGTGAGCTGGTGGAACTCTACGCCAAGCGACAGTCCGCACCAGGCCACGCGTTCGCGCCGGATTCGCCGTGGCAACACGAAATGGAAGACAACTTCCCCTTCGTGGAAACCGAAGATCAGATGCTCGCCATCGATGCGGTGAAGGCGGATATGGAAAAGCCGGTGCCGATGGACCGCGTGATCGTTGGCGACGTCGGATACGGCAAAACCGAAGTGGCTGTGCGTGCCGCGTTCAAAGCCGTTCAGGACGGTAAACAAGTTACCGTGCTGGTTCCAACCACGCTGCTCGCACAGCAGCACTTGGCCACATTCGAAGAGCGCATGGATGGTTTTCCAGTCACCATCCGTGGGTTGTCCCGCTTCACGCCGGGGCGCGAGTCCAAGGAAACCCTGGCAGGTTTGCTCTCCGGTGAGGTGGATATCGTCATCGGCACGCACCGTCTCCTGCAAACAGGCGTGCAGTGGAAGAACCTCGGACTTGTGATTGTGGACGAGGAGCAGCGCTTCGGCGTGGAGCACAAGGAGCATATCAAGGCCCTCCGCACCGCCGTCGACGTGCTCACCATGTCCGCGACACCGATCCCACGCACCCTGGAAATGTCCATGGCGGGCATCCGCGAAATGTCCACCATCCTCACCCCGCCGGAGGACCGTCACCCGGTACTCACGTATGTGGGCGCGCAGGAAGACAAGCAGGTCGCGGCGGCTATTAGGCGCGAGCTGCTTCGCGACGGACAAGTCTTCTATGTCCACAACAAGGTCTCTTCCATTGAGAAGAAAGCCCGGGAAATCCGAGACCTGGTACCCGAGGCTCGTGTCGTTGTCGCGCATGGCCAGATGTCCGAAGAGCTTTTGGAACAAACAGTGCAGGGATTCTGGGACCGCGAATACGACGTCCTCGTGTGCACGACCATCGTGGAGACGGGCCTGGACATCTCCAACGCCAACACACTGATCGTGGAAAATGCACACCACATGGGCCTGTCGCAGCTTCACCAGCTGCGCGGACGTGTGGGACGTTCCCGTGAACGCGGCTACGCATACTTCCTTTATCCGAAGGGCTCCACTCTCACCGAAACGTCCTATGACCGCCTCGCCACGATCGCTCAAAACAACGATCTTGGTGCCGGTATGGCCGTGGCCATGAAAGACCTGGAAATGCGCGGTGCCGGCAACGTCCTGGGTGCTGAGCAGTCTGGTCATATCGCGGGCGTGGGCTTTGACCTATACGTTCGCCTCGTCGGCGAAGCAGTGGAAGCGTTCCGAGCCATGGCCGACGGCAAGGTGCTAGACGCGACGGACAAGGAGCCTCGCGAAATCCGCGTCGACCTGCCGGTCGACGCACACATCCCGGAGGGATACATCAACTCCGAGCGCCTGCGTCTTGAGGTCTACCGCAAGCTTGCGACTTCCACTTCCGAGTCGGACCTGGTGCTCGCGGTGGAGGAAATGGAAGACCGCTACGGTCCGATCCCAGTCGAGGTGTCTCGACTCCTGGCTGTGGCACGCCTGCGTCACGTGATGCGCTCGGCCGGACTCACCGACATTGCAGTTCAAGGCACCCGCATCAAGGTCCACCCCGTGGAACTGCCGGACTCGAAGCAGGTTCGTCTCAAGCGTCTTTTCCCGGGCGCGACGTATCGTGCGGCAGCTCAGGCGATCCAGATTTCCTTCCCGAAGGCGGGGAAGCGAATCTCCGACCCACAACTTCGCGATATTGAGCTCGTCCAATGGCTCGCCGACTTCGTTGCCCAAATGTTCGACGTAGCGCCAGTTTCGGTTACCGGCGGAAAGTCGGAAAACAAGCGGGTGATTTCAATTAGTTAATGCCGCTGTGGACTAACGCGGTGAGCTAAAAGTGCCCAGTCTGGCGGAACTGGTTGTTAAGAGCGCCAGCGAGCCCAGGGTTCGGCAGGATGCAACCCATGGCCGCTAGGAAGCGGACATAGCTGTTGTTGCTTGACATGGAAACGGCGTCTGCGCATCGGGCGGCATCGGCGGCGGCTCCGGAATACTGCCAGGCAGGGGAGAGGTTTCCGGTGGAGTAGAAGGACGCGAAGGCTGCAGCTCCCACTTGAGCATGAAGTGCATTGGTCGACAAGGAAGAACTCTGATACAACGCCGCGCCAAGCGGATCCTCGATGATCTGGCGTTGTTCATTCTCGGGCAGATGGCTGGAGATTCCACCTGGCAAGATGGCATCGGCATGAGCACTTGGAGCGAGGGCCAGTGAGACAACGGCCGACGCAAACATCGCAAAAACCTGGTTCTTCTTCATGCTTTGAAAGCTACATGAAGCGGAACCAGGTTTCAGGGAATTCAAGACTTAGGAGGAGGCGAAGCTCAAAGATCCAGTGCTCAGGCCAAAGACGGCGTAGATGGAGCCGAGGATCACCATGGCCACGATGACCCATTCGAAGGTGTTGAACCACTTATCGCCGTTCTTGATGCGCTGGTACACGTAAGGGAACAGGCCTGGGATGACGAGCAGCGCGCCCAGCAACAGGTAGCGTGGGTCGGCTGCGTAGAACAGCCACAGGGAGTAGATGAACGCGACGATGGCGATGAACAGGTGCTTGCGGTTTTCCTGTTGGGTGACTTCCGGGCCGGAGTCGTCGAAACGCGTGCCCGCGTGTGGGTGCGTGATTCCCTTGCCTCGGGTTGCCAGAAGGAGCAGGTAGAGGGAGGAGAAGACGTAAGGCAGCATGTACATGATCGTCGCGAGCTGGACCATGAAGGTGTAGGTGGTCTCGTTCATGAAGAACACGATGACGCAGGCCTGGATCACGATCGTGGAGATGAGCTGAGCTGCGAATGGCGCGCCGTTGCTGTTGATTTGGCCCATCTTCCTAGGCAACAAGCCGTCGAAGGCCATCAGTGCGATCGGCTCGGCGCAGAGCATCTGCCAGGAAACGTAGGCGCCGAGGACAGAGATGCACAGGCCGGCGGAGACGAGCATGCCACCCCAAGGACCCACAGTGGCTTCGAGGACGGCTGCCAGGGAGTCGTCGCCAAGCGCTGCGAGCTCTTCCTGGGTGAGGACGCCGTAGGACAGCGTCGTCACGGAGACGAGGAGAGCGAGGACCGAGAAGAAGCCGATCAGGGTGGCGCGGCCGACGTCCTTACGGGTGCGGGCCTGCTTGGAGTAGACGGAGGCGCCTTCGACGCCGATGAAGGTCCATACGGTGAAGAGCATCATGCCCTTAACCTGGTCGATGACGGAGCCGGTGCCCGAGTTCTCGCCCCAGAAATCAAAGGTCAGCTTGTCCCAGCTGAATCCGACGAAAGCAACGAGGATTAAGAAGGCGAAAATTGGGAGCAGCTTTGCCACGGTGGTCACGACGTTCATGATTGCCGCCTGCTTCACGCCACGGGTGAGCATGAAGAAGATGACCCACGTCAGAACAGACACGGCGATAGCGCTGGTCAGGCGGTTGTCCGAGCTGAAGAAAGGGACATAGTGCCCCAGGGTGGAGAAGAAGAGCGTGGCGTAGCCGACCTGAGCAATCACAGATCCGAGCCAATATCCCCATGCGGAGGCGAAGCCGACGAAGTCACCGAGGCCAGCGCGGACATAGGAGTAGACGCCCGAATCCAGATGTGGTTTGCGAACCGCAAGGGCCTGGAATACGAAGGCGATGGAGAGCATGCCGACACCGGCGATGGCCCAGCCAATGAGCATTGGGCCAGGAGCCGCCACGGAGGCCGCTTGCTGCGGCAGCGCGAAAATACCCGCGCCGACCGTGGACCCGATGATGAGGGACACGAGGGTCCACATCCGGACCGTATTGTTATTGGTATCAGTGTTGTTCACTGTTGTTTGTGCTTTCGTCGTGGTAGTCACCGGCATAGAGTAGCCCGAGCCGATGAAGATCTTCTACTTGTAATTAAGCAGATCTTTCTGACTTCAAGCCGTATTAAATTCAATTCGGTTATGTCTATAAGGCTTTTCTAAGGCTTTCCGCCTGCTGGGATCAACCGCCAGGAAAAGGAGTGTGGATTTAATGGAAGGCGTTTTCCCTGAATCGGGTACCCAAATTCGGGGGCAATCTCTGCTTGAGGCGCAATGGGTCATGGCGCGTGCGCTGCAAATTGGCGAGTGGGAACGCAGTATGGATCATCGCTCACTGCTGCCGTACTTGCGTGAGGAGGTTGTCGAATTTGAACAAGCGGTCCGCGAGCTTGACGACGACGCAAGCGAAGATAATCTCCTCAAAGAACTTTCCGACATTTTGCTCCAGGTCCTCTTTCATGCGGAGCTTGCGCGCAGACGGGACTCATTCGATCTTGATGACGTGGCGGCAGCCTTCGTTTCCAAAATGAGAAGCCGTGCCCCATATCTCTTTGAAGAAGGCGATGGCATCATTTCGATTGCCGAGCAGGAGCGTTTGTGGGCCGAGGGGAAAGCCCAAGAAAAAGCACAACGGCCCCGCGAGTAGTCAGCGAGGCCGTCGGCGTGGTCTGTTAATTCGAAAGCATAATCTTTAAATCTGCCAGCTGGGTTGGGATTTCAATTGATCCCATGACCTTTGGATCCTCAGAAACGATTCCGCACTCCAGGGCGCGGTTGGAAACGTCGACCGCAGTCTTGCTGGCGAGCATTTGGGCATCCGCGCCGGTCATTCCTAGTCCAGCGAGAACGTCGATGCTGGAAACCTTCACCTTTTCCGCAAGCTGGGACTTAGTGGTTGGTCCCACAACCAAGTTGAGGCTGGTAAGCGTGGTCTTCAGAGTGCCGCAGTCTGCGGTGGCTAGGTAATTAATGCTGAGTGGGGACGCCTGGGCGGTGGTGCTGAGTCCGGCCGTGAGTGCGACGGTGATAATTCCGGCGAGAAGCTTGCGCATGTTGTCCTCATTTTCGGGGGCCAAAGTTTACCTAAGATGGTACGAAAGTGACTGAAGTTGCGCAAGGGGTAAATGGGGAAGTGTCGGAACGGCTAGCATCGCCATCGGGCGTTAACATTGTCAGCTATGGGTTCTGGAGCGCGTAAAGCATTTGGGTGCGGATGTGCCACACTCCTGGCGATCATCATGGTGATCGCCCTGGTTGGGTGGGTACTTTCGGCAATGCATGCCCCGAATCCGCTGCGCCCCCGCGTCGCTGTGCCGGATGATGTTCCCCCGGCTGGCGCTGCTGAAGTCCCACACATCGACGTCAACGCGCCAGGCCGAACCTCCCTCAAACTCGGATTCTGGGCCGAGCCACTATCCAAGCAACTAGATGTCTCCCCAGCAGCGCTGCAGGCATATGGCAACGCCGAGCTCATTGCACAGCAAAGCTGGCCAAACTGCCATCTGCGGTGGAACACCATCGCTGGACTTGCCCAAGTGGAAACCCGCCACGGCACCTACACGGGAAAGATTTTCGAAGGAGCCTCGATTGACTCCGACGGCGTCGTCAAGCCCCCAATTTACGGTGTGAAGCTGGATGGCTCGCCCGGTTTCGCCAACATCGGCGACACCGACGGCGGGCTTATCGACGGCGATAGCGAGCATGATCGTGCGGTGGGCCCCCTACAATTCATCCCAGAATCCTGGAAGCGCTTCGGCCTTGATGCCAGTGGCGACGGCAAAGCCGACCCTCACAACATCGACGATGCCGCGCTCTCGGCAGCAAATTTGCTGTGCTCAAATGGTCGTGACCTGGCAACTCCTGAGGGGTGGACGAAGGCGATTCACTCCTACAACCAATCGGACAAATACATTGCCGATGTCCGCGACGCTGCGGCCGCATATGCGCTGAACCAGCCGGCCTATTAGGCATTTAGGGGTGTTCGTGGCTGGCATCGGAAATTCGTGCCACAATTGAAGACAAGGAGTGACTAGTTCACTGCCGACAACAGATTTTCCTTAAAGCACTTAGGAGGCCAACAGTGGCTGAGATCATGCACGTTTTCGCTCGTGAAATCATGGATTCCCGTGGCAACCCAACCGTCGAAGCAGAGGTCATCCTCGATGACATGGCACACGGCCAGGCAGGTGTTCCATCTGGTGCATCCACCGGTGCTCACGAGGCTCACGAACTGCGTGATGGCGGCGACCGCTACCAGGGCAAGGGTGTCCTGAAGGCTGTTGAGGCTGTCAACGAAGAGATCGCTGACGAACTCGCTGCCTTCGAGGCTGACGACCAGCGCGCCATCGACCAGGCCATGATCGACCTCGACGGCACCCCAAACAAGTCCCGTCTCGGCGCAAACGCAATCCTCGGCGTCTCCATGGCAGTTGCTAAGGCTGCAGCTGACTCCGCTGGCCTGCCACTGTTCCGCTACATCGGCGGCCCTAACGCACACGTCCTGCCAGTACCAATGATGAACATCCTCAACGGTGGCGCACACGCTGACTCCGGCGTTGACGTCCAGGAGTTCATGATCGCCCCAATCGGTGCCGAGACCTTCGCAGAGGCACTCCGTATGGGCGCTGAGGTGTACCACACCCTCAAGTCCGTCATCAAGGAAAAGGGCCTGTCCACCGGCCTCGGCGACGAAGGCGGCTTCGCTCCTTCCGTTGAGTCCACCAAGGCTGCACTTGACCTCATCGTTGAGGCAATCGAGAAGGCTGGCTACAAGGTCGGCGAAGATGTCGCCCTGGCACTCGACGTTGCATCCTCCGAGTTCTTCAAGGACGGCAAGTACCACTTCGAGGGTGGCGAGCACACCGCTGAGGAGATGGCAAAGGTCTACGAGCAGCTCATCGCCGAGTACCCAATCGTCTCCATCGAGGACCCACTGCAGGAAGACGACTGGGAGGGCTACGTCGCCCTCACCGCTGCCATCGGCGACAAGGTTCAGATCGTTGGCGACGACTTCTTCGTCACCAACCCTGAGCGCCTGGCCAAGGGCATCGAGATGAAGGCAGCTAACGCTCTGCTGGTGAAGGTCAACCAGATCGGCACCCTGACCGAGACCTTCGACGCAGTCGAGCTCGCTCACCGCAACGGCTACCGCACCATGATGTCCCACCGCTCCGGCGAGACCGAGGACACCACCATTGCTGACCTCGCAGTTGCACTCAACTGTGGCCAGATCAAGACCGGTGCACCAGCTCGTTCCGAGCGCGTTGCCAAGTACAACCAGCTCCTCCGCATCGAGCAGATGCTCGGCGAGGCTGCTGTATACGCAGGTCGCTCCGCATTCCCTCGCTTCAAGTAAGCGCTAGCTAGACATTTAAGCCCGGCCCCGTTGGGGTTGGGCTTTTTGCTTTTGATGGAGGCGATGTCGAATCTGCACCCTGGTAGGCCTGTTTTGGGTTGCTTTGGAGCGTTTGGAGGGGGCAGATTTGGCTGCCGGGAGGAATTTGCACCCTGGTAGGCCTGTTTCAAGCCACCTAAGCCCGTTTGGAGGGCGCAGATTTGGCAGCCGGGAGGAATTTGCACCCTGGTAGGCCTGTTTCCAGCCACCTAAGCCCGTTTGGAGGGTGCAGATTTGGCTGCCGGGAAGAATTTGCACCCTGGTAGGCCTGTTTCAAGCCACCTAAGCCCGTTTGGAGGGGGGGCAGATTTGGCTGCCACCAAGCATCAACTTCCTCGAAGCATCAGTTCAAAACACAAAACCTGCCACCCGATGTAGCGTGGCCCCAAAACTTGTGTGGCGCAAGGGGTTAAAGTAGTTAAGCAATGGCACTGACATCAAAGAGCTCGAAGAATCGCGTCCCGGTGAAAAACCGCCGGTCGAACGTGAAAGTTTCGTCTGCCAATTTTCCGAATCTGAAGAATGCTCGGGTAGGAACTGTTGAGCTGATTGTGCTCGCGGTAGTTTTCATCGTGTTGCTGCTGTCTATTGCGCTTCCGCTACGTAATTACTTCGAGCAGCGCAATGAGATCAAGGAAGTCAATCAGGCGATTGCTCAGAAGCAGCAGCGCAAAGAAGAGCTGTTGGGCGAGCTTGATCGGTATAAGAACAAGGCGTATTTGAACGAGCAGGCGCGTAACCGTTTGGGTGTAATCGCGCCTGGAGAGGTGCCGTTCCGCATCCTTGATCCAGGGATGAGCAAGGAAGATTCCCTCACCACTAAGTCGACGGAGACTACGCAGGAGCCACAGGCGTGGTACGACACCATGTGGGGAGCGGTGGTTTCGCCGGTCCAAGAGGTTGAGGAAACGCCACAAACTCCTGAAATGAAGCTGCCAGTGGAGCCGGCTCCTCCCCAGCCATGACACAATAGCTTCATGACTGTATCTGAAGCTCAACTTGCAGCCGTCGCCGAGCAGCTCGGTAGGGAACCTCGCGGTGTCGTTGAAATCTCTTACACGACGCCGGATGGTCAGCCTGCCGTCGTGAAGACGCGCCCGCGACTCGAGGATGGCACTCCCTTCCCAACGCTTTACTACTTGACGGAGCCGCGTCTGACGGCTGAAGCTTCACGACTCGAAGTCGCCCACGTGATGAAGTGGATGCAGGAGCGCCTCGCCCAGGATGAGGAACTGCAGGAGGATTACCGCCAGGCCCACGAGCATTTCCTCGCGGAGCGAAACAAAATGGAAGACCTGGGCACCGAGTTTTCCGGAGGCGGAATGCCTGATCGCGTCAAGTGCCTGCACGTTTTGATGGCGTACGCACTGGCAGAAGGCCCGGACCGCGTGCGATTCGGAACTGAAGCAGTTGCGATGGCTGCCGAGCACGCTCACCTGCGTGGCACCGCGATCCCGGAGGATTGGCCGACCTGCGAGCAGCTCGGAATCGACCTCGCTAACTTTGATTTCACCCACGCGGAGGTCAAGTAGATGGCGCGCGTTGCTGCCGTCGACTGCGGCACGAACTCGATCCGTTTGTTGGTATCTGACTACTCTGACGGCGAGTTCACGGACATCTACCGTGGCATGAAGATCGTGCGCCTCGGCCAGGGCGTTGACGCCACGGGACGGATCTCCGATGATGCGATCGTTCGTGCACGCGTCGCGCTTGCGGAATTCGTGGAAATTATGAAGCGTGAAGGTGTAGTCGCACTGCGTATGGTCGCTACCTCGGCTACCCGTGATGCTGCGAACCGCCAAGACTTCATCGACATGACCGCTGAATTGCTCGGCGAGGTCATCCCCGGTGCCAAAGCCGAGGAGATCAGTGGGGAAGAGGAGGCGCAGCTGTCCTTCCGTGGCGCTGTCGCTGACCTCCCCGCTTCCTGCGAAACCGTATGCGTCATAGACCTAGGTGGCGGGTCAACGGAATTCGTCGTCGGCAAGCGCGACGGCACCATCCTTGGAGCGCACTCGGCGCAGATGGGCTGCGTGCGCCTCACCGAACGCATCATGACCTCCGACCCCGCGACCCCAGAGCAGGTGCAGGCGGCGCGCGAGTACGTTGCTGAGCGCCTTATCGACGTCCAAGCCAACGTCCCCATCGCCGCAGCCGATACGTTCGTGGGAGTTGCCGGCACATTCACCACGATCTCGGCGATCGCACAAGGTCTGGAAACCTACGACCCATCCCACATCCATGGCTCGGAGCTGCGCTTGGAAGCCTCACGAGTGCTGACCAGCTCGCTCATCGCAAACTCTGCAGCTGAGCGTGCAGCGCACCCGGTCATGCACCCTGGGCGTGCCGACGTCATCGGCGGAGGATCCGTAGTCGTTGAGGGGATCATGGACATGATTTCCGACCTCACCGACGTGCGAACCCTCATCATTTCCGAAAAAGACATCCTCGACGGCATCGTCGCAGGGCTAGTGGCACCCTAATTAATTGCCACGCCCTAGAGTCGATTACTCTAGTTGGGTAACTCTTGGATCGAGCGCTTAAGCTCCTGGGGGTTACGCCAGCCCCTATAGCCCAATTGGCAGAGGCAGTGGACTTAAAATCCATTCAGTGTCGGTTCGAGTCCGACTGGGGGCACAACTATTTGCCTAGTTAAAGGCACCTCTATGGCACCTTGATATGGGCCACTGCAGCGCAGAGTTCTGGGTCTGTGATGTATCCCTTATCGCACCCGTCTTTTGCTTGGATTTCGCCACTCGAAGGGTTGCGATTTCCGTATTCGTCATGGCCATAGCCACAAATTGCGGCCGGGCAAGTGCCGCCGTCTGCATACGGGATGGTGGCTGGGTTGGGGAGGCCTGCATTGCTTTCAGCCTCGGCGTATGCGGCGCCGCCACGAGTTTCCCAGCACCACTGACTGTGGCGCATCGTACCGTCAGACCATCGAGCAGGACCTGGGACACCTTCGAGGCATTCGACAACGTATGGTTCTTGCTGCGCAACAGGTACCGCCTGCTCTACAGAGCTCGATGTCTGGACGGTCTCGGGTGCTGCGCTGGTTGTGGATTCCGAGGCCGAAGGAGTTGTTGTAGCTGAAGATTCAGCGCTCGATGAGGTCACAGTGACCGTAGTTGGTGCTGGCTGTGAATCAGTGCTGCTGCAGCCCACGAGGAGCAGGGGGAGTGCTGCGACAGACCAAAGTCGTTTCATGTCGGGATCCGTTCGTAGATGTACCGCTTTGACTCGGCAATGAAAATTAGATTTCAAGGAGTTAATTTATCGGCGATTGAGATGCTACTTAGCTGAACAAACATACCCTAGATTGGTAGAGGTTCTGAAGCACGTTTCTGCCCCCCTGAAAGTCCCCCTTTTGCCTACGTCTAACGGATTGATCGACCAGTGGAATGCTAAAAGTGCGAAGCGCTTGCTGGCACTGGCTTTTCTGAAATCTGGAAGCCACGGGCGATCAGGTTCCAGCGGATCCGGTTTTGTTTGCGTAGGGCTTCATTGAGGAAGAAGGCGTCGATGAGCGACCATATGAGGCCGAGGCCGGTGAGTAGGGTGAGTGCTGCGATAGCGAGACCGATTGACGTGTGGCCCATGTAAAAGCGGTGTCCACCGAAGCCTCCAAGGAAGAACCATAGGGTCCAAGCTATCCAGCCTTTGAGGCGGTCTTTTTCGTAAACTTCGTACGCTGCTGCGCGGGTCTCTAGGCTCATGACACATTCTCCTTATTTCTGTTGATGAAAAGAATATGTTGAAGTGATAGTTCCCGCTCGTTAAAGAAAATTCCCGTGCGGGAACTTTCTTGCTACCAACTGCGTTGTATTAATCGAGTGCTCCGCTCATGCGGAGTGACGACTTTGAAAGAATTAGTGTGAAAGGACTGGGTTAAGTGCGAAGCAGCAACCCTGTTTTTAGTTCCCTGACCAAGACCAAGACTGCAGCTGGCCAGCAGTACGGCCAGGCCGGTTATGGCCAGTACGGCCAGAATAACTATGGACAGGCTGGCTACGGCGCCCCTTATGGCACGCCGATGGGTGGCGTTGCACCTGCTGGTGACCGCGCCCTGACTGTTGACGATGTCATTTCCAAGACCAGCATCGTCTTGGGCATCATCGCCGTGCTCGCCGCTGCGGTTTACGGAATCGGCCTGTTTGTTTCCCCAATGATCGCTTTCGTAGCAATGATGGTGGGCATGATCGGTGGGCTGGTAACCGTACTGATCGCAACTTTTGGCAAGAAGTGGGGTTCCGCTCCGCTTACTATTTCCTACGCGGTTTTTGAGGGACTGTTCGTCGGTGGCCTCACCCTCATGTTCGCTGGCACCAACGCTGGCATGGTTGGCCAAGCTGTGTTGGCTACGATCGGTGTGTTCGTTGGCATGCTGTGGGTCTACAAGGCTGGCGTCATCCGCGTGACCCCGAAGTTCACCCGCTTCATGACCGCCGCCCTCGTGGGTGTCCTGTTCCTCTCCCTGGGCAACCTCGTCTCCGCGATCTTCTTCGACTTCAACCCGCTGCGTGGCGACGGCCCAATGGCGATTGGCTTCTCCCTCATCTGCATCGTGCTCGCATCCCTGAGCTTCCTGCAGGACTTCGATGCTGCTGACCAGATGGTTCGCGCTGGCGCTCCTGCCAAGATGGCGTGGGGTATCGCTCTCGGCCTGGCAGTGACCCTAGTGTGGCTGTACACCGAGATCCTGCGCCTGCTGTCCATCCTGCGCGACTAATCGTTCCCTTGAAACACCAATGGCCCCTCCTCGTGAGGGGCCATTTTCGTCTTAGGGATAAGCGAGCTCTTCATCAACATAAAGGTCAGTGAAAGATTCACCCACTGGTGACTCCAGGACCACGCTCACCTGGCGAGGCTCATCAAAAGGGGAGTGTAGCGTCCCGGAACCCCGCGCACCTTCCTCATCCCAGGACTCCCACGTGATGTCTTCGAGGCGGGATACGTCGTGAATACAGTCCAAGGACAGCCTGCTTGGCTGGACGGTAGGGGTGCCGAAACAATCAATGTAGCCAGGCTTTGCGACGGCTGTCGCAGTCACCTCAACTGCCGTGTCAATCTTCTTGTCGGAATCATTCTCCAACGAGGGGCTGCAAGCAGAAAGTGCCACCGCGGATGACACAACCGCGATGGCACGAAGCCACGTATGCACGAGGAATTAGTTCTTCTCAGCGCGCAGGCGAGTAGCCTTTTCAGAGTTGTAAGGCTCAGCAGAAACCAGGGTCACGGAGATGGTTGCGCCGTTTGGAGCCTGGTATTCGCGGGTCTCGCCTTCCTTAGCGCCGAGGATGCAGGCGCCCAGTGGAGACTGCTCGGAGTAGGTCTCCAGGTCTGGGTTCTCGGAAGCAGCGGCGCGGGTACCGATCAGGAAGGTTTCCTTCTCGTTCTTGTCGCCGTTGTAGTAGACGTGAACAACGGAACCGACGTGGGCGACGCCCTCTTCGATGCCTGCGCGCTCGGTGGTGGAGTTAGCGAGGATCTCGGAGATCTGCTTGATGCGGGCCTCTTCCTGGTCCTGCATTTCACGAGCTGCGTCGTAGCCCGCGTTCTCCTTGAGGTCGCCTTCTTCGCGACGCTCATTAATTTCAGCTGCCACCACTGGGCGGTGCGCGATAAGAGCGTTCAGCTCTTCTTCCAGCTTTGCCTTGGTTTCCGGAGTGATGTACTGCTTGTTCTCAGCCATGGTGGAAGCCCCTTCTTAAGATTCGTTAGTGCCCGAATTTTAGCACAGCGGATTACTGCGCCAGGTGGGCAGGTAGTTTGCTAGAACACCCGTATACCTTGCCAGCCACTGGCACATCGCGCGACGGGATGTCTACTTCAAAGCGCTGCGTCGAAGCACCGCCAGGTTCAATGACGAATTCGCGTCGACCGACTTCAGCTTTGTCGTAGTTCATCGAGGTAATGATGCAGTAGGCCTGCTTCTCCGGGTCGTCCCGAGAAACGTCGACCTTCACGCGGAGGGTTTGGTCGTCGACAAGCTCGTAACCCGCGGTGGTGGCGGAGACGTCGACGGCGTTGATCTTCTGGAAGTACTGGAATGCCACCACTGCCAGGGCGATGACGAAGAGCACTGCGCCGATCGCAATGATGGGGCCAACCACGCCACGCTTGGTCGGTTCGCCGTACGTCGCGGAAGGAGTAGCCATGAATACCTCACTTGAGAAGAAAAACGTCGATGCCTCACATAAGGATACAGGCGGACTTGGCGATTCTTAACCTCGCAGGACTACGATGAAAGCGGACACGGCCACAAAGGAAGATGAAGGACGAACGCTTAGTGAGTGCGCTCAGGTTAATTGCTATCCATGCCCACCCCGACGACGAAGCCAGCAAGGGTGCCGCAACGATGGCGCGCTACGCGGCTGAAGGTCACGAAGTGATGGTCGTAACCTGTACTGGTGGTGAACGTGGAAGCATCCTGAACCCCGCCATGGAAAAGCCGGGCATCCTCGAAAACCTGCCAGCAGTGCGAAGGGAGGAAATGGCCGCCTCGATGAAGGCCCTGGGCACGCAGCACCGCTGGCTCGGTTACGTTGACTCCGGCCTTCCCGAGGGCGAGCCGCTGCCACCGCTGCCGGAAGGCTGCTTCGCGCTCGCCGACACCGACACCGTCGTGCAAGAAATAGTGCAGATCCTGCGTGAATTCCGCCCACACGTCATCATCACCTACGACGAAAACGGTGGCTACCCGCATCCCGACCACCTTAAGGTCCACGAGGTTTCCATGCTTGCCTGGGAAAAGTCCGGCGATGCAAACTACCACCCTGGACTCGGCGAACCCTGGGAACCGCTCAAGCTGTACTACACCCACGGCTTCATCCGTCAGCGCATGCAAATGTTCCACGACCTCCTCATCGCCGACGGAAAACCAAGCCCATATACCCCGTTCCTCGAACGCTGGGAAGCACACAAGGGTGACATCATGCTGCGGGTCACCACGCAGGTGCTTTGCGACGACTATTTTGAGCAGCGCGACCGCGCGCTGCTCGCGCACGCCACGCAAATTGACCCAGCAGGAACCTTCTTTGGCACCCCGATTGACGTGCAGCGTAAGCTGTGGCCAACAGAGGAATTCGAATTGGCGCAAACCCGCGTCAAGACGTCTATCCCGGAAGACGACCTGTTCGCAGGAATTGACTAAGGAGTAACCCTCGTGGACCTTCTCATCATGGCGCAGCAGCAGAGCACGCCACTTGGCCCCGAATTCGGCAAAGCCTCACCAATCGGCCTCCTGATCATCGTGGCGCTACTCGTCGTAGTGATCTACCTCGGCTGGGCGTTTTCCCGCAGGCAGCGTCGACTCGTGCGTCGCCAGGCATTTGCCGAAGCGCGTGGCCTCAACGTCTTCGATGAGAAAGCCATCGACGAGGCCATGGCAGCCGAAGGTCTGCTCGGAAGCGACAAAAAGCACTGGATCTGACAACCATAGTTGTTCCTAGGCGTGCCACCCCGTAACCTACCTTCGTATTGAATCACTGTTTCGATTGGGGGTTGTGATGGGACGGCATGCGCAGAGGAATCATTCGCCCCGACTGTCGCATTTGGGCATCGGGGTATTTTTGCTGTTTTGTGCAGTAGCGACGCTAATAGGGCTCGTAAGTCTCTGGCCGTCAGACGCAAAACCTCAGATCAGCGAAACATTCAGCAATTCTTCAGTGCTTGCGATGCCTCGGGTAGAAGCCAAAGTAATTTCCTCAGAACCTGGTATCTGTGACAGCCCGTCCTACAACATCGCCTTTGACGGTGAGCCAATGACCGCAATCAATAGGGGTGAGCTGTGTCCACGTGCCGTGTTGAATATCAAAACAGGTGAAAACGCGGGTAAAAACACCTTGATCAAGACAGACGGCTTCGAATTGCATGCCGGTCAAGAGGTATACCTGACGGAAACACCTGGACCGAACGGAACACTCATCTACGCATTTGCTGATTTTGGTCGCTCTACTTCGTTGATGTGGTGGGCAATTGGGATCGTTGCCGTTATTGTCGCTGTGGCAACGTTGCGCGGTTTCTTGGCACTATTGGGACTTGCAGTCACATTCGTAGCTGTTGCCGGGTTCCTGATTCCCGGCCTATTGCAGGGAGAATCGCCAGTAGCCCTAGCGCTAACCTGCGGCTCAGCGATCTTGTTTGTGACGCTGTTTTTGGTTCATGGCGTCAATTGGAAGACGGCTTCCGCGCTGTGCGGAACCTTGACCGCCGTCGGCTTGGCTGCTGCCACCTCGCAGTGGGCCATTAACAGCTTGCATTTGCAAGGGCTTGGAAACGAAGAGAATCTACTTATTCAGCTCTATTTGCCACAGCTTTCAGTTCGCGGTCTCATGCTGTGCGGATTCATTATTGGCGCTTTGGGAGTGCTCAATGACGTCACTATCGCACAAGCCTCCACAGTGCAGGAGATCTACGATTCTGCTCCGCAATCGTCCGTCTACGAAGTCTTCCGAGCTGCAATGCGCGTCGGGAAAGACCACATTGCATCAATGGTGTATACGCTGGTCCTTTCGTATACCGGTGCCGCCTTGCCGATGTTGCTTTTGCTACATATTGCAGGACGCCCATTGGTGCACACGCTGACAGGTGATCTGATGGCCACGGAGTTGATGAGGTCCGGGGTTGGAGCTCTAGCGCTGGTCTGCGCAGTACCGATAACCACAGCAATTGCCGCCTTTGCCGTGCGCAATACCCCTGAACAGGGTACAGCCCTCCCGTAATGTGGTACAGTTCGTCCCATGTTCATGTGGCGATTTTATTTTGACCAGGCTTGCGGGAGATTAACCGCACGACCTGCGTTGTCGTGATCGCCACCTGAATTTTCTCTCGCAAGCCTAAGCAGTCCCGCTTTTCTGACGAAAAGCACCGGGGCTGCTTTTTTGTTTCCCTTTTTAAGAATTTTGAAAGGCCCGAATAGATGAGTTCCCCGGTTTCTTTGGTCAATGCGGCGTCGACAAGCAATAGGCGCGTGGTTGCGTTCCATGATCTGCCGACGCCAGAGGCGCTGCTCGCGCGCCTGCCACTGGCGGCCGAGATGGCTGCGAAGGTGGAGAAGGATAGGCAAGAGATCGCGGATATTTTCGCAGGTGAGGACGATCGTCTGGTAGTTGTGGTGGGGCCGTGTTCGGTGCATGATCCGCAGGCGGCGTTGGATTACGCGTGTCGATTGGCTCCGTTGGCACAGCGCCTGAGTGAGGAATTGAAGGTTGTGATGCGGGTGTACTTCGAGAAGCCTCGCACCACGGTGGGCTGGAAGGGCCTGATCAATGATCCACACTTGGACGGCTCTTTCGACATCGCGCATGGCCTGGAGGTTGCTCGAAATGTTGTGCTGGAAGTAGTTGATACTGGTTTGCCGGTCGGTTGCGAGTTCCTTGAGCCTAATAGCCCGCAGTACTACGCAGATGCTGTGGCGTGGGGTGCTATCGGTGCGCGCACTACTGAGTCTCAGGTGCACCGCCAATTGGCCTCTGGTTTGTCGATGCCGATCGGATTCAAGAACGGCACGGATGGCAGTGTTCAGGTAGCGGTGGACGCGGTTGAGGCGGCGTCGCACCCGCACTTCTTCTTCGGAACTTCCGACGACGGTCGGTCGGCTGTAGTTGAGACCGCTGGTAATGACAATTGCCACATTATTCTGCGCGGTGGAAGCAAGGGGCCAAATTACAGTCCCGAGGATGTCAGCGCT
Source organism: Corynebacterium sp. H130 (assembly GCF_037572395.1). Lineage (NCBI taxonomy): Bacteria > Bacillati > Actinomycetota > Actinomycetes > Mycobacteriales > Corynebacteriaceae > Corynebacterium > Corynebacterium sp. H130. Next base: position 567,802 of record NZ_JBBHLA010000001.1, on the reverse strand, counting down.
GCCCTCGAGCGCAATGGCGGGCGCAGCATCATGATTGACGCCTCGCATGCAAACTCGGGTAAAGATGATCGCCGGCAACTCGAAGTAATTCGGGAAATCGCAGCTCAGATTGCTGAGGGGCAGCACAAGATCGCTGGCATCATGATCGAGTCCTTCCTGGTTGCCGGCGCGCAAAAGCTGGATCCGGAGAAGCTGCGTCGCAATGGGGGAGAGGGCCTGGTGTACGGCCAATCAGTGACCGATAAGTGCATCGGTATTGATGACACCGTCGACCTTCTCGCCGAGCTTGCCGCAGCGGTGCGTGCCCGTCGCGCTGCTAGGTCGCTAGACTAAGTGATGTGAAAATTCTGCCGAGTTTGCTGTACCCGTTGTACGAGAATCACCTGCGACGGGAGCTGAAAGGGCGCAAGCAGCCCAAGCACGTAGCCATCATGTGCGATGGCAACCGTCGTTGGGCTCGGCAAGCTGGTTTTACCGACGTCAGTCACGGGCACCGCGTTGGCGCGAAGAAGATCGGTGAAATGGTCGGCTGGTGCCGGGACACTGACGTTGAATTGGTCACTGTGTACCTGCTCTCGACAGAAAACCTGGGCAGGGAAAGCAGCGAACTGCAACTGCTGTTCGACATCATCAGTGACGTCGTCGAGGAGCTCGCAGCGCCGGGGCTGAACTGTCGGGTCCGACTCGTTGGGCACCTTGATTTGCTGCCGGAGCACGTTTCCCAGCGCCTTCGCCAAGCAGCGGAGGGCACGGAGAACAACAGCGGCGTTGCTGTGAACGTTGCTGTGGGCTATGGCGGCCGTCAAGAAATCGTCGATGCGGTCCACGACTTCATCACCGAAGAGATCGCCGCTGGCACCGACCCGCACCAACTTGCCGACAAAGTGTCCGTCGAGTCCATTTCCCAGCACCTGTACACCTCCGGCCAGCCTGATCCCGATCTGGTGATTCGCACCAGTGGCGAGCAGCGTCTTTCCGGCTTCCTGCTGTGGCAAGCCGCCTACTCCGAAATCTGGTTCACCGACACCTATTGGCCGGCCTTCCGCCGCATCGATTTTCTTCGTGCGCTGCGTGACTATTCTTCGCGCAGCCGACGTTTTGGAAAGTAGCCTGTCATGTCTCTCGCTGTCCTCTACAACTCCACCTATGGCTCCACCGAGCGCTACGCCCGCGAATTTGCGCAGCGCCACGGCGTCCAAGCTCAGGAGCTCGCTCAGGTTGACCTCGCGCCAGAAGTCACAGACATCGTGGTCTTTTCGCCGAACTATGCAGGCCAGGTCAGTGGCGCGAAGTGGTTAGCAGGGCAGGAGCTCGCAGGAAAACGTTCAGCGCTGGCCATCGTGGGCATGACGCTTATCGACGAAGCTCGCGCAAAAGATGGCGTCGCAGGAGCCCTCGGGGACAAAGCAGATCAGATCACCCGCTTTTATCTGCCGGGCTGCCTGGCGTACTCCAAGCTCAGTCGCGTTCATAAGGCCACGATGTGGACTATGAACAAGATGTTGAAGGCAAAGAAGGACCGCAGCGAGAACGAAGAAGCAATGCTGCGGGGCTACAACACTGATGAGGACCGCGTAGATTTTGCGGAACTCGATGCCATCGATCGGTGGCTGAACGCTTAGATCTTGCGCATGCGCACGCGTTCCACTTCGTGGTTGACGTCCTTGAACAGTTGCAGGGAGGCCCTCACTCGGGTGGGGAGAATGTTTTCCACCAGGTTGGGTAGGTTCACCGACTGCCAAATTTCGCGGGCTTCGGCGCGGGCTATGTCGTCGTTAAGCGTGGCGTAGTGGGAGAAGTGCGCGCCGGGCTTGTTGAAGGACACCTCGCGAAGTTTGAGAAAGCGCTCGATGTACCAGCGTTCGATGTGTTCGGTGCGGGCGTGAACGTACACGCTGAAGTCGAAGAGGTCGGAGACCATGAGGGTCGGACCGGTTTGGAGTACGTTGAGCCCCTCGAGAATGAGGATGTCGGGTTTGTCGACGACCACGTATTCGCCGGGGACGCGGTCGTACAGAGTGTGCGAGTAGACCGGGGCTTTGACCTCGCGTTTCCCGGACTTGACGTCGGTGACAAAACGCATGAGTGCCCGTTGGTCGTAGCTTTCCGGGAAACCCTTGCGATTCATGATGCGGCGTCGGTGCAGCTCCTCGCTGGGGAAGAGGAAACCGTCGGTGGTGACCAGGTCAACGCGAGGGCTGGATTCCCAGCGCTGGAGAAGAACCTGCAGGAGACGCGCAGTGGTGGATTTACCTACGGCCACCGATCCCGCGATGCCAATGATGAATGGCACGTTTTCCGCAGGAGACTTGAGGAAGGTCTCCGTTGCCGCCATGAGCCCCTTGCGGGCCTTTACCTGCAGATAGATCAGGCGGGATAGCGGAAGGTAGACTTCCTCGACCTCTTTAAGGTCAATGCTTTCGCCGAGACCACGGAGCTTGACCACTTCGTCGTTTGTGAGCACCTGGGGCATGTTGTTGCGGAGGCTGCGCCATTCAGCTCGATCAAATTCGAGGAAAGGGCTGCCGTCCATTGACCTAGGTAACCTAGACATAAAGACCATTGTGCACCCTTTTGGGGTGGATTGTGAAATCCAACACCCAAGGATTCGGGCAGGGGGATAGGTCATTTCCGAGTGAAACAAAACTCCGTTAAGCTGGGTGGCACATCCGAATAATATCTCCCCCCGAGGAAAGGCTCAGTGGCTCCGCTATGACCTCTGTTTCCGAAAACGTGATGACTCAATCCCTCGATCAACTCGACCCTGATGTGCACGCTGCCATTGCTGCCGAGCTTGGCCGCCAGCGCGACACCCTGGAGATGATCGCCTCCGAAAACTTCGTGCCACGTGCAGTGCTGCAGGCACAGGGCTCCGTACTCACCAACAAGTACGCCGAGGGCTACCCAGGTCGCCGCTACTACGGTGGCTGTGAGCATGTCGACGTCATCGAGGACCTTGCGCGGGGTCGTGCGAAGGAAGTCTTTGGAGCAGAATTCGCAAACGTCCAGCCACACGCTGGCGCTCAGGCCAACGCAGCCGTCCTGATGTCCCTGGCTAACCCTGGCGACAAGATCATGGGCCTTTCCCTGGCTCACGGTGGTCACCTCACCCACGGCATGAAGCTGAACTTCTCCGGCAAGCTCTACGACGTCGTCGCATACGGCGTTGATGATGAGACCATGCGCGTCGATATGGATCAGGTCCGCGAGCTCGCGCTGAAGGAGAAGCCACAGGTCATCATCGGTGGTTGGTCTGCATACCCTCGCCACCTCGACTTCGAGGCATTCCGTTCCATCGCCGATGAAGTCGGCGCAAAGCTGTGGGTCGACATGGCTCACTTCGCAGGCCTTGTTGCTGCTGGCCTGCACCCATCCCCAGTGCCACACTCTGACGTTGTGTCCACCACCGTGCACAAGACCCTCGGTGGCCCACGCTCCGGCATGATCCTGGCTAAGCAGGAGTACGCAAAGGCCATCAACTCCGCCGTATTCCCAGGTCAGCAGGGTGGCCCTCTGATGCACGCGGTTGCGGCAAAGGCTATCGCTATGAAGATCGCCGGCTCTGACATCTTCAAGGAGCGCCAGCAGCGCACTCTGGACGGTGCGAAGATCATCGCAGAGCGCCTGACCGGCGCTGACTGCAAGGCAGCTGGCGTCGACGTCTTGACCGGTGGCACGGACGTCCACCTCGTGCTCGTTGACCTGCGCAACTCCCAGATGGACGGCCAGCAGGCTGAGGACCTCCTCCACGAAGTCGGCATCACCGTTAACCGCAACGCTGTGCCAAACGATCCTCGTCCACCAATGGTCACCTCCGGCCTGCGCATCGGTACCCCTGCGCTGGCAACCCGTGGCTTCGACGCTGCAGCTTTCACCGAGGTCGCAGACATCATCGGCACCGCTCTCGCAGCTGGCCAGTCCGCCGATGTGGCTGCCCTGCGTGGCCGCGTGGCAAAGCTCGCCGAGCAGTACCCACTGTACGAGGGCCTGGAAGAGTGGAAGCTCTTCTAATTTCGACCTAGAAAATCCCGGCTCCTGTCACTGTGAACAGGGGCCGGGATTTTGCATATGCGTCTGCGGAAGTTGGTCGTAAAGAGTTGGTCGTAAAACCGGCAAAATGGGCACGTTATGACGTGAATTTAAGTGGTTTTACGACCAAGTTGCTACGACGAATGATCGTAGCGATAAGACTTCGCAAACTAGCTGGCGTCAGATTCCGCAGTCTTGGTCTCGCGCTGCTCTGCCAAAGTAGTGCGAGCCTTGCGCAGCCACTCCGGTTGGTCAGCGAGCAACTCCTTGATCTCCGCGGTGGTCAGTGGCTTGTCCATGTCGTTGTTCTTCAGCGCCGTGATCGTGATGCCAAGCTTGCGGGCAACCTCCGGGCGAGGGTGTGGTCCCTCGCGACGCAGCTCCTGGAGCCACTCAGGTGGGTTGGTCTGCAGCTCCACGAACTCCGCGTGCGTCAGAGCATTGTTTTGGAAGGACTCTGGGGTGGCCGGCAAGTAAATGCCAAGCTTCTTGGCTGCGGTTGCCGGCTTCATGGCGGTTGCGGATGGTTCACGGTTCATACCTGTCACGGTAGCATTTAGCGCATGACCAACGCACAGCCACTTGCCATCGCCTTCATCAAAGGCACCGCCCCGTCAAAGTGGTTTGATCGCTTCAATGAGCGCACCGAGTACCCCGACCTCATCACGATGGAGTCCGACGACGCTTTCGGCGCGCTTCTCGACGGCCGTTGCACCGCAGCCCTCATCCGCCTGCCGGAATCCCGGCTCAGCGATGACTTTCACAAGGTCGACCTGTATGAGGAGCAGCCGGGCATTTGCGTTCCGAAGGATAACGAGCTGACTCTGCTGGAGAAGATCTCCCGTGCAGATATCGCCGAAGAGATCATTAACTATGAGCCAGGGGAGACCGTTGACATCCAGGCTGTGCGCGACAACGTTCAGGTGGTGGCCGCAAACGTGGGCGTAGTAATCGCGCCTCGCCCGTTGCTGCGCAGTATCAGCTCCAAACAAACGGAGCACCGCGAGTTCACCGATGGCGTACCGACCCAAATTTCTCTCGTGTGGCGCAAGGACGATGACAGCCAGATGATCCAAGACTTCGTGGGGATCACCAAGGGAAGGACAGTCAACAGTTCTCGTCAGGCTGCTCCAGCAAAGAAGAAGCCGGCGAAAAAGAAATCCGTGCCGAAGCCGAAACAGAAGTCGGTAGCGAAAAAGAGGGCAAGCAGGGGCCGTCGATAAGCGTGGGGCGGATGGGACGAACGTTTACCGAGCATTCATCTCACAACCATGTAACTTAAACCTTCGCGGGTTAGCCTGAGGGGGACCGGTCAGTGGGGAAGCTGACTGGCCACCACCTTCCGGTAGCTGGTACCGGCGATGCCGGCAGGGGTGCCGAAACCGCATGTCACAGCCCGCGCGGGTACCCGGCGGGAGGTGAAGGGAGCCTTCGACGCTATGCGAGAGAACGTCGCAACCACGACCATCGATCCAGCTCGCGATGGACACCAGCCCACCCCAACACGGACGTACGTAATCGATACGTCCGTTTTGCTTTCTGACCCCTGGGCCTTAAGAAAGTTCGCCGAACATCACGTTGTCCTGCCACTCGTGGTGGTGAGCGAATTGGAGGGCAAGCGACACCACCCAGAACTGGGCTGGTTTGCTCGCGAAGCACTGCGCTACCTCGAAGACCTGCGCCAAACCTATGGTCGCCTGGACACGCCAGTGCCCGTCAACACCGACGGCGGCACTGTCCAGATCGAACTCAACCACTCCGACATGAGCGTGCTGCCCGTCGCGTTCCAAGACTCCATCAGTGACCACCGCATCCTTGCCTGTGCGCTGAACTTCCAGAAGGAAGGCCGCGACTGCGTCCTAGTGACCAAGGACATCCCACTGCGCGTCAAAGCCGGTTCTGTCGGCCTGCCCGCGGATGAATATCACGCGCAGGACGTGGTCCTTACCGGTTACTCCGGAATGGAACACGTGGATATCGACTCCACCACCATCGACGAGCTCTACCGCGACGGCGAAGTTGACCTGGCGGGCGAGCTCACCCGGCGCGGCACGGCAGTGGAAGACCTGCCGATTCACTGCGGTCTCACCCTCACCTCACCATCGCAGTCGGCGCTTGCTCGCGTGCGCCGCGACGGCTACGTGACCCTCGTTCGCGGTGACCGTCAGGCGTTTGGCGTGCAGGGACGCTCTGCGGAGCAGCGAATCGCACTCGACCTGCTGCTCGATTCCGAGGTTGGCATCATCTCCATCGGCGGTAAGGCGGGCACCGGTAAGTCCGCGCTGGCACTGTGCGCTGGACTCGAAGCTGTACTGGAGCGTGGTGAGCACAAGCGCATCGTGGTCTTCCGCCCAATTTACGCTGTTGGTGGCCAGGATCTGGGCTACCTCCCGGGTTCCGAATCCGAGAAAATGAATCCGTGGGCGCAGGCAGTGTACGACACCTTGGAGGGCCTGGTCAGCGACAACGTCATGGAAGAAGTCATGGCTCGCGACCTCATTGAGGTCCTCCCGCTGACTCACATTCGTGGTCGCTCGCTCCACGATTCCTTCGTGATCGTCGACGAAGCACAGTCTCTCGAGCGCAACGTACTGCTCACTGTCCTATCCCGTCTGGGTAAGAACTCGCGCGTGATTCTGACCCACGATGTTGCGCAGCGCGACAACCTACGCGTTGGCCGTCACGACGGCGTGCAGGCAGTGATCGAAAAGCTCAAGGGCAACGAGCTGTTTGCGCACGTTACCCTGCAGCGTTCCGAGCGCTCTCGCATCGCTGAGCTGGTCACCAGCATGCTGGAGACGAACTAGCAAATGGGGGCACAAGGCACCCCTAAGGGTTCCCCCTGACCCTGGCCGGGGGCGAGTTCTTAACGGTAGTTGCCTTCAGTTAGGTGGCGTTTGTAGGTTCATTGTTAGAAGCAAACATACTGACAGGATTTGACCTATGACCCCATTGTCTCGCCCGAAAAAACGCACAGCGATCATCGCTGGAGCCACTGCCGCTGCGCTCGTCACAGCAGGAGGTGGCGCCTACGCGATGTTCGGTTCGGGTGGGAAAGACGACATCGTCATGGCGTCTGACACCGTGCAAATCGAGCAACGCGACGTGGAAGAAAAGGTCCATGCCAGCGGTGATCTCGTTGCCCATCGCTCCACGTCCATCACCTCCCGTCTTACCGGGCCGGTGAAGAACCTCAAGGTCAAGCTGGGCGACCATGTCCAAGCTGAACAACTGCTGGCAGAAATGGACACCACGGGCCTGCAGCGCCAGCTCGAATTGGAACTAGCTAACCGCGAGGCCACTGCGACTGCTAATTCGAATGCTCTGCAGGCGGAGCAGCAGGCATATGACCAGTTGCGACAGCAATATGATCAGGGTGCGACCCCGGAGATCACCGCGGCAATTACCGCCCAACGACAGGCTGAAAGTGCACTGCACACGGCAACCCAGGCGTTTGAAAACAAGCGCAAAGATTCTGTCGCCGGGACCGATCCCGCGCTGCGGGAACAATACAAGGCCCTACAAACCGCCCGAGATGAACAACACGACGCCGCGCTCAACCTGGCGAAGGTCAACGCCGCCACGCTATTCGGGGTCGTGGTCAGCGATGTGACGGGCCCGGATGGGCTTTTCGACGCTGTCGCCACCCAAGATCGCCTGAACCGGGCGGACCGCGACCTCGCCGAAAAACAACGTGACTACGAGCAAAGCCTCGTTGAGGTCGATAGGGAATTGGCGGAACTACAAACCAAGGTGCGCGATGCCGAGGCAGCGCACTCCGATGCAGTGATCGGCACGGAATCAGCGCGACTCATCGCTTTGCATAACATCGATAAGCAGCGTGGCGCAGTGGAACGGGCACAGGCAACGGTCAACACCGGCACTGCTGCTTCTGACCTCACTGCCCAGCACCTGTCGGTTGATCTGTCCCAGGCTGAAATTCGCAGCCCACACGGCGGCGTGGTCACCGAACTGACCGCCAAGGAAGGTGCGCCCTCTGAAGGCGTCCTCATGACCGTCGCCGATGATTCTCGACTCTTGATCACCACGAAGATCAAGGAAGCTGATCGCGGCAAGATCAAGCCAGGCACAGAAGTTTCCTTCACCACGCCAAGCGACAAAGACAAGACCTTCAAGGGGCGAGTCAGCCACGTGGCAGCAGTTGCTACCAACCAAGCTGAGGAAGGCGGGAAAAGCAAGCGCGAGTTCCCCGTTGAAATCACCGTGGAGGGCGACACCGAAGGCTTGAACATCGGAGCCACGGCAAAGATCGAATTCCTGGTGAACAAGGAAGCATCGGCGCTTGCTGTGCCACGCGAATCCGTGCTCAAGTCTCCGGAAGGCTACGCCGTGATTGCGCTGGTCCCGGATGGGGACAAACACCGCGTCACAAAGATCTCCGTCACCGTGAAAGCCCAGAACGACTTCGACGCTGCCATCGCAGCGCTCGACGTGGAAGAAGGCACCAAGATCATGACTGACCCCACGAAGCATGTCGATGACGTCGATAAGCTCGTGCGTGTGAAGGGCTAGCACCGTGCCCAGCCTCATTGACCTTCGCGGCATTGTCCGCACTTTTAACATCGGCCAACCAAGCGAGCTCACTGTGCTCCGGGGCATCGATATGCAGATCGACCGGGGCGAATTCGTCTCGGTGATCGGTGCATCGGGATCGGGAAAATCAACCCTGATGAACATCATGGGGTTGCTTGACCGGCCGACGGAGGGCTCGTACCTCCTCGACGGTATCGACGTGCTCAGCAGCGAAGACGACGAACTTGCCCTTCTCCGAAGCACCCGCATCGGGTTCGTGTTTCAGAACTTCAATCTGATCGCTCGCGTAGACGCTCTGAGCAATGTGGAAATGCCCATGATGTACGCCGGAGTACCCGCGCGGGAGCGCAAGGAACGGGCAGCGGAGCTGCTGGAACTAGTCGGGATGGGGGATCGCATGCACCACCAGCCCAATGAGCTGTCTGGTGGCCAAAAACAGCGCGTGGCTATCGCGCGTTCGCTGGCAAATGACCCCGACCTCATCCTCGCTGACGAGCCCACCGGCGCACTCGATACCGCCACGGGACGCATGGTCATGGACCTGTTTCACGACCTCAACCGTGAACGCGGCGCCACCATCGCCCTTATTACCCACAACCCCGAGCTAGCGGAGGAAACCTCCCGCATCGTTACTATGCGAGACGGGCTGATCACGGAAGGAGAACTCGCGTGAACCTTCGCGAAGCAATCATTCTCGCCACCGGCAGCCTCAAAACCGGCAAAATGCGCTCGATGCTCACCCTCCTCGGCATCATCATCGGCATCGCCTCCGTCATCACCATCCTTACTCTCGGCCACGCCCTCAAAACCCAAACTATGGGCAGCCTGGACAGCATGGGCATCAACAACCTGATGGTCCAAGTCCAAAACCGCGAGGAAGCCAAAGACGCAGGCAGGGACTACCTCTGGTCCGCCAGCCCCGTCGACGACCCCGAATCCCTCATCTCCGACGAGCACATTCAACAAATCCGCAGTCGCTTTGGCTCAGACATCACAGGCATCGGCTATGCCGGCAGCGCAGGTGGGGCAGGGGACTTGCACATCTCCAATGCCGCATTCGGCACGCTTGCCGACGACAGCATGCGCGCTTCCGTGTCGCCGGTGAATGCCGACTACTTCAAACTCAACTCCATCGACATCGACCACGGCCGTGGCCTCAGCGAACAAGACATCACAGAAGCCCGGCACGTCACCGTCATTTCTCCCGACATCTTCGACGAACTCTTCGACAATGACCCAGATCGGGCACTAGGCGCAGAACTGCGCTTTAACAACCAGTCGGGATCCGCGAGCTTCATGGTGGTGGGCGTTTCTGCCAAGCCCAAGGGAGGCCTCCTGGTTGGCACTGGTTCGGACACCCGGATTCTCGTTCCATTCCCGCTGAAAGACCTGTTCCCGCAAGAAAACGACAAAACTGCAGGATTTCCTGGCCACGAACAGATCGATATCCAGGTCGCGCCGGGCGTCGACCGGGACGGTGTGAAAGATGACCTCCAGAAATTCTTTGATGCCGAGTATCAGGCGAACGATGTCTATCAAGTGAAGGTCAGTGACAACTCCAAGGACATGGAGACCATCCAAACGGTGCTGAGTTCCATCAGCGTCGCGGTCGCTGCGATCGGCGGAATTTCCCTGCTCGTTGGTGGTATCGGCGTCATGAACGTCATGCTCATCACCGTTACTGAGCGAACCCGAGAAATTGGTGTCCGAAAGGCTCTGGGAGCGCGCAGTCGAGACATCAAGCTGCAGTTCGTTATCGAGGCGATGATTGTCTGCCTGATCGGAGGTTTGATCGGCGTGGCCCTTGGATCGATCTTCGGCATGATCGGAGCAACTCTGCTCAAGACATTCGTGTTCCCACCGCTCGCAGCGATTGTCGTATCCCTGTTGTTCTCTATGGGAATCGGATTGTTCTTCGGGTACTACCCGGCGGCGAAGGCAGCGAAGATGAATCCAATCGAAGCACTGCGCTACGAATAACAAAAGTCCCGGCTCTCGCACAGAGAACCGGGATCTTTGTTCGTTAGGAAGGAGTTTCTTCAGAGAGCACCGTGGTGCGCAGCGGCTCGTGCTTGATGAACAGCAACAGGACGAACGACAGTCCCACGAGCGGCAAAACGTAGATGAACACTGGGGTCAGCGCGTCGTTGTAGGCGCTGACGAAGGCGTCGCGAAGCACTGAAGGCAGCTGGTGAATCAGCGCTGGGGTGATGGAGTTGGAGTCCATCTGCGCGGCCCCCGCAGCCTCTGGTGGCAACTGCGCCATTGCAGGCGGAATGCGCTCGCCCATGAGCTCTTCCAGGTGCCCCACGAAGAGCCCGCCAACCAAAGCGGAACCCAGCGAAGCGCCGATCTGGCGGAAGTAGTTATTCACCGCGGTAGCCGAACCCACCACCTCAAGTGGCAGCGTGTTCTGGACGATTAGGACGAGCACCTGCATAGCAAGGCCCAGGCCGGTGCCCAGCAGGAACAGGTAAATTCCAATTTCCCACAGGGAGGTCTCCGGGGTGAGGCGGTGGAAGAGCAGCAGGGATGCAGCGGTGACCACCATGCCTACCAGCGGATACATGCGGTAAGTGCCCGTGGAGGAAATGCGATTGCCGGACCAGATGGAAAAGCCCATCATGCCAACCATCATCGGAATCATCATGTAGCCCGCCTCGGTGGCGTTGATTTCGTGCACCATCTGCAGGTACGTAGGGAGGTAGCCAAGAACGCCGAACATCGTGACACCGAGGACCATGCCGACGGCCGTCGTCAAGGCAAAGTTGCGGTTAGCAAAGAAATCCATTGGGATCAGTGGATCTTCGGCGCGCAGCTCGACGATGACCAGCAAAAGCCCGGTGATCACGAACAATGCGATCAAACCGAGGATGATCGGGTCGGACCATTCGTAGCGAGAACCGCCCCAAGTGGTGAACAGGACCAGGGCAGTGGTGGCGATGATAGCGAGGACCGTGCCCGCGTAATCCCACTTGAACGGAACCTTCTTTGCCGGAATACGCAGCATCCACATTGCGATGCCGATGGCAACGGCGCCAAGTGGGAGGTTCATCCAGAACGCCCATCGCCAGCCAGGACCCTCAGTGAACCAGCCGCCGAGCAGTGGGCCAAGGACTGCGGACAAGCCGAACACGCCACCCATGACACCCATGTAGCGGCCACGCTCGCGAGCAGGAATAACGTCCGCGATGATTGCCTGCGAGAGGATCATCAGGCCACCGCCGCCGATGCCCTGGACGGCGCGACCGATGATGAGCCACAGCATGGAATTCGCCAGGCCACCGATGACGGAGCCGAGCAGGAAGATGGACAGGGCACCGATCATGAGGCCCTTGCGTCCCAGGAGATCGCCGAGTTTGCCGTAGATCGGCAGCATGATGGTTTCAGCCAGCAGGTAGGCGGTGATGACCCACATCATGTGGTCGACGCCGCCCAGTTCGCCGACGATGGTCGGCAGGGCGGTGGAGAAAATCATTTGGTCTAGGGATGCAAGCAGCATCGAGACCATCAGCGCCGTCATCACCCAGCGGGCAGTTTTCTGCTGCTCCGGGGTCATTGTCGAAGGGACTTTTTCACGTTTCTTCATTTAGATGGTCTCTTTCAAGGTGTCTTCGCGCACTGCGATGAGGATGAGCGCGGCGAGGATCGCCAGCGGCATGAGGATAAAGAAGATAGGGGTCAGGGCGTCGTTGTAGGCGACCTGGATGGCGGACTTGAGGAGATCAGGTAGCTGTACCACTGCGGCTGGAGTGAGTCGTTGGTTGCCACCAGCTGCCCCAAATTGCTCTGCGTACGGGGCCGCAGCGGGACCCAATTGCTGCAAAGCTTCTGGGATACTGGCGTGCAGCTCGTCGCTAAGCTTGCCGACGAACAGGCCACCCACCAGCGCCGCACCCAACGACCCACCAATTTGGCGGAAGAAGTTTGTGGCGCCCGTCGCGGTACCAACGAGAGCGATGGGGAAGGAGTTCTGCACAATGAGCACCAGAATCTGCATGGCGGCGCCCAGTCCCACGCCGAAAACGAAGAAGTACGCACCTACCGTAACCAAGGATGAGTCAGCCTTCAGTGTGGAGAGCAAATACATTCCCACGGCCACGATGAGTAGGCCGATGATCGGGTAGTTCTTGTACTTTCCGGTGCGGGACACCCAGTTGCCCACGGTGATGGAGGTGCCCATCATGCCGACCATCATCGGGATCATCATCAGGCCCGCGATGGTTGGGGTGAGTTCGTGCACCATTTGGAGGTAGGTCGGCAGATAGCCGAGCGCACCGAACATGAAAATGCCGATGCCCAGGCCTGACAGGGTAGTGAGGACGAAGTTGCGGTTGGTAAACAGATTCATCGGAACGATCGGTTCCGCAACCTTCAGCTCAGCCCAGACGAACAGCGCGCCGAAGATGATGGTGCCGGCGATCAGGGCCTTGATGGTGGTGGAGTTCCACTCGTATTCGTTGCCACCCCAGGTGACGAAGAGGATCAGGCAGGTGGTTGCGATGATCATCAGGATGGAGCCAATGATGTCGAAGCGTCCGCGGCGTTCCCGGTGTGGGAGGTGCAGGTAGCGAATCGCGCCGATCAGTGCGAAGAGGCCGAGTGGGATGTTGAGCCAGAGGCCCCAGCGCCAACCTGGGCCGTCGGTGAACCAACCGCCAAGGACAGGGCCGAGGACAGAGGAAAGACCAAAGACGGAGCCCATGATGCCCATGTAGCGGCCGCGTTCACGTGCGCTGACTACCTCGGCGGTGATGGACTGCGACAGGATCATCAGGCCACCACCAGCGATGCCCTGGATTGCGCGGGCTGCGATGAGCACGCTCATCGACGTTGCGAGGCCGCCGATCAACGAGCCGAGCATGAACAGTGCTACTACGAAGACGTACAAGCCCTTGCGGCCGATTTGATCGCCAAGCTTGCCAAAGATAGGCAAAGCAACCGTTTGTCCCAGCAGGAAGGCGGTGATGACCCAGGACATGTGGTTGACGCCACCGAGATCACCGACGATGGTGGGAAGCGCGGTTGCAAAGATCATCTGGCCGAGCGAGCTCATCAGCATGCCGACCATCAGTGCACCCATGATCAGTGGAATGCGTGGTGCGGTGTCCTGTTTCATTTGTCGCCTCCTTCTGTGCGAGCGAGTCGTCTCATGTCTGCTAGCGCCTGCTTGCAGAGGTCAGGCAGTTGGGTAAGTGTGGCGTCTGGGGTGGCAAACCACGTTTTGAAGCCGACTTCCATGGCAGTGCCGGTGATGCCTACAACGAGTCGGGCCTCAGTAATCGGCGTGAGATGCCTCAGCTGCCGGGCCGAATCGTGCTGTTCAAGGTAGGTTGCGGCCGTTCGCACAATGCTGTCGTGCAGCAGGTTGAACGTGGCCATTCTGCTTAGCCACAGCTCGGGGTTTGCGCGCAAAATTGCTTTGCGACGTCTAAAGAGCTCTCCCGCATCGACACCTGGGGAGATGGCTGCGGCAAAGTTATCCAGACTCAGCTGCAGGAGTGCTGACAACAGGTCAGGGTGCTCTTGTTTAACGAATGTTGCTGTGCATTCCTCGGCGATTGGGGTGGGGAGGGCTCCCAGAACAGCGACTTCCTTGGATTCGACGTAGTTGAAGAACGTCCGTTTCGAGATGTGTGCCGCTTGGCAAATGTCGTCGATGGTGACGTTGTCGAAGCCGTTGTCGGCTACAAGTTTGCTCGCGTGTTCTTCGATGGCGGCGAGGGTGGCGCGCCGCTTTTGCTCTCGAAGGTTTGGTGACATGCCAGCAATACTAACTAAAAAAGTTCACCGAGTGCACATTTGCATTCAGTGAACTTTGTTTGTTTGTATCCGGTTTGTGAGCTTTTGCACTATTTGAACTTGCTGAACCGGACTTTGTCGCCCGGCGCGCATTGTGCTGAATAGTCAGAAGAGCGCCTAGTGAGCACGCCGATGACGGGATAACCGCCGGTCACAGGGTAATCCGGTCCGAAGATGACGGGCATGCCGTTGGGTGGAACCTGGATGCTGCCTCGGACCATGCCCTCGCTCGGTAACTCCTCATTTCGGGCACGCTCGAGAGGAGTGTCAGCAGTGAGGCGTAGTCCGATGCGGTTTGATTGATCGCTGACTTCGTAGACCTGACCGAAGAAGGCTTCGATCGAGCTCGGGGTGAACCAATCCGCGCGGGGACCGAGCACCACTGTCAGCTCGTGCACCTTCTCTTGGGGCCAAAGTGCAGGCAGTTCTCTCAATTTCGGCCACCACGCGTGCTCCGCGATGTCGTCGCTGACCAGCAAGATGTCTCCTGGGGCTACTGGGGCAGGGCCCAGGCCTGACATGATATCGGTGGACCTGGATCCCAATACTGGGGTGGGATTGAAGCCACCGCGGACAGCGAGATAGCCCCGCATTCCGTGGTGGGCCATGCCGATGCAGATTCGATCGCCCGGGACGACGTCGATGATGTTATTTGAGTATTGAGCTCGTTTGGTGCCGTCCTCGCTAATGATGTCGATGGGACAGCGCATACCGGTCATGACGAAATTGACGTCGTCCAAGGCTAGAAGTTCGACCCCGCCCAACAGAATCTCGAGTACGGCGGCGTTGTCGGAATTGCCCATGGCGTGATTTGCGCGCACCGCACTCATGCGATCAAAAGTGCCGGATGGGGCAACACCGCTTCCGGCCATGTGAAAGCGCCCCAGGTCCTGGAAGAGTAGCTGCGGGCCGGTGGATACTACCTTGAGCATTAATTCTCCTCCACAAATCGGACGATGTCCCCAGGCATGATGAGCGCGGGCCTTTCATCGTTTGTCGGGTCCCACAACACTTCATTGGTGGAGCCAATCAACTGCCAACCACCTGGAGAATTCTGTGGGTAGATTCCCGAAAACTCGCCTGCCAGGCCCACTGAACCTGCCGGGATGGCTGGGCGCGGCGAATCGAGGCGCGGAACGGATGGGAACGGATCCGCAGGTACCAAATACATGAAGCCTGGGGCAAAACCGCCAAAGGCTGCGGTCCATTGGGCGTGGGTGTGGCGTTTCACCAGTTCTTCCGGGGACCAGCCAAGCTTTTCGCTGAGGGGGGCTAGGTCTGGGCCGTCGTAACGCACAGGAACGATCACCGTGTGAGGTGAGGTTCGCTCGGCGCTCTGGGCGTCGTTCGGATCGTAGGTAGCGAGGCGGGAGGCGACATCCTTCGGGGTGAGCTGCGCCGTATCGATCATGATGAGGAGCGTGGTCGCGGCGGGCACGAGGTCCACAATGCCTTCGAGTTGCCAGGACGTCACGGTGCGGTGTAGCGCCAGCACCTCATTGAGGCTAGACATTTCCACCAGGACTGCCTGCTCGCCACATGCCTTAATGTGCATGACCAACCTCGATTCCGTTGTCGGCCAGCGTGGATCGAATCTGCTTGACCAGCTCTAGCGCCTCCGGATTGTCGCCGTGGACGCACAGGGACTGGGCTGAGACCTGCACCTTCGACCCGTCGATCGCAGTGATTGCTTCGCCACGAGCAAACGCGAGGGCTTGGGCGGCAGCAGCTGTAGGGTCGTGCAATACCGCGCCGGGCTGGGATCGGGGGACCAGGGTGCCTTCTGAGGTGTAAGCACGATCGGCAAAGGCCTCGGCAATGGTTTCCAGCCCGGCTTCCTGCGCCCAGGTGAGCACGGGCGCGCCGGCTAGGCCCATCAGCTTGAGTGATGGATCCGCAGCCTTGATGCCAGCGATCACTGCTTCGGCTTGAGTGCGATCGTGGGCGATCGTGTTGTACAGCGCGCCATGAGGTTTCACGTACTCGACCTGCGCTCCCGCAGCTCGAGCGATCGCTTGCAGTGCGCCGATTTGGTAGATGGTTTCAGCCGTGAGCACGTCGGATTCGTAAGCCATGGCTCGACGGCCAAAGCCAGCCAGGTCGCGGTAACCGATGTGGGCACCAATGCGCACCTGCTTTTCGACGGCCATTGCCACCGTTTTCTGCATCACGAGGGGATCGCCTGCATGAAATCCCGTAGCGATATTGGCGCTTGATACGAGGGCGAGGACGGCGTCGTCATTGCCAATGCGGTACGACCCGAAGCTTTCACCGAGGTCGCTGTTGAGGTCGAACATGTCACACTCCTTTTGTGCAAGCGGGTCTTACTTCAGCAATGAGAAGACGGCGCCGAACGAGGTCCAGGCGAGCCACCATGCGACGATGAGCCCCAGTACGCCGAGGACGACCAGCCACATTGGGTATCGGTACCCCTTCAAAAGGTCTTTTTGGCGGAAGATCGCGACGTACAGGATCATCGTGAAGCCGATGGGGAGGACCAGCCCGTTGAACGCGCCAGCGAAGACCATCAGTGTGGCAGGGGCTGTGTTGAGGGCGATGTAGGCTGCGCAGCTGATGATGATGAATACGATCGTGATGATGTTCTGCAGCTTCTTCTTGTCTTCTGCGCGGGACGTAAGGAAGGTTGCGGAAGTGTAGGACGCTCCGATGATGGAGGACAGAGCTGCTGCCCACAGCACCACGCCGAAGAATCGCAATCCCAGTTCGCCTGCTGCGGCCTGGAAAGCCTCTGCGGCTGGGTTGCCCTTGACATTGAGGACGACGCCACCAGCAACCACACCGAGCACTGCCAGGAAGAGCAGCACGCGCATGATTCCGGTAAGGATGATGCCAGTGACAGACGACTTTGAGACGCTTGCGACGTGCTCGACGCCAGAGTTTCCGGAATCAAGCATGCGGTGCGCACCCGCGAACGTAATGTATCCGCCTACCGTGCCACCAACTAGAGTGGTGATGGTGAGGAAATCGATTTCCTCAGGCAGAACTGTATTTTTCAAGGCTGCGCCCACCGGTGGGTCGGACACGATTGCCACGTACAACGTCAGCAGCATCATGACAACGCCCAAACCGACAAGAATCTTGTCGAGAGCTGCGCCGAGCTGTTTGAACAGGAAAATCGCGATGGCGAGCGCTGCGGTGAGCACACCGCCGACCTTGGGGTCCATGCCCATCATTGCGTTGAATCCGAGGCCCGAACCACCGATATTTCCGATGTTGAATACGATGCCGCCAATGGCGATGCACACCGCGAGGAACCAGCCAAGCCCCGGAAGAACGGTGTTGCCGAGCTCTTGAGCACGCAGGCCACTGACGCCGATGACGCGCCAGACGTTCATTTGCACCGCGATATCGATGATGATCGAAATCAAAATGGCGAAGGCGAATGCCGCGCCGTGCTTTGCGGTAAAAACTGCTGTTTGGGTGAGGAATCCTGGGCCGATCGCGCTCGTAGCCATGAGGAAAATTGCTCCGAGAATCGCGCTGCGATTGAGCGCTGAGGCGGTTGCCGAGCTCATTAGCTACACCTACCGATCTTCAAATACTTGTTCAACAATGCCTGGGTAAGTGTAACTAAAAGTGGTGCAGGACACAATAGGGGTACGTGGTGAGCTCAATCTGAGAAAACTGTGACCGGATTCGCAAAACACCGTTAACATAGGTTTATGACTGCGACTCCAATCCAGCTGGCACAGCGCATTACCGACAAAATCCTTTCCGGCGAATTCGAGCCTGGTGGAAAGATCCGCGAGATTCCTCTCGCCGCTGACCTTGGGGTTTCGCGCAACACCCTCCGCGAGGCCTTCCGCCTCCTCGCCCGTGACGGCCTCATCGAGCAGATCCCTCACCGTGGCGTGTTCGTGAGGTCTATGGAGCCCGCTGACATCGTTGAGCTGTTTGCTTATCGACGCTTCATTGAACTCGGCGCCCTACAGTACTTCGGCCTCGATGTTCCGCGAACTGAAGCAGCTTTGCGAGGCATGAACAAGGCTATTAACGATGCCGAATCCGCTGCGGCAGGTGGCCGTTGGTCCGAGGTGGGAAATTACAACAATGCCTTCCATGATCATTTGGTGTCGCTGGCGGGTATCCCTCGTCTCAACGAGAACCTGACGCTGGTCATGGCGCAAGCCCGATTGGCTTTCATGGTCGTTGCCAGCGTGGAGGACATGCATCGTCCATTTATCCAGCGCAACCGCGATATTCTGAGCGCGTTGGTCAAGGGGGAAGTGGACAAGGCGACGTCGGTGCTCACTCGCTACTTGAAGGAATCCGAGGCGAAGATTCTCGCCGAAATGACCTTCGGAGTTGCAGCCGATAACCGATAGCAAAAGACCCGCTTTTAGGACTTAACTAAAAGCGGGTCTTTACAGTTGGACTAGAACTGATCGCGGTCAGTGTTGGCCATCTTGAGGACGTCCAGACGCTTATCCAGCTCTTCCTCGGTCAGCTTCTCGCCGTCGACGAAGCCGAGGTCGATGACGGTCTGGCGGATGGTCTTGCCTTCCTTCAGCGCGGTCTTTGCGACCTTTGCGGCAGCCTCGTAACCAATTGCGGAGTTCAGCGGGGTCACGATGGATGGGGAGGACTCAGCCAGGGTGCGCATGCGCTCGACGTTTGGCTCGATGCCGTCGACAAGGCGCTCAGCGAACACGCGGGAGGTGTTGGCCAGCAGGCGAGCGGACTCGAGAACGTTGCGGGCCATCATTGGGATGAACACGTTGAGCTCGAATGCGCCCTGTGCGCCACCGAATGCGATGGCAGCGTCGTTGCCTACGACCTGAGCGGCGACCTGGGTTGCGGTCTCGCAGAGAACTGGGTTGACCTTGCCCGGCATGATGGAGGAGCCTGGCTGCAGGTCAGGGAGGTGGATTTCGCCGAGACCGGTCAGTGGGCCGGAGCCCATCCAGCGGATGTCGTTGGCGATCTTGGTCAGGGAAACAGCGATGGTGCGCATAGCGCCAGAGAACTCAACGAGTGCGTCGCGGTTAGCCTGAGCCTCGAAGTGGTTCTTAGCCTCACGCAGCTCCTGAACGCCGGTCAGCTTCTTGAGCTCTTCGGTGACCAGTGCGCCGAAGTCAGCAGCAGTGTTCAGGCCGGTGCCGGTTGCGGTGCCGCCGATTGCCAGTTCGCCGAGGCGTGGGAGGGTAGCTTCAACGCGCTCGATGCCAGCTTCGATCTGACGAGCGTAGCCGGAGAACTCCTGGCCGAGAGTCACTGGGACAGCGTCCATCAGATGGGTGCGGCCGGACTTTACGACGTCCTTCCACTCGTGAGCCTTCTTGGCGAGGGAAGCATGCAGCACCTTGAGAGCTGGGATGAGGTCGTTGACAGCAGCTTCGGTTGCAGCAACGTGGGTTGCGGTTGGGAAGGTGTCGTTGGAGGACTGGCCCATGTTGACGTGGTCATTAGGGTGGATCTCCACGCCATTGCGCTTTGCGATGGAAGCGATGACCTCGTTGGTGTTCATGTTGGACGAGGTGCCCGAACCGGTCTGGAAGACATCGATTGGGAACTCAGCGTCGTGCTTACCCTCAGCGATTTCCTTACCAGCAGCGATGATCGCATCGGCCATCTCAGGGGCGAGAACGCCCTTGTCCTTGTTGACCTGCGCGCAAGCAGCCTTCAGCAGACCCATTGCGCGAATCTGTGCAGACTCAAGTCCGCGGCCAGAGATAGGGAAGTTCTCGACAGCACGCTGGGTCTGTGCACGCCACAGAGCGTTCACAGGGACCTTGACTTCACCCATGGTGTCGTGTTCGATGCGAAATTCCTGCTCAGACATATGTTTCACCTTTTGTAGATGGGATATCTTTAGGCTCAGCACCGGGGTGCTCGAGCCACCTTCTCCAGTATGGCGCAAAACAGATGATTCGTGTGCAATTGCCCTGAAGTAATCGTGAATTATGAACTGTGTCTCAGTGGTGTGGAATCTGCACCCTGGTGTGTGGGTTTTGGTGCTTGTGTTTTGTGTTAGAGGGTGCAGATTTGTTGGCGGGGATGGATCTGCACCCTGATATGCGTCGAAAGGTGCCCATTTCTTGTGTTAGAGGGTGCAGATTTGTTGGCGGGGATGGATCTGCACCCTGATATGCGTCGAAAGGTGCCCATTTCTTGTGTTACAGGGTGCAGATTTGACGACAGAAATGAATCTGCCCCCAGACACAACAGAAACCCCGCCGATGCCGGGCTGGCGTCGACGGGGCTGAAAGAAATCGCTTACTTAGCGGCGTAATCCACTACGGAGTATTCCTGCAGCTTCTGCAGCTGGTGGACGGACTCGATGAAGCGGATGGTGCCGGACTTGGAGCGCATGACCAGGGATCGGGTGGTTGCGCCGTTTGCACGGTAGGAAACACCACGGAGCATGTCGCCGTTGGTGACGCCGGTTGCTACGAAGTAGCAGTTGTCGGAGGACACGAGATCGTTGGTCAGCAGGACGCGGTCGAGGTCGTGGCCTGCTGCGATGGCCTTTTCGCGCTCTGTATCATCCTTAGGCGCGAGCATGCCCTGGATTTCGCCGCCCATGCACTTCATTGCACATGCCGCGATGATGCCCTCTGGGGTGCCGCCGGTGCCCATCATCATGTCGACGGAGTTGGAGTTCTGGGCTGCAGCCACAGCGCCAGCGACGTCGCCGTCGGAAATGAGGCGGACCTTTGCGCCTGCTTCGCGGATTTCCTTGATCAGGTCCACGTGGCGTGGGCGGTCGAGGACTACGACGGTGACGTCGGACTTTGCGATGCCCTTTGCCTTTGCGACGACTTCGATGTTGTGAGCTGCAGGCGCGGTGATATCGATCTTGCCCGCGGCCTCAGGGCCAACGGCAATCTTGCGCATGTAGAACACTGCGGATGGGTCGTACATGGTGCCACGCTCAGCAGCTGCCAGCACGGAAATTGCGTTTGGTCGGCCTTCAGCCATCAGGGTGGTGCCGTCCACTGGGTCGACAGCGATATCGACTTCAGCGCCGAAGCCGGTGCCGACTTCTTCACCGTTGAACAGCATTGGGGCTTCGTCCTTTTCGCCCTCGCCGATAACAACGACACCCCTCATGTTCACCGAGTTGATGAGCTGACGCATTGCATCAACAGCGGCACCATCGCCCTCGTTCTTCATTCCGCGACCAACCCAGCGGCCGGACGCGAGCGCAGCAGCTTCGGTGACGCGAACGAGCTCCATGGCTAGGTTACGATCCGGGGTTTCCTGATTCTTCATTGTTTGAGAGCCTCCAGGTGGCAATGTGGGGTAGTTATCGAAGTCTTTTGTTAAGCACCAGTGACACTAGTTGTCATAACAAAGGGCCTTATGTCCTATTCTTCCAAATAATCCTTCTGTTGTGTTTGCTTTGCACCACCGAATGTGGGGAGGCAAGAATCACGCGCTGTGGGGTGGACATCGGTTCACGTCTAGGACTATGCATCTGCCATACTGTTGGGCGTGGCTGACAAGAAACCTCGGATTTTTCAAGATTCTCGCGACATTCTGCTGTCGCTTCTCGTCGTTGTGGGATTGATGGTCCCTACGGTGGCGTTCACAGGAATGTGCAGCTTCAATCCGGGTGCGCCGGAAAACGGCCCTGTGCAGAAGGTAGATGCGCAGCAGATTGTGAGCATGGAAGCTAAGGCGATGAACTTTCCTCTGCGCTTGCCTGAGACTCCTGAAGGTTGGACCACTAATTCGGCAAGGCGCACAACTGTGAATCGTCAGCCGGCAACGGTCATCGGTTGGGTGACCAAAGAAGGCGCGTATGTGCAGCTCACGCAGACTGATCAGCCTCTAGATAAGGCGGTTAAGGACGTCGATGAGCACGGGCGCACGCAGCAGTCGCCGCGCACCATCGACGGCAAGCAGTTTGAGATCTACACCAGCGCCGAGCGCAACGTTCGTGACGTGTGGGCCGCGGACCTCGGCGACGTTCGGTTGATTTTCTCTGGCACGGCTGGGGAAGCGGAGATGGAGCAGATCGCTAAGAATGCATTGCGAGCCACCCCGCTGCCAGGAAAGAACGGCTAGGAATCGGCCTGGCCGATCGCCTCTTCCACTCGCTTAGCGGCGCCGGCGAGGTGCTCTTCGCAGCGTTTTGCGAGGGCTTCCCCTCGCTCCCAGAACTTCAGGGATTCATCAAGTCCCATTTGTCCGCGTTCCAAAATGCCAACGATCTCGACTAGTTCGTCGCGGGCGCGTTCGTAGCTCAGCGACTCCACCGGTGGGAACGCATCATCACGGACCTGTCCGGATCCAATCACATCAGAGTTCACGTCTATTGTCCTTTACGTTTAGTTAGCTGGTTTAGCGCTCATAGCTGCGGCGGTGATCGAACCGTCGCCCACACGGATTCGCAATTGGCTGCCCGGTGGAGATTGCGCCACAGTGGTGACTACCTCTGGTTCCGAGCCATCCCGCGGGACGACTTGCACAACCGCATATCCGCGCGCAAGAGTCGCCGCGGGCCCAAGGGTGCTGATACGGGAGCGCAGTGAAGACGTCTCAGCCTGCGCCGAATCAATCATGATTCGTACCTCGCGACGCAAATACTTCAGCGCCCGCTCAATTTCTTCCCGGCGCTGCTCAATAGGTAAATGCGGATTAGCGAGCACTGGGCGAGAGCGCAGGCCCGCCAATTGACTGCGTTCCCGGTCAACCCAACCTCGCAAGGCGGAGCGGAGGCGGCCGCGGAGCTCGTCGATAAGCGCGCGTTCGGCGGCGACATCAGGGACCACCTTCTTGGCAGCGTCGGTTGGGGTGGCGGCGCGCAGGTCGGCGATGTTATCGAGCACGGGGTTGTCTGGCTCGTGACCGATCGCGGACACAACGGGGGTATGCGCCTTTGCGACGGCGCGTTGCAAAGCTTCCTCAGAGAAAGGCAACAGGTCTTCTACCGAGCCTCCGCCACGGGCAATGATGATGACGTCGACTTCAGGATTCGCATCGAGTTGCTCGAGCGCTGCAATGATTTCGGGTACCGCATTGGCGCCCTGAACGGCGGTGTTGATGATCTCGAAGCGCACTTCCGGCCATCGTGCCTGGGATACCGCCAACACGTCGCGTTCGGCGGCGGAGCCTCGTCCGGTGATCAGGCCAACTTTGTTGGGGAGGAAGGGGAGAGGCTTTTTTCGGGCGGGGTCGAATAGTCCTTCCGCAGCCAATTGGGCGCGGAGCTTTTCAATGCGGGCGAGCAGTTCGCCGATTCCGACCGATCTGATGTCGGTGACCCATAGGGAGAATTCGCCACGACCCGCGTAGTAGGCGGGCTTGCCATAAACGACCACCCGGTCGCCGTCCTGGGGAAGCGAAGGCAAGTTCTGGAGCAGGGAGGTACTGCACGTGAGACGGACACTGGATTCAGCCTCCGGGTCGCGCAACGTCAGATAAGACAGCTTCCAGGTGGGCTTGAAATTCACCTGGGTGAGCTGACCCTCAACCCAAATGTGGCCGAGCCGTTCGATCCACGATTTCACCTTAGCGTTGACTTCGCGGACTGGCCACGGATTCTCAGGCGACGTTGCCGAACTCATATGCCCCCTTCACGTTGATACCGTATCTCCTGCGATTCTAGGCGTTCCGCCCCTTGCCTGGGTACGCTAGGCAGCATGACACAGACTTTGACCAAGAAAGTATTGCTTGCGGCGCCTCGTGGCTACTGCGCTGGCGTTGATCGTGCGGTGGAAACTGTCGAGCGTGCGCTGGATAAATACGGCGCTCCCGTGTACGTCCGCAAGGAAATTGTGCATAACCGCTACGTTGTGGATACCTTGGCCGAACGTGGTGCGATTTTCGTCGACGAAACCACCGAGGTGCCTGAGGGGGCGCACCTGGTGTTCTCTGCGCACGGCGTGAGCCCTGCCGTGCATGAGGAAGCACGTCAGCTCAGCCTCAACACCCTCGATGCGACCTGCCCTCTGGTAACCAAGGTTCACAATGAGGTCAAGCGCTTTGCTCGCGATGGTTTCCAGATCCTCCTCATCGGTCATGAAGGCCATGAGGAAGTTGAGGGCACCG
This sequence comes from Corynebacterium sp. H130, assembly GCF_037572395.1. Taxonomy (NCBI): domain Bacteria; kingdom Bacillati; phylum Actinomycetota; class Actinomycetes; order Mycobacteriales; family Corynebacteriaceae; genus Corynebacterium; species Corynebacterium sp. H130. The sequence goes on along the minus strand of NZ_JBBHLA010000001.1, from coordinate 543,397 downwards.
CTGGCGAGGCCCCTGACGTGGTGCACCTCGTTGATGGCGTCGAGGGAGTGGACAAGCTCGAATTCTCCGAAGACGAGAAGCTAGTGTGGCTTTCCCAGACCACTCTTTCGGTCGACGAGACGATGGAGATCGTCACCCGCCTGAAGCAGAAGTTCCCCAATCTCATCGATCCACCGAGCGATGACATTTGCTACGCCACCCAGAACCGTCAGGTGGCGGTGAAGGCCATTGCACCTAAGTGTGACCTAGTCATCGTGGTTGGTTCCCAGAACTCTTCGAACTCCAAGCGACTCGTCGAGGTGGCTTTGCAGCACGGCGCGAAGGCGTCTCACCTCGTTGATTATGCCTCCCAGGTAGATGACAAGTGGCTCGAAGGTGTCAGCACCATTGGCATTACGTCCGGTGCGTCTGTTCCTGAGATTTTGGTCCGCGACGTCCTGGAGAAGCTCGAAGGATACGGCTTCACCGACGTGGAAGAAGTAGTCACCGCTGCAGAGAAGATCGTGTTCTCCCTGCCTCGTGACCTGAGGCCAGCAAACCGCGAAAAGCGTTAGCTGTACAGGTCGTCATTGAACGACCGACGAGCCGGCCGTTCCTGCGGATTCTCGCGGGGGCGAGCCGGCTTTTCGACGCGCACCTTTCGGGCGGACTGCCGATCAGCGCGACGGCGGTCTGCGCGGGAATTAACATCCTTGATGAGCTCGGAAAACGGTACTCGTTCCGCTTCAGGATCCTCGGTGCGTCGCGGCCGGTAGGACATCTCTCGCACGCGAGTGGTGGTTTGGCGATTCATGCGCTCACTACGTGCAGCGCGCCTACGCTGACGCTCGAGCATCTGCAGTTGCTGCTCGTAGGACGACTTTGCGCCGCGCCAGCGAACGAGGGCAACAACGATCGTCACCAGCGTGATGATCGCTAAGTGGGGGAAATACTGCGCCAGCGGATACAGCGCCGAAAGGATCATGGTCTTTGACCACTGATCTGCGCCACCGGATAGGTTGCTCTTCGCGATCCACCAAGCAGTCAACGGGGTGAAAAGCCCGAAGAGAATCGGGTGAGTCGCCACGTTGAGGAACAGGCCACCCAATCGCACAAAGAGCGTGGTGATGATTGCGCCAAGGCCGTAACAAAGGACGAAGATCCAGTTGAACTGCCCTTGGCTCACGCTGAGCAGCAGTCCTGTCAGCAAAGCTGCAACATTGATGGACAAAGCCGTCCCCAAAGACAGACCCCGGGCGCGGGTTGGTGAAACGGCGCGACGGGTTCGTGGGGTCGAAGTGGTTGGCTTTGGCACGATGATTCATGTTACCGAGGAAGTGGGCCAAAATTCCAACACAACACTGCTTTCTAGGTGCCGGAAATGTCACTGCCTTCGGATTGGTAACGCGGAATTCGAGGGCGAGTGTCAATGGGGGATACTGGGACGACTGATGACCTGCCGTGCGGAAGGGCGTCGAGGTCGTCGAGTTTGCGGGCGGTGACGAAGACTCGACTATCCAGTGAGGCGATAGTGGAATTGAAACTCGTAACGGCTTTGTCCAGCGACGATCCCAACCTATTCATGTGCTCGCTCACGGTTCCCAATCGCTGATAGAGTTCGCTGCCCAGGCGCTGAATTTCTGATGCTTTCTCGCTAAGGGAGTTGTGTTGCCAACCCAGGCCCACGGTGCGTAAAAGCGCAATGAGCGTGGTTGGGGTGGCCAGTACGACATTCTTGGAAAAGGCAAATTCCAAAAGTTCGTTGTCGATCCGCAGCGCAGCGTCGAGAAACGGATCCGCGGGAACGAACAGAACCACAAACTCAGGGGATTCTGGGAAACTTTTCTGATAGTCCTTCGTTGATAACTGGGTGACGTGCTGGCGAAGATGATGCGCGTGACGACGCAAATGCGCCTCGTGCTCCTCGGGATCAGTGGTGTCCAGGGCGTCCAGATAAGCGAGGAAAGGCGCTTTCGCGTCGACGACGATATTCCGGCCGTCGCTGAGACGGACAACCATGTCTGGCCTGATGGAGCCGTGGGATACTTGAGTGTCGAAATCGCAGTGCTTGACCATTCCGGACAGCTCAACCACCCGTTCCAATTGCATCTCTCCCCAGCGCCCGCGTACCTGTGGTGCGCGAAGGGCGGTGACGAGTTTGTCCGTGCGATCAGTGAGCATCAGGGACGTCCGGCTCATCGCTTGGATTTGGGCGGACAATTGGCCAAGTGATTCCGCTCTTTCAATCTCCATTTCACGCATGTGTCCCGTGAGCTGGGCCATTGCCTTTTCCAATGGGGTGAGTTGGCTTCGGACTAGCTCGGCAGATTGGCCGGGGCTGTCAGTTTGTGCTCGGCGATTCCAGCCAAGGAAGTATCCAAGGATCAAACCCATCAAAAGGAACAAGGCAAGAGCAGCTGCATTGGTCATGTGACCACAATGGCATAGGGCTCAGACGCGACGGTTATTTCCCACCAATTTTGGGGAACGTTTGTGCTAATTTCTTGAGGGAGGACGAGGTTTTGCTCAGTAAAGAGTCCTGCTCAGCAGCGGTATCTTTCTCAATCTTAGTGGCGTTCGCCTGACGGTTTGGCAGCATCTTTTGAAGGCCGGAATCGCGGAACAGTCGCCCAAACTCCTCGCTCCACTTCACCTGCATGTCTTTGTCCTGGGTGGCGAATTCGATTTCATCGGTTGTCTTTTCGCCTGCACGCAGGGCAATGATGTCGTTGAGGTAGCGGAAAAAGACCGCAATCATGGCTGCCACCGGAACCGCCAGGAATGCGCCGATGATGCCGAACAAGCTGCCGCCGATGGTGACCGAAACCAAGACGATCACCGGGTGCAGATTCATTGCCTTCGACTGCAGCAGTGGCGATAGGATGTTGCCTTCCAGCTGCTGTACTGCAACGACGAGCACGAGCACGATGACGGCCTTGGTAAGGCCTAGCGACACCAGTGCAATGAGCACAGCCAATGCTCCCGCGACAAAGGCTCCCACGATCGGGATGAAACCCGCGAAGAAGGTCAGGGTTGCTAGGGCAAGCGCCATTGGAACACCAATGATGATCAACCCTGCGCCGATGCAAACGGCGTCGACAAGCGACACGGCTGCCTGGGCGCGGATGAAGCCCGACAACGTTTGCCACATGCGCGACAACAGCTCGGTGAGGTGCAGACCCGCGCGCTCGCCGGTGACCCCACGGAGCCAGGGGAGGAAGCGGTCGCCGTCTTTGAGGAAGAAGAAGGTCAGCACGAGAACCACGCCGAGCGTAACGACGACCACTGACATGGTTCCCAGTCCAGAAAAGACTTCGGTGGCAATGGTGCCCGATTGGTTCTGGAGCCATGTAACGGCATTGGAAAATAGCTCGTTGAGGTCCTCGGATTCCAAATTAAATGGTGGATTCTGCAAGGTGAGCTGGGCTCGCAGCAACATCTCATAGGTCTGCAGATAAAGAGTTTGTGATTGGCGGCCAATGCTCGGAGCCATCGCCACAATGATCCCCGAGAACACAGCAATAGTGCCCAAAATAGTCACAAGCGCGGCGATGCCAGGGGGCAGGCCTAGAGACCGAAGTCGTTTGGTGGGAGGCCACAGCACCGAGGACACGATCAGAGCCAGGGTGATGGGAAGCAGGCCCTGCCACACTTGTTTGCCGATGAACCACACCACGTAGGTGGCTGCGGCGATGATGAGAAGTCGCAGGCACCAGCTGGCAAACTCTTTGAGACCTTCAGCAATAACCAAGGAGCGGTCAATGTGAGCTTCGGAGGCGAGCTCGTCAAAGGACCACGTGGCATCATCGTTATGGCTAAGCTCCGGCTCGCTCACGTAGGCCTCCTTGTCTGGTTGCAGGTCGGTCGTCTACATACGAAACTTTAGCGGATAGGGCGCTCAGCCCTCCACGAACGCGCAGTTGATAGGATGGGAACCCGTGAGCCTTACTCTTGGAATTGTTGGTCTGCCAAACGTTGGCAAGTCCACCCTCTTTAATGCCCTTACCCGCAATGACGTTCTGGCAGCGAATTACCCGTTCGCCACGATCGAACCAAACGTTGGCTTGGTTGAGCTGCCGGATCCACGTCTGACTCGCCTGGCCGAAATCTTCGGTTCTGAGCGAATCCTGCCGGCAACCGTGTCGTTTGTGGACATCGCCGGAATCGTGAAGGGTGCTTCCGAGGGTGAGGGCATGGGCAATGCCTTCCTTGCTAACATTCGCGAAGCCGATGCCATCTGTCAGGTGGTCCGCGCCTTCAGCGACGACAATGTCATCCACGTCGATGGCCGCGTCGATCCTTCGTCGGACATTTCCGTGATCAACACCGAATTGATCCTGGCTGACCTGCAGACTATCGAGAAGGCTATTCCGCGCTTGGAAAAGGAAGTCCGCAAGGACAAGTCCCTGACGGAGGCCGTCGAGGCAACAAAGAAGGCACAGGAAATCCTGGAAGATGACCGCACTCTGTTCGCCGCTGCCAAGAACGGCGAAATCGACCTCGCGCTGGTTCGGGATCTTCACTTGATGACCGCCAAGCCTTTCCTTTATGTCTTTAACTCCGATGAGGACGTGCTTACCGACGACGCCCGCAAGGACGAACTTCGTGCGCTTGTGGCACCTGCGGAGGCAGTCTTCCTTGACGCAAAGACCGAAACCGACCTGCTGGAACTCGATGAAGAAGAGGCTCTCGAGCTGCTCGAGTCCGTTGGCCAGGAAGAACCAGGCCTGGCGACTCTCGCCAAAGCTGGCTTTGCCACCCTTGGACTGCAAACCTATCTGACTGCAGGTCCAAAGGAATCGCGCGCTTGGACGATCAAACAGGGTTCCCTTGCTCCGCAGGCCGCTGGCGTTATTCACACCGATTTTGAAAAGAAGTTCATCAAGGCTGAAATCGTGTCCTTCGATGACCTCGACGCCTGCGGATCCTTGGCCGAAGCCAAGGCCCAGGGCAAGATGCGCATGGAAGGCAAAGACTACGTCATGCAAGATGGCGACGTCTGTGACTTCAAGATCGGTGGCTAGTAGCCACCGAGTGGATTACTTGTTTGGGTAGTAGGCGTTCGCTTCGACCTGGTTGTTGGAGAAAGTAAATTCCAACTCAGAGAAGCGATCTTCCTTCGGCGTGCCCGAAAGCTGCTCAAACACCTTTTCCGCCTCGGCCTTGGCTGCAGGGTCAGGCGTGATGGACTTGTCATTCAGCTTGAACAAGGTAAATGAGGTTGGCTTCATGTCCTTGTCAAAGCGAATCTTGCCCGTCATCTTGTCAGTGTTCGGGTCAGTAACGTGCGCCTTGACCAGTGGGGTGAGGGCATCAAAGATGATGTTCTGCTGTTCCTGAGGGATCTCGACCGTACGAGTCTTTTCGGTAGAAGACTTGGTTGAAGAGCTCTTCGTAGAAGAAGTCTTGGTCGACGAGCTCTTCGTGGACGAGCTCTTGCTAGAGGTGCTGGTGGTCGGAGCAGCTGCCTCCGATGACGTTGACGAGGAAGATTCGTCGTCCTTGCCCTTGACCAATTCCACGACCGCTGGCAGGCCACAACCGCTCAAGCTCACAACAGTGACGGTACTCAACATTGCCAGTGCAATACGACGCATAATTCCTCCATTGTTTTGGGACTATCGATAGGTAAAACTACAAAACAAGGGAGGAACGGGCAGCGCAACTACAGCATTCGAACTACTTTGCAACGATTTCGTTATAAATTAGTCCGGGTAAATCATCCGCATGTCGATGGCACCGGCATTGCATTCGAACTCGATGCCGTGAAAACGCATCTGCTCAGGTAGCTGCGACAATGGGGCAAAATGATTGTTCGCCTCTTCGATAACGTTCGGAGTGACAGCAATAGGAGCGCCATTACGAGTGAGGCCTTCGATGCCCATGACGCGCATGTTCTGATCAAGGCGAATCGTGCCAGAAACGTGGTCATTGTCGTCCTGCATTGTGCCGTTGACAACGGCGAGAACACCAGGATTTACATGATTTTGCATCATCGCCAGCTGGTCAATGCCAGCGGCAGGAGAGTCATTTGCCGGCGCTTCAGGCTGAGACTTCTTGCCGAAGCCGAGCTTTTCCAAGAAACCCATTACGATAATCCAATCTATGTGAGGAATTAGTGCCAGATCAGCCTATAATGAGGGTGGTTAGCTTGCAGGGTGAAGAGTAAAATTGTCAATTATGAAAACCCTCTTACGGCGCGGGTTCGGCATCGTATTTGCAGCTGGGACTGCGATTCACCTCTACGTTGGATCCCGTCAGCCCGAGGCTTATAGCGCTTTCGCAAACTCCGCCTGGCCACCACTTGACGTTGCCTGGAGTTCATTCGTGATGCCCCATATTCGGGAACTCACGCTCTTAATGGCAGCAATCGAAGGTGGAATCGCCATCGGATTGTTGTGGCAGCGCAAATACGAAAAGCTCGCTGTCTGGACAGCGATCGCCTTCTTCACATTCCTGATTCCGCTCGGGTATGCCTGGGAGACAAATAGCTGGGGAGAAGACCTTCTCAAAAACCGTCTCGGCAGCGTCATTATGATCTTGGCCATTGCTCCGCTGCTTCGCGAGAAGTCTGCCAAGGATCGTCGATAAGCTAAAGCCATGTATGCAATTGAGGCATTAAGGGCAGCGCTCGGCGACGACATTGCAAGTTGGGCCGAATCGAGGCAAAAGCCCCTCGTGGTCATGCGCCACGACAGTAGCCAGGTAGTGAGTTCCCGAGTCGGCGGGGAACCAGACCTGGCTGAAAGCGAAGAGTGGCCGGTGTTCGGGGAACCTGCAGTATTTGTGTGCCAGATTGACTTCTCCGAAATGCCCGTCGACATCCGAGAGCACATCGACATGCCTGAGTCGGGGCTGCTGAGGGTTTTCGCTCCGACGGAATCGGATCAAGAAACTGGCAATTATCCGCTGATAGCAGCGCTGTTTACGCAGGAAGACACGATTGCAAAGGAAGGCGAAGAAGGACAAGCTGTGGTGCTCACCGCAGGCGTGGACTATCCTAACGACTCCTCGCAAACAGACAATTGGCCTTGGCTCGAACCCACCTACGATGAAGACACCTACAGCGAAATCATCGAGGAACAGCACGGATACCAGTACCTATTCGGCTACCCGTGGACCGGGGAAAACGCCGGCCCGGCAGACCACTTGCCATTGTTGACACTCTTCGACGAGCAAGCGCTTTGGCTTGACGGCGAAGTGCTGCAGCTCTTCATCAAGCCAGCTGATCTTGCACAAGGAAACTTCTCCGCGATGCAGGCAGAAATCCGAATGCCTTACTAGGGTCAGCCTTCTAGGGACTTGCCCACGATGGAATAGACCGCTTCGCGCGCAGAGCTGTTCTTGGACTGCAGGTGCGATGCCACCCATTCGGTGAGAAGTTCCAGAATGAGCTGGTAGGACACCCGTGAGGTGTGCTCGAGCTCGTCCCGGAACGAACCATCCTCGGTCGGAATCGGCAGGGTAATAGTGGCCAATTCGTCGAGCGCTGATCCCAGAAAGGAAGTCACGCCGACGACCGTTGCCCCTGCCTCGGCTGCTGCTCGTGCGGATTCCAACGACAAGCGATTCGCACCAGATCCAGACAGCACGACGCACACACTAGAAGAATCCAGTTGGCGCGCCGTGATCTGCTCGGCCAATGCATCTGCGACGAACTCAGCAGGGCGGCCTTGTCCAGACAATCTGCCCGCAAAGTCCTGGGCCAACGAGGACGACAGCCCATTGCCCACGACGAGAACCCGATTCGCTGTCACAAGGGCTTGAATGGTCTTTTCCAGTGCGTCTTCACTCAGTAATGAGGTGAGCTGAGCGAGATGTTGCGCATAGCGATCAATCCGCGCCTGCATCTGAACAACCAAGGATGCTGAAGAAGTAACCGGAGCCTCAACGAGCGTGGCGAGTTCCTGAGTCATCGCGACCCTAAGCTGCTGATAACCCTCATAACCCAACGCCTGCGCAGTGCGGACAACTGACGTGCGCCCGACCCCAGCTCGTTCAGCGAGCTGGCCAGCAGTGGCTTCCACTGACCAGGACATGTCCTCCAAGATCACCGCAGCAACGCGCTGTTCAGTGGGCTGCAAATTAGGCAGTTGGGAACGAATACGGATTGACGGGGCGGCGTTCATATTGACCTAATCTAGTTGCTGGAAGCGACCAGTCGGCGACGGATCGCGCCGGAAATGGCGTCGATAAGCATGGTGACCACGATGACCACGATGAGCAACACACCAACAATGTCCCATTGGCGGTATTGGGTGTAGCCGGTCAGCATGTCGCCGATGCCACCCACACCAATGAGGCCCAGGACGGCGGAGGTACGGACGTTGATCTCGAAGCGGTACAAGGCCAGGGAAAACAGCTCCGGCGCAACGATAGGCCATTGACCCCAACGGATGGTTTCCAGCAAGTTGCCACCGGAAGCACGAACCGCCTCCGCGACGTCCTGTGGAGCAGTCTCGAAGGTTTCATACGTCCACTTCGCATGCGTGCCAATACCGCCGATAGCCAGGGCAAGTGCGCCCGTGAATGGGGTGAAGCCAGTGACCGTCAACAGGATGATCGCGATGATCACCTCGGGAATTGCTCGAATGACTGCAAACAGCCAACGCAGTGGCTGGGATACCCAGGACGGCGACACCGTATTTGCTGCTGGGATGCCAAGCAGAGTGGACAGGATGACGCCGAGTACAGCGCCAACCCACGCCATGGCCACAGACTTCCAGGTTTGACTAAGTGCCTCGCCAAGCTTCGACCAATCGGGGTCGGAAAACATCAAGGACGTGTAGTGAAGGAATTGCTTCGGAAAGTCACCGAGATCCTTTAGCTCGATGTTGACGAAGTCGAACGACAGCGCCACAATCGCTGCAAGGACGCTCCACGCAAGATAGAAGGACAACGGACGGTGGTGCTTAGGCAACGCTGTCATCGGAGCCTCCGGCGCAAATTAACGGACACAATTTCGAGGACGATAATCACAATGAGCAGCTCGATGATGATGGCGGCCAGCGCATCATAGCGGTAGTAACCGCGCACCTCATCGATCACCAGGCCAATACCTCCCGCACCGACCAGGCCCAAAATCGCGGAAATACGAACGTTCAACTCGAGTGCATAAATGAGCTGGCTGACAAAGACGGGCCAGGTTTGGGGAAGCGCGGAGACAGCGCCAATTTGTGTTGGGGTTCCGCCGGCAGCAGTACCGGCCTCGATGTAGTCAGAATCTGCGGAATCGATGGACTCTGACACAAGTTTGACGACGATTCCGACGTCGAAAAGCACCAGGCTGATTACGCCCGGCAGCGTGCCGACGCCCACCATCGCCACCAAAATCGTGGCGTACACCAGGTTCGGGATGGAGCGCACTACGTTGAGAACCGCGCGGATCGCAATACGAGTGGGCGTGTTTGGATTTGTCGGCCTCGCAGCCCACAACGACAGCGGCAGGGCGATGACCGCGGTGAGGGCAGCTCCTACAACGGCCATGCTCAGGGTTTCCAGCATCGGGTCAAGCGTGCGGGGCAGAATCGTCCAGTCCGGGTGCAGCATTTTGGCCAGACGCGTGGCGCCCTTTTCCCAGTTGCGGGAGATGGCATTGAGATCAATTTTCACGCCACCGAGGCTGGGCTGACATGCGAGTACCGTGAGCATGACGACGGCCGTCGCTGCTAATCCCGGCGCAAGGAAATTGCGCGGGCGTGGGGGCAGAGTAGGAGCAGTCATGGACTATTCACCTATGCCCAAGGTGTCTTGCGGATTGATCTTGCGCCCGTAGATTTCTTCGAAGTCTGAAACTTTTGCCTCGCTGGCTGGGCCGTCGTACACAATTTCGCCGGCGCGCAAGCCAATTACACGGGTGGTGTATGTGAGGGCGAGATCGATGAGGTGGAGATTCGCCAGGACAGTGATGCCACTTTCCTCGTTGATGTGGCGCAGGTCAGCCATCACGGAATGCGCGGTAGGTGGGTCAAGGGAGGCGACGGGTTCGTCCGCCAGGATGAGGGATGGCTGCTGCGCCAGGGTACGGGCAATCGCGACGCGTTGTTTCTGCCCTCCGGACAAAGCGCCTGCTTTCACCCAGGTCTTTTCGAGCATCCCCACTGAATCAAGCGCGCTCGCGATGATGTCTTTGTCATCCCTCGAAGTGATCCCGAGAAGGGTTTTCCACGTCGGGGTGTGGGCGAAACGTCCGACGCGCACATTGTTAAAAACAGTGGCGCGGTCGGCCAGGTTGAAGCCCTGGAAAATCATTCCGATGTGTCCGCGGATCAACCGCAGATCTTTGCCACTTGCCGCGGTGACGTTGTGCTGGCCGACCGTCACTGTGCCTTCGGTTGGTTGCACGAGTCCGTTGATCGTTCGGATGAAGGTGGACTTTCCAGAGCCGGACAGCCCCACGACGGCCACCATTTCTCCTGGTTCGATGGTGATGGAGATGTTCTTCAGTCCGACGGTTCCGTTGGGGTAGGTGACGGTGACGTCGTCGAAGATAATTGGCCAGGCTTCTGTGGTGGTCATGGGGCTGTCCTTTGGGCGTTGTTACTTCTTGAAGCGGTCGTTGACCTTGCGGGCCATGTCGATAGCCGCTGGGTCAGCTGGTACCCAGTCGGTGATGTCGAAGATGGACTTCATGGTCTTTGGGTCGACCTCAGAGAACTTGTCCATGATGTCGGTGATTTCCTTGCGCATGTCCTCAGGGAGGTCATCGGAGACGACGACGCCACCGTTCGGGTACATCTCGGTGTATCCGAAGACGACGAGCTTGTCGGCAAGGTCAGGAACTTCTTCCTTCTTCACGGTGGAGCGAGCGTCCCAGAAGGAGAAGCCAACTTCGGCGTCGCCGTTGTAGACAGCCATGACAGAAGCGTCATTAGAGGTCACAGGGACCTTCTTTAGCTCGTCGACCTTGATGCCCTGGGATTCCATCGCCATCACTGGCAGCTGGTAGCCGGCAGGGGAGGTGGTGCCCAGCATGGCGACCGGGGTGTCCTTATCGATCTTCTTCAGCGCCTCAAGGCCCTTAGGGCCCTGGCCCTTGTTGTTGTCAGGGGTAGCAGTGCCGTTGCAGTAGAGGTACTCCTGGTCATTGGCAGCGTACTTTGCCTTCACTGGCTTGTCGGCGCAGTACTTGTCAGGGTTGTTGGTGATGAACTGGCCAGCGTAGGTGGATGCTCCGAAGCGAACGTCCTGGAGGACAGCGTGAGCGCCGTACATGTCTTCAGCTGCGGCGAGCTGAGCTGCGGAAGCGATGGCGATGTGGGCCTGGCCGGAGCCGATGGCCTCAACTGCTGCCTGGTAGTCCTTGGTAACAACGCCGTTGACCTTGACGCCAAGCTTCTGCGACAGGTGGTCAGTTAGTGGCTTTGCGGTGGTAACCAGGTCATTGACCTTCTCATTTGGGATCAGTGCCAGGGTGATTTCTTCCGGGCGCTCCGGTGCCTTGTTTTCGGAGTCGGAAGAGGAGCAGCCGGCGAGGGAGAACGCAGTGAGGGTGGCGATAGCCACGGTGGAGAGAACGCGACGCATGGTGCGAATTACCTTTCGATGAGTGAGTGAAGGGTCGAAACTAGGTCAGCAGGGTCGGAAACCATGACCGAGGGGGTGCAGCTACGCGGTTGCCGGAACTGGCTTTTCATCAGAACGGTGGTTCCGCCACGAGCATGAATTGGGGCGAGATCAAAGTCCCAGATGTCACCGACACCGATGACATCCGTGCCGGAAGCAAACTGGTCGAGCACAGCGTCCAAACCCATTGGCTTGCCAACTGAATTGATGACGTGATCAAAACTGTGGTTAAGGCCAAGCTTCTCCAACGCGGCAGCGATGCCTGTTGTTGGAGAATTGGACGCGAGCACTGTGGTCCAGCTGGTGTCACGGAGAAACTCGATCAAGCTAGGGACTCCGTGAATTTCAGTGGATTCAAGCTGTGTGCGTGACTTTTGGTATGCCTGTTCAAGCTGACTATCCGTGACACCGTAGTAGCGCGCCAGGGATTGGACTGCGTCGTAACCGTCCCGCGGAAAATAGTCGTCAATGTGGACTTCGTCGAGCTGAAACAGACGATTGATGGCTGGAAGGAATTCGGGAATGTCCGCGTTCTGGGCAATCGCCTCCGCGTAGGCGAGCACGGGGCCGTGGCCTAGGGAAACGGTGCCATCGAAATCAAAAATGATGGCGCCTGGGGAGGGTGAAAGTTCAGTGCTGGACATGGTGTCCACAATAAAAGGACAAAATGGACGGAATGTCCACACTGGTTGAACAGTAGGTGAATTTTGGGGCGTTGGAGGGTGTAGACTTTGTTCGCGTTTCGAATCTGCACCCTGCTATGGCCTTTTCGGCTGCTCAATCCTGCTTTGGAGGGTGTAGATTTTGTTCGCGTTTCGAATCTGCACCCTGCTATGGCCTTTTCAACCACACAATCTTGCGTTGGAGGGTGTAGATTTTGTTCGCGTTTCGAATCTGCACCCTGCTATGGCCTTTTCAACCACTCAATCCTGTTTCAGAGGGTGCAGATTTGCACGCAATCTCAACACAGCACCATCGTGAATCTAAATTTGCCTCACTCTAACGCAATCTGGTTTCATTTACCTGCATGACGACGAGTTCACTTCTCCTTGCATCCACGCTCACCATCGCAGCTGGCTTATCGACGTCCATCGGCGGGCTCGTCGTCTTGAAAAAGAAGGATCCCTCCGCCACTTTCCTCGCTGCTGCCTTGGGTTTTTCAGCGGGCGTGATGCTCTGGGTGTCGTTCCTAGAGATTCTCCCCGAGGCCTCTGACCAGATGGTTGAGCGGCTTGGGGACAAGCCGGGGCAGTGGGCTGCGGTTGGCGCTTTCTTTCTTGGCGTTTTGATCATTGGTGTCATTGACCGTCTGGTGCCTACTGCGGTGAATCCTCATGAGTCGCACGAGGTCGGCGGCGTGGATGTGGCGAAGTTACGGAAGATGGGTGTGCTCATGGCGGTGGCCATTGGCATTCACAATTTTCCGGAGGGTTTTGCCACGTTTTTGTCCGCGTTGGAGAGTCCGCACATTGCTATTCCAGTGGCGGTTGCGATTGCGATCCACAACATTCCGGAAGGAATTTCGGTTGCGATCCCGTTGTGGCAGGCGACTGGATCGCGTTTTCAGGGTTTCAAGTGGGCGACACTGACGGGTATCGCCGAACCGTTGGGCGCGCTGGTGGGGTTCTTGCTGCTCATGCCGGTGATGGGGCCACTGACCTTGGGGATTGCTTTTGGTGCGGTCGCGGGAATCATGGTGTTCATTTCGCTCGATGAGCTACTTCCCACCGCTGTTTCAACCGGCAAGCATCATGCAGCGGTATACGGCCTGCTAGCTGGCATGCTCGTGATGGCAGTGTCGCTGGTGCTGGTCTAAGAGCCCAACTAGTGCCCGCGCTTTAGAGGCGTGAAGTGGATGATGCCGGCAATGATGCCGCCCCAAATTGCACCAATGATGAGGGAGAAGAAGGTGTTCACGCACCAGCCGAGGAATCCCTCGGGAACCATGGTTTCCATGTGGTGGACGAAGTCATATGGAGCGGACCATCCGAGTTCATGCAGGCCAACCATGACGATGTGGCCGCCGACCCACAGCATGGCGAAAGTGCCGATGATTGCGATGAGCGCTAGAACCTTGGGCATGGCGTCGACAAGCGCGCGGCCCATCTTTTGCGAGCCCGCGTTGTTCTTGCTCGCCATGTGGAGTCCGATATCGTCCATCTTCACCAACAGGCCGACGGCGCCGTACACCAGAACCGTGATGCCGATGGCGACGCAAACCAAGACGGCGGTGCGCATCGCGAAGGGGAGATCGGTGACCGAGTTCAGGGAAATCACCATGATTTCCGCGGAAAGGATGAGATCTGTGGTGATGGCGCTGCGGACCAGCTTGTTCTCGTCCTGAGGCTCCTTCTCCACGACAGCTTCCGATTCTTCAGAGGAACCCGTGAGCTTCTCGATGACCTTCTCCATGCCCTCAAAGCACAGGAAAGACCCACCGAGCATGAGGATCGGGGTCAGTGCCCAAGGCGCCCACACCGAAAGCGCGAGGGCAATCGGAAGAATGAAAACCAGCTTGTTAATCAGCGAACCCTTGGCGATGCGCCAAATGATGGGGAGCTCTCGAGCCGGAGTTACGCCACTGACATATTGCGGAGTTACGGCCGCATCGTCGACGACAACGCCCGCGGCCTTCGCGCTGGTCTTTGCAGTTGCAGCAGCGATGTCATCCGCATTTGCCGCAGCTACCTTCGCGATGGCAGCAACGTCATCTAGCAGGGCAGCTAACCCACCGGCCATGAAAAATCCCCTTTGGTCGAAAAACTATTGCCTTAGCTTACCCCGGCAGCGACGAATTGGTTTGCTGGAGGAAACGCGAGATTGCAGGCCAGTCCCGTTCCACTTGCGCCTGGCCTGCAGCGAAAGATGCTTCCAGCTTGGCAAGGTTTCGCTCCCTGTTATGAACCGACAAATGCGTGGGGAAGAAAAGATACGCCTTGCCTTCTGTTTCCAGTCGGAGGAGCTCCTCGCGAGTGCGGTTGTAGCGACCCGGCCTGGCGATCATCGCGTCTGCTACCGCTGGGTAATTGCGGAAGAGACGTCGCAAAGCTGCTGGCCTAGTCACCGCGGGTTTTGTGTAATCCCGCGGGCGGGACAGCAGGACAAAGAATGTGGTGAAGCCGTCCTTGCGTGCAGCGTCGATCGGGATTCCGCCAGTGGGGCCAAGGGCGCCGTCGACGTAGCGGATGCCGTCGATGAGCGGCATCGGCATGAAGACTGGCATTGTGGAAGAAGCGCGCACTCGGAGTGTGAAGTCCGCAAGGCTGTGAATGTCTTGCTTGCCCCAATAGACCATCTCGCCGGTGTCAGCGCGCACGGCACCAATGCGAAAAGGAGTGGGATTAGTGGAGATGGCGTCGTAGTCGATGGCGAAACGCTCGCCTGCAACAGTGGACTTTTCGTAGATGTACTCCGCGTCGAAATAGCCTCGTCCACGGAGGAAGGAGCCCCAGCCACCGGCCTCCCGAGCTGCGGGAACATCGACGAAAGCTTCTTTGACTGACTTTCGTGATCCGCTGAGCATGCCACCGGTCAGAGAACTGCCTGCGGAAACGCCACCGACCCAGCCGAAGGAAAAGCCCTCGGCTAGAAACTTGTCAATGACGGCTGCCGTATACGAATTACGGGTGCCGCCACCTTCGATGACGAGGGCGACGTGGGGGAAGTGCTGGGCCATGTCCTTAACGATACAAGCAAAAGAGGGGTCTCCTGCACCTGCACGTGAGCTAGGACACTATAGTGAGTGCACATGACAAGCATGGACATTGGCAGTTCCACCGCGCGCGTGGCTACTGATCGGCCAGCTCGCTACGCAAAACAGCTGGTCTCGCACTTTAGTGCGCATAACGACGGCCATTGGGACAGCAATGATGGTCGTGGAGAATTTACCTTTGTCGGGGAAGGCTCGGGATCGGAAAACCCGAAGAAAGCGTTCGACGGCAAAGTCCATGTGGGACTAGTCGCCGCGGAGGCAGTCCTGCTCATTCACGTGGAAGGACCTGCTGAGTTGATACCTCGCTTTGAGCAGGTTGTTGGCTCGCATTTGGAACGATTCGGACAGAAGGACGGGCTTGAAGTCTCCTGGCGACGTAGCTGAAGCTAGGATTGATGCACAAGAAAAACACGGGTGCTTGAATGAACAATCAATTCGGGCTGAGACGCACACTCGGTGCGAACCGTTGCACCTGATCCGGGTAATGCCGGCGAAAGGGAGAAGGGCAGATCATAATGAAGTCGTGGCGTGTGGTCGATATTTTGGTGGCCGTCGTCTTGGGTGTGGCTTGTGGCCTCATCTTTTTTGTGTGGAATTCCATCGGATATGCCTGGTACGAGGCGATGAACGCGCTCACCCCAGGCTTCGGCGGAATCGCCGTCGGCATCTGGCTGCTCGGCGGTGTCCTTGGAGGTTTGATCATCCGCAAGCCAGGAGCAGCAATCTTTGTTGAGGTCCTGGCTGCCATTGTGTCTGCGCTCATGGGCAATCAGTGGGGCATTGAGACGCTGTACTCCGGTCTGGCGCAGGGCCTTGGCGCTGAGCTGATCTTCCTCATCTTTGCGTATAAGCGCTATGGCATTGTCAACGCTATTTCTGCCGGCATCGGCGCTGCGTGGGGTGCGTTCCTCATCGAACTCGTTGCATTCGGCAATCTGGCAAAGGGAATAACGTTCAATCTCATCTACTGGGGCGCACTGACAGTGTCCGGCGCAATTTTGGCTGGTGTCGTGGGGTATCTACTCACCAAGGCGCTCGCTGCTACGGGTGCGTTGGATCGCTTCGCATCTGGTCGAGAGCACCGCACCCTCGTATAAATGAGTGGCGCAGCCGTCGAGGCGCGGGGATTTGGCTGGCGCCACGCCAGTCGAAAGAAACCCGCGCTCAGCGACATCACCTTCCATATTGACCCAGGTGAGAAAGTGCTCATCCTTGGGGAGTCGGGTGCTGGCAAATCTACGCTGCTAGCCGCCATCGCCGGTGTGCTAGGCGATGAAGACGAAGGTGACTGGTCAGGTTCCCTCACTGTTGCAGGACGTGACTCCCGGGCCTGCCGTGGTCTCGTCGGCATGGTGCTGCAAGATCCCGATTCGCAGGTAATTGCCGCGCGAGTTGGGGATGATGTGGCCTTTGGCTGTGAAAACCTCGGGGTGGATCGCGAAGAGACATGGCGTCGAGTTTCCGAAGCACTCGAGCTAGTGGGGCTGGATCTACCTCTAGACCACCCCACCTCGCACCTGTCTGGTGGCCAGAAGCAACGCCTCGCCCTCGCCGGGATCATCGCTATGGGCGCGCAGGTCATCGTCCTGGACGAGCCGACCGCCAATTTGGACCCGGAAGGCGTACGCGAGGTCACGGCGGCCATCGAAAAGGTCACTGCCAGGACCGGTGCCACGCTCATCGTGGTGGAACATCGCGTCGATACCTGGATTGACCTGGTCGATCGCGGCATCGTCATCAGCGCCGACGGTACGCTGCTTCACGACGCTCCGATCAGCGCACTCCTCCGAGTCGAAGCATCCTCGCTGGCAGCGAAGGGCATGTGGGTCCCGGAGCTCAGCCTTCCCATGGAAGAACGCATCGCCACGCCGGGACTTCCCAATGCGCTGGGGGAAACAATTCTTGAAACCCACGAACTGCGTTCCGGCTGGGACCGCCCGTTGGGGCCACCACGAAACTTGAGCATTCCGGCAGCTGCCGGCACGGTCGTCACCGGCCCCAATGGCGCTGGTAAGACGACGCTTGCCCTCACGATGGCGGGCCTATTGTCACCCTGCGCCGGAAGCGTCACTCTCTGCGGAAGGAAAGATCCGCACACCTGGTCCTCGTCCGATTTAGCACGGCATATTGGCGTGGTGTTCCAGGATCCAGAGCACCAATTCCTTACCTCTACGGTGTTGGATGAGATGTTGCTGTCCTCCCGGGTACGTAAGAGGCAGCGCCGCCGCGCTTTGCTCTGGACAGGGCTTCCGGAGGCCGATGGCGTCGCAAAGCAGCGCGCGCAGGATCTGCTTGATCGGCTGGGCCTTGCGCACCTCGCCGCAGCGAACCCTTTCACGCTGTCAGGCGGGCAGAAGCGACGACTGTCGGTAGCGACGGCACTGATCGACACCCCGGATGTGCTGTTGCTCGATGAGCCAACGTTTGGCCAGGACCGGCGTACATTCCTAGACCTCACAGCCCTGCTCCGAGACCTCACCCGAGAGGGCGTGGCCGTCGTGGCGATCACTCACGACCATCACTTTGTGGCCCTGCTCGGCGACCACCACGTGGAGGTGACGGCATGAATCTGTTGCGGGGAACCAACCCTGTCACGCGCATCGGCGCCCTGATCGCTTTCACCACGCCGTTGCTGCTCAGTGTCGACTGGGTTTCGGCGACAGTGGCCCTTGCACTCATCCTGCTACTTTCACCACTGTGCGGAGTTTCCTGGGTCGAGCTGGTGCGCAAAGCTGTTCCCATCCTGCTAGTCACCCCCATCGCAGGTCTTTCCATGGCGCTGTATGGCAGGCCGGAAGGTCGGGAGTATTTCAGCTTTGCCTTCGCGCACGTCACCGACAACTCCCTTCAGCTTGCCGTTGCCATCATGTTGCGAGTGCTGGCTGTGGCGCTGCCGGTCATCGTGCTGTGCCGGGGCATTGACCCGACCGAGCTTGGCGACGGGCTCGCGCAAGTCCTCCACTTTCCGGAAAGATTCGTGATTGGCAGCGTTGCGGGCGTGCGCCTCATGACGCTGTTTCAGCGTGACTGGGATGCTCTGGGTAGGGCGCGCCGGGCTCGTGGCGTGGCCGACATTGGCAGAATCCGCGGGTTCGTAGGAATGGCGTTTTCACTCCTCGTCCTGGCGATTCGTCGCGGAACCAAGTTGGCTACGGCCATGGAAGCTCGCGGTTTTGGTGGCGAGGAGCCTCGTAGTTGGGCGCGCCCGTCAAAGGCCGGCATGCGCGATGCATTGCTCCTAATTGGCGCCACATTCTGTGGCGTGTTAGCCATTGTCATTTCAGTGTGGGTGGGTGAGTTCCGATTCCTCGGCGCTTAGTAGAAATCCCAGAGGGGACCCGCACGATCCTCATTGACGGCAGGTCCGGGGCTGGAAAGACCACCTTCGCCCATAAGCTGGGTGCCAAACTCGGCTGGCCTGTGGTGCACATGGATGACTTCTATCCAGGGTGGCACGGGCTTGCCGACGGCGCAGCTATGGTCGCCTCAGACGTGCTGCATCCGTATCGCCCCGGCTTTCGCAGGTGGGATTGGGAAAGAGACGAGCCAGGGGAGTGGGTCGCTCTTGACCCTGCTTCGCCCCTCATTGTGGAAGGCGTAGGAGCGATAACGACCAACTCGGTGGCTGCTGCGCTCAAACGAGGTCCAGTGGAACTCATTCGGGTGACGTGTCCTGATGAGCTTCGGAAAGAGCGCGCGCTGAAGCGGGATCCAGGCTTTGCCCCCTGGTGGGAGATGTGGGCCACTCAAGAGGATGCTTTGTATTCGACCTTACCCCCATTTGACGCAATTCTTGTTGAACAAGGTTCGGGTCAATCATGAATATTATGCGGGGTTTTTTGGGGGTGGCTGCAGGGGTGGAGCCGTATTTTCTGAGCAAACGCTGAACTAGATTAGCTGCAGCTTATTGGCTGGGTGCGATCCTGTACTGAATAAATGCACTAAGTCTTAAATTTCCAGCTTGCACTTAAAAGTGTTGATGTGGCAAAGTTCTGTCAAGGAGTTGTGTTGGCTTGGTTAATTCGCTAAACAGATATGAACTGCATCACATAACAATTGGTGCAGGGTTATCTGAGTCGGGAACCTAACAAACCAACTCGGATTGGCTCTCGAGCCTCGAGGCCACGTCACCATGGAGGAAAACTCATGATCTTGAAGAAGTCATTGGCTGCGGTATCCGCAGCAGCCCTTGCTTTTGGTCTGGCCGCATGCGGTTCCGGTTCTGATTCCGGATCCACCGACGGCATCATCCTTGCCAACGGCAATGAGCCACAGAACCCACTTCTGCCAGCCAACACCACCGAAACTGGTGGTGGACGCGTGGTCGATATGATCTACGCCGGTCTCGTGTACTACGACACCGACGGCAAGACCCACAACGAGATGGCTGAGAAGATCGAGAAGGTTGACGAGACCAACTACAAGATCACTTTGAAGCCTGATCTGAAGTTCTCCGACGGTTCCCCAATCAAGGCCGCCAACTTTGTTAAGGCCTGGAACTACGCTGTCGAAAACGACCAGCAGGGCGCATCCTTCTTCGAGCCAATCAAGGGCTACAAGGAAGGCGTCAAGGAGATGGAAGGCCTGAAGGTTGTCGACGACAAGACCTTCACCGTCCAGCTTTCCGAGCCAACCTCCGACTTCGAGCTGCGCCTCGGTTACTCCTCCTTCTTCCCACTGCCAGATTCTGCCTTCAACGACATGGCAGCACAGGGCGAGAAGCCAGTCTCCAACGGCCCATACAAGCTGGAAAAATGGGAGCACAACGAGGCAATCACCATCGTTCCAAACGAGAACTACAACGGAGGCCGCAAGGCGCAGAACAAGGGCGTGAAGTTCACCTTCTACCCTAAGCAGGATGCTGCATACGCTGACCTGCTCTCCGGTAACCTTGATGTTCTGGACGCAGTTCCAGACTCCGCATTCAGCAAGTTCGAGTCTGAACTGGACGGCCGTGGCGTGAACCAGCCAGCAGCTGTGTTCCAGTCCTTCACTATCCCAAGCAAGCTGGAGCACTTCTCCGGTGAGGAAGGCGAGCTGCGTCGACAGGCAATCTCTCACGCCATCAACCGTGAAGAGATTACCGAGAAGATCTTCCTGAAGACCCGTACCCCAGCCACCGACTTCACCTCCCCGGTCATCGACGGACACTCCGACACCGTTCAGGGTGCAGAGGTGCTGAAGTACGACCCAGCAAAGGCAAAGGAACTGTGGGCAAAGGCTGACGCTATCTCCCCATGGACCGGCCAGTTTGCAATCGCTTACAACGCTGATGGTGGCCACCAGGCATGGGTTGACGCTACCGCCAACTCCATCAAGAACACCCTCGGTATCGACGCTGTAGGCGCCCCATACCCAGACTTCAAGTCTCTGCGTGACCAGGTCAAGCACCGCACCATTGCCACTGCGTTCCGCACCGGCTGGCAGGCAGACTACCCAGGTCTGAACAACTTCCTGAGCCCAATGTACGCAACCAAGGCATCCTCCAACGATGGTGACTACTCCAACCCAGAGGTTGATCGTCTGCTGAAGGAAGCTGCCGCTGCACCAACCGTTGACGAAGCTAACAAGAAGTACAACGAGGTTCAGCAGATTCTGTTCAAGGAACTGCCTGCAATCCCACTGTGGTACTCCAACGTCACCGGTGGTTACGGCAAGGACGTTGAAAATGTGAAGTTCAACTGGAAGTCCGTCCCTGAGTACTACGCAGTCACCAAGAAGTAAACACCTTCTTTTATTGACTCATTCATCCATGAGCTCCGAGTGATACTTTTCAGTGTGACTCGGAGCTCATGGTACTTTAAGTAAAGCTTTAGAACACAAGCTTTAGCCTTTCTTATTTTTGCGAACCTGCCCCCATTACCCAAGGAAACTCCCTATGTTGCGTTACGTCGGGCGACGTTTGCTCCAGATGATTCCGGTCTTTTTCGGAGCGACACTGCTGATTTACGCCCTCGTCTTCCTGATGCCTGGAGACCCAGTCCAGGCGCTTGGCGGTGACCGCGGCCTTACCGAGGCAGCGGCAGCCAAGATCCGAGCGGATTACAACCTCGATAAGCCGTTCTTGATTCAATACTTGCTCTACATCAAGGGCATTTTCATGTTCGACTTCGGCACTACCTTCTCCGGTCGTCCGGTTTCCGAAGCAATGGCAAATGCTTTCCCTGTGACCATCAAGCTCGCAATCATGGCGCTCGCATTTGAAGCCATCCTTGGCATCGGTTTTGGTGTCATCGCAGGTATGCGCCGCGGCGGTATCTTTGACTCCACCGTTCTCGTGCTTTCCCTGCTCGTGATCGCAGTGCCATCCTTCGTCATTGGTTTCGTGTTCCAGTTTGTCGTCGGCGTGAAGCTGCAATTGCTGCCTGCAACGGTCGGCTCGAAGGAAGATTTTGTTTCGCTGCTGATGCCAGCAATCGTGTTGGGTGCAGTGTCATTCGCTTACGTTCTCAGGCTTACTCGCCAGTCTGTGTCTGAAAATCTCAGCGCAGACTACGTGCGCACCGCTCGTGCGAAGGGCCTCAAGAGCGGCGATGTTACCCGTCGCCACGTGCTCCGCAATTCCTTGATCCCAGTGGCAACGTTCCTGGGCGCGGACCTGGGGTCCCTCATGGGTGGCGCCATCATTACCGAAGGCATCTTCGGCATCAACGGCGTCGGTGGCACGATCTACCAGGCGATTATCAAGGGCGAACCAGCGACAGTCGTGTCCTTCACCACCGTCCTGGTGATCGTCTACATCTTCGCCAACCTCCTTGTTGACTTGATCTACGCCGTGCTCGACCCAAGGATCCGCTATGCCTAATACCGACAACACCTCTATCCGCCGCGGTCAAGAGCACTTCGTTGCCGAAACTGACGAGACCGGACTCGGCGCTGTCGACGCAGTCGCCGACGAATCCGCCCCTTCCTCCATGTGGGGCGAGGCGTGGCGCCAGCTACGTAAGCGCCCATTGTTCTGGGTCTCTGCTGCTCTCATATTCACCGCCGTGCTACTCGCACTGCTGCCACAGCTATTCACGACGACCGACCCAGCCATGTGTGAACTTGGCAAGTCGCTCGGTGGCCCAGAATCTGGTCACCCATTCGGTTTCGATCGTCAGGGCTGTGACATTTACTCCCGCATGATTTACGGCGCACGCGCGTCGGTAAGCGTTGGCGTCCTCACCACCTTGCTGGTTGTGCTGATCGGCACGACGATCGGCGCACTGGCCGGCTACTTCGGTGGCATCCTGGACACCCTGCTTTCCCGCGTCACCGACATCTTCTACGCCATCCCACTGGTACTGGCTGCCATCGTCGTAATGCAGATGTTCAAGGAACACCGCACGATTTTCACCGTCGTCGTGGTTCTGGCGCTCTTCGGCTGGACCAATATCGCCCGCATCACCCGTGGCGCTGTCATGAGCGTGAAGAACGAAGAATTCGTCACTGCAGCTCGCGCAGTCGGTGCGTCTCGCTGGAAGATCCTGACCAGCCACGTTCTTCCGAACGCCGCAGCTCCAATCATCGTCTACGCAACCGTGGCTCTGGGCACCTTCATTGTTGCTGAAGCAACCCTGTCCTTCCTGGGTATTGGTCTGCCTCCGAACATCGTTTCCTGGGGTGGCGACATCTCCAAGGCACAGGCCTCGCTGCGCACTGAGCCAATGGTGTTGTTCTGGCCAGCATCCGCTCTGGCGCTGACCGTGCTGTCCTTCATCATGATGGGCGACGTTGTTCGCGACGCCCTCGATCCAAAGAACCGCAAGAAGTAGGGGAGAGACAACAATGACTAATTCTGAATCCCCATTGCTGGAACTCAAGGATCTGCAGATCTCGTTCACCTCGTCCACCGGCACTGTCGAAGCCGTCCGTGGCGTCAACATGACGATCTACCCAGGCCAGTCCGTCGCCATCGTGGGTGAATCCGGCTCCGGCAAGTCCACCACGGCTATGTCCATCATCGGCCTGCTGCCGGGCACCGGTCGCGTCACCGGCGGTCAGATCCTCTTCGAAGGCAAGGACCTCGCCCCACTGAGCTCCAAGCAGATGGAAGAGTACCGAGGCTCCGAAATCGGCCTGGTCCCGCAGGACCCGATGTCCAACCTCAACCCAGTGTGGAAGATCGGCACCCAGATCAAGGAATCCCTCAAGGCCAACAACGTTGTGCCGGGCTCCGAGATGGATGCGCGCGTCACCCAGCTGCTCGAGGAAGCCGGGCTTCCCGACGCCGAGCGCCGTGCGAAGCAGTACCCGCACGAATTCTCCGGCGGCATGCGCCAGCGCGCCCTCATCGCCATTGGTATGGCAGCGCGTCCGAAGCTGCTGATCGCCGACGAACCAACCTCTGCACTCGACGTGACCGTTCAGAAGCGCATCCTTGATCACCTCGAAGGCCTGACCAAGGAACTGGGAACCGCAGTACTGTTCATCACCCACGACTTGGGCCTGGCAGCAGAACGCGCGGAACACCTCGTCGTGATGCACCGCGGTCGCATCGTGGAGTCTGGCCCATCGCTGCAGATTCTGCGCGACCCACAGCACCCATACACCAAGCGCCTGGTCAAGGCGGCACCTTCGCTGGCATCCGCACGAATCCGTGCTGCTCAGGAGCAGGGTATCGAGTCTGCCGAGTTGCTGGCCCCAAAGGTGTCCACCAACGAAGTTGTCATTCGCGTGGAAGACCTGTGTAAGGAATTCGACGTACGCGGCGCGAAGGGCGATAAGAAGAAGCTCAAGGCAGTCGACAACGTCTCCTTCGATCTCCGCAAGGGCACCACGTTGGCGCTGGTTGGCGAATCCGGTTCCGGTAAGTCGACCGTGGCAAACATGATCCTCAACCTGCTCGACCCAACCTCCGGCAAGGTGTACTACAAGGGCACCGACCTGTCGACGCTGGGCAACAAAGAGCTCTTCGACATGCGCAGCAAGCTGCAGGTCGTGTTCCAGAACCCATACGGCTCCCTCGACCCGATGTACTCGATCTACCGATGCATCGAAGAACCACTCGTGGTGCATGGCGTTGGCAACCGCAAAGAGCGCGAGAAGCGCGTCGCTGAGCTGCTCGACATGGTTGCGATGCCACGTTCGACGATGCGTCGATACCCGAACGAGCTGTCCGGTGGTCAGCGTCAGCGTATCGCCGTCGCGCGTGCACTTGCGCTCAAGCCGGAGGTAATTGTGCTCGACGAGGCTGTTTCTGCACTCGACGTGCTCGTGCAGAACCAGATCCTGCAGCTGCTGTCCCACCTGCAGGAAGAGCTGGATCTGAGCTACCTGTTCATCACCCACGACCTCGCTGTCGTGCGCCAGACTGCGGACGACGTCGCAGTGATGAAGCAGGGCAAGCTGGTCGAATTCGGCACCGCCGATGAGATCTTCGCTAACCCTCGCGAGGACTACACCCGCAACCTCATCGATTCCGTCCCAGGACTTGGCATCGAATTGGGAACCGGGGCAAACCTGTAGTTGCTCCTGGATATGAAAATGGCCCGCTCTCAAGCGGGCCATTTGGTTTAGAGAATCTCGGAAATCTTCTCTGTTGGGCGAGCAATGACGACGCCCTTATCGGTGACAACGATTGGTCGCTGGATGAGCCTAGGATGAGCCACCATCGCGGCCAACAATTCATCATCTGGGGTCTGTGGCGATAGACCCAGCTCTTTGTATTCGGACTCGTTCGTACGAATTGCCTCATGTGGGGACAGTCCTGCACGGTCAAGCAGGGACTTCAATGTGGCGACATCTGGGGGAGTGTCCAGGTATTTAATGACCTCAACGTCGACGCCACGGTCGGCGAGAAAGGTGCAGGCCTCGCGAGATTTTGAGCAGCGGGCGTTGTGATAGATAGTGGCTTTCATAGCCACCGATCTTATTCGGCAGGCACGAGCTCCACGTGATCAGCCCAGGTCAATTCCATGCCACGAGCTGCGAGCCATGCCATTGCGTCGTCGCCATTGCGGGTGATGCCGTCGACAGCGGTTAGCGTGGTTTCGATTGCCTTCTCGGCTTCCTCGGCGGTGATGATCCCGGCTGATGTGGCAGCTGCCAGCTCATCGATGTCAACGACCTCCACTGGGTCGCCGGTCAGGGATACCAGGTCGACGTAAAAGTCCCGGGTAGTCCAGACGTCGCTGTCGTGCGTGATGGCGGCTACGTCAAAGTAAAAGTCCTGGGTGCGTTCGAAACCAGGGCGGTAGTGGAATTTGCTCACACGCAGGCTGAGCTCTGGCAGGAGCCAGCTCTCCAGGTAACCGAACTCAGGGTGGTTTGCGCCCCGCGCCATGTAAAGGCCAAAGTCTGCGACGGTGTAAGTGTCGACCTTGCGCTCGAAACCTTTCGGATCGACGTTAATTGCCGTCGAAACGTTGAAGGTTTCCTGCTTCACTGGGTGTAGGTCGGTCATCTCGATAGTCCTTGTTCTAATTCACCGTGAATGAGGTGGCAGTTGGGGCGAAAACGCAGGTGTTGGTTGGTGTGCCGTGGTCGTCGGCAAGCGTTACGCCGCCGTCGAGCCAGGCAAGCACCTTGCCGGAACCCGTGTCGGCGGTGCCGGAGAGCGTCGCAGGGCCTTGTGGGTTCATCTCGCCTTTGCTCAGTTTGGTAACTCCAAAACGACCGTTGGAGGTGTTGAGCCAGTGGACGAACATGCCTTGTTGCTCATCTGCGGCAGCGGTGGTTCCGAGAGCGGTGAAAACAAAGGTCGTTTGGCCGGCTGCGGTTCCTGGTAGTGGAAGGGCAGCGGGGCCTGGGACGGCGATGGCGGTGCCGGTAGCTGCCATGGTGCCGCCGATACAGTTCGCCGAGACGGTTGGCCAAATGAATTGGTTCAGCACTGGTGCGCCCTCGGGAAGTGGGACGCCGCCCTTGCCGTCGCCTCGATAGAACGCGACCGCGGCGAGCAGCGCGTTGCGGATTTCGAGTGGCACCAATGGCTGATTGGCTGTGTCTTCCATCTGCTTCAGGATGTGCGGTGCTGGGCGACCAAGGTGGTCAATAGATCCGAAAACGGCTGCGTGCGCTGGGGAAACGACGGTAAAGCTGAGGCCTGCGGTGAGGGCTGCAGCTGCCATCTTCCTTGCAAAATTGCGCACGAAACGTCATCTCTCTTTCACAGTGGGGTACTTGATATGGCCATATCAGGCAATTACAACAAGCACTCTAGCAACATAGGTAAACTTTTGTCACTCTATTCACAAAAGTCGCAAATGCTGCACCGCGGTATTTTTGCTTTCTATCTCCCATGTCGATTCGAGCCCAGCAGGCGTTACATTCGCACTTTGACATCACAAAAGGTGCGCTAGGTGCCTGCAGAGGAGTACGCTGGAAACCCGTCATGTGTGCACCTATTAGATATCAGGGCACGCACCAAAGATTTGCAGGAGATTTTCCCCAGTGACCCATACCGAATTCCGTAACGTAGCCATCGTCGCTCACGTTGACCACGGCAAGACCACTCTCGTCAACGCTCTGCTGGAACAGTCCGGCGTTTTCGGCGACCACGGCGAAGTTACGGACCGCGTCATGGACTCCGGTGACCTGGAAAAGGAAAAGGGCATCACCATCCTTGCCAAGAACACCGCGATTCGTCGCCAGGGTGCCGGCAAAGACGGCCAGGACCTCATCATCAACGTCATCGACACCCCAGGCCACGCCGACTTCGGTGGCGAGGTCGAGCGCGCGCTGTCCATGGTTGACGGCGTGGTGCTGCTTGTCGACGCCTCCGAAGGCCCGCTCCCACAAACCCGCTTCGTTCTCGGCAAGGCACTTGCCGCAAAGATGCCGGTCATCATCTGTGTGAACAAGACCGACCGCCCAGACGCTCGCATTGACGAGGTTGTGGAAGAGTCCCAGGACCTGCTCCTGGAGCTCGCTTCCACTCTGGAAGACCCAGAGGCTGCTGAAGCTGCAGAATCTCTGCTCGACCTCCCAGTTCTGTACACCTCTGGCCGTGAGGGCAAGGCTTCCACTGAAAACCCTGGCAACGGCAACCCGCCAGCAGCTGACAACATGGACGCCCTGGTTGACGTCATTTACAACGTCCTCCCAGAGCCATCCGCAGAGCTCGACGCGCCACTGCAGGCACACGTCACCAACTTGGACTCCTCCTCCTTCCTTGGCCGCATCGGCCTCGTGCGCATCTTCAAGGGCAAGCTGAAGAAGGGCCAGCAGGTCGCTTGGATTCACTACGATTCCGAGGGCAACCAGCACGTCAAGACCGCAAAGATCGCTGAGCTGCTCCGCACCGTCGGCGTGACCCGTGTTCCAGCTGAAGAGGTAATCGCAGGCGACATTGCTGCAATCTCCGGCATCGATGAAATCATGATTGGCGACACCCTCGCCGACGTAGAGAACCCAGTAGCGCTGCCACGCATCACCGTTGACGAACCAGCAATCTCCATGACCATCGGCGTGAACACCTCCCCGATGGCCGGCCGTGGCGGTGGCGACAAGCTCACTGCCCGCGTCGTGAAGGCACGCCTGGACCAGGAGCTCATCGGTAACGTGTCCCTGCGCGTCCTGCCAACCGACCGCCCAGACGCATGGGAAGTTCAGGGCCGTGGCGAAATGGCACTGTCCATCCTCGTTGAGACCATGCGCCGCGAAGGCTTCGAGCTGACCGTTGGTAAGCCACAGGTCGTGCCAAAGATCATCGACGGCAAGACCTACGAACCATACGAGCACATGGTCATCGACACCCCAGCAGAGCACCAGGGCGCCATCACCCAGCTCATGGCTGCTCGCAAGGGCCAGATGCTGTCCATGGACAACACCGGCACCGACTGGGTCCGCATGGAATACAAGGTCCCAGCACGTGGCCTCATCGGCTTCCGCACCACCTTCATGACGGAAACCCGCGGCACCGGCATCGCCAACCACTACTCCGAGGGCTACGAGCCATGGGCCGGCGAAATCAAGGACCGCGCCACCGGTTCCCTCGTCGCTGACCGCTCCGGCCAGATCACCGCCTACGCGCTGCAGCAGCTCGCAGACCGCGGCCAATTCTTCGTCGAGCCAGGCACCGAAGCATACGAAGGCATGGTCGTGGGCGCCAACAATCGTGATGAAGACATGGACATCAACATCACGCGTGAAAAGAAGCTCACCAACATGCGCTCCGCGACGGCTGACGCAACCGTCACCCTGGCCAAGGCCCGCACCCTCTCCCTGGAAGAGGCAATGGAGTTCTGTGGCGGCGACGAGTGCGTCGAAGTTACCCCTGACATCATTCGTGTCCGCAAGGTGATCCTGAACGCCACCGAGCGTAACCGTGCTCGTTCTCGCGCAAAGCAGCTGAACAAGTAAGGAAAAACATCCCCTATTTGGACCGGATTTCTGGCAAAACGCCAGGTCGGAAGGTCTGAATGGGGGATATTTTTGTCTCCTGCGGAAATCTTTCCCCTGTTTGGGCCGGATTTGTCGGGTTTCCCCAGGATGAGTGGCCAGAATACGGGATACTTTTCATTTCCGGCGAAATCTTTCCCGTATTCAGACACAGTCACCTGGGAAAATAGTAGAAATCCTGCCCAATTACGGGAAAGATTTCGCTACGCTGGTCCGGGTGAAGCGCCAGCACCTCCTCCCAGTCGTCGGAACTGCCCTAATGTTCGCCAGCAACGGCGCTCTCTTCGCGAGCGTTCTTCCGTGGTACCCGATATTGATGAGGCAGTGGGGGCTCGGTGAGTCCTATTTCGGGCTGATTGTGGCATGCTTTGCGCTGGGGTCTTTGGCCTCGTCGGCTGTTCCGGCGCCGGTGGTGCGTCGGTTGGGGGCTGTTCCGGCGATGGCTGTGGGCACGGCAGTGATGGCTGTGGTGCTGGTGTTGGCGGGTTTTGTGTTGAGCGGTGGTTGGACACTTGCTCTGATGCTGTTGGTGTTGGGTTTTTTGGATCCGATTGTGGATGTTGCGCAGAATCTGGTGGCTGTGCGAGTGCAGGAGCGGTTGGGGCGTTCCATTATGTCGAGTGTGCATGCTTCGTGGAGTTTGGGGGCTGCGTGTGGTGGTGCGGCGGGCACTGTTGCGGTGGGCAGGATGGAGATGCCTTGGCATTTTCTCGTGGCTTCGATAGTCGCTTGTGGCATTGCTGGGCTTGGCTGCGTGTTGGTGGGGGATGTTGCTGCGGTGGATGATCCTGCCAGCGATGGTGGAGCTGGTATTTCCGGTGTGATGGCGTTGGTTGCGCCTATTGCTGTCGTTGCTATTTCTGGGACGATGGTGGAGGAAGTGGCTAATAGTTGGGCGGGTTTACTTGCTGCTGAGGTAGCTGGAATGCCTGTTGAGAAGGCTGGTGTGGCGCTCACAATCATGTTGTCGGCTCAGTGCGTGGGGCGGTTTGCCGGAGATCCGATGGTCAATAGGTGGGGGAGGATTGGCGTCGCAAAGCTCGGTGGTGCCTGCATTGCTGGTGGGGCGGCAGTTGCGGTGTTGGCACCTGGGCCGGCGTTGTTCTTGTGTGGTCTTGGGGCTGCGGGATTTGGTTGTGCGACGATCGTTCCGAGTGCGTTCACGGCTGCGGCCCAGCTGCCGGGAGTGTCTGAGGGCGCTGGTTTGACGGCGATGTCGTGGCTGATGAGGGTTGGTTTTCTGTCTGCGAGCCCGCTGATCGGTGTGGCGTCGAGTGCGACGGACGTGAGGGCGGCGTTGGTGCTGCTGTTGGTGTGCGGTGTGACGGTGATGGTGCTTGCAAAGCGTTTGGATCCGCGCGCGGGGCTCCAACGATGACCGTGGGGGCTGGTAAAACTAGACAGGTGAAGTTTCATTGGGGTCGTTCAGGAGTCGCCGGGCTGTGCGTGACAGCTTCGGTGGTGTTGTCGGGCTGCGTTGCTCAGCCTGGTCCTGCGCCGGTGGAGCCGGTGGGCAGCGCTGAGTCATCGACCGTGGTGCCCGAGGTTCCGGTGGACAAGAAGAATCGCAACGAGATTGTGGTGGGCATTGACCCGATCCGCACCGGCTTCAACCCACACCTTGCCTCCGACGACTCTGCGTTTGTGCAGTCGATGGCCCGGCTTGTGCTGCCGAGCGCATTTGTCGACGGCCAGATGAACTCCGATGTGTTGCTCAGCGCGGAGGAAATTACTCCTACTTACGGTGCTGCTCAAATGGTGCAATACCGTATCAACCCTTCGGCGCAGTGGTCCGACGGTTCACCGATCACCGGCGGTGATTTCCGCTACCTGTGGGAAAAGATGTCCACCGAAGCGGGAGTTATCGACGCTGCTGGTTATCAGGCAATTTCGGATGTCCGCAGCACCGATGGTGGCCGGGTAGTGACTGTTGTGTTTAAGAACAAGGTGGCCGATTGGAAATCACTCTTCACTAACTTGTTGCCTAGCCACCTGTTTTCGGTGGGCGGAGAGTCTTTTGACAAGGTGCTGGCCACTGATGTTCCTGCCTCGGCAGGCCGGTACATGGTGCGGTCTATTGACCGTAAGCGTGGCGTCGTTGAATTGGCGCGAAATGACCGTTTCTGGGGTGCCGATCCGGCGGACGTCGAGCTGCTCACGTTTCGAGAGGTCGGAAATTTCTCTCAAATTATTGAAATGCTGGGCAATGGCCAGTTGAGCTTCGCTCATGTCACCCCATCCGAGACGAGTGGTTTGGCGTTGTCCTTGGCTTCGGGGCTGCAGTCGCGCACTATCGACCGCAATACCCAGCTAACTGCAACGTTCAACAGTCGCACTTTGACGGATCAGAACCTGCGTGGCGCAATCGCTTCTGTCATCGATGTCCCGTCTGTGGCGAAGCTTGCGGCAGGACGCACGGCGGATGTGGCCATCGCGGAGCAACTGACCCCGGCACACGGGCATGATCTTAAGGCTGCGATCGCTGAGCAAGTGCGTCCGATCAAGGTTGCTGTAGATCCTGAAGATGAGACTGCGCGTGGAGCCGCAATCGCGATGGTGGGAATGCTGACAAAGGCGGGATTCAAGGCCGAGCTGGTGCAAAGCGATCTGGGGGATATCGTCGCCAAGAAGGTGCCTGCCGGTGAAGTCGATGTGGTGGTGTCGTGGCAACGACCAACCACGGATCCGACACCTGCGGCATCCGCTTTCGCATGCCAGGAGGGCAAACCATTGGCAAGCAACGTCTCCGGCTGGTGTGACGAGGATTTGTCCGGATTCCTGGCGGAGGCCATGGCCGGTGCACATGACAGCGAAGCCGTGCGCGAACGGATGGCAACCGTGCAGGCGCAGCATCTTTCCGTCCCAATCTTGGGGGATAGGCGAATGGATATTCTCGGCACGGGTATCGTTGCGGGGGAAAGCGATCTGAACAAGTGGCCCGTGATTGCCGATGCCTCGGTATTGGCCACCGCTTACAAATGGAAAGACGACTAAATGCAGCGAGATCTAATCGGCCTGCGGGTAGTGGCAGTGCATGCCCACCCGGATGACGAAGCATTGTGGACCGGTGGTGCGCTGGCAGGTGTGGCTATGCGCGGGGCAGACGTCACCGTGGTTACCTGCACCCTTGGGGAGCAAGGCGAAGTCATTGGGGATCCGTTTGCTCAGCTGGTCGCGGATCAAGCCGATCAACTGGGAGGGTTTCGCGTCGCTGAGCTAGCTCGCTCCCTGCACGAGCTTGGGGTGCGCGGCGAATTCCTCGGTGGCGCTGGTCGCTGGCGTGACTCAGGCATGATCGGTGACCCAGCGAACGACGACCCGCGAGCCTTCATCCATTCTGGCGAAGAAGCAGAGGCGCAACTCGCCGAGGTCTTCTCCCGCATCAAACCGCATCTCGTCATCACCTATGGTCCCGATGGTGGCTACGGCCACCCTGATCACATTCGCGCGCATGAGATTACCCACGCGGCGGCCACACAATGCGACGTCGCCCCGCAGCGCATCATGTGGGCGGTCACGTCCGCTGAGGCTCTCGCCGCAGGGCTTGCCGACATCGCCTGCATTCCGCATGCTTGGCGACGGCCAGAGGATGGAGAACTCGCGACCGTCGACCAGCACGATGTTGAGCTCATGCTCAGTGACGCAGCCGTGGCCGCAAAACTCCGTGGCATGAAATCTCATCCCACCCAGCTGTGGATCGCAGACGGCAATACCAGCGTGGTGAACCCACAAGCTGCGAGCGCAGGACTGAAGTCCACGGAGCATGCCATCGCTGTTTTCGCGCTCAGTAACCTGATTGCGCAGCCTTTGCTGAAGACAGAGCATTACCAGCTGGGCAGTGGCACGGCGATCACAGATTCGGCATCGCTCACTGCGGGGCTGACGTGGTAGAGCCACAAGGTTTCGTATACACCGACCACAGCAAAGGAGAAATCGCCTTTGGCATGATGTGGCTCTGCCTTGGCGCGCTGATCAGTGTTTTGCTGGAAGTGGTTTACCTCGGAACGTGGATCACACTTCCTAGCGGTGACCGGGTGGCATTCCCTTATCCGGTCTTGTTGGCCTTGCTGTTCAACATGGTGCTTACCAAGACGGCGCGGCTGTGGACTGACCGAATGGGGGTGTATCTGGTCCCGCTGTGCGTCTGGATCCTCGGATTCCTCACCTTGACTTTCTGGGTCAGCATCTCAGGGGATATCCTGGTGGGGTCGAATCCACGCAGCCTGATGTTGCTCGCTGCAGGGATAGTCGGGGGCCTGTGGCCCCTGATGAAGCCAGAAGTGGCAAAATAGACCCATTGAATTCTCGAACTGTGCCCTAAGGACTGAAAGAACCCAATGACTTACACCATTGCGCAACCATGCGTCGACGTTATGGACAAGGCATGTGTTGAAGAATGCCCGGTCGACTGCATCTACGAAGGCAAGCGTTCCCTCTACATCCACCCAGATGAGTGCGTTGACTGCGGCGCTTGCGAGCCAGTCTGCCCAGTGGAAGCAATCTTCTACGAAGACGACGTCCCAGACGAGTGGATCGACTACAACGAGGCAAATGCAGCGTTCTTCGATTCCTTGGGCTCCCCAGGCGGCGCGGCCAAGCTCGGCCCACAGGACTTCGACGCGGAGCTCGTCGCAAAGCTGCCACCACAGGCCTAGATAGCCATGCCCGCACGACCTCGATCCCCGTTAGGCCTCGCTCTTCCCACCTTCCCGTGGGACACATTGACCGAAGCCAAGGACACCGCAGCTGCCCATCCGGGTGGCCTGATTGACCTGTCCATTGGCACTCCGGTTGACGAGGTCGCGCCGGGAATTCAGCTGGCCTTGGCCAGCAACAGTGCCGACCCGGGCTACCCGCCGACTGATGGTTTTCCCGAGCTGCGGGAAGAGATCGTCGCGTGGCTTGATCGGCGATACGGGGTGTCCGGGTTCGAGCCGGACTATGTCCATCCTGTGGTGGGCACGAAGGAAGCCGTTGCTCTCGCACCACTTATGCTTGGCGTGGGGCAGGGGCACACGGTGGTCATCCCTGAGGTTGCCTATCCAACGTACGAAGTTGCAGCCCTGACGTCTGGGGCGAAGGTAGTGCGGGCAGATTCGCTGACCCAGTTGGGGCCGATGACCCCAACGCTCATGTTCATCAACACCCCATCGAATCCCACGGGTAAGGTGCTCGGTCTGGAACACCTGAAGAAGGTCGTGTCCTGGGCGCAGCAGCGCGGCGTCATTGTCATCTCCGACGAGTGCTACATCGGACTTGGCTGGTCGGACACCAATCCGCCGCTTTCAATCCTGGATCCGCGTGTAAATGGCGGGGACATCACGGGACTGCTTGCGCTGCATTCCCTCTCCAAGTCTTCCAACCTGGCCTCCTACCGCTTTGGTTTCTTTGCAGGCGATCCAGCACTCATCGCTGAGCTTTCCCTTGCACGCAAGCACCTGGGTCTCATGGTCCCCACCGCAGTGCAGCACGCAGCGCTTGCAGCCCTCAAGGACGATGACCAAGAGGCGATGCAAAAGCTGCGCTACGCCAAGCGACGCGTTGCGCTCATGAAAGCCCTGATCGATGCCGGTTTTAGCATCGAGGACTCTGAGGCAGGGCTGTACCTTTGGACTACCCGAGGTGAACCTGGCAGGGATACTGTAGCGTGGTTTGCCGAGCGTGGCATTCTCGTGGCTCCCGGGGAGTTTTATGGTGCGAAGGGAGCCCAGTTCGTGCGAATCTCCCTGACGGGATCGGATACCGCAATCGCTGCTGCTTGCGAGCGCCTTGGCTAATTCGCCGCTGCCTGCCAGGGAAGGAATTTCGCCACAACGAGTGGTGTTGCGGGGCACAGTCCCTGCTAGTCCCGACTTTTTTGCAGGCGCTGCGGGCGATAGCCCTTTTTCCTTTGGTGAGCGCATCCCAGCTGGAACAGTCCTCAAGAGCCCGACTCCGGCGTGGTTTCACCCGGAGATCCCCGATGAACCAGCGATCCCCTTCAACGAAGCAGTGCTCTACGAGGGTTGTGGCCTAATGATCGTGGACAAGCCACCATTTGTGCCCAGCACCCCCAACGGGCGCATCATGCGGGAGACAATTCAAACTCGGCAACGCGTGGCCCGCCACAACGATGACATCGTCGCCGTTCACCGGCTCGACCGTCTCACCTCCGGGCTGCTCGCACTCTCCACCACGCCCGAGTCGCGTGGGTTCTACCAGCAGCAATTCGCGCAGCGCATCGCACGGAAACGCTATCGAGCCCTCCTCACAGCGCCCATCGACCTATCCGACACGTGGCAATCGTTTGAAGTGCCGATGCTCAAAATCAAGGGGGAGAGGCAGGTGCGCGTCGATAAGCGCGGCAAACCCACCGTGACCAGGGCGCGCCTTATCGACGACCGCCTCATCGAACTCGAGCCGCGCACGGGGCACACCCACCAACTGCGCGTTCTTTGTGCCCACCTGGGTGCGCCGATTGCAGGAGACGATACCTATCCGGTGGACAAAGGCTTACAACTCGATAACTATTCAGAAGAGCTGAAACTGTGCGCTACCCACCTTGAGCTGCGGTTATGGGGTTCTAATGAGGTGGGTGTGTGGACTTCGTCACGTCTTTTGGAAACTGGGTTTTGGGGCGCAGGATAGTAGGATGATCCGAATACGCCCCCTGTGGGGCCTTTTTATCGTTTCATGAAAGAAAAAGAGCTACCTGTGTACGAACGCCTGATGACGAACACCCGCCAATTCATCAAATTTGGCATCGTCGGTGGTTCCGGAGTTCCCGTCAACCTGATTGTGGCTTTCCTGTCCCTCAAGTTGTCGCTGGCTATGGGCGGTCCAGATTACGACCACGCCCTCTTCGGCCTGCCAGGCACACCGTTTAACATTCGTGGCTACCACCTGTTTCAGGCGATCGCATTCTTTGTCGCCAACATCTGGAACTACCAGCTCAACCGCATGTGGACCTTCGGAAACGTGGAAAAGCGCAGCTGGCTGCGTGGTTTCTTCCCATTCCTGGCCACGGGCCTGCTGGCTTTGGTCGTTCAGATGATCGTGTCCACGCTGCTCATCAACCCGACCTCGCCGATTGCGCTGCCAGCCTTCCTGGATGACTCTTCCGGGCTGAAGAACCGCTTCTACTGGGGCCAGGCGATCTCGATTCTTGTGGCGATGCCGGTCAACTTCATCATCAACAAGCTCTGGGCGTTCCGGGCGAAGAAGCCGACGCGCATCGTGGTGGAGACGGAGCCTAGCTAGGGATCACGGGATGTAGTAATGCAGACTGCCAACTTTGACAGTCTGCATTTCCAGTTCTGCGGCTTTAGTCTTCTAGTTCGCGTTCGATTCGTCGCTCATCGCGTTTGCGCTGCCAGCCGGTAACTACTGGGTAGAGAGTAACTGCGAGGGTTAGACCGACGGCTGCGCCGATAATTCCTCCGGTGTAAGTGGAGAGATCGAATTCTTCCGGCCGCACTAGTCCGGGAAGCCATGCTGCCACGATGATGATCATGAACACCCATTCCCAGCCCCAGACGTAGCGAAAAAAGTTGATCTTTGGTCGGGCCACCGTCTTCTTTAACCAGGAATTGCCGATGATACTGCCGGCGAAGACCGGAAACAGTACCAGGTAGGACAGTCCGGCATGGCTAGCCGGAAGGCTCCAGGCGAGGACTGGCGCCAGGATGAGGATGCCGTAGGAAGACCAGAAGAATGAGAGCATTCCGGCCTTTTCTGATTGGGCTCGCTCGAATTCGTCATTGTAGAGGTCTTCATTTCGGGCGATGATGCGATCGTTGATACTCATTAGTTAGTTTCCTTCCTGTTCGCGTCCGAAGACGCGCTCGACTGTTTCACCAAGTACGTGGCAGATGTCTAACGCAAGATGTACGGAAGGGGAGTAGTTGCCCTTCTCGATGTTGGCGATCGTCTGCCGAGATACGCCCACCTTTTCCGCAAGTTCCGCCTGGGACAGCTCGTTCCAGCGACGGAGCTTCCTCACCATATTGGAGTTAAGTTCTTCTCCCATGTTGACTCCTTTCATTTTCTAAATGTAAAGAATAGTGGACATTCTGTCAAGGGGTGTGGCAAAGAAAAATCCTCCCTGGCTGAGCCAAGGAGGATTCGTAGGGTTTAGTGAGCTAGTTCAGTGGCTTCCTGCCCCAAGGCGATTCGCCCTGCACCTTTGCATTGATGATCGATGCGATGAAGAGGCCGGCGAACATGATCGCTGCAGAGGAGAGCTGGACGCGGGCAGTGGCGTCGCTAAGCATCAGCGCAGCTAGGGCAGTCAGAGCAAGCAATGTAACCCAAGTCAGGGCCGGGTATGCCCACATGCGCACCTTGAGGTCGAAGCGCTTCTCCAGTTCTGGGCGTAACCGCAGTTGAGACACCGCGATGAACGCCCAAACGATCAGCAGGGATGCGCCCGCAGAGTTCAGCATGAATCCGAGCAGCCAGCCAGTATCCAGAATGTTGAGGATAACCATCACGACGCTCAAGATGATCGCGACAACAATCGCAGGCGTAGGCACATCCGAGTGCGACGTCTTAGCGAAAATCGCCGGTGCCTCACCACGCTGCGCCAGCGAAAATAGCATGCGCGAACTTGCAAAAATCTGGGCATTAAACGCAGACAGCAGCGCGAGAACGATCACGACCTCCATCGCCATCGCAACACCCGGAATGCCGGCAAGTTCCAGCACGTGAGTGAACGGGCTGTCTGCAGCGCTCTTTGCCGCGCCTAACGACGACCATGGGAGCAAGAACGTGATGACCAAAACCGACCCCAGATAAAACACCGAAATACGGGTGATGGTGGATTTCACCGCGTTGATCAAGGAATGCTCTGGATCCTCAGACTCGGCAGCGGCAATGGCGACCACTTCAATTCCGCCAAACGCGAAAGCAACGGCCAAAATTGCAGTGGCGACGCCGCCCAGTCCATTAGGCATGAAGCCATCGGCAAGGAAGGTCGATGTGCCAACGAAGGAATGGCCAGGCAGGAGACCAAAAATAAGCAATGCGCCGACAACTAGGAAGAACACCAGGACAGCGACCTTAACGAAGGCGAACCAGAATTCAAACTCGCCGAAGGTGCGCACCCGAAGCAGATTCACCACCGCAAAGAATGCCACGAAGATCGCCGCCGGAATCCACGGTTTCACCCCAAACCAAGCGCCGACAAACGCAGAGGCGCCGGTCAGTTCTGCGCCGAGCACCGCGATCGTGGCGAGCCAGTAGATCCAGCCCTGCACGAAACCTGCCCAACGGCCGATGCCCAACTCTGCGTATTCAGAGAAACTGCCAGATGCAGGGATGACAGATCCGATCTCGCCGAGCATGCGCATAATGAGCACCGCGAGGGTGCCCGCCACAATGTAGGCGAGCAGAACTGAGGGGCCAGCAGCCTTAATGCCGACGCCGGTGCCGAGGAAGAGTCCTGCGCCGATCGTTGATCCGAGCCCCATCATGGTCAGATGGCGGACTTTGAGGCCGTTGCCAAGCGAATTCGGCATGGTGGTGCTCTCACTTTCCAAAAAAATTTTCGAGGGGTTCCCAACTAAATCTTAAGGTGAGAGGCAGGCGCTGGGGAAACCAGGGCTTGGTAAAGATGCAAAAGTGCCCCTCGGCAAAACCGAGGGGCACTGTCGAAGAAGTCTAGCTCTTCTTCCTGGTCAGGAAGCTCAAGGCGACAAGCACCAGGGTGACCACCGTGACGGAGGTGATTTGGCTGCGCGCTGAGGCGTCGAAAAGCATAAGGGCGGTAAGGCCGAGCAGGGCAGCTACGGTGATCCAAGGAAGGACCGGGAAGCCCCACATTCGGACGGAAAGTTCACCATTTGCTTCCATCTCGCGGTGCAGGCGCAGGTGGCTGAAACAGATCATCAGCCAGATGACGATCAGGCAACCGCCGACGGCGTTGAGGAGGAACTCGAGTAGACCGGCAGGGTTCCAGTACTGCAGCGCCACGGAAGCGAAGGCGAAGGCCATCGACAACAGAACTGCGTTGTTTGGGACACGCTGGGAGTTGAGCTTGGCAAAGATGCCAGGTGCGTCCTGCTTCTTAGCCAGTGAGTACACCAGGCGAGAAGTGCCATAGATCTGAGCGTTGAATGCCGACAAGAGTGCCAGGACAATGACAACTTCCATGATCATCGCGATGCCCGGGATGCCAGCCTGGCCGAGGATGATGGTGAACGGAGATTCGGCCGCGGACTTCGCGCCACTGATGCTGTCGTAAGGAAGCAGGAAGCAGATTGCGAGCACGGAACCCAGGTAGAAGAGGGAAATGCGCCAGATCACGGAACGGACGGCCGTAGCGATAGCCTCGGAAGGCTTCTCGGATTCTGCAGCAGCGATGGTCACGATCTCAATGCCACCGAAAGCGAATGCGACCGCGAGAAGGCCACCGGCGACGCCTGGAATGCCATTTGGCATAAAGCCATGCTCACCCAGGAAGTTCTTCGTGCCGACGAATTCGGTGCCTGGGATCAGGCCGAAGACCAGCAGTACAGAGATGACGAGGAAGGCGATGATGACGGCGACCTTGATGAACGCGAACCAGAATTCAAACTCGCCGAAGCCCTTGACCTGCATCAAGTTGATCACCGCGAACAGGACCACGCAGACGAGTGCGGGGATCCACGGATCAACTCCGAACCAGCCACCCATCATGGCAGCGGCGCCGGTCATTTCTGCGCCCATCACCATCACGAGCATGAACCAGTACAACCAGCCCAACGTGAATCCAGCCCAGTGGCCGAAAGCCATCTGTGCGTAAGTAGCGAAGGAGCCGGAGGCTGGGCGGGCAGCAGCCATCTCGCCGAGCATCTGCATGACAAATACGACGATGATTCCGGCGACAATGTAGGCAAGGAGGACGGCAGGGCCGGCAAGCTGAATACCGACGCCGGTGCCCAGAAACAGGCCCGCGCCGATCGCCGAGCCGAGTCCCATCATGGTCAGGTGTCGGGTCTTGAGACCGTTACCTAGTTCTTTCGAAGTGGTGTCCGCGTTTGTCATGTCTCAACTATTCCGTGTTAACCACGATTTCACCAAGCTGAGCCCAGTTAAATTCCAAAAACGGGACAAACCGTCTCATTTTTGCCACATTTTGGGGGTATGCAGACTACTGAATACGACGCGCTACCGGTTCTGAGTGGTGAGCTTCCTTGGCGATTGACCAGTTGTCCTGGCCCTCAATGCTGGATGCCGGGGCCAAAGAATCAGAGTCTGGGAAGTACAGCACGGTATCAGGCTCGACAATCAGGTTCGTTCCGATGTGGCAGTTATCGCCCAGATTCAGGCCAATAACACCAGCGGACACCCCAAAAGTGCAGTTCTTGCCAATGCGTAGCGGGCTGCGCTGGCCATCCGCATGAGTGCGACCCATGACGACGGCGCTAAGCCCCAGCTTGGTGTTTTCGTCAAGAACAACCGACGAAGACAGCCGGCCCTCAATCTTCGCAGGCCCCAGCGAACCGGAGTTAAAGGACACAAAGCCCTCGCGCAGAACGGACGTACCCTCAGCAAGGTATGCGCCCAGGCGAACACGTTCAGCCTCCGCGATGCGCACCCCCGAAGGCACCACGTAGTCAACCATGCGAGGCAGCCTATCGACGGCATAGACGTGAATCAGACCGCGAGAGCGCAAGGCGCCGCGAACGAATTCGAAGTTCGTCGGCAAGCAAGGGCCCTTATTGGTCCACACCACGGTGGACAACAATTTCAGCGTGTTGCTCATGTCCATCTTGCCGGGCTCGATGAGCCGGTGGGAGAGCAGATGGAGGCGCAGGTAGACGTCGTGGGCGTCGATCGCCGGCTGGGACAGATCACGAATCACAGTGTGGACAGCGACCTGCTCCACCATGCGATCTTCGTCCAAACCTACGAGGGACAACATGCGAGGAGTGAGGTCCTGGGCGCCCAGGCGAACGGTGCCACTTTCGGGTGCGTCGTCATCGTCAAAGTACGTCACTTCCGGAGCCTGGTACCAGGTATCCAGGATCGTTCCGTCAGAAGCAATGTTGGCAATTCCCTGCGCTTTTGCACCCATGATTGTCATAACTCCAGTTTAAAGCGTACTGGTCAGCGCAAGCATGTTCGGAGGTGATTAATACTCTTGCCCAGCAAAACACCGCAAAAACAACTAGCGTTAGAAGAGGTACCAAAGAGGCTAGTGGCCAAGTAAGGCCCATGAAAGAGGTGGATCGTGGCTCCAAGCAGGACTCCAAACGAAGAGAAGAGGCGACTGCTGCGAGGACCTGTGTTGCTGCGGCATTCCGGGCCACAGGAAAGCACCACGGACCAACGCCTGCTGGATCAGCAGCACAACATCGACTGGCTGCACACCGACCCATGGCGCGTGCTGCGCATTCAAAGCGAATTTGTTGACGGATTCGGTGCCCTCGCCGAGCTGCCCATTGCCGTGACGGTGTTCGGTTCGGCCCGCATCAAGGAGGGGCACCCTTATTACGCGTGGGGCCAGCAGATCGGTGAAAAACTCGTGGAGGCTGGCTACGCCGTGATCACCGGTGGCGGTCCGGGCCTGATGGAAGCTCCCAACCGCGGCGCATCTGAAGCTGGTGGACTCAGCGTCGGCCTCGGCATCGAGCTGCCACATGAGCAAGAACTCAACCCTTGGGTCGACCTGGGACTGAACTTCCGCTACTTTTTCGTCCGCAAGACCATGTTCCTGAAGTACTCCGAGGCATTCATCTGCCTGCCAGGCGGCTTCGGAACCCTCGACGAACTCTTCGAGGCCCTATGCATGGTCCAGACCGGCAAGATCACCAACTACCCAATTGTCCTGGTCGGCACCGAATTCTGGGGCGGCCTGGTCGACTGGATCCGCGACCGCCTCATCTCCGAGGGCATGATCTCCGAAAAGGACATCGACCTATTCAAAGTCA
This sequence comes from Corynebacterium sp. H130, assembly GCF_037572395.1. Taxonomy (NCBI): domain Bacteria; kingdom Bacillati; phylum Actinomycetota; class Actinomycetes; order Mycobacteriales; family Corynebacteriaceae; genus Corynebacterium; species Corynebacterium sp. H130. Next base: position 501,922 of record NZ_JBBHLA010000001.1, on the reverse strand, counting down.
CAGACGACGTCGACGAAGCCATCGACTTCATCGTCGAACGCCACGCCAACCTGCACCAAGAACAGGGACGCGCGACCGCGGACAAGACCGACGCCAGTGAGGTAGCAGCCGGGCTTGTCGACGGCAACTAGCATGCATCCCATTCGATCTGGATTCGCCGATCCTGCACATCCGGATTTGGCCGTGGTCATGGCAATCGTGAACCGCACGCCGGATTCCTTTTACGACAAGGGCGCGACCTACGCCGTCGACAAGGCGCTGGAGGCGGTGGAAAAGTCGGTAATCCAGGGTGCCCGCATTATCGACATCGGCGGAGTGAAGGCGGGTCCTGGCAACGAGGTAGATCCGCGGGAGGAAGCAGACCGGGTGGTGCCGTTCATCGCTGAGATCCGACATCGGTATCCCGACCTGGCAATTTCCGTCGATACCTGGCGCAGTGGTGTGGCGGACGAGGCTGTGCGCGCCGGGGCAACCCTGATCAACGACACCTGGGCTGGGCATGATCCAGAGCTGGTTGAGGTCGCGGGGCAGCACAAGGTGGGCTACGTGTGTTCCCACACTGGTGGCGCGGTGCCTCGGACTCGGCCGTACCGCGTTCATTACGACGACGTTGTCGCAGAAGTGATTGCGGAGACGACGGCACTGGCGGAGAAGGCCGCGAGTGTCGGGGTGCCGGAAAATTTGGTGTTTATCGACCCGACGCACGACTTCGGCAAGAATACTTTTCATGGCCTTGAGCTGCTCCGACGGGTGGATGAGCTGGTAGCCACGGGCTGGCCGGTACTCATGGCGCTGTCCAACAAAGACTTCGTTGGGGAAACCGTCGGGCGCGATGTTGCGGAGCGGGTGCCGGGAACACTGGCTGCTACCTCCTGGGCAGCTGCGCGCGGAGTTGCCGCGTTTCGGGCCCACCAAGTGGTGGAGACGGTGGACACCATCAGGATGACCGCTGCTATCGCCGGGAAGGTGCCACCGGCTAGAACGGTGAGGGGGTTGGTGTGACATCTCAGTTACGCTCCACCAGCGTCATCATCCCGGCTTTGAACGAAGAAGACACTGTAGCCGCGGTGGTGGAATCGGTGCTGGCAGATGAGCCGTTGGAGGTCATCGTCATCGATTCCGATTCGACCGACCGCACAGCCGTCAGGGCGCAGGCTGCGGGTGCCACGGTTCTCAATTGGCGAGATGTGCTGCCCGAGTACCAGCCTCGGACAGGAAAAGGGGAGGCTTTGTGGCGCGGGGTCGCCGCCGCTAGAGGCGACATCGTGGCATTCGTCGATGCTGACCTCATCGACCCTCGCCCCCACATCGTCCGTGACTTGGTCGAACCATTTCACGACCCGGCTATTCAACTGGTCAAAGCGCATTATCGACGCGCGCTGCACGGACAACCAACAGGCGGCGGGCGCGTCACTGAGCTCACGGCAAAACCGCTGCTGAGAATGCTGTTTCCTGAGCTCAGTGCTATCAAACAACCGTTGTCTGGTGAGTACGCGATGCGCAGAACAGCCGCTCGGACAGTGCCTTTTGCGGAAGGGTATGCGGTGGAAGTCGCGATCCTTATCGATGTGTGCGCTCGGTGGGGCATTGGGGCGATCGCCGAGACCGACTTAGGGGATCGGGCTCATCGCAACCGGCCATTGTCAGACTTGAGCGCTATGGCTGATGTCGTGGCTGCCACCATCATTTCGCGTTCTGACCGTGATAAGTATGCTGCCTTAGCACCCCACGAACGGCCCCCGCTTGCTAATATTTTCTGAAGATTCGCGTTTCTACAGTTAAAGGTCTTTTCACATGCTCACTTGGCTGCTTTACATCTCTGGCCTCATTGCCGCCGTCGCTGTGCTGACGTTGGTATTCGGTAAGACCTTGGGGCGGGGCGAGATTATGCCACCATTGGTGGACAATGTCTCCCTGCAAAAGCTGAACCGCGAGGCTGTTGCACGTCACGAATTCGAAGACTTGCGTTTTGACACTGTTGTGCGTGGCTACCGCCAGGACCAGGTTGACGCAGTAATTTCCCAGCTGGTTCAGGAGATCACTTCTCTTCGTGCAGAGGCTGCGAAAGTAACCCCAACTTCTAACGCTCAGTAATTGACTGCCCGCGCAAAGTAGGCTCCTAGCTGCGAAAATTACAAGACTTCCTGCGTCGCTCTGAAAAATTCACCTACAATGGTGTGCAAGATCAACAGCTTGCACAAAGTTAGGAGCTGACTCGCTGTGGCAGCTATGAAGCCAAGGACCGGCAACGGTCCGATGGAAGCGGTTATTGAAGGACGAAAGATCGTCATGCGCATCCCTACGGATGGTGGCGGACGGCTCGTCGTCGAGCTGAATCAAGAAGAAGCCGCTGAGCTCGGCGCTTTGCTGGTAGAAGTATCCAGCTAGATTCTTAAAAGTTAAGTTCGCACCACAACAGCTACTGTTGTGGTGCTTTTTACCACGCGGACCGAAAGGCACGAAACCGATGTTGCGCGACATTATTGACATTCTGGCCGATCCTGCAGATGGAACTGCGCTCACACTAGTCGACGACGATCGTCGCATCGTGTCTGAATCAGGTCATTCCTATGACGTCGCACGCCAGGGGTATGTGTCGCTTGTGGGTGGGGAAGGCCTCAAACACTCAGGTGATGACGCTGACATGATTGCGTCTCGCGAAACCTTCCTTTCTGGTGGCCACTTCGCGCCATTCGTGGAAGCTGTGTCCGCGAAGGTGCACCAGGCGCTCGACGAGGCCGAGGTGTCCGAGGACGCCCAACCGGTGATCGTCGAGATAGGCGCGGGAACCGGCTACTACCTGGCCCATTCACTTGATGACGTCGCAGATTCTCGTGGCGTAGGCATCGACATTTCCGTTCCTGCGGCGAAGCACTTGGCCAAATGCCACCCGCGGGTTGGGGCAGTGGTTGCCGATGCCTGGCAGCGCCTTCCGATCCGGGATGAGTCCGCTGACGTCATCACGGTGATCTTTGCACCTCGCAATCCGCAGGAATTCGCCCGCATCTTGAAGAAGAATGGCCAGGTGGTCGTCATGACGGCTCATCCTGGCCACCTGGATGAGCTGCGCGAACCATTGGGGATCATTGGAGTGGAGCCCGGAAAGATCGAACATCTGCTGGAGAAGTCCGATGGTTTCCTGGAACGCGTCGGCGAGGACGAAATCGTGGAGTTTCCAATGGAGCTCGGTAGGGACGCGATCGCCGCTCAAATTGGCATGAGCCCTTCGGCTCGCCACATTGAAGCCGAAGAACTCAAGCGCAGGCTTGCCAATCTTCCAGAGAAGATGACTGTGACTGCGAAGGCGCAGATCACAAGACTGCGCCGCGCTTAGGTTTTAGAGATCGGCCTCGCCAGGCAACTCTGGTTCGATGCCGTGAAACTTCGGGTATTCGAGTGGGAAAATCTCCGACTCTTGCTCGATCACGGCGTCACCCTTGACGGAGGAGCGGAACTCAGTAATGCGGGCCTGGCAGTAGAGCCGGCTAGCCATCGTCATCGCACCACCGTCCGCGAAGATTTCTACGGCCGAACCGTCAACGATGATGGTGATCGCGTCAGTGTCCGCTGCGATCAGTGGGCCCTCTGCCACGTGCTCACCGGTGTGATTAGGGTTCATGGAACGATCAAAGGTGAGCATGTCGCCCTGATGGGACACAACACCCGCGACGTTGCCTTGGTCGTCGATAAGCTCAACGCGCACCTCGGCGTCGGCGGGGGAGGCGTCGATGAGCGCGGTGTACATGCAGGCACGCTCGGAGGTGCGAACTGCGGTCGGCAGACCAGGTGCCGGCGTTTGGTAGATGAGGCCGTCCTGCAGGGTGGTAACGCGTGGCAGGGACAGGCAGTTGACCCACCCTTCTGTTTCGAGGCTGAGGTGCTCGCTTGGGTCGTCGTAGCGGCCGATGCCGTTCATGAGGCCAAAGATGTTGGCGGATTCGAACGTTGGGTTCGTGTTGTCTGCGAGCGAGATATTGGTGTTGCGAGGGCGTGTGAAGTCGTGTCCGAAATCGAGGCGGGTGAATGGCGTCTTCACAGTGAACTCAGCGCCGGACAGAGTGCCCACCAGGTAGCCCGAGATGTCGATGCCTTCGTGCTCAATGGTGACGAGAAGGATGTCGTAGACAATGCCGTCAACTTCATCGCGCAGGCGAATGATACGAGGGCTCACCAGGCGTTCGACAGCCTCAAGCCCGGTCGTGCCGGCAAAAGTGAGTGGCCCACGGAGATTCCATTCGCGGCGGTCATAGGAATCCAGCACCATGAGCTGCGGATGGTCCTGATCGCCCGCAACCGCGAGCATCAGCCAGCCCTTCAGCGACTCGCCACTATCCTCATCGTGATCCCAGCGAGCAACAACACAAGGGGAGCGGAAGTCGACGAAGCCGTCACGGTTTCCGACGACCTCGCCCACCCGGTGCACGTGCTTGTCGACGGCTAAAGCGTCCTCCGAGATGTCCTCAATAGTGGCGTCGATGTCCTCGATCTCAGCAACGTGGATGGAGGTGCCTTCCTCGGTGATAGAGGTGAAGTACAGTTCTGTGCTGCCACCACGCGTGCCAATGACTGCGCCGGCGCGCACTTTGATCTCGTCGCCTTCTGGAGCGATGGCGTCGTCGCAGATGTCCCAGTCGAAGGGGAATCGGTCAGCGAACTGGTGAGCCCAGCGAGCCGGGGCCCCGAGCTGAGGCTGGTACTGGTGGAAAACATGCCAATGGTCACCACTGCGAAGCACGCCGGCGGGGGCGTTGAGCACGCCTTGTTCTGCCGTGATGTGTAGTTCCGGTCGGTGGGTGAAAAAGCTCATTGACTGTCCTTCTGCTGACCTGGGAATAAGGCTCAAATGGAAGTAGGTACGCTGATTGCCCGCGAGGGGATACAACCAGCGTACCGATTTCGCTAGCGTGGGGGCGGGGCCGTCTACGCAAAGAGGGCGGAGCCAGTGGCTACGCCCTCGTCAACGCATATGTTTCCTACATCAGGGACTTGTACACGTCCACGGTCTGCTGCGCGATGGTTGCCCAGGAGAAGTCGTTGACAGCGCGGTCGCGACCGGCCTGACCCATCTTCTTGGCATTCTCGCGATCCGCGACCATCTTGTTGACGCCCTCGGCGATGCCGCGCTCGAAGCCCTCAGGATCGGATTCGTCGTAGTGGACGAGGGTACCGGTGGTGCCGTCGACAACAACCTCTGGGATGCCTCCGACATCGGAAGCAACCACAGCAGTGCCACAAGCCATAGCTTCGAGGTTCACGATGCCCAGTGGCTCGTAAATGGATGGGCACACGAAGGTGTCGGCTGCGGTGAGGATCTCCTGGATCTTGTCCTTCGGCAGGAAGTCCTGCACCCAGAAAATGCCCTCGCGCTTAGCCTGCAGCTCCTCAACCAGTGCCTTGGTCTCAGCGGCGATTTCAGGGGTGTCCGGAGCGCCGGCGCAGAGCACGAGCTGAACGCCTTCGTCGAACATGGAGGCTGCCTTGACCAAGTGGCCGACGCCCTTCTGTCGGGTGATACGACCGACGAAAGCAACGATTGGCTTGTTCGGATCAACGCCCAGCTCGCGCAGGACGGAATTCTCGGCATCGTCGAAGGTTGGGCGTGGCTGCCACAGCTGCGTATCGATGCCGTTAAGCACGATGCGAACCTTGTCCGGCTCGATGCGTGGGTAAGCGTCGAGGATGGAGTCCTTCATGCGTGCAGACACGGCGATCACTGCATCGGCGTACTCCATGGCGTTCTTCTCAGACCAGGAGGACACTTCGTAGCCACCACCGAGCTGCTCGCGCTTCCATGGGCGGTGCGGCTCCAGGGAGTGAGCGGTGGCAACGTGAGGGATGTCGTAGAGGCGGGCAGCCAGGTGGCCACCGAGGCCTGCGTACCAGGTGTGGGAGTGAACAACGTCAACGTTGTTGGCGGCGTTTGCCATGCGCAGACCCGTGGACAGGGTCTGAATGGACGCATTGGCGTCCTTCAGTTCTGGGTCAACTCCGTGAACGTACACGTTGGCTTCGTCACGAGGCGCGCCCATGCAATGCACGTCTACCTCGGTGATCTCACGCATGTAGCGGGTGAGCTCCGCAATGTGTACACCTGCGCCACCGTAGATCTCCGGTGGGTATTCCTTCGTCATCATTCCAACTCGCATACTTCCGAATGTAGCGACGAACCATTTATGGTGCAGGGCACACGAGCTTTTCGACGGGCGACGCCTCACAAACGGGGGAGGACACCCCACAAAGAGTGGCTTATGAATTTAACTCTGTTGGAGTTTCCCCAGGAAAACTGTGTGAGCTAGTGAAAAACCCTGTGGACCCCTGCAAGGTGTAACGATTGCGGTTACGTTGGAAGATGTGAGAAGCCAACCACATGTCCTAGCAATTGTTCTCGCTGGTGGCGAGGGTAAGCGTCTGTTTCCGCTGACCGCGGACCGCGCCAAGCCAGCCGTTCCATTCGGTGGAACGTACCGCCTCATCGACTTCGTACTGTCCAACCTGGTTAACGCCGGTTTCATGCAGATCTGCGTACTGACCCAGTACAAGTCGCACTCCCTCGACCGCCACATTTCCCAGTCGTGGCAGCTGTCGGGTCTGACCGGGCAGTACATCACCCCAGTTCCAGCGCAGCAGCGTTTGGGTAAGCGCTGGTACACCGGTTCTGCCGATGCGATCCTGCAGTCCCTGAACCTGATCTACGACGAAAACCCTGACTACGTCATCGTTTTCGGCGCAGACCACGTGTACCGCATGGACCCACGCCAGATGCTCGACGAACACATTGCTTCCGGTAAGTCCGTCTCCGTCGCAGGTATTCGCGTTCCTCGCGCTGAGGCCACCGCGTTTGGCTGTATCCAGTCTGATGCCGAGGGCAACATTACTGAGTTCCTGGAGAAGCCAGCAGACCCTCCGGGCACCCCTGATGACCCAGAGATGACCTACGCATCCATGGGTAACTACATCTTCACCACTGATGCGCTGATCGCAGCGCTTACCGCGGACGAAGACAACGAGGATTCGAGCCACGACATGGGTGGCGACATCATCCCTTACTTCGTCTCCCAGGGTGATGCACACGTCTACGACTTCTCCGCCAACCAGGTCCCTGGTTCCACCGACCGCGACAAGGGCTACTGGCGCGACGTAGGTACCATCGATGCCTTCTACGAGGCACACATGGACCTGATCTCTGTGCTCCCAGTGTTCAACTTGTACAACCGCCAGTGGCCAATTCACTCCACTGAGGATGGCAACTTCCCACCAGCAAAGTTCGTGCAGGGTGGCATTGCGCAGTCCTCGATGGTCGCCTCCGGCTGCATCATCTCCGGTGGCACTGTGCGAAACTCCGTCCTGTCCAACAACGTCATCGTTGAAGAAGGCGCAACAGTTGAAGGCTCCGTGCTCATGCCAGGCGTGCGCATCGGCAAGGGCGCTGTAGTTCGCCACGCAATTCTGGACAAGAACGTCGTCGTTTCTGAAGGCGAATTCATTGGTGTCGACCTGGAGCGTGACGCATCTCGCTTCACGATCTCCGCTGGTGGCGTCGTCTGTGTCGGAAAGAACCAGCGCGTCTAACTAGGTTTCTCAATACGAAAAAGCGGGCCGAGGAAACTCGGCCCGCTTTTGAAATCTTTCCCGTGAAAAGACACCTTTTCGGACGTTTCCCCAGGACACTGGGTTCAAATACGGGATGTTTTTCCTGTCGTGAGAAAACTTTCCCCTATTTAGGCAAGCCGACCTGGGAAGACCCCAGGAAACCTGTCCAATTGGGGGAAAGATTTCCTACTTCTTGGTGACGATGGTGATTCCCGCACCAAGTGGCAGACGTGTGACAATGCCGCCGTCGAAGTCGCGGAGGAAAGCATCCATGTCGCGTGCTGCGACGGTGTCGCGGTCGGTTCGCGTGGTGTCGGCCAATGTGCCGTCGAGAAGCGAATCGGCGAGCACGAGCACGCCACCGGAGGCGAGCAGTGGCCAGGCGGCGTCGAAAAAGGCGCGCTGGTCGACGGGCGTGATGTCGCCGTAGACGAACTGGTAGGAGTCGTTGGCGAGGCGGCCCATGACTTCGAGGGGGCGGGAGGGGAGGAAGCGGAAGCTGGAAGATTTGTAGCCGGCTTCTTGGAAGCAGCTTTTTGCCTGGCGCTGGTGCTCGGTTTCAGGGTCGATGCAGGTGAGGTGCCCCTTTGGGCCGAGGCCTTCGAGGAGGTAGAGTCCTACGACGCTTGCTGCGGACGTAACGACGATAGCGCCGGCCGATTCTGGCCTTGCAGCACCGGCAGCGAGGGTGCGGAGCAGTCCGCCGGTGATTGCGTCGGGGGCGCTCAAGTGGAACTCTTCGGCGTGCTGGTAAGCGGAGCCCAGTGCCGGGGAGTTCTCGGTCGTGTTGAGGATGTAGGAGCTCAAAGATTCCATCGCAGTGTCAGTCACAGTGCTTAAGTGTAGGTGGGAAAGTGCAGGTTCTGGTCCATTTACACGGCAAACCTCCCAATCTGTGACAGTTGTTATGTGCTGTGATGGGAGGGGAGATGTTGCGAAGTCGTGACCGGATTTTAGGGTCCTCTTCATCAATTGGGGAACAAAAGCTTAGGCGCGTGCGTTATAACTAGTGTCAACAACGCTAGAAAATAAGAAAACTAGCCACTGGACAGAAAGATCAGGCACAATACCTCTATGAGCTCTTTTGATTCCCCGGACCTGCACCTTGCAGAATCTGCCGAGGAACTTGCCCCTTTGACCGGCACCGCTGCATTTGATGCAGGGCGTTCGGAGATGCCGACCTGGGCGGAACTCGTTGCCGAACACGCAGACAGTGTTTATCGGCTTGCTTTCCGACTTTCTGGCAATCAGCATGACGCAGAAGACCTCACCCAGGAAACCTTCATGCGCGTATTCCGCTCAATCAAGGGCTACCAGCCGGGCACTTTTGAGGGCTGGCTGCACCGCATTACGACGAACTTATTCCTCGACATGGTCCGCCACCGGAGCAAGATTCGTATGGAAGCACTTCCTGAGGACTATGACCGTGTTCCCGGAACCGATCTGACGCCGGAGCAGGCATATTCGGTATCGAACTTGGATCCAGTGCTGCAGGCGGCGCTCGACACTCTGAGCCCAGAGTTTCGCGTTGCAGTGGTGCTCTGTGACGTTCTCGGCCTCTCCTACGACGAAATCGCAGATACTCTTGGCGTCAAACTCGGCACGGTGCGATCCCGCATTCACCGCGGGCGCTCTCAAATTCGGGAGTATCTGGAAAACGCTGCGATCACCAACGAGGACGCGCAGCTATTGATCCCGGCACATGGCTAGGATGGAACTCAAGCAGAAAGTCTGACGGCGAGATAAGGAGGTAGCAACACTCATGATTTCTCGCCCAGAAGGGCATAAGCGCAGGCCGAAGGAGTTTTCCTCCGTCGAGCACCTCAGTGCGGAAGCCGTAGCGGGGTTTGTGGACAACGAACTCCCACCCGTGGCAATGAACCGCGCGCGCATCCACCTCGTTCACTGCGCCGAATGTCGAAAAGAAGTCAATGCCCAGCGTCGGGCCGCCGAACGACTTCGCCAAATCGCCGACGAACAACTTCATGCTCCATCAACGCTGATGGCAAAACTCACCTCAATCGCCCAGACCTGCCCCGAGGGGCCCGACGCCCAAGAAGTTGCCCATCCGAGAGGCGACACGATACTGGCCAGGGTAGAAGTTTTCTATCGCGCTGTGCGCAAGAACCAAGGCAAGTAGGTCATGCGCGACATTTCCGGACCAAGGCACTAAGGTTGTAACAGTGTTTAGCAATGTTGGCTGGGGCGAAGTACTCGTCCTCCTAGTGGTCGGCCTCATCATCATCGGGCCCGAACGACTTCCCAAAGTGATCCAAGACGTTCGCGCTGCTCTTTTGGCTGCTAGAACAGCAATTAACAACGCAAAGCAAGGGCTAAACGACGAATTCGGCTCCGAATTCGACGACTTCCGCAAACCAGTGGCCGAAATCGCAGCCATCACCCGCATGGGACCGCGCGCAGCGCTCACCAAGACCCTTCTCGAAGGCGACGACTCCATCTTCGACGCCTTCGATCCAAAGAAGATCATGGCGGAAGACACCGCCGGCGAGACCGAGCGTGCACGCGCCGCACTCAAGGGAACTGATCCCCAGCAACAAACCACACCCGAAACCACAAAAGTTGAGCGGCCAGACGATGACAAGCCAGCCGCAGGTGGTTTTTCCTGGGCTGACATCACTTAAGCGTCGATAATGGCGCGGGCTGCAGCCTTGGCAAACGGGCTGACACCCAAAATGGTGTCGGCGGCCGGCCCTACCCAATCTCCGTAGCCAACAAAGTGCATCCTCGGCGCAGCAGCAAGTGCGGTGCCACTGAGCTCAATGTCATACCTCGCAAGGTGCTTCAGTGCAGGTTTAAAGCCGGTGCACCACACAACAACGTCGAGTGGCTTTTCGCTGCCATCTGGCCACACCGCTCCAGAAGGAGTGAGGCGCTCAAACATGCCGGTGGCCTGCAAGAGGCCGGTGTCCCTTGCCGCTTTTATCGGTGGCACAACAACGATGTCACCCAGTTCCGACACAGTCGGCCCTTCTTCGCCTCGGACATGCGCGCTTGCTACCTGGAACAAAGCGGCGCCGTCGTAGGAATCCGGCAGAAAACGAGGGGGCCGAAGCGTGCACCACGTCACCTCGGCCACGGACAACAAATCAGCAGCGATTTGAGCGCCGGAATTACCGCCACCAATCACAGCCACGCGCTGGCCACGGAACTGCTCAGGACCACGGTAATAGCGAGAATGCAGCTGTCGGCCGGTGAAGATTCTTTGCCCAGGCACAAAAGGTACATACGGGCGACAAGCATTGCCGGTGGCATTCACAACGAACTCTGATTCCACAGTTTCGCCAGTGCTCAGTTCAGTGATGAAGGGGCCGTTTCCCGACGTGCGTAGGGCGCGGACGGGGCGCTCGACCTTAAAGCCGTAGCGCTGCTCATAGTCCGCGAAGTAGCGAGTGATGTCCAGCGGGGCCGGATACGCATCCTTAGGTAACGCCAGTCGAAGACCAGGCAGCGAAGAAATCCCGGCAGGGGAGAACAACCGGAGGCTCGGCCAGGTGTGGAGCCAGGAACCACCTGGCTGCTCCTCTGCACAGATCTGAAGAACTGTGAGCCCGGACCGTCGAAGATAGTACCGGGTGGCAAGACCCGCCTGTCCAGCCCCAATAATGAGGACATCGATACGGCGGGTCATGTGTGGCTCCCTAAGAAATTAGTTTGGTGTAACCCCAAGGCCAAGGGTCTTTCCTGCGAGCGATTCACGGCGCTTGTGCAGCGCATCTGCAACCTGGTTGATTGCCACTGCGGTTGGGGACTCCGGCGCTGCGATGACCACTGGGACGCCGCTGTCTCCGCCTTCGCGCAGAGCCGGGTCGAGTGGAATTTCACCGAGGAGAGGGACTTCGGTGCCGGTGAGCGTCGACAAGCGCTCGGCCACCGTTGCGCCGCCACCCTCGCCGAACACGGCCATGCGAGAACCGTCAGGCAGCACCATGGCACCCATATTCTCGATAACACCCGCGATGCGCTGATGCGTTTGCAGGGAAGCGGTACCCGCGCGCTCGGCAACCTCCGCAGCCGCGTGCTGTGGTGTGGTGACCACCAGCAACTCAGCGTTCGGGAGGAGCTGGCCGACGGCAATAGCAACATCGCCGGTTCCAGGAGGCAGATCCAGCAGGAGAATATCGAGGTCGCCCCAGAAAACGTCAGCGAGGAACTGCTGGATCGCGCGCTGCAGCATTGGGCCACGCCACATCACAGGGGCATTGCCCTCGGTGAAGTGCGCGATGGAGATCATCTTCACGCCGTGCGCCTGTACCGGCATGATCATGTCGTCCACTGGAGTTGGGCGTTCGTCGGTGCCGAACAAGCCTGGGATGGAATGGCCGTAGATGTCGGCGTCAACAATGCCGACCTTCAGGCCTCGCTGTGCCAGCGCGACAGCCAGGTTGGCTGTCATGGAGGACTTGCCAACGCCACCCTTGCCAGAGGCCACCGCGAACACGCGGGTCGTGGACGATTCCTTGGCGAATGGGATCTCAGGGGTGTCCGCGTGACCGCGCAGGGAGGTGCGCAGCTCGCGTCGCTGTTCGTCAGACATAACATCGGTGGTCACTGACACAGCACCAATGCCCTCGATGTCCTTCAGTGCAGCCTCAACATTGCCCACGATCGTGTTCTTCATCGGGCAACCAGCGATAGTCAAATAGATTTCGACGGCAACATCAGCGCCGGAAATGGCCACAGATTTGACCATTCCCAGTTCGGTGATCGGCTTCCCGATCTCGGGGTCGTCAACGCGCGACAAGGCCGCGCGGACGTCAGATTCTGCAATCATGTGGTTCACAAGGGTCAATCCTACTGCTCGGGAATGGTGGCTAATCTTCAGCCTGAGGCTTATCGGCAATATCGCCGTGACGAGGCTCGGAAAGCTCGGATGCGCTGGAAGAATGCTCGCGTGCAATGCGGGCAGCGGACTCATCATCCAGTTTTGCCTCAATGCGTTTGAGCAAATCGTGGACGTCTTCGAGCTCGCGACGCAAGTAATCTCGAGTCACATTCTCGCCCAAGGAAAGTCGGACACTTGCAAGCTCGCGGGCAAGGAACTCCGTGTCTGCCTTCGTCTCTTCGGCGCGACGGCGATCCTCGGCAAGCACCAAGCGGTCTCGGTCTTCCTGGCGGTTTTGCGCCAGCAGAATGAGTGGAGCCGCATACGCCGCCTGGGTAGAAAAGGCTAGGTTGAGCAGGATAAATGGGTAAGGGTCCCAACTGAACCAGAACCCACCAATGTTCAGTGCAATCCAGATGATGACGAAAACCGTCTGCCAAAACAGGTATTCGCCGGTGCCGAAGAACCTGGCAACTTTTTCCGCAAAGGCGCCGACCGCGTCGGCATCCAGGCGGAACCAACCCTTGCGAGGCCCGATCGCAGGCGTGTCGAGCTGTGAGCGTTTGTCTGCCACGGTGCCTCCTTAAGGGGTGTTAGGTTCAGGGCGAAGTCCCAGCTCGCGCCAGTCTTCGGGGAGCAGATGGTCTAGCAGGTCGTCGACGGCGACCGCGCCGAGAAGGTGATTGTCGCTGTCTAGTACCGGTCCACAGACCAGGTTATACATTGCGAAGAATCGTGCGGCCGTTTCATGCGTGTCATCCGCGTACAGCGGTGGCAGGTCCGGATCCAGGATTCCGCCGACCAGCGAGCTAGGGGGCTCACGCAGGAGCTTTTGCAGGTGTACGCAGCCCAAGTACTTGCCGGTCGGTGTCGCTGTCGGAGGACGCACCACAAAGACCAAGGAACTCAAACTGGTGGGAAGATCCGGATTGCGTGCCATTGCGAGCGCTTCCGCCACGGTCGTCTGTGGCGTAATGATGAGTGGTTCTGGGGTCATGAGCGCGCCCACCGTGTCCGGGGAGAACGTCATCAGGCGACGAACAGGGGCCGATTCCTCGGGATCCATCAACTCGAGCAGGACGTCGGCTTTCGCATCGGGAAGCTCGCCGAGCAGGTCGGCGGCGTCGTCCGGGTCCATTTCTTCCAAGACATCGGCGGCACGCTCGATATCCAGCGATTCGATGAGCTCGGCCTGGTGGTCATCCGGCAGCTCCTGAATAATATCGGCGAGGCGCTCGTCGTCGAGTTCTTCGGCGACTTGCTGTCGCTGCAGGGTGCTCATCTCGTGCATCACGCTCGCGATATCCGCTGGGCGCATGTCATCGAAGGAGGCAATGATCTCGGTCGTGGCATCCGTCTGGCCGAAACCACCAGCGGTGACGCCTAGAACATGCGACCAGGGCACGACATGCAGGTCAGTTCGACGGCCAAACTTTGGGCGTTCCCCAAACACCGCGAGCCTCGTGATCACCCAGTCGCGAGTGCGGGTGCGCTCAAGTTCGACATCGGCAATTTCGAGGGGCTTGCCATGCAAATGGGTAAGTTCAGGATCGTCGACCTGGATTTTTGCCCCGATCAAATCCTCCCGCACCGTGGATTCGCCCGAGCGGGCTTTGAAGGCGCGCATCGACACCGAACCAGACACCAAGGTGATGTCAGTTGGGTCGATATTGGCGACGCGCAACAGCGGCACGAAAATGCGGCGCTTGTTGGTCAGCTCGACGACGAGGCCGAGGGCGCGAGACAGGTGAGAGGTGGGGCGAATACTAACGACAACATCCCGCACTCGACCAATGGGCTCAGCATCGGGGCCACGGACGATCATTCCGTTCAATCGGCCGGCGTATACGCGGGTAGTTGTACTCATATCCAGCCATTGTACGTGGTTTATGGGAACTTACCCGTGGCCTTATTCGTTGGGTAGATAGTTAGCTACGAAAGGACACCATGCAACCGCTCACTCCTGACTCGCGTCCACTTCCGACAGGCTGGCCCATCGGAAGCTTTGGCACATACGTGGAGGCACAAGCAGCCGTCGACATGCTGTCAGACACTGGCGATTTCCCCGTCTCAGAATTGACCATTGTGGGTGTCAACCTCATGGAAGTTGAGCGAGTGATGGGACGCCTCAGCTGGGGGCGTGTGCTCGCAGGTGGCGCTGCCTCGGGCGCTTGGATGGGTGTGTTCTTTGGCTTGTTGATGGGCCTATTTAGCGACCAGTGGGTGGCGCCGCTCATCGCAGGTGTGTGCATGGGCGTGTTCTTCGGCATGACGTCGGCAGCCGCCGGGTACGCCCGCACCGCAGGACGCCGAGACTTCAGCTCCCGGACCCAAATCGTGGCCGGGCGTTACGACGTCCTCTGCGCTCCCGATCATGCTCGAGCTGCTCGCGATTTGATCTCGCAGGCAAACTTGGCAGGCAAGCTTAAAGTGGATTAAAGCCACTTGTTGCGCTTAAAGAACCACCACATAGCAACGGTCGAAGCGAGCATCACGCCGAGAACAACGAAATAACCGTATTCGCTCTTCAGTTCGGGCATGTTCTCAAAGTTCATGCCGTAAATTCCGGCAATCATCGTTGGGATTGCCGCCATACCGACGATGGCCGAGAGGCGACGCATATCGGCGTTCTGCTGCATGGAAACCTTGGCAGCACCGGCGTTGATCAGGGAGGTCAGGCGCTCATCGTGCGACGCGATGAGGTCCATTGCAGAGATCTCATGGTCGAGGACGTCGACGAAGTACTTGCTGATTTGATCGGAAAGCAAGCCTTGCTGATTCGTCGTTAGGGTGCGCAGCGCTGGTGCCAGCGGATCAATGGCATGTCGCATTTCCAGAATCTCGCGCTTGAGGCGGTAGATCTGCTCAATGTCGAAGCTGGTGCCCGGCGCGAACACTTCGTTTTCCAGTTCGTCGACGTCGATCGATAGGAGGCGAGCGATGCGGATGTAGTCGTCGACAAGCACGTCGGAAATGAGCCACGCGACGGCCGACGGACCAAGGGCGCACTGCTCGGGGTCGCGCTCGAGGCGTTTCTTCAGGCCGGTGATGGTGGACTGCTCGCCGTGACGAATGGTGATGATGAAGTCAGGGCCGACAATCATCTGGACCTCGCCGGTCTCGATGATTTCCTTGGCATCGGTAACGATTGCGTCATCGGTGTATTTCACCGCACGAATGACGAAGAAGAACTGATCGCCGTAGCGGTCCACCTTGGGGCGCTGGCGCGCGCCAACGGCATCTTCGACGATGAGTTCGTGCACGTCGTAGGCCTGGGAGATGAGCATCATTTGACGCTCGTCGGGTTCGTATAGCCCGAGCCACACATAGCCAGATCCGGTGCGGCGTACTTCTTCCAGAGCTTCCCGGTAGTTGTAGGAGCCACGGACTGGCATGCCGTCACGGTAAATCACGCAACGCTCAATTGCGCGTTCCACTGGAACTCGCAGTTTTGACCCAGGCTCGGACACAACAGGCGACGGAGGAATCACAGGCCTAGGGCGCTTGGGCAATGGGAAATTGCTGGCCATTGTGAATCCTCCTTTAGGAATTGTGGGGGCGAACCCAACAGACATTACAACCCTAGCTAGGCTGCAACCAACTAGCAGCGCCAGCCACATTTCGGTAGGCAGAGGCGCACAGTAAAGTGGGATGAAAAGTGGCAGTTTTAGTTTGTGAGCAAAGGTGGGTCCGTTTGATGAAACGCAGCACGTCTCGGGGCGTTGTGGGAGCTGTGCTTTGCTTGACCACTGTGCTTGCAAGCTGCGCTGAGGAACCCCGGGGTGAGCTGCATGAATCAGACGTGGATTCGATCATGGTCTCAATTAACGGGGAGCGCTACCAACAATTGGCTGTTGGGGAAGTAGTGACGGGCGCGTTCGTGCGTAGCGGCCGGCAGGCATTCCTTGATATTGAACATAATTCTGCTCAGAAGCCTCGGATCGACCGAGTCACTAACGGCCAGGCCGATGTGGTGGTCGGTTGCACCGGTGAACTCCTGTTTTACATGGACCCGGAGCGCGCTAAAGAACTGTCCGAAAAGTACCAGGAGGACAAGAGAAAGGGACTTGACCCCAACGACGGCACGTGGCGCGACACCGTATACCAGGAGATGGTCGGTGCGCTTCCTTCCAACTTAATGGCTACTGACCCATCGAATGCCCAGGGATGCCCAAATTACGATGGTCCTGAGCTGCCTCAAAACGTCGTTCCAGTGTTTCGGGAGGTCGCGCTTAATCGCCAAGACCGAGTGATCCTGAACAAGATCACCGGTGGCATTACAACGGATGATCTCAAAACCCTGGTGGAGGGCGATCAGAGTAGGGACGCCACTCGGGTTCGGGCTGACGAATTGCTGACCAAGCTTACGTTCTAGCGTGCGGATGCATTTGGATCGAGCCTGCCCGCACGAGAGTGAACGCGAAGGTGAGCTCGACGACGAGTGAAATCACGATAGCCGGAACATAGCTGGAAAACAGTGGAATGTTGACGAAATAGGAAGCCGTCTGGACGACGCCAAAAATCGCATAGGCATAGAACAGCCATGCCAACCAGTTGGTAATCCGGCGATCGCGCTGCAAGCAGCGGGCAATGAAGAACACTGCCAGCGCCATGAGCACTTGAGCGTTGGAAAAAAGCTCGTGGAATGCTTGGTAATCAGGTTGGACGCTCATGATCGCCAACACCGAATTGGTGAAGAAACACATTGCAACGAGATTTAATACCATTTGAATTAGTGCGGACCACCGTGCCGATGTCCGAAACGATACGTACATCAGCACCGCTCCGAGGCCGTAGAGCACCCCGGCAGCTAGTCGCAGCAAAGAACTTTGAATGGAATCGTTACCTAGGAATAAGGCGCCGGATTGAGAGAAGAGATAACCGATCCAAGCAAGCCCCGCGTTAAGCAGGGGGAGGCCGGCGCTTGCACGCGACTCGGACTCATTCGCGCCCTCGATTGCGGGGCTCGCTGCTATTGACAACCTTTCTCCAAACCTGATTTTTTACTGAGGCACTACTAGTTAATCAGAAAAATATCGCTAATGCGTAAGACTAAGCTGGAGAGCATGCAGCGCTGGGTGTTACACATCGATATGGATGCTTTCTTCGCATCTGTCGAACAGCTCACCCGGCCAACTCTGCGGGGGCGCCCCGTGCTCGTGGGCGGACTGGATGGCCGTGGCGTCGTTGCAGGTGCTTCTTATGAAGCTCGTGCGTTTGGTGCTCGCAGCGCCATGCCGATGTATCAAGCCCGAGCTCTGGTGGGCTTCGGAGCTGTGACAGTTAGGCCCCGTCATGCGGTGTATAAGGTGGCGTCGCGACGCGTCTTCCAACTGGTGGGGAAGAAGGCGGGAGTGGTGGAGCAACTTTCCATCGACGAGGCGTTTCTTGAACCTGCGGAACTCGTGGGTGCAAGCGCGGACACGGTGCGGGAGTGGGCGGAGGAGCTTCGGGAGCTTATTCGTGAGGAAACTGGGCTTCCGGCTTCAATTGGTGCCGGTGCAGGCAAGCAAAGCGCAAAGATTGGTTCTGGTGAGGCGAAGCCTGACGGGGTGTTCGTGGTGGAAGCCCACATGCAGCACAAGCTTTTGGATCCGCTCCCGGTGCGCAAACTGTGGGGTATCGGGCCCGTTGCGGAATCAAAACTCCAGCAAGTGGGGGTCGTAACCATTGGGGACTTCGCAGCCTTAAGCAAAAGGGACGTCGAAATTACCTTGGGTAAGAATTATGGTGTCGCGCTGTGGGAGCTCGCCCGGGGCATCGATGAACGCCCAGTTCAGCCCCGAGCAATTGCCAAGCAGATCAGTTCGGAGCATACCTATTCTCACGATCTGACCACGGCGCAGCAGGTTGATGATGCCGTGCTCCGTTCCGCGCGAGAAGCTCACCGACGCTTGCTTCGCGACGGCCGAGGCTCGCGCACAGTAACCGTCAAGACGAAATTGGCATCCTTTGAAACTGAGTCGCGCTCGATGACCCTTTCCTATGCCACCGATGATTTCGCCACCTTGCACGCCACCGCCCGAAAACTTACTAGGTATCCAGCGGAAGTTGGGCCGATTCGCCTCATCGGAGTGTCCTTCTCCGGACTGGAAGATGAGCGCCAAGACGTGATGTTTCCTGAGCTCGACCAAAAGGTCGTAATTGAAACCAACGAAGACTTCGAGGCAGGGGTCCGATCTGCGCAAGGCCCCGATTTTACTGTTAGCTCGCAGCTAGTGACTGAGGACCAAAGCACCTGGTTTAGCACCCAGGATGTCTATCATCCGGAATTTGGGCATGGCTGGGTGCAGGGAGCTGGGCACGGGGTCGTGTCGGTGCGTTTTGAAACTCGTTCCACCCAGCGGGGCCGAACAAAGAGCTTCCCGCTGGACGATCCTCACCTTGTCCCCGCCGATCCCATCGACAGCCTCGATTGGCAGGACTGGCTGGCTACATCAACGTGGCCAGATGACGACCAGTAGCAACCGAAATGGCCAGCAAGATGCGCGCCTGCGGGGCGCGGAAGTACGTGGTTGGGAACGCACCCTTGGCATGCAGCGAGGCGCCGCCACCCACGCCACCGTAACTAGGCAGCACCTCGCCACGTGGAACCCGAGTGGTCAATGCTACGGGGATGCCGGCGTCCAGCACGTCGATAAGCCCGCTAGCAAAATCCGTGCTGACATTGCCGGAGCCCATGCCCTCGACCACGATGCCGTTAACCTTCTTCTCTCGTAGGAAGTCAAGAATGTCGCGGCCGGCGCCGGGGTAGGCATGCACGATGGGGACGTCGAGGCCACCGAGCTTTGCGACGTCCATAGGCGTCGGCCGAGTAGGTTCCTCCGGACCGTTCGTGGCAAACGCTAGCTCATCGGTAGTGTTCCACTTCGTCGCGCCGCGGGCGGGGAGTACCGCGTGGCCAAAGACAATAAGGCATCCGATGCCACGTGCGGAAGAATCGCTGGCGATAACGATCGATTCGAACAGGTTGTTCGGGCCATCAGCGTCTGGATGGTCAAAGGGCTTTTGTGCACCGGTAAAGACCACCGGGCGAGAATCATTGTGGAAGGTGTCCACCGCAATGGCTGTTTCTTCCATCGAATCGGTGCCGTGAGTGACGACCACACCGTCCACGGTGGGATCCTGAAGCACGTCCTGGACAGCGGCAACAATCTCATCGATATCGGAGAGCGTCATCGAAGAGGAATCCAACCGGGTCAGCTCCCGCACCTCAATTTCCATTGTTCCTGGAGCAAACCTGCTGGCCACCGGCCGCACGAGATCCGCACCGGAAACGGTAGGCAACAGCACTCCATTACGGTCCGCAGTGCACGCAATCGTGCCACCAGTGGTAATTACAACAACTTTCTGAGGGGCGGAAACTTCAGTCATACAACAACACTCTCACATTAAATGCTTGGGGATACTCCTGTTGCTCATGTTATTATCGTCGACGCGCCCGTTGTGAGGGCCTCTTCAGCCCACAGCATGTCCAATTGCTCGCCCTCACAAGACATCAATCAGTAGGAGTATTCCTTGAAGTTTTCGACCAAGGCCGCCGCAATCACCATGATCGCTGCCGCTCTGAGCCTTTCTGCCTGCTCCGGCGATGAGCAGCCAGCCAAGAACGAGAAGACCAACAGCGCGACCACCAAGGCAGCCCCAGGCAAGGGAGCCGCTCCAGCACAGCCATCCGCAGCTGACCTCAACGCCATCCTGGCAAAGGCAACCGACCCAGCTGCCAGCGTCGAAGAGAAGACCAAGACTGTCCAGGGCGGCGAAACCGCCCCTGAGCTCTTCGAGACCATGACTCAGTCCAAGGCCGAGTCCGGCGCCAACTTCCAGGTTGTTGACCCAATCCTTCCTGGCTACACCCCAGAATCCGTCCTGGCTACCGTCAACTTCACCATCCCAGGCCGCGAGCCACAGTCCGCTGAAAACGTTGAATTCATCAACGAGGGCGGTACCTGGAAGCTGTCTCAGTCCTGGGCCTGCACCCTGATCAAGAACACCGTTGAGCCAAGCAAGGTGCCACCGATGTGTGAGCAGCAGGCTGGAATGCCTAGCCACTAGTTTTCGGAAATCTTTCCCCTCTTTGGGCTGGTCTTCCTGGCGTTTTGCCGAGAAACAGGTCCTAAGAGGGGAAAGTTTTCTTTGGGGAGGAAAAACGACCCGTAATTGGACTAGCTCTCCTGGGGAAACGGTTGAAAATGCGTCCTAGTGGGGGAAAGATTTACTCCCGCAGCTGCAAGTTGATGTGACATCTACCTCTCCACAGTTCAAATTCTGTCTAAACGATTTAGAATCAGTGACATGAAAACAAATGAGGGAACTGTCGACCGCGCACTGCGTGGCGTTGTGGCTGTTGTCGCTGGTGCTTTGGCGGCGGTTGTCACTTCTGGTGTTACGTCGATCGTGCTGTGGGTTGTTGCAGCGATCATGGCTCTGACGGCGGTCGTGGGATTCTGCCCGCTGTACCGCATCCTCGGCGTCAATACTTGCAAGGTTAAGTAAACTGGCCTAGACCAAAACCCTCGGTGCCTGCCGCACCGAGGGTTTTTGCTATTTGAAGGTGATTCCAGAGTTGAAGTCTTGAAAGACGCGTTTGGTGGAATTGTCTTGTCCGTAGGTCACGCGAGTGGTGAGGGAAAACTTTCCGGCAGTGGGAATAGGTTTGGCGAGGTCGATGGTGAATCGACCGGTGCCTATCGAGTGAGAGTTGATCACCTTGAGCTCTCCCTGTCCGCCTTCGCCGTCTAGGGTTAGTGCGGTCACTGCTGGCCGTTCGGAGATAGTGGCGTCCAGTTCAACGATCGAGCCTTTGTGTGAGACCAATGTATAGGTGGTGCTTCGCAGCATGGTTGAGTCTCCGGCGACGCGGTTTTCTACGGTCCAGGTTGCGCCGGGAGCAACCGGGTCCGTGGGGAAGATGATGGGCTGGGCAAGCAGCTTCATTAGGTAGAGTTCGGCGATAGCGCGGCCCTGGTCGCTGGACTTTTCGGGTGCCTTCAGCTTCACTGTCTCGCTTCGACCTGAGGCTTGCGCGGTCCAACCCAACTCGAATCCTTCTGCGGAGTTCACGTCGGAAGCAAAGGCGAGGTTGGAGTGGTTTGCTTTGCTCATCTTGATGGCGACATCGCGCTTCTCGGAGCCGGTGGTGGAGGCGTTGAGGGTTGCGCTCAGGGTGTCTACGTGCGGGTTCTGTGGCGCCTCCTCGGGCAGGGTGCCGGCTTCACCGGTTCCTTGGTCGAAGCCGTCCGTGAACTCCACGGTGCTTTCTTGGTTTGCACCCGCGTCTTTGTAAGCGATGACGGCTGCTTCGCCCTCTCCCTTGGAAGTCAGCGAAACCTTCGGCGGGTCGACTGACAGTGCGACGGGCTGTTGTTCCGGCGTGGCTGGTTTGTCAGAGCCACAGGCGCTGAGCACGCCGATGGACAACGCGAGGAGCAGGGGGAGCAGCCGTGTTTTCATAACCATCAAAGGTACTAGTTCGTCCCTGATGGGCGAAACACCCCGAGGGGCAAATGGAAAATCGCACGGGGTTTAGGGAATGATAGAACTCGTGAGTGGACAGAGTAGGAGTTATGTCACGTTGATGGCCCTGGTGGCTATCGTGGCCGCAGCCATCGACCAGCTAACCAAAGCCATCATGATGGCGACCCTAGAGCCCGGGGTGCCAATGCCCATCTTTGGCGACTGGTTCCGCTTCTACCTCCTGTTTAATCCTGGTGCGGCATTTTCCATGGGAACCAATTCGACTTGGCTTTTCACCACGATTCAGATCTGTTTCGTGCTCGGAATCGCGTGGTACAGCCGAAAGGTCCCTGAAAAGTGGCAAGCCGTGGGCCTTGCCTTGATTGCTGGTGGCGCGCTTGGCAATCTCATCGACCGCCTTTTCCGCGCCCCTGGGTTCTATTTTGGACACGTCGTGGACTTCATTTCCGTGGGAAGTTTCGCGGTGTTCAACATCGCCGACTCCTGCATCACCATCGGCGTGATCTGTTTCGTACTCGGCATCATGCGAGAGGAGCGGGCACATGCGTGAATCTCGACAGCTTCCAGTTCCTGAAGGACTCGCGGGTATGCGCGTGGACGCCGCGCTGGCAAAGCTCCTCGGGCTATCCCGCACGGTGGCCGCCGACCTCGCGGAAGCGGGCGACGTGCTTATCGACGGCCGTCCGGTCGGAAAATCCGAACGCCTGACGGCTGACTCTTGGCTGGATGTCACATTGCCGGAGCCCCCGGCGCCACTGGTTCCAAAGGAGGAGCTGGTTCCGGGGATGAACATCTTGTACTCGGATGATGACGTGATCGTCGTTGATAAGCCCGTTGGCGTTGCCGCACACCCAACAGTGGGTTGGGAGGGGCCAACTGTGGTCGGCGGGTTGGCTGCCGCGGGATTTCGGATTTCGACGTCGGGGCCTCCGGAGCGCAAGGGAATCGTGCAGAGGCTTGACGTGGGTACGTCCGGGGTGATGGTCGTGGCTGCGTCCGAGCGGGGATACTCCGTGCTGAAGCGGGCGTTTCGGGACCGGACGGTGACCAAGACCTATCATGCGCTTGTGCAGGGGCATCCTGATCCGCTCACAGGAACGATTGATGCGCCAATTGGGCGGCACCCGTCCGCGGGGTGGCGGTTTGCGGTCACTACGGACGGCAAGCCTTCGGTGACGCATTACGAAACCATTGAGGCGTTTCGGGAAGCGACCCTGTTGGAGGTCCACCTGGAAACTGGCCGAACCCACCAGATTCGCGTTCACTTTTCTTCGCTGCACCACCCGTGCTGTGGCGACCCGATGTACGGTTCCGACCCTGGGCTGAGCAAGCGCATGGGACTTATCCGGCAATGGTTGCACGCCGTGAAGTTGGGCTTCCATCACCCTGCTGATGGGCGGTTCATGGAGATCGAATCCCCGTATCCAGCGGATCTACAACACGCCTTGGACGTGCTCCGCGGATGATCCGGGAAACACTAGCGGGACTCAGCTGCCTCGTGATCGCGGGTGCGCTCGTGTGGGCCTCGTTTGACCATTCCGAGGTGGCGCCACGTGTGCGCGGCGATCAGGTCGGTATGGAAGCAGGGGAGAGCTTTGCGACGTATCGGGATCGGGCAGCTGCGTCGGTAGCCGACAGCTCCGGCACAAGTTTTGCTCTCGTCACCTTGTCTGTGTCAGGCGATGTTTCGGCGTTGGATCAGCTTGATGTCAAACGGGTGTGTGCTGCGGTCTCGCTGAATCATGCGCCGGTGCCGCTGCCGGAGCCTGTGGGCGTCGACAAGCGCTCGGATGTGATTCACCGCTGGACTGACGCTGCCGTTACCTCGGTGGTCGTCTATGACGACGCTGAGGCGTTGCAGGCACTATCCACTGCGCCCGGGATTGCTGCGGTGGAGGTGCTACCGCCGGACGCGATCTGGGGCAGATTCGGCATCAGGCCTGTGAAGGTGGATTAGTCTTTCGCTGTTGCTTGCGCTGCAGCCAGATATCGGTGAGGAACACAGAAACCGACACCCAAATGATGCAGAAACCGATCCAGCGGACAGCTGCCAGATCTTCCTTCATCACGACCACCGCCCACAGCATTTGCATCGTTGGAGTCAGGTATTGCAGCATGCCGATGGTGGATAGCGGAATCATTCGAGCTGCCTTGTTGAAGAGCAACAATGGCACAGCAGTGATGATGCCCGAGGAAATCAGCAGCGCTGCGTGCCCAGGGCCTTCAGTGGTGAAGGTAGACGTGCCTTTGAGTGTGAGATAGCCGAGGTATCCCAGGGCGATCGGAAAAAGAACGAGAGTTTCTGCAGACAGAGACGCTTCAGGGGAAAGTTGGATTTTCTTCTTCAGAAGCCCGTAAATGCCGAAGGAGAACGCCAACACCAGGCCCAAGACGGGTGGCTGGCCGGAGAATAGAGCGAGGAGAAGTACTGCTGCAGCTGCGATTGTCACGCTGAGCTTTTGGAGGGGCCTGAGGCGCTCGCCGAGGAACACCATGCCAAGTAGTACGTTGACCAGCGGGTTGATGAAATAACCCAACGCCGCCTCGGCCACGTGACCCGTATTCACTGCGATGACGTAGGCCAGCCAGTTGATGGCAATAAAGAATGACGCGAGGATAACCTGAATCCATGTCGCGCGATCGGCGCGCCGCAATTCCTTGATCGTGCCCCGCACCAGGATGATGGCCAGCATGATGAAGGCCGTCCACACGATGCGGTGGGCGAGAATTTCGAGGGGCTCCGCAGGCTTTAGCAGCGGGAAGAATGCAGCAAACCCTCCCCACAGCAGGTAAGCCAGCAGCGCGTAGATCATGACGGGTGAGTTTACCCGCCCCGGGGGTTAGCTCGCCAAGCGAAGATCGTCTTCGAGGAGGGCGTCCTCAAACTCGGTGTTGAGGGTGTTGTTGGAAGTGGTGCCAAAGTAGTAGTCGGCGAACAGGTCCGCATTGCTTTCTAGCGGAGTGACAAAATTGAACATGATTTCCTCTTAGGATGGGAGGTGATTGCTTCTGTAGTCAATGTTAACCCAAATGTAACAATTAAGGAACGCTTCTTTGGCCTGGTGAGGGGTGTTTTTGGGCACGTTAAAATAGGGGAGTGAGGGCGGTAACAGCCCACGTTCGTCAGAGGCAGCCCAATTCGATAGACTCTGCACCTATGGGCAATTCTTCCTTCGTTCATCTTCACAACCACACCGAGTATTCGATGCTCGACGGAATGGCGAAGATCGACATGCTGGCCGACGAAGTACTCCGGCAGGGTATGCCGGCAGTGGGAATCACCGACCACGGCAACATGTACGGATCCGACGCCTTCTACCGCAAGATGACGGAAGTGGGAGTCAAGCCGATCATTGGCATCGAGGCCTACCTTGCGCCCGAATCTCGATTCAACAAACAGCGCATCCGGTGGGGTGAACCTCACCAGAAAGCCGACGATGTGTCTGCATCCGGCGCCTATCTGCACCAGACGATGCTTGCCGAAAACGTCGAGGGCTTGCGTAATCTCTTCTACCTGTCCTCCATGGCCTCTTATGAAGGCCAATTGGGCAAGTGGCCACGCATGGACGCAGAAATCATCGCCGAGCGCGCCTCTGGCATCATCGCCACCACCGGTTGCCCCTCCGGCGACGTCCAGACCCGCCTCCGCCTCGGACAGTTCAACGAAGCGCTGGAAGCTGCCGCTATGTGGCAGGACATTTACGGCAAGGAAAACTACTTCCTTGAGCTCATGGACCACGGGCTCGAAATTGAAAACCGCGTCCGCTCCGAACTGCTAGAAATCGGCCGCAAGCTCGACCTGCCACCGCTCGTCACCAACGACTGCCACTACGTGCTCGAGTCCCAGGCGCAAGCCCACGAGGCCATGCTCTGTGTGCAAACGGGCAAGACGCTTCACGACGAAGATAGGTTCAAATTCGACGGAACGGGCTACTACATTAAGTCGGCCGCCGAAATGCGCAAGAACTGGGATCACACCGTGCCTGGCGCCTGCGACAACACGCTGCTCATCGCGGAGCGAGTGCAGGATTACAGCGAAGTGTGGGCCGAGCACCCACACGACCGTATGCCAATCGCAGACGTCCCAGAAGGTGAGACCCCAACCTCTTGGCTGTACCACGAGGTGATGCAAGGCCTCCAGGATCGCTTCCCGGGCAAAGACGTACCTCAGGAATACATCGATCGCGCGAAGTACGAGATCGAAGTCATCGATATGAAGGGTTACCCGTCCTACTTCCTTATCGTGGCCGAACTGATCAAGCACGCCCGCTCCATCGGTATTCGTGTGGGACCTGGTCGTGGTTCTGCAGCTGGTGCACTCGTCGCATATGCGCTCACCATCACCAACATCGACCCGATCGAGCACGGACTGCTGTTCGAGCGCTTCCTCAACCCGGAACGTCCGTCCGCACCCGATATCGATATCGACTTCGACGATCGTCGTCGCGGCGAAATGATCCGTTACGCCTCTGAACGCTGGGGTGAGGACAAGATCGCCCAGGTGATCACCTTCGGTACGGTGAAGACCAAGCAGGCGCTGAAGGACTCTGCTCGCGTGCAGTTCGGTCAGCCGGGCTATCAAATCGCCGATCGCATCACCAAGGCCCTGCCTCCCGCGATCATGGCGAAGGACATTCCGCTCTCCGGTATCACTGATCCGGAGCACCCTCGCTATGGCGAGGCTGGTGAGGTCCGAAACCTCATTGAAACTGACCCGGATGTCAAAAAGATCTACGACACCGCTCGTGGCCTCGAAGGCGTCGTCAGGCAGGCGGGCGTGCACGCCTGTGCCGTCATTATGGCGTCGGTACCACTGCTCGATTGCATCCCAATGTGGAAGCGACAGCAGGACGGCGCACTCATCACCGGTTGGCCGTACCCAGCCTGTGAGGCCATCGGCCTGCTGAAGATGGACTTCCTGGGTCTGCGTAACCTCACCGTCATCGGTGATGCCCTGGAGAACATCAAACGCAACCGTGGCATCGACCTGGATCTGGAAGGCCTGACCACCGAGGACGAGGAAACCTACAAGCTGCTCGCCCGTGGCGATACCCTGGGTGTGTTCCAGCTCGATGGTGGCGGCATGCGTGAGTTGCTCAAGCGTATGGAGCCAACCGGCTTCGATGACATCGTCGCGGCACTCGCACTGTACCGACCTGGCCCGATGGGCGTGAACGCCCACCTGGACTACGCCGACCGCAAGAATGGCCGACAGGAAATCAAGCCGATCCACCCTGAGTTGGAAGAACCGCTAAAGGACATCCTGGGCGATACTTATGGTCTGATCGTGTACCAGGAGCAGATCATGCGTATTTCGCAGAAGGTCGCTAACTACACAGCTGGTCAGGCAGACGGCTTCCGTAAAGCCATGGGTAAGAAGAAGCCTGAGGTGCTGGCGAAGGAATTCGTCAACTTCGAGGCCGGCATGAAATCCAATGGCTTCTCCTCCGAAGCCATCAAGGCGCTGTGGGACACCATCGAACCGTTCGCAGCGTACGCGTTTAACAAGTCCCACGCGGCAGGCTACGGCCTGGTGTCCTTCTGGACCGCCTACCTTAAGGCAAACTACACAGCTGAATACATGGCAGCGCTGCTCACCTCGGTGTCCGACAAGAAGGACAAGTCGGCCATCTATCTTGCGGACTGCCGTCACCTCGGTCTGAAAGTTATGCCACCGGATGTCAATGAATCCGTGCTTGACTTCGTGGCAGTCGGCGAAGACATTCGCTTCGGTCTTGGCGCCGTCCGCAACGTGGGTGAAGACGTGGTGGAATCGATCGTCGCCACCCGCACTGAAAAGGGAGCGTTCAAGGACTTCTCCGATTACCTGGACAAGATCGACACCGTTCCGTGCAACAAGCGTGTGACGGAATCGCTGATCAAGGCCGGCGCCTTCGACTCCCTTGGGCATCCTAGAAAAGGCCTGATGCTGATCCATGAGGATGCCGTCGACGCCGTGATCGCCACAAAGAAGGCCGCGGATAAGGGGCAGTTTGACCTGTTCGCAGGTTTCGGGGATTCAGAGGAAGTGGAGAACTTCTTCGCGGTGCAGGTCCCGGAGGAAAACTGGGAGCGTCGCCACGAGCTCGCCCTCGAACGCGAAATGCTAGGCCTCTACGTCTCCGGGCACCCGCTCGATGGCTACGAGGAAGCCCTGGCCGAGCAAACTGATACTGCGCTCACCACCATTCTTGGTGGGGAACTGCGACACGGAGCCGAAGTGACGATCGGTGGCATCATCTCTGCCGTCGATAAGCGCTACAGCAAGAAGGACGGCTCACCGTGGGCCATCGTGACGGTGGAAGACCACAACGGCGCCTCCGTGGAGCTGCTGGTCTTCAACAAGGTGTACGCGCTCGAATCCACGAAGATCGTGGAAGACAACATCATTTTGGCCAAGGCGCATGTCTCTATTCGTGACGACCGCATGAGCCTGTTCTGCGACGCGCTCAAGCAACCGGAACTCGGGATCGGTGGCGGTGCGGGCTTGCCACTGCGCCTCGTGATGCGGACCGATCAGTGCACGATGGAGAACATCGCCAAGCTGAAGGAAGTGCTGCTGGCCAACGCAGGCGAGTCAGACGTTTATCTCAAGCTTGTCGACGGCGAGAACTCAACCACCATGGTCCTCGGCGAACACCTGCGGGTAAACCGAACCGGCAGCCTCATGGGAGACCTGAAGGCCACGATGGGGCCGGGAATCCTGGGTTAACGAATAGCTCCCCGACATATCGTCGGGGAGCTATTGCGTTGGGCTACTAGCGGCCCATTGCCTTGTTCAGCAGGGCCATCAGCTGCTGCTGCAGGCCAGGGAGCTGGAACAGTGCGCCCACTACGCCGAGAACGGCGAGGATAGCTGCAAAGATGCCGCCGGTGGAGGAACCTGCGCTAGAGCCGGAGGATCCCTCGGAGGAGCCGTTGCCGGAATCTGCAACTGGTGCGGTGATCTCGTAGACGGTGGTTGTGCCGGAGACCTCGTTGCCCACGGCCAGCAGAGGCTTGCCGTTAGGGGAGTCCTTGGCTGGGATGAAGGTCAGGCCTTCTGGGCCCAGGTCGCCAGCAGCTGGGGTGGTTGTGTCGGCGGTGAAGTCGCGGTTGTTGATGTAGGCCTCGAACTTCGCGGCGGTTGGATCAGTGATGTCGTAAACCATGATGCCGGAGACGCGCTCCAGGCCGATGAAAGCGTAAGTGCGGTCGCCGATCTTGCCGATGGTGAGGCCTTCTGGCTCTGGGCCCTTGTCGTCGGAGCGGCCGTCAGCTTCGTTTTCGGTGTGGTCGGAGTTGAATAGGACGCCTGGGATGTCCTTCAGAATGGACTCGAACTGGTCGTCGGAGTTGAAGACCAGGTTTCCGGCGGTGTCGAAGATGGAGAAGCCGCGACCACCGAAGGTGTAAAGCTCGTCGAAGGTACCGGCGTCGTTCTTGCCGAGGGAGGTGGTGACCTTCAGTCGGCCGAGGTTCTCTTCCGTCTGCAGCTCGGCGATCTGCTCTGCTGTCAGTCCTGCGAAGTCCTCAGCGAGGTCGAGCTTCTTTACGCGCTCTTCCTCAGAGTAGCCGTCCCAGTCGCGGGAGTCACCCTCGTTAGCGGTGACGAAGTAAGTCTGGCCGCCAGCGGAGTAGGTGCCGATGGAGTCAGGGAGGCGCAGGCCCTTCACCGGCGCGTTGCGCAGCTCGGTCTTGCCGTCCTTGTCGGAGAAGTCGAATGGAACCTTGGAGAAGTCAACGGTGCCCAGTGGCAGGATGTCTTCGACGGTTGCGGTGGCGATGTCAATGACGGCCACAGCGTTGTTTTCCTGCAGGGTGACGTATGCCTTGCCATCCTTAGTGGAGATGTACTCTGGCTCCAGGTTCTGCACATCGGTGCCTTCTGGGCCAAAGACGCGGACGCCTTCAGGGAGGTTGCCTTCGAAAGCGGTGAAGGTTGCGGTGCGGACCTCGGTGGCTGTGGCAACAGTCTTCGGCAGGGTGATGACAGAAACGGAGCCGTCTGGGTCGACGGAGTAGTCATCTGCTGGTTCACCTTCGTTTGCTACGAGAGCGTACTTGCCGTCCTCGGAGATGGTGACCATGTCTGGGAGGGAGCCAACTGGGAGCTGGCCCAGGATCTCGCCGGAGCCTGCTGCGTCGAAGAAAATGACGGAGCCTTCATCGGTTTTGTTGGCAGGCTCGACGGCGGCGACTGCGAGGCCGTCTTCACGCACTGCAACAGAGTTGACGGTGGTGCCTGCACCGGCAGAAACGGTGTGAAGTTCGGTCAGGGCTGCAGGGTTGGATGCGTCGAGAACAGTGATGGCTCCGGACTGGGCATTGACAACCATGAGGCGCTTGGAGGCAGCGTGGAAGGAGACGATTTCGGCTGCGGACTGCTCAAACTGGCCAGTCTCATGCGTGCCAATTGGCTTGATATCGGTGATCGTCGAATCAGCTGCAATGTGGGTGATTGGGTTAGCAACGATGGCAGCGTGTGCAGGTGTGGAAAGGACCAGCGTGGTGCTCGTGGCCAGAGCGGTAGCGATAGCGCCAAAGCGAATCTTCACGACTTCTCGACTCCAGGAAAATAAACGGACGATAACGATTGATTAGTATGGGCCCGCTACATAAAGGTGGCGTATCTACAAGGTAAACCTTGAATGAATTTCAATTTTGAGACGAAGATTTCACTATGTGGGCGTTGTGGGGCGTAGAATAAGTGCATGTCTGATCACCAAAACCTGGAAAAGTCGTTGTCACTAGCAGAGAATGCCGCCATTCGAGCAGCAGATATTCAACTCGCGCAGGCACGAATTTCCACGGTGATCGCCCCGACCCCACTGCAATATTGCCCCCGTTTGTCGGAGGCGACCGGTGCACAGGTGTACCTCAAACGAGAAGATTTACAAGACGTGCGGTCTTACAAGATC
This sequence comes from Corynebacterium sp. H130, assembly GCF_037572395.1. Classification (NCBI taxonomy): domain Bacteria; kingdom Bacillati; phylum Actinomycetota; class Actinomycetes; order Mycobacteriales; family Corynebacteriaceae; genus Corynebacterium; species Corynebacterium sp. H130. The sequence goes on along the minus strand of NZ_JBBHLA010000001.1, from coordinate 471,112 downwards.
CGCGGCGCCTATAACAACATTGTTCAACTTGGCGAGGAGGAACGAGCCGCCGGAATCGTCGCCGCCTCTGCGGGAAATCACGCCCAAGGTGTTGCCTATGCCTGCCATGCGTTGGGAATCAAAGGGCGCATCTACGTCCCCGAGTCAACTCCAAAGCAAAAGCTGAGCCGCATCAAGGTGCACGGCAAAGACTCGGTCGAACTGCGTTTGGTCGGAGCCAACTTTGATGAGGCTGCAGCTGCGGCGCGCGAGGATGCAACGCAAACTGGCGCAACCATGGTCGAACCATTTGACGCGCGAGACACGATCATCGGTCAAGGCACTGTCGCGGCCGAGATCCTCTCGCAGCTCACGGCCATGGGTAAGCACCCCGACGCCGTCGTCGTACCGGTTGGCGGAGGCGGGCTACTTGCCGGAGTGATCTCTTACCTCCATGACATGTCGCCGCGCACCGCGGTCATTGGCGCAGAACCTGCAACGGCTGCATCGATGCAAGCAGCGCTGGACAACAATGGTCCCGTCACCCTTCACGACATCGATCCCTTCGTCGATGGGGCAGCAGTGAAGCGAGTCGGAGACCTGAACTACCACGTTGTAGACAAGCAGCGTTCCCGCTTGCATATGGTGGCAATCTCCGAGGGAGCAGTGTGTACGGACATGCTCGAGCTCTACCAAAACGAGGGAATCGTCGCGGAACCAGCCGGAGCGTTGAGTGTGGCGGCGCTCGGCGCGATGCCAATCACCCCTGGGCAAACCATCGTGTGCATCATCTCCGGTGGCAATAACGACGTGTTGCGCTACAACGAAATCGTGGAGCGATCACTCGTTCACCAGGGGCTCAAACACTATTTCTTGGTTAACTTCCCACAAGAACCAGGCCAGCTCCGCCACTTCCTCAATGAGGTATTGGGCCCGGACGATGACATCACTCGCTTCGAATACCTCAAGCGAAACAACCGAGACACCGGTGCCGCCTTGGTGGGCATTCAACTAGGCCGCGCCAGCGACTTACCAGAGCTCCTGGAACGCATGGAACAATCAAAAATCTATTGCCAGCAGCTGCGCCCGGGAACGCCGGAATACGACTTCCTTACCTAAGGAAGGCAAAACCCCACGGATCGAGCGTCGTCTGCTCCGCACCTACCTGTGGTGAGGTGAATGAGTAGACGAGCTCGCCACCGAAAGGCACAGTGACTGGTTCGTCTGAGAAGTTGGCCACGAAAGTGACATCACCGTGGGAGTGCGCCAGCCAGTTCTCGTCGTAGATGACGTCGAGGTGTTCCAAGTAAGGTCGGGCCAGCTTCAGCTCTTTGCGCAGACGAAGGAGGGTGCGGTACGCCTCAAAAATGTGCTGCTGCTTTTGATCGAAATCCCAATCCAGCTTTGACTTCAGGAAGGTGGCTTCCTCGCCGGGATCTGGGACCTGATTAGCATTCCAACCGCTGCGCTTGAATTCGTTCAATCGACCCTCTCGAGTCATCCGCAGCAGCTCAGGGTCGGAGTGCGACACAAAGAAGCAAAACGGCGTACGCGCGCCGAATTCCTCACCCATGAACAGCATCGGGGTAAATGGCAGGCTGTAGATTACCGCTGCCTTGAGCACCTGCTGGGTAGGGGACAAGTTCATGGAGGGGCGATCTCCAATGGCGCGGTTGCCAACCTGGTCGTGCGTCGTGGTGTACGTGACAAATTTGAAAGCCGGCACGATGGTGGTGTCCAGCCTGCGACCGTGTGTGCGGCCACGGAAGGTTGAAAACGTCTCCGCGTGAAAGAACACCTGCTTGATGGCAGCAGCCAGCACATCAGTGGTGCCGAAGTCGGAATAGTAGGCATGGTTCTCGCCGGAAACCAGCGTGTGCAGCGCATGGTGCACATCGTCAATCCACTGGCCATCGAGTCCGTAGCCCCCAGCGTCCTGCGCGCCGACGAGGCGGGGATCGTTTTGATCAGATTCGGCGATCAACGTGCGCGGAATGCCCGTGGTGGCCTCGACTTCGTTTTTCAGGAAGGTGAGCTGTTCCAGAAGGTGGATCGCGCCGGGATCCCACAGGGTCTGCACTGCATCCAGTCGGATGCCGTCAACATGAAATTCTTCAAACCACATGCGTACCGCATCGTGAATGTAGGAACGAACGGCGTCGGATCCAAAACCGCTGAGGTTGACGATGTCACCCCATGGCGTCTCGCCCGCCTGCGTGTAAGGGCCGAACATGCCGTTGTAGTTGCCCTCGGGGCCAAAGTGATTGAATACGCAGTCCATCATCACTGCCATGCCCTTGTTATGGGCCGCGTTGACGAGCTCCTTCAGACCAGTGCGGCCACCGTATCCCTCGTGCACTGCATGCCACTGGACACCGTCATATCCCCAATTTCGATCACCGGCGAAAGGCTGCACCGGCATCAATTCAATGGTCGTAACCCCAAGGTCCTTCAGGTAGTCGAGCTTGTCTATCACACCCCGGAAAGTGCCATTCGGGGTGAACGTGCCAACGTGAAGCTCGTAAATCACCTGCCCCGGGAGCACACGTCCCGTCCAGCCCTGATCCGTCCATTCGAAATGCGTCTCGCTCACGCGCGATAGGCCGTGAACGCCGTCCGGTTGTTCGGTGGTGCGAGGGTCGGGGACTACGGATGACCAGCTGTTGCCGTCGAAAAGCGAAAACCCGTAGCGCTGGCCAGGCTGCTTTTGTTTGTCGCACTCCCACCAACCATTGTCACGGGCGCGCATTTCAAAGGTAGCGCCGTCCACCTCCAGGCGGACATCGGTTGCGTTCGGGGCCCACACTTCAAAAACAGACATGACTCCCAGGCTAATGATTTTTTCACCTGGCAGCAGCGAAAGCAGCATGGAAAACTTGAAGCCATGAGCCAGGAAAAGGATGTGCTGGAGCAGCTTGAGCTTTCAAGCGAAGAAATACAAGAGCTGAGGCGACGACTAAATTCTTCTGTCGCCTCGTTCGCAGCCTACGCAACGTCCTTGCTTCAGGGGCGGGACTCCGCCACCACCACCGCTCAACAGCTGCGCGGGCTCATCGCGGAAGTGATCGCGCCGGAAGGGGCGTGGAAGCAGCGAGATCTCGCGCGGGTGGGGGAGATCGCCTCGTCTTATCGGCATCACCCCGAAAAGTTAGCTATTACGTGTCCTGATCCGGACACGAGGCTCTGGTTGGCGCGGGCGCTGCAGGTCGCGTTGGACGTTGATCGGCATCCCCATCACGGTGTGTATGCGGTGCGCGCGAACCCAACGCTGAGCGAAGCAGGGGAGATCATCGTTGTAGCCCCTGAGGACCCGCAGGTCAAGGGGTATCCGCGGGTGTTGGTATTCTAGAGCAATGATCACGAAGGTTGAGATCGCTCACCGCGATTCCGTGCCGACGGTCGTCGTCAAGCGCGAGGGCGTGGCGCAGCAGCACCTCCCTGAGCTTTTCGACGCCACCTTCGCCCGCTTCCACGCAGCAATCACCGAAGGCCTGGTGCAACCATCCGGCCCGGCTGTAGCAATGTATACGCGCATGGCGGAGACCCTCGATGTGGAAATTGGCTTTCCGGGGCAGCTGGCAGAGGCGGACCCGAATCTCACAGAGTCCTCGTTGCCCGGAGGCCTAATCGCCCGCGCAGAGTATTGGGGTGGCTACGAAGGATTGCCTCTAGCGTGGGCGGAGTTTGTCAAAGATGTAGCAGCCAAGGGACACGAGCCTGCGGGCCCTTGCTGGGAGCTCTATGTCACCCAGCCGACGCCTGATATGGATCCCGCTGCGCTGCGCACCGATCTGTGTTGCGTGGTCGCTTGAACGAGACAAGTTACCGCCGTCCCGTCGCTGGCGAGGTTTTCCGCAGCGAGCTAGAAATCAAGCGTTCCACTTTTCTGGGATTCATCACGAGGGCAACTGATGAGGCCAGCGCGCGCGAATTCGTCGCTCAGCTGAAGTCGGAATACCCCGATGCGCGTCATCACTGCAGCGCCTTCATTTACCACGTCGACGGCGCCAACCCGGTGGAGCGGTCCAGCGATGATGGCGAGCCCTCCGGAACCGCGGGTTTTCCGATGCTGGACGTGCTGCGCGGCAGTGGGCTCCGGGACATCGTCGCAGTCAGCGTGCGCTATTTTGGCGGCATCAAGCTGGGCACCGGCGGTTTGGTACGCGCCTACTCCGAATCAGTGAACTCCGCGCTTGCCGACGTGCGCAGCACGACCCGAACCCTCAGAGAGCTTTACCTGGTCAGCCTGGACCATGCCATCGCCGGGCGAATCGAGGCCGAGATTCGTGGCCACGGGTTTGACGTAGTAGACACTGCTTATGGATCAATGGTGGACTATCGCATTGGGGTGGCGCCAGGAGAGCTTCCTCGCCTCGAAGCCTTTCTTGCAGAAACCACCCGGGGCAGCGTGACACCTGCGCTTATTGGAACCCAATGGATTGAAGGTCGCTGCTAACATTGGCATCATGACGATGCAACCGTACCCTCGTAATCCCATTGAGCAACGTAAAGCTGCCGTGCGAAAGTACTCCCGCAACGGCGCGATCGCTGTCGCTTCCGGCCTTGTCGGTGGCGTCGCCCTGTGGCTGCTCGTCGATCCAATCTTCCTGGTACTCGGACTGGTCGTCGCTGTTGTGGGCGGTTTTGTGAACTACCGCCGCGTGCAAAAGATCGTTAATCACCGCGATCAGTACTAGTGGCTTCAGTTCGAATTGACGCCTGGGTATGGGCAGTCAGACTCATGAAGACCCGCTCGGCAGCCGCGGAAGCGTGCAAAGCCGGACACGTCAAGCTCAATGGCGTAGCAGTGAAACCTTCGCAGAGCATCGTCCCCGGGGATCGAGTCCGGGTGTGGGTTGACCACAAGCAATGGGATGTCGAAGTGGTGGAAACGATCAACAAACGCGTTGGCGCTCCCATTGCTCGCACCTGCTACATCGACCATTCACCACCCCCACCGCCGAAGGAAATCCTGATGTCCATGCCTCGCCGTGATCGAGGCGCAGGCCGACCTACCAAGAGAGAACGTCGCGAGATCGACAGGTTGATGGGTAGGACATAGAACTAAAAGACCTCCCTCATGCCGAAACTGGCAGGAGGGAGGTCTTTTTAAGCCCTACAAATTACAGCCCGAGACCCCAGTCAGCGGGTGGGAAGTTGATGCCGTACTCGCGGAAGAAATCTGCGATGGTCAGGGCCCAGACGTGTAGAGCATCGGCGAGCTGTGGGAATTCTTGCAGCATGGAACCCATGACGATTGTTACTCCTAGTACGTTGTGATTGTCACTACTGATGTTAAACCTAGTCTACGTCGACGGCAATGCCAGCATCGACCATGACACCGAGTCGTTTCCGTAGTCGCCCCGCGCGCTGAGATGCATGTTTGCCCAGGCCTTGGGTGCGTTCGATATGTGCGTTGCCGAAGCGCCTGAGGAGGAGGTCGTCGATAATGCGTACCTGGCCTGGGACGAATTGGTATTTCAGTGCGCCTTCGACGGCAGCGATGTCGGTGTCGTCGAGGAGATCGCGCAGTTCACTCACCGTGGTGATGCCATTGACCGCGAGGATGTCTTCGAGCCACGAGTAGTATTCGGAGCGCGACTGAGGGAAGCGTTTGCCGACGAGCATCGCCAACACACCCGGCAGGGTTTCTGCGCTGAGCTCGACATCATCACCAGTGGTGGGGGCTTCGCCCTGGATGCGCGCGATTTGGTCGAACTGTTGATCAGCGAGCTCGATGAGCCCGGCAGCCAAGGCAAAGGCCCTATCGATGCGTGGGTCGTGCACGTCGGTGCCTTTGTATCGGATGTCGTGTTCGAATTCGGCCCACGCGTGCTGCAGGACGGTGCGCACCTGCACCTCGAAAATGAGGCCACGGAACTCAGCCAAGTCTTCGGAATCATTCGGGACTTGCAAAACAAGGTGGTGCGAACCGTAGCCGAAACCACCAGCAATGCGGGTTTCCGCCGCCTTATCGACGCTCTTTAACACCGTGAACTGCTTGCCAAGAATGTCGAGCACCACCGGGATATCGGCAGAAAAGTAGGTGGTGATGCGGATGCCTACGATGTCCTTGATGTCATTCCACGGATCGGGGTAGCGAAAGTCTCCCTCCGGGGTGCGTTGCATCGCCTTGGCTTTGAGAGAGCGCCATTCCTTCACCCTGGCAACGACGCGGTCGAAGGAGACGCCAGCGTCGACGAGCATTTCTTCGATGGTGTCTCGAAAAGCGGTGGCAACAGTTGGGTGCGCACGAAGCCATTCGTGGTAGGTGGCACCCAGTTGCGGAATCCGTCTCGTTCCCATGCGTCTATGCTAGCTACGCACCAAGGTAAGCAGTGCGGTCGGCATGAGGCTGAGCAATTCCTCCAACTTCACGGTGCCTCTGAAAGTACGATCCGTGAGTTCCTCATGCCAGGTGCCTTCCGGCAGCGTGAGCGTGGTTTCGCCCCAGCCACCGCCACGTTCCAGAATGATTGGCTTTCGCGTGGCCACTGCAATGACCTGGATATCCCGTTCAGAGGTACCACGGGCCATACCCACCATGTTGGCTTCGGCTGGGCCCACTGCGTATACCGCCTGGTAATCGGCCCCCACGAAGCACTCTGGGCGTTCCTGCCTGGTGCGCAGGGCCGCATTGACTACTGCGAGCTTCTTCAGGTCGGCGTCTGCATCCTCATCCAGTCCGTGCTCCTTGAGGACCGCGAGCTTTTGGCTGCGCGCGGTGTAGTCAACGAAGCGACGGTTGTCAGGGTCCACGAGGGTATCCGTGAAGAATTCGCAGCCCTGGTAAATGTCAGGAACGCCAGCTCCGATGAGCTGCAGCATCTTACGGCCCAGGGAAATATCAGTTGCTGCAGGCGCAATGAGCTGGACGAACTCAGTGAGATGCGCAGTGACTGGGCCGTCGAACAGCGCGTCAACCCAGTGGGAGACAGAGGATTCGAACGACGCATTCGGTTCGGTCCAGGTGGTCTGGACGCCGGCCTCGCGAACGGCCTTCTGCGCATAAGCCTGGAAGCGGTCACGCAGATCGTCGGTCGGCTCGCCGTTTTCGGGCCACACGCCCAGCAGGTTCTGCAACAGGAAGTGGCCGGTCGCGCCGTCCGGCGGCGGGGTGATGGCCGTGATTCGGTTGACGAATTCCACGAATTCGCTCGGGACTTCTGAAAGCTCAATGATCCGGGCGCGGGTATCCTCGCCACGCTTGGTGTCATGGGTCGACAGCGTGGTCATCGCCTTCGGCCAGAGCAGGGCGCGTTCATTCTGGAGCAGATGGAATTCAGCGGCAGAGACACCGAATCGGCCAGGAGCACCACCGACTTCTTGAAGTGCCACGAGGCGCGAGGCCCGGTAGAACATCTTGTCTTCCACGCCCTTAGCCATCACGGCACCACAAACCTGGGCGAAACGGGTGGCAGCTTCGCCGTCGACAAGCAGCGCCGCAGCGATGATGTCCAGTGCGTCGCGGTGGGAAGGGAAGCGCTGCACCATCTGCGCAATGACGGTGGCGGTGACGCGAGAAAGCGAAATGTAGTCCGCGCGGTAAACCGGCATGAAGGCGACGAGCTCGACGATCGTGTCGATGAGCTGTTCCTCCGAGACGTGCGGGCCCGCGGTGGAGAAGTTGTCGCGGCGCATGGCGCGGGCTAGACGACGCACCTCGGCAGCCAGCTCGCTTTCCGCGACCTCGCGCTTGAGCGCATGCTCATTTGCGATCAAGGAGGCGTTATCCCACGGGGATCCGGTGTGCTGCATCGCGAGCATCGACAGCGTGTCGACGCCTTCCCGAGCAACGAAGACACCGTCGAACTCGCGCAGCGCGTCGTAGCCGGTGGTGCCGTCGACGTTCAAACGGGGATCGAGCGGCTCCTCAACGCCCACGATTTTCTCCACGATGAGCCAGCGATCTGGACCCACGACATCGCGGAGGCGATTGATATAGCTGAACGGATTGGCGAGTCCGTCCGGATGGTCAACACGAACACCATCGATCAGGTCGAGCGCCACCAACTCTCGCAACACCTGGTGGGTGTGCTCAAAGACGAGCGGATCCTCCTGGCGCAGGCCCGCGAGCTCGTTCACCGAGAAGAAGCGACGGTAGCCGATGATGCCGTCACGCCAGTACATCAGACGGTAAGACTGCGCGTCGTGCACCTGCACGGGATCCTGACCTTCGGTACCTGGCTTGATCGGGAAGATGTGATCGAAGTAGCGCAGTACCGGTTCGCCGTTGTATTCGTCGATGGTGAGCTTATCGACGTCCTCCGTCGCGCCCAGCACAGGCAGGCCCATTTTCCCGCCGGCGCCATTGTCTTCGTGCCAGTCAATGTCAAAGAAATGCTCGTATTGGGATTCTTGTCCGTGCTTGAGAACATCCCACCACCAGGCGTTGAGCTCCGGCTTTGCCACGCCAACGTGGTTGGGCACGATGTCAACGATGATGCCCAGGCCGAGCGCATGCGCCTTTTCGGCCAGGGTTTTGAACCCTTCCATCCCGCCGAACTCTGGGTTGACCGTGGTCGGGTCAATGACGTCATAGGAGTGGTTCGAGTCTGGTGAGGCAGTGAGGATCGGTGACAGGTAGACGTGGGAAATGCCGAGCTCGGCAAGGTATTCGAGCTGTTCGGCTGCCTCTGCAAAACCGAACGCGCGCCCAAATTCGTCAGCTTTTGGTCCCCTGAGCTGGAGGCGATAAGTGGCTGTAATTGGGCGTCGCATCGTGTCCGTTCGTCCTTTGTGATCTCGGCAGGTTTCGATCTAGTTCCGCATCAAGTCTAGGGAGATTTGACCAGTCGTGCCGGAAAGCGACCCCCCCATCGGCCAGGTGTGCCGACCAGTCGACTACAGGCTGATTGGGACTTCAGCCTGCGGTGCCACCAGCTCGGATGCAACCGGAAATCCCTGGTGAAAGCGTAACTGAGGGAAGAAACAGTCGGGATTGATGTCCAATCCCGTGTGATCCAGCTGATGCACGTCGATGTCGCCCTGGGTTGCCACGACCGCGTCTGGACCCAATACGTGAAAGACGGCGTCGTCGGTTCCGAATACAGTGCTGACACAATGGTGCAGCTGAGTGAAAAGGAGAGGATGTGCAAGCCACTGAGACATAACTTCGGTGCGCGTGCGGATTTGAACAGTGCGAGGCAAATCCGGCGAATGAATGTGGCGCACAAAGAAGGTTTGCGAGTCGCTATCCGAGGCCTCATCGAGCACAGCTCGGGCAGTGCGATTCCATATCTCCAACGCGGTGCCGGTCAGCTCGCCGTGACCAAGGTCAGCCTCCGGCATTCCCACAGTGCTGAAGGCGACTCGAATGTGCTCTGAAAGCGCAATGGTTGCGGGCGCAGTGGCAAAGTTGTCACAGCTGAGCGCGACAGAATCGAGCTGTGCGGTGCTGCGCAGTCGCAGAACGTAAGTAGATGGCAATTTTTCCCCCGAAAATTTCTAAAATGATCCCTCTACTTATTTAGACTGCACCAGCCCCGCAAAAGGTTCCATTTGGGAGGAAAGATTTTCTAAAATGGTGGCTGCTCATCCAGTCCTAGGGCAGCATACAGCTGCTGTTCATCCCACAGGGAGATGTCCTGGCCCTTCTCGATGAGCTCCTCAGCACGCTTTTGTTTCGACGTCTTCGACGCCCACGGACCGCACACCAAAATGGTGGTCTTCTTAGTCACGCTCTTACCGACCGTCGCGCCCTTATCAGCCATCCGTTGCCACAGGTCGCCCTTCTCATAAGGTGCGAAATCGCCCGTCAAAGTGACATTCTGGCCAAACAACGGATTGGCCGGATCCGCGTCCCGGTTGGGATCGGGAATCACCTCAGGGGTGGCCACGCGGGCCCAAGGCGCCGACTGCGCGCGCCGGGGCTTCTCGACGCTCACAGGCGTCTCCACTACAGGCTGAGCAGTTCCCGGGGCACTCGAATCACCGAACTTCTTGCGCTGCAGCGCAATGCCCGCGCCACTGCGGTCGCGAAGAACGGGGTAGACGCGGCTCGGCTCGAGCGTGCCCATGGTGAACCCTCGTGAATAGCAAAACTCGCGAAAACTTCCCGTGTAGGACGCACGCCGTGCCAGCGCAACGGCGATACCGCCACAGGCGGCGGCGTCGGCCGTCGCATCGTGGTGCTTCGACAGCTCTACGCCGAGGCCTGCCGAAACCGTGGGAAGCTTGTTGTTTTCAAAGCCCAGCTGTGCCGCACGGGCCATGAGGAGAGTGCAGCCGAAGTGCATGGTTGGAGCTTCGATGCCACAAGCGGCGCAGGCGCGGGACAGCGCCGTGAAATCAAACTGCGCGTTGTGCGCGACCAGTGGGGAGTCGCCGACGAACTCGACAAACGCTGCGAGGCGTTCCGGAAAATCCGGGGCGTCGGTGACGTCTTCAGCGGTGATGCCGTGGATGGCAACGTTGTCCGGATCGAAGGTTTCCAGGCCTGGTGGCGGGGATACAAGCCAGGAAATTTCGTCGGTGGCGACGCCGTCGACAAAGCGAACGGCGCCCATCTGGCAGATGGAACCCCAATCTGCGTTCGCGGTTTCTACGTCAAAGGCAACAAAGCTCAGACCTGGAATCGGCACCTCAGCTGTGTCGGTGGGGGCTTCGCCACGGCGGGCCGCTTCAATTGCAGCAACGAGCTGCTGGGCCTGTTCGGCTTGCCCTGGTGCGAAATCGATGGTGAGGCCTGGGCCGTCGAAAAGCACGAAGCCGGGAATAACCGGCGTGGGGGCCTGGTGGCGGACATCGGTGATGTCGGCGATGGCAATCGAGTGAGACCGGTGACGCAGCGCTTCCATCAAGGGGGAGTATCGAATGTCCACGCTGGTTGTCGTTACGTTGACGTGGGCACCGTGCGCTGCAATCACTGGGGCATCACTCTTTGCTTGGGTCGTAGAGTCGGGAAGCTACCGCGATTCTACTTGGCTGCGCCTTCTTCAGAGGAATCAGCTGCCTGTGCTGGCGGGGTCATCTGCTTGAGCAGCATTGCGCTACGGGCAGGGACCACAAGGTGGCCAGCAGCTGAGTAGATTTCCTCGTCCGCTGGGATGCCGGTCTCGTCGGTCGTGTCGATTTGGAGCTTCCAGCTGCCACCGAGGCTCGCATCTGGGAGAGTGAAATCGATGTCCTCGTGGTAGGCGTTAAAGCACAGCAGGTAGGAGTCATCTGTGACGCGCTGGCCACGCTCATCCGGCTCTGCAATGGCGTTGCCATTGAGGTAGACCATGATTGACTTGCCAGCGGTGAATCCCCAGTCGCTTTGGGTCATGAGGCGACCTTCTGGGTTCAGCCACGCAATATCGCGATCTTCCATGTCCTCGCCCAGCGGGCCACCCGCGAGGAAGCGACGGCGACGGAAAACTGGGTGATCACGACGAATTTCGAGGAGGCGACGCGTAAATGCCACCAAGTCCTTGTTCTCTTCGACGAACTCCCAGTCCATCCAGGAAATCTCGGAGTCCTGGCAGTAGACGTTGTTGTTTCCACCCTGGGTGCGGGAGAGCTCGTCACCGTGGGCGATCATCGGGGTGCCCTGGGAAAGCAGAAGAGTGGTGAGGAAGTTGCGCTGCTGCTGGCGGCGGAGCTTCTTGATGTCCTCGTCGTCGGTAGGGCCTTCAACGCCACAGTTCCAGGAACGGTTGTGGGACTCGCCGTCGCGGCCGTCCTCGCCGTTGGCCATGTTGTGTTTTTCGTTGTAGCTGACCAAGTCATTGAGGGTGAAGCCGTCGTGAGCGGTGACGAAGTTGATGGACGCGGTTGGGCGACGACCGTTGTTGGCGTAGAGGTCGGAGGAACCAGTCAGGCGGGAAGCAAACTCACCGAGGGTTGCTGGCTCGCCGCGCCAGAAGTCGCGGACGGTGTCGCGGTACTTACCGTTCCACTCGGTCCACAGTGGTGGGAAGTTGCCCACCTGGTAGCCACCTTCGCCGATGTCCCACGGCTCGGCGATGAGCTTGACCTGGGAGACGATTGGGTCCTGTTGCACGAGGTCGAAGAACGCAGATAGGCGGTCGACATCGTGCAGTTCGCGGGCCAGGGTGGAGGCGAGGTCGAAGCGGAAGCCGTCGACATGCATTTCAGACACCCAGTAGCGCAGGGAGTCCATGATCAGCTGCAGGGAGTGCGGGTGGCGGACGTTCAGGGAGTTACCGGTGCCGGTGTAGTCCATGTAGTGGCGCTTGTCGCCTTCTACCAAACGGTAGTAGGCGGCATTGTCGATGCCACGGAAAGCAATGGTTGGGCCCAGGTGGTTGCCCTCAGCGGTGTGGTTGTAAACCACGTCGAGGATGACCTCAATGCCGGCCTCGTGGAAGGCTCGCACCATCCCCTTGAATTCGGATACGGCGCCTCCCGGCTTCGTGGCGGCAGCATAGTCCTGATGCGGGGCGAAGAAGCCGAAGGTGTTGTAACCCCAGTAGTTGCGAAGGCCAAGCTCGCGCAGGCGATCGTCCTGCAGGAACTGGTGTACCGGCATGAGCTCGATGGCGGTGATACCAAGGTCTTTGAGGTAATTGATGATCGCTGGGTGAGCAAGACCCGCGTAGGTACCACGAAGCTCCTCCGGCACGTCTGGGTGCGTCATGGTCATGCCCTTGACGTGTGCCTCATAGATGACGGTCTCGTGGTACGGCGTCTTAGGGGCGCGGTCATTGGCCCAGTCGAAGAACGGGTTGATGACCACTGACCGCATGGTGTGCATCAGGGAGTCTTCTTCATTGCGGCCATCCGGATTATCCGGATCCGTGATGTCATAGGAGAACAGCGATGGGTGACCATCAAACTCGCCGTCAAAGGCCTTGGCGTAAGGGTCAACCAGCAGCTTCGAAGGATCACAGCGGTGGCCGTTTGCCGGATCGTAAGGGCCGTACACGCGGTAGCCATAGCGCTGGCCAGGCTGGACACCAGGTAGGTAGCAGTGCCAAATGTGGGCGTCCACCTCTTCGAGCTCGATTCGCTCCTCGTTTTGCTCGCGATCGATGAGGCAGAGTTCAACTTTTTCAGCGACGTCAGAAAACAGAGCGAAGTTGGTGCCCGCTCCGTCGTAGGTGGAACCGAGAGGGTAAGCCTCTCCTGGCCAGATCTGACGGGTGCTTTCCTGAGGTGTTGTCATGACAGATACTCTACTGAACGTTTGCCCAGTGCACCTGACATGATCAACTCCAGACCCGCGGTGAACACGCGTTCTTCCTGATCTTCAGTGGTGCCTTCTTGGTCGAGTGCTACGGCGAGTTGACGGCGCGATTGCTCCTGGAGTGTGGCTCCGACACAGAAGTTGATGAGGGTGCTTGCAGTCAATTCAGCTAAGTCCGCTGGCAGATCTTTGTCCGCTAGGGCGTCGATAAGCCCGGTGGTGATGCGCGGGGTGATGTCGCCGACCGGCAGCGCAGCGGAGACCACTTCGGCGCCGTCGCGGTGGTCGTTCATGGCGGTGCGGAAGACGCGGCACAGCTCTTGTGCTGAGGGCTTTTCGACGGCAATTGCTTGCCACACTGGGGTGAGGATTTCCTCGGCAATAGCTTCGATGAGCGACTGCTTGTTGGGAATATGCCAATACAGGGCGCCCGGCACGACGTCGAGGTGTTTGGCCAGGCGACGCATGGTCATATCCGCGAGCCCGTAGGTGTCGAGGATGTCGATCGCTGCGCCGATGATGCTTTCACGAGTTAACTGCACGGTTTCTAGAATAGATGGCGTCTTCTGTGGTGGTGGGAGCAAAATCGCCCTACACTACTGATACTTAATGTCCATCAGACAAGGAGATAAGCGGACAATGAAGAATCAAACGGCGCTGCGTCGTACAGGTGCTGCGATTGTGGTGGCCTCGGTACTGGTTGTTTCTGGCTGTGGTTCCAAGGAGGAGTCGAAGCCGGCTGCAACGTCTGCGCCTTCAAGCAGCTCGGCAGCAAAGTCGAGTGCTGCGCCTTCATCGCAGTCTTCGGCTGCGCCGTCTTCATCCTCCAGTGCATCCTCTGCTTCAAAGGCCGAGTCTTCTTCGCAGTCGAAGCCAGCTGCAGCAGCTCCTGTGCCAGGCGGCTTGCCACAGGCTCCAGTGAAGTCCAATGTGGAGCCAGCCGCTCAGGGTCGTCCGGGAACTCCAGAAGAGATTCAGGCGATCACCGAGCGAGTGAAGAAGCAGGAATCTGCAACGACGATTCACCAGTACATCAATACTTTCGTGGACAGCATGTGTACTGAGGTACTCAACCAGCAGGGTGGCGCTGCAGCCTTCAACCTGGCTGGTATTCCAGATGCTCCGCTGACTGTCATGCCTGACTACGCAGCAACGGCCACCAAGGTCACCGATGTTACGAATGTCCTGGTGGAGGGTGATCGTGCGACCGCAAGCATCACCACCGTGACTGGCGCGGGTGAGTCCGCTACCAACACCATGGCATTCCGCAACGAGCAGGGTACCTGGAAGATTTGTAGCTAGGGGTTTGGGCGTTGGTGCCCCCATTTCTTGAACAGTGTTCAAGCGACCGTGTAGTGTGAGCCTGTACACACTCGCCGCTTTGGCGTGTTCAAGATTCCAGACATGAGGGAGCCCCAATGACCACGGTCGATACCGACATCCTCGAATTTGCCCGGGACAAGGTTTTGGAGCGCGGCGAGGGTCTCAATAAAGAAGAGACCCTGGCTGTGCTCAACCTTCCCGAGGACCGCATTCAGGAGCTCCTCGAGCTTGCCCACGAAGTTCGACTGAAGTGGTGCGGTGAAGAAGTGGAGATGGAAGGCATCATCTCCCTCAAGACCGGTGGCTGCCCGGAAGACTGCCACTTCTGTTCCCAGTCCGGCCTATTTGACTCCCCAGTCCGATCCGCATGGCTGGACATCCCAGCGCTTGTGGATGCTGCAAAGCAGACCGCGAAGACAGGCGCCACCGAGTTCTGCATCGTCGCAGCAGTTAAGGGACCGGATGAGAACTTGATGCAGCAGCTGGAAAAGGCTGTCGCCGCCATCAAGTCCGAGGTAGACATCGAAGTTGCCGCCTCCATCGGCATCCTGACTCAAGAGCAGGTTGATCGTCTGGCCAAGGCTGGCGTGCACCGCTACAACCACAATCTGGAGACTGCTCGCTCCTTCTTCCCAAACGTGGTGACTACCCACAGCTGGGAGTCTCGTCGCGAAACTCTGCGCATGATCGCTGAGGCAGGAATGGAAGTGTGCTCCGGTGGCATCCTCGGCATGGGAGAGAGCTTGGAACAGCGAGCAGAATTCGCTCAGGACCTCGCGGAACTGAACCCAACCGAGGTTCCAATGAACTTCCTCGACCCTCGTCCTGGCACCCCTTTTGCTGACCGCGAGGTCATGCCAGCTCAGGACGCGCTGCGAGCTATCGGTGCCTTCCGCCTGGCGCTGCCAAAGACAATTCTGCGCTTCGCAGGCGGCCGCGAGTTGACCCTTGGTGACCTCGGTGTTGAGCAGGGCCTGCTCGGTGGCATTAACGCCATCATCGTGGGCAACTACCTCACCACTCTGGGGCGCCCGCTCGAGCAGGATCTGGACATGATGGGCAAGCTCCGACTGCCGATCAAGGCACTGAACGCAACGGTCTAACTAGCTGATGAAGATCGCTGACAATACGGAGCTGCTGGAAGCGATGCTCCTCGGCACTCCGCCGGTCTTTCATCCGAATACCGGTGAAAAGATCCCCGAAAGTGGGGAATTGACCATCACCCTCAGCCCGAGTGCGCGTGCAGGCCTGGAAGCGCCCCGCTACTGCCAAATCTGCGGGCGCCGGATCGTGGTCCAGGTTCGTCCTGATGGTTGGGACGCGAGCTGCTCTCGACACGGCAGCGTCGATTCCAAATATCTGGAGCGCTAGACTTCATAAGTTATGACAGCTTCTCCACAGCCACGCCCCAAGGTTCCACGCTCCGTCGGGGCATTGTCTGGCCACTTTGTGCTCACTCTTGTTGTGTTTGCAGTGGCGGGGCTTGGCTGGGGTTGGTGGCGACCACTGATGACGGGCACCGTCACCGAAGAGCGTTCCGTTGCCATCACCGACCCGCTGGTTCTCAACGGGAATCTCGAATTCGCCACCTTTGGCGTCATGGTGGCGTGCTTCATCGTGCTGGGAATCGCCCTAGCGATTTACAGTGCGCTGAAGTACCGCCAAAACCTCGGCCTCGGTCATCTGCTTTGGGGCGCCTTGTCGACGTTCATCGGTGAGATCGTCTTCTTCTACATCGGCACCCAATTCGCACTGTCTCGGGTGGGGGTCAACGACCCGGAGCATCTCCAAGTCGGATCTACCGTTGAGTACCTGCCCAGCGTGGATATGGGCATTGCGATACTCGTCGCCCCAGTGACATTTCTCATTACTTTGTGGTGCGCTGCGGTTTTCCAACCTGATGATCACTCATCGAGTGGGGGAATCGACGCTGCTTCTGGCAGCGAGCGTGCTAACGTTTCAGGTTAATTAATTGCCACCTGCGCTAAAGGAGTAGCAGCCAATCATGACTACACTGCAGCCGATTGAATCCGAGCTGATGTCGTCGATAAGCCACGGTGCCAGCGGTTTCGGTGGCGTGGTCGCCGATGATGCGTGGCGGGAAGAAATCGCGCGTTTGAAGCGCGAGCGTGGCGCCGTGATTTTGGCTCACAACTACCAGCTTCCCGAGATTCAAGACATCGCTGACTTCACCGGCGATTCGCTGGCGCTCTCGCGCATCGCAGCGGAAACTGACGCCGACGTCATTGTTTTCTGCGGCGTTCATTTCATGGCCGAGACCGCCAAAATTCTCTCGCCACAAAAGACCGTGCTGATTCCGGACGCCGACGCAGGCTGCTCCCTGGCGGACTCCATCACTGCCGAGCAACTCGCCGAGTGGAAAGCCGAGTACCCGGACGCTGTGGTCGTGTCCTACGTCAACACCACCGCGGCGGTCAAGGCGCTTACCGACGTCTGTTGCACCTCCTCCAATGCCGTTGATGTTGTCGCGTCGATCGATCCTGAAAAAGAGATCCTGTTCTGCCCGGACCAGTTCCTGGGCGCTCACGTAATCCGCGAAACCGGTCGCACCAACGTCCACACGTGGGCAGGCGAATGCCACGTACATGCCGGCATCAGCGCTCGTCAGCTGGAACAAGCTGCTCTCGACAACCCAGATGCCGAACTGTACATCCACCCAGAGTGTGGCTGCGCAAATTCCGCCATTTACCTCGCAGGTGAAGGAACCATTGAGCGCGACCGCGTCCACATGCTGTCCACCGGCGACATGCTCACCTCCGCCCGAACCGTATCCGGTGGCACCACAGTGCTCGTGGCCACCGAACTCGGCATGCTCCACCAACTAAAGCAAGCCGCTCCTGATGCACAGTTCCTACCAGTCAACGAGCGTGCCGAATGTGGCTACATGAAGCGCATCACCCCAGCAGCTCTGTTGCGGTGCTTGGCAGAAGGCGCCGACGAAGTCGATGTTGAACCAGAAGTCGCGGCGAAGGCACGTGCCAGCGTCGAGCGAATGATTACTATCGGAAAGCCAGGTGACGGCGAATAATGCCAGATTTCGGCCTTGACCTAACCGACGCACGCTCCATCATCCGGGTAGCCCTGGACGAGGACTTCGCCTACGGCCCGGACATCACCTCCGTCGCCACTGTCGGCGATGGCCAACGCAGCACTGCGAAGATTGTGAGCCGCGAACACGGAGTCATTGCAGGCAGCGCCTTGATTGGTGAAGTTCTCCGCGAGGTGTGCAAATCCGAGGATTTCGAGGTCACCGTCGCCATCGAGGACGGGCAGTCTGTCATCCCCGGCGACGTGGTCGCCACCATCGAGTGCGGAACCCGAAACCTGCTAGCCGCAGAGCGCACCTTGCTAAATCTTCTCACGCACCTGTCCGGCATTGCGACGGCTACCGCTGCCTGGGTTGAGGCCACCAAGAGTACGAAAACAAAGATTCGCGACTCCCGCAAAACCCTCCCCGGAATGCGCAAACTACAAAAGTACGCAGTCCGCGCGGGCGGTGGAGAAAACC
The DNA here is from genome assembly GCF_037572395.1 of Corynebacterium sp. H130. Classification (NCBI taxonomy): domain Bacteria; kingdom Bacillati; phylum Actinomycetota; class Actinomycetes; order Mycobacteriales; family Corynebacteriaceae; genus Corynebacterium; species Corynebacterium sp. H130. The sequence goes on along the minus strand of NZ_JBBHLA010000001.1, from coordinate 453,149 downwards.
ACCGCATGGGGCTCGGCGACCGAGCCATGATCAAAGACAATCACGTCGCCGCAGCAGGATCCGTCACCTCAGCTCTGCGCTGCGTCCGTCACGAATTTCCCGACGTATGGTGCGAGGTAGAAGTCGACACGCTCGCCCAGCTTGACGAAGTACTCATCCTCAAGCCGGACGAAGTACTGCTCGACAACTTCGACCTGTGGGAAGTCCAAGTCGCAGTCCAACGGCGCAATGCGCTATCTCCTGACACTCTGTTGGAAGTCTCCGGCGGTTTGACCATCGACAAGGCAGCCGACCTAGCCAATTGCGGCGTCGATTTCCTTGCCGTCGGAGCACTCACGCACTCTGTTCGGACGCTCGATCTCGGGCTCGACTTCGAGTAGGTGGAAATCTTTCCCGTAATCGGGCCTAACGTCCTGGGGAAATGACAGGAAACCGGACTTTTCAGGGGAAAGATTTCTTCAAGTGGGAAATCTTTCCCCTCTTTGGGCATGCCCACCTGCGGAAATGAAGAAATTCCGGTCCAAAAACGGGAAAGATTTCCCCCTATCCCTCGGGCCAGTGCACGGGCGAGTTCCCGCTGATCTCCAGGCTCAGCGAGTCGATGGCAGACAAGATGTCTTGCGTTGCGCTGGTCAGGAAGAGATCTAGCTGGTCTGGGGTGAGTCCGTTGGTGATGGGGTAGGCGGTTTCCACGCGTAGTTGGAGTTGGTCTTCTTCGGTTACCCAGAGGGCGCGCGTTGTCGGGTGGGCTGTGTTCCAGTCGTTGGCGATGAGGAATGCTTTGAGTGCTTCGGATTGTGGGAGTGCGCAGTCCCAGTGTCCTCGGATCAGGATGGATGGGCCGTTGTCGATGAATGCGGCCATGAGGATGTTGTTGATGCCGGTGACGATGAAGTCGTCGCGGATATCCATGTTTTCAATGCCGCGTTCTTTCCATGCCTCGGCAATTGACTGGATGGTGACTGGCAGTGGTTCTTCGTCGATGAGCACTGGTGGTTCGGTGGAGTCGAGGAAGAAGGACATTGATGGTTCGGCGTCGATGGGGCGCGTTGGGTCCCGGTCAATCCCGTAGGGCTGGAATAGCTGGGCGTGGAGGGCTTTTTCGTCGTCGATGATTTGCGCGAAGTCGTCGAGGGCAATGATGTAGCTGCCGAGTCGGGACTGCAAATCCAAGATCGCCATTTCCGATACGTCGCAGGCGCGGTAGACGAAGTCTGCAAGCTGGTCGAATGAGATGCCTGCGCCGATGGGGAGGTGGGCTGCGAAGGACAGGGAGAGGTCGCCCTCGTTGGTGATACGCATGGCGGCCGTCGGGCTGATTCGTTCGGAGTTCCAGGAGGATACGAAGTCTTTGACGTCGTCAAGCACGCCGAACGGCAGGCGACAGCGCAGCTGAGTGAGCGCGACGACGGCGAGTGGCCCGGTGGCCGGCACGGTGAGCACGATGCGGTGGAGGTCCCACGGCAGCAGGAGTCGGTCGGCACCCTCGTTGAAGGAGAATCCAAGTTCGTCTACGGCGGCTCCCAAGGTGGCGATAGTGGGGAAGACAAGAATCTTCTTCTTGTCCGCTTCGCTGTAGGTCACCTGATACCTCCTTCCGGACATCGCGCCTGTATAATTTGCAGTCTAGTGAAAATTCTAAGCCCCTCGAAAAGGGCCGATTCTTGTAAAGAGTCTAAAATACCAGCATCGTGGAGGCCTAGAATAATCCTTGTTTCCACCTTGCCAGATTGGGACTAGAGAGGCTGAACTACCATGCTAAACACCATCGATGTGCGTGGACAAGAACTGAACATTGGCGCCCTCCGCCGTACCTTGCCACGTGCGCAGATGGATGTTGATGCGGTGCAGTCGACGGTTCGTCCCATTGTCGAGGAGATTCGAGCTCGCGGTGTAGTCGCAGCTTTGGAATACGGCGAGAAGTTTGACGGCATTGTGCCGGAATCCGTGCAGGTGCCGGCGGACGTCGTAAAGCAAGCGGAGGCTGACTTGGACCCGCAGATCAAGCAGGCCCTCATGGAGGCCATCGCCCGGGTACGCACGGTGCACGCTGCGCAGAAGCCGAAGGGTAGCACTGTCACTCTGGGGGATGGGGCAGTGGTGCGTGAGGAGTTCCTGCCTGTTGAGCGCGTCGGCCTGTACGTACCGGGCGGCAATGCTGTGTACCCATCTTCCGTGATCATGAATGTGGTTCCAGCGCAGGAAGCAGGGGTTTCTTCCCTGGTAGTGGCCTCCCCGCCACAAAAGGACTTTGGTGGCTGGCCTCACCCAACTATTCTCGCTGCGTGTTCCTTGCTCGGCGTTGAAGAGGTGTGGGCTGTCGGTGGCGCGCAGGCCGTAGCATTGCTCGCGTACGGTGACAACGAGCTCACCCCAGTCGACATGATTACGGGCCCAGGCAACATCTTTGTCACCGCAGCTAAACGGCTCGTCCGTGGCGTGGTCGGTATCGACGCGGAGGCTGGACCGACTGAAATCGCCATTGTCGCCGACGAAACCGCCAACCCGGTGTACGTGGCCTACGACATGATTTCCCAGGCGGAGCACGACGTCATGGCGGCATCTGTGCTGATCACCACCTCGCCGGAGCTCGCGGAAGCCGTCGACAAGGAAATCGAGGAACGCTACGGCGTGACCCTCAACGCCGACCGCGTCGCCCAGGCCCTTAAGGGCGAACAGTCCGGCATCGTGCTTGTCGACGACATTGACCACGCCATCACGGTGGCCAATGCCTACGCGGCAGAACACCTGGAAATTCATACAAAAGACTCGGCAGCTGTCGCTGCCAGGATCCGGAATGCTGGCGCTGTCTTCGTGGGCGAGCACGCACCAGTTCCTCTAGGCGACTACGCCGCTGGCTCCAACCACGTCCTCCCAACGTCTGGCTCCGCAGCTTACGCTGCCGGCCTGTCCACTTACACCTTCCTGAAGCCGATGCACTTTGTGGAGTACACCGCTGAGGGGCTCAAGGAAATCGGTCAGACGATCATCACCTTGGCAGACGCCGAGCGCTTGCCTGCGCACGGCGAGGCCATCAAGGCACGTTTGGAGGAAAGCTAATGGCACTTCAGGATCTGCCACTGCGCGAGGAGCTGCGCGGAAAGTCTGCCTACGGCGCTCCGCAGCTCAATGTCGACGTCCGACTGAACACCAACGAGAACCCATACTCGCCATCCCAGGCACTCATTGATGATCTTGTCGCCGAGGTCGGAAAACTGGCTGCGGACTTGAATCGCTACCCAGAGCGCGATGCCGTCGAACTACGCACTGCGCTCGCGGACTACGTCACCGAGCAGACCGGTGTAACCGTCAACGTGGACAACCTCTGGGCCGCCAACGGATCCAATGAGGTGCTGCAGCAACTGCTGCAGGCCTTTGGTGGCCCGGGGCGGACAGCCATGGGTTTCGTGCCGAGCTACTCAATGCACCCAATCCTTGCGCAAGGCACGTACACCGAATTCATTGGAATTCCACGTGGCGAAGACTTCCGCATCGATATGGCTGCCTCGCTTGAGGCGATTGCCCAGCACCAGCCGGACGTCATTTTTGTGACGACTCCGAACAATCCGACCGGCGACGTGACCTCTCTCGAAGATATCGAGCGAATCCTCAAAGCAGCTCGAGGAATCGTGATTGTTGACGAAGCGTATGGTGAGTTTTCGCCGTCGCCAAGCGCCACGACGCTGCTTGGAAAATACCCGAATAAGCTGGTCGTTTCACGCACGATGAGCAAAGCCTTCGACTTTGCGGGTGGGCGCCTTGGTTACTTCGTGGCGGATCCAGCCTTCATCGAAGCCGTCATGTTGGTGCGTCTGCCGTACCACCTGTCCACGTTGTCCCAAGCGGCCGCGATCGTCGCGCTGCGCCACCGGGAAGACACGCTGGCGACCGTCGCGAAGCTTGCTCAGGAGCGGGATCGTGTCGTGGCCGGACTCACCGAGCTCGGGTACACCGTGATCCCGAGCGAATCGAACTTTGTGTTCTTCGGTCCGTTCGAGGACCAAAAGGTTGCTTGGCAGCGATTCCTGGACGCGGGCGTCCTCATTCGTGATGTCGGCGTGGCGGGGCACCTGCGCGCTACGATTGGTCTACCTGCAGAAAACGACGCCCTGCTTCGGGCCGCTGAGAAGGGGAAATAACATGCGCATCGGACGGGCTTCACGCACGACCAGCGAGTCTGACATCAAGGTTGAAATCAACCTTGATGGTTCAGGCAAGGTCGACATCGATACCGGCGTGCCGTTCTTCGATCATATGCTCACCGCCTTCGGTGTCCACGGCGCCTTTGATCTGACCGTTCATGCCAAGGGCGATACGCACATCGACGCTCACCACACCGTTGAGGACACCGCTATCGTCCTCGGTCAGGCATTGCTCGAAGCAGTGGGGGATAAAAAGGGAATTCGTCGCTTCGGCTCCGCAATGCTGCCGATGGATGAAACCCTTTGTGAGGCCATCGTCGATATTTCCGGGCGCCCATATTTTGTGATTACCGGCGAGCCTGAGCACATGGTGCACCAGATCATCGGCGGGCACTACGCCACGGTGATAAACGAGCACTTCTTCGAAACTCTCGCGCTGAATTCCCGCATCACGCTGCACGTTCGCTGCCACTACGGACGCGACCCGCACCACATCACCGAAGCGGAGTACAAAGCTGTAGCCCGTGCCCTGCGAGCTGCAGTGGAAAAGGACCCGCGCCTCACTGGCATCCCATCGACTAAGGGCGCGCTGTAGCTCATGGCGGAACTTGTTACAGTGGCTAGCGGTGCATCCGAGCCGAATTACGCATTCGTGTATGTACTGTTCATAGTCGCCGGTCTGTTGGTCGGTGGCGCGTGGTCGGCGTACCAAGCCGAAAATAGGAAAGCAACGTACGCTTTGGCTGTGACATCGGCGCTAGCGCTAGCAGCCGCAGTGATGTTCTTGATGGGAGAAATGACCTAAGTGGTAGCAAAGGCGAAGAATCGGCGGCTGACCCGAGACGAACTCGAGAGCCTCACGAGCATGTGGGAAAGCCCTGGATTCCTCGCCACCATCGTTGCTGTCGCCGCTGCCTTCGGTGGCTGGGCGCTCCTGCTTCCCGTGGTCCCACTCGCCGTCATTCAAGCCGGCGGATCTGATACCTATGCTGGCGCAACCACCGGCGTTTTCATGGCAGCCACGGTTCTCACTCAAATCATCACCCCACGGCTGTGCCGAACTTTCGGCTACATCCCGGTCATGAGCGTCGCCGCGTTCCTGCTGGGTGTGCCAGCAATTGGACTGGCGGTGAGCATTGATCCGCTGCCTGTTTTGCTGGTCAGTGCCATTCGCGGAATCGGTTTCGGAGCGTTGACGGTTGCAGAATCCGCACTAATCGCTGAGCTAGTCCCCATGCGATTCCTCGGAAAAGCCGCCGGCATGCTGGGGCTCGCCGTCGGGCTTTCTGAGCTCATCTTCCTGCCACTGGGCCTTTATTTGGCCCAGCAGGTTGGTTTCAATGCGGTCTATGTCCTTGGGGCTGCCACGGCTCTTGTCGCAGCTCCCATGTGTCTACTGATTCCTCGAATTCGGCCGGAGGGTAAGAACTCCGACACTGAAGTGGAGGAGAAGATGCCGGTACCGATTTGGAAATTGGTGACGGTTCCCGCGGTGGGCATCAGTGTCGCCTCCATGGGTTTTGGCGTTGTGTCCACCTTCCTGCCCGCAGCAGTACGGGAGTCCGATGCGGTCAATGGTGCACTGTTTGCTGGTGTGGTGCTGTCCATCGTGGGTGGGGCGCAAATGGTCTTCCGCTACTTCGCCGGCCTCATCGCGGATCGCCGTGGCCAGGCGGGGCTCGTGATGGCGCCTGGTCTACTTGCAGGCGCACTCGGTCTCGCCTTGATGTCCGTCACCGTGCTCAACGATTGGTCCGTGTGGCTGTTGTTCCTTGCCGCGGTGCTTTACGGTGGCGGTTTCGGCATTGCACAAAACGAGGCCCTGCTCATGATGTTTACCCGGCTGCCACGCAGCAAAGTTTCCGAAGCATCAGCGCTGTGGAACATCGCCTTCGATTCGGGCACCGGCATCGGCTCATTCGCGTTGGGAATGGTCGCAACCGCCTACGCGTATTCGGGCGCTTTCGCCGCCGCTGCTGGAATCATGGTGCTCGGCCTGTTTGCAACGCTTCTCGACGCCGCCCTGGGGCGCCATCGCGTGAGTGAGACCAACAATATTCAGGCCCGACTCAAGCGGGTGTCCCTGCCTCGGCCCGCACGAATGAGGAACAAGCGCAAGTAGTTACAATAACGGGCATGACTACGATCGCCCTGCTTGACTACGGTTCCGGAAACATTCGATCAGCTCAGCGAGCGTTGGAACACGTCGGAGGAGAAGTGATCGTCACTAATGATCCTCAGACTGTTTTGCAGGCCGATGGCCTGCTGGTGCCAGGTGTGGGCGCGTTCGATGCCTGCATGAAGGGACTGAAGAAGGTCCAAGGCCCGCGCCTCATTGGGGAGCGTCTTGCCGGCGGTCGCCCAGTGCTCGGCATCTGCGTAGGCATGCAGATTCTGTTTGAGGAAGGTGTGGAACACGGGGTGACCTCGCAGGGCTGCGGTGAGTGGCCGGGGCGCGTCGAGAAGCTTTCCGCCCGCATCCTGCCGCACATGGGCTGGAACACTGTGGAAGCACCGGCCGATTCCCCGATGTTCGAGGGAATCGATGCGGATGACCGTTTTTACTTCGTGCACTCCTACGGTGTTCGAGACTGGCAGCTGACCACCGATGGCCTCACCACGGCGCCAAGGGTGGCATGGGCGAGCCATGAAGAAGATCGCTTCGTGGCGGCCGTAGATAACGGTGCACTGTGGGCAACCCAATTCCACCCGGAAAAGTCGGGGGATGTGGGCCTGAAGCTGCTGCAAAACTGGGTCCGGAGCCTCTAAACTTCAGTACTATGACTTTCACTCTTCTTCCCGCAGTTGATGTCGTCGATGGCAAGGCAGTTCGCCTCCACCAAGGCGAGGCTGGTTCTGAGACGGTGTACGGCACCCCTCTGGAAGCTGCTTTCATGTGGCAGGAGCAGGGCGCGCAGTGGCTGCATTTCGTCGATTTGGACGCTGCTTTCGGCAGGGGATCCAACCACGAAATGATGGCAGAAGTGGTGGGAAAGCTGGACATCAACGTTGAGCTCACCGGCGGTATCCGCGACGATGCCTCCCTGGAGCGGGCACTGGCAACCGGTGCGCGACGAGTGAACATCGGTACCGCAGCGCTGGAGAACCCGCAGTGGTGTGGTGAAGTGATCGCGAAGTATGGCGATCGCGTCGCCATCGGCCTGGATGTGCGCGAGGTCGACGGCGAGTGGCGTGCGAAGGGGAATGGCTGGGTGTCCGATGGCGGTGACATGTGGGAAGTCCTCGAGCGACTCACCTCTCAAAGTGTCTCTCGACTGGTGGTCACGGATGTCTCCAAGGACGGCACACTGACCGGCCCCAACATCGAACTGCTTCGCGACGTCGCAGCTGCCACCGACGCCCCAGTCGTCGCATCCGGTGGCATTTCGGTGCTTGACGACGTCATCGCTCTGGCACAGTATGAGGACGAAGGTATCGACTCCGCAATTATCGGCAAGGCACTGTACGAAAAGCGTTTCACCCTGCCTGAAGCACTCGCTGCAGTAGCGAAGAATTAAGTCGCCTCATGGATGCGCGAATGCTGCTGGCCATCGCCGAGGCCGTGGTAGATGACTGCGAGAAAGAGTTTCTTGCCGGGCTCGGTGTCGCTGAACGCGTAGCCAAAGGCCCTTATGATTTTGCCACCACCGCGGACTTAAAAATCGAGCTCATGCTGCGACGCGAGCTCACCACCATGACCGGTATTCCTGTCTATGGCGAGGAAGGTGGAGGCAGCCTCGATGATCCAGTGGTGTGGGTCGTCGACCCGATTGACGGAACCTCGAATTATGCCGCCGGCAATCCGATGTGTGCGATCCTGGTGAGCTTGCTCCACCAAGGACGTCCGATCGTTGCATTGTGCTCGCTGCCCACAATGGGCAAACGCCTGACTGCGTTTGAGGGCTCCCCGCTGATGATTAATGGAAAACCTCAGCCGAAGCTTCGTACTCCGGTCCCACAGTTGGTGCAGATCGGCCTGGGGTCTCAGATCGCCATTGATTCGGAAACCCCACAGCTGGCATTACGCCGCGAACTCATGGCCGACTTGGTCCGGTCCCACACCCGACTTCGGGTAACCGGCTCCGTAGGCGTCGATACGGCGTTTACAGCATTGGGAATTTTTGCCGGTTCCGTCACCTTCAGCCCTTTTGCCTGGGATAATGCTGCCGGTGTGCTGCTGGTGCAGGCTGCCGGGGGAACGGCAACTGACTTGGAAGGCAAGCCGTGGCAGCCTCATTCGGTAGGTCTCGTGGTGGGGGCGAAGAATATTCATAGAGAGATCTTGGCTACCATCAATCAGATCTGCGATGAGGAGGAATACAAGGCATGACTGTTGCCGTACGAGTTATTGCATGTTTGGACGTTGATCGTGGTCGTGTGGTCAAGGGCGTAAACTTTGACAACCTCCGCGATGCGGGAGATCCAGTTGAACTCGCAGCTCGCTATGGCACTGAGGGAATCGATGAGCTGACTTTCCTGGATGTGAGCGCGTCAAAGGAAGGGCGTGGAACGATGCTTGACGTCGTGCGACGCACGGCTGATCAAGTATTCATTCCGCTGACCGTGGGCGGTGGCGTCCGCAGTGAGGAAGATGTGGACGAGCTGCTGCGTGCTGGCGCAGACAAGGTGAGCATCAACACCTCCGCTATTCACCGACCTGAACTCATCGCCGAGCTGTCCCGACGTTTTGGTGCGCAATGCATCGTGCTGAGCGTCGATGCCCGTCGCGCTACCGATCAGCCTTCAGGCTTTGAGGTCACCACCCACGGTGGAACGAAGTCGGCTGGACTGGACGCAGTGGAGTGGGCACGCCAGGGCGAAAAGCTGGGGGCGGGGGAGATCCTGCTTAATTCCATGGATGGCGATGGCACCCAGGATGGTTTCGACATCGAACTCATTGAAAAAGTCCGTGCTGCAGTGTCCATTCCAGTGATTGCTTCCGGTGGTGCAGGTACAGCCGAGCATTTCCCGCCAGCTGTCGCAGCTGGTGCAGATGCGGTTCTCGCGGCTTCGGTGTTCCACTTCGGCACCGTTGCTGTGTCTGAAGTGAAGGATGCGCTGGCAGATGCTGGATATGAGGTGCGTCGATGAGCGATCCCGCAACGTTTGATCTCGATCCTCAGCTAGCTGCCGCCCTGAAATTTAATGACGCCGGGCTCATCCCCGTCATCGTCCAGGCTGCGGGCACAAAAGAAGTCCTCATGATGGCGTGGATGGATTCTCATGCGTTGGCGCACTCGCTGAGTACCCGACGGGGCACCTACTTCTCTCGGTCTCGCAACAGCTACTGGATCAAGGGAGAAACCTCAGGGCACGTGCAAGAAGTAGTGAGCATCGCGGCTGACTGCGACGGTGACACCCTGCTCATGACGGTTCGGCAAACCGGCGCAGCCTGCCACACCGGAACCCGCACCTGCTTCGATGATAGGGAGCTGCCGTGCGCAAAGTAGGAACGCTACTCCTGGGTCTTTCCGGTGCTGTGTTGTGGGGAGCTTCCCGACTGACGTGGCTCAAGGTCGCCGTCTTTGACGACAAGTCCGGCGACGCCAACCACGAGATCGTCGGTGCTGTCTGGTCCACCGAGATGACCGCGGTGGCGCTGGTATTGCTGGCTGCGGTCGTCGCAACGCTAGCTTTGCGACGCACCGGTCGCCGGATCGTGGCAGGCATCGCTGCCTTCGCTGCCGCAGCTGCCAGCTGGCGACCACTGGAAGTGCTGCTTTACGGGGCGCAGCCCGAGCGGGTGAAGGAACTGCTCACCAGTGGCGCGGCCTCGCAGCAACAGAATAAGCCCATCACGGTGACCCAATGGGCACAGATCACAGATATTTCCGTGAACAACCTTGGCCCAATCCTCGCATTGCTTGGCTGCGCGCTGGGACTATTGGCTGCGATTTTGCTGCTGCTTAAGCCTGGGGAAGATAAGACCCGGGCCAGCACCTATGAGGTAAAGAAGGCCCGCGAGGAAAAGCTGGCCGACGATCTGTCCGAAGACCCTGACTCACCACGCCTGATGTGGGACGCGCTAGATGCGGACGTTGATCCTACGGATCGTGTTTAGATAAAGCTGCTGGCTAGGCAGTCGGTGCGGAAACGATTTTAACCCTAGACACTGACCGACTAGCCTTAAAAGCGTGCACCAAGAAACTGCGGATTTGCGCCGAAGGACGTGACTGAACGATGTCCGTTTTCGAGCAAATCATTCAAGGCGTCGTGGAAGACGTCGCCTATCGTGAGTCCAGGGTGTCTTTCAAAGAGATCAAGGCGATGTCGCGGGCTGTGGAACCACCCCGCGATGCGTTTGGTGCTCTGATGCAGCCAGGATGTGGCGTCATTCCCGAGATCAAGCGCGCCACGCCGTGTCGCGGACAGATCGCGCAAATCGAACAACCTGCTGATCTTGCGATCCAGTTTGAGGCTGGTGGCGCCCGAATCATTGGTTGTCAGACTGAACGCCGACGATTCATGGGCTCACTTGAGGACTTGGCAGCGGTGAAAGCAGCAGTCTCTGTGCCTGTGATGAGCAAAGATTTCATCGTCGACCCGTACCAAATCCATGAGGCCCGTTATTACGGTGCCGACATGGTTCCTCTGGTTGTCTCCGCCCTTGACCAGGCACGTCTTGAATCGCTTCTTGACCGCATTGAGTCTCTCGGCATGACCGCGCTCGTGGAAGTGCATACTCCCGAGGACGCGAACCGAGCAATCAAAGCGGGCGCGAAGGTAGTTGGAGTCAATGCACGTAACTTGCACTCCATGACGATGAACCCGAGTGCCTTCGGCGAGATCGCTCCAGGTCTGCCTCGGGAAACCATCCGCATTGCGATGTCCGGTGTCCGGAACGCAAAGGATTTGCGCCTCTATGCGAGTGCCGGTGCGGACGCTGTCGTCATCGGCGAATCCCTCGTAACCGCACCCGAACCAATGACGCTGGTTCGCACAATGGTCGCGGTCGGCCAACACCCGGCCACCCCTACAGCTCGCTAAATTTAAGGGGTAATGGGAGCGAAACCCATCTGGGTAAGGCACACTAGTGTGCGTGATGAATCTGGCTTACCTTCCATCTCCTCCGCAGGGCGTGTGGCACGTCGCGGGAATTCCCATTCGCGCTTACGCACTATGCATTGTTGCCGGCATCCTGGTGGCAATTTGGCTGACCAAGCGCCGGTACATTGCTCGTGGTGGCGATGGGGAAGTGGTGATGGATGCAGCACTAATCGCAGTGCCAGCGGGCATCGTAGGTGGCCGTATCTACCATGTCATCACCGACAATGACCAGTACTTCTGCGATACCTGTAATCCCGTCGACGCCCTCAAAATCACCAACGGTGGCCTAGGCATCTGGGGCGCGGTTGCGTTGGGTGCGCTGTGTGTCTGGATCATGATGCGCCTGCGCGGACTGAAATTCGCACCGCTTGCCGACGCCGCGGCCCCCGGAATCATCTTGGCCCAAGCCATCGGCAGGCTAGGAAACTGGTTTAACCAGGAACTGTACGGTCGCCCGACCGATGTGCCGTGGGGGCTTGAGATTTATTACCGTGTCGATGCCAATGGTGCCCTCGCGCCGTTAACCGGTCGCTCGACCGGAGAAGTGCTGTATGTTGTCCACCCGACTTTCCTCTACGAGCTGTTGTGGAATGTCCTCATTTGTGTGCTGTTGCTGTGGGCAGACAAACGCTTCCAGCTCGATCGTGGTCGAGTATTTTGGCTGTACATCGCCGGTTATACAGCGGGGCGCTTCTGGATCGAGCTGATGCGTAGCGATCCTGCAACCCATGTTTTTGGGCTTCGCGTAAATACGATCACCTCGGCTGTGCTTTTCGCCGTGTCGCTGATCGTTGTGATCTTGCTAAATCGTCGGGCTGCAATGGCTGATCGCTCACCTGAACCCCAAGTTTTGTAGCAGGTGAACTCCAACCGGACTAGGGTGGGGGCTGTGAATAGACGAACAAAGATTGTATGTACGCTCGGTCCGGCAGTGGCAAGCAAGGAAGGCATTCTCGGTCTTGCGCAGGCCGGAATGGACGTCGCGCGAATGAACTTCTCGCACGGCGAACACGAAGATCATGCACAGAATTACCGGTGGGTTCGCGAGGCCACCGATGAGACGGGTCAGGCCATCGGCGTTCTTGCCGACCTGCAGGGTCCAAAGATTCGTCTCGGTCGCTTCGTCGACGGTGCAACCGTGTGGGAGACCGGCGAGACTATTCGCATCACCGTAGATGATGTCCCCGGTACCCACGACCGTGTATCCACCACCTACAAGGAACTGGCTAAGGACGCGAAACCAGGCGATCGCCTCCTTGTCGATGACGGCAAGGTCGGTCTGGTGTGCGTCGCCGTTGAAGGCAACGACGTCGTGTGTGAGGTCGTCGAGGGTGGCCCTGTCTCCAACAACAAGGGCGTTTCGCTGCCAGGCATGAACATTTCCGTTCCTGCACTCTCCGAAAAGGACATCCGTGACCTGCGCTTCGCACTCGGTCTGGGCGTCGACTTCGTCGCGCTGTCCTTCGTTCGTTCCCCAGCTGATGTCGAGCTCGTCCACAAGATCATGGACGAGGAAGGCCGACGCGTGCCGGTCATCGCCAAGCTGGAAAAGCCGGAGGCTGTGGAAGCCCTGGAATCCATCATCCTGGCATTCGACGCCATCATGGTTGCCCGTGGCGACCTTGGCGTGGAGGTTCCGCTGGAAGACGTCCCAGGCGTGCAGAAGCGTGCCATCCAGATTGCCCGTGAAAACGCCAAGCCTGTCATCGTGGCAACCCAGATGCTGGACTCGATGATCGAAAACTCTCGTCCAACCCGTGCTGAGGCTTCAGACGTCGCAAACGCTGTCCTCGATGGCGCGGATGCCGTCATGCTCTCCGGTGAGACCTCCGTGGGCAAGGACCCACAGAACGTTGTCCGCACCATGTCGCGCATTGTGACGGCTGCAGAAGCCAACGGCGTTACCCCTGGTTTGACGCACATTCCACGCACCAAGCGCGGTGTGCTCTCTTACTCTGCGCGCGATATCGCTGAGCGTCTGAACGCCAAGGCACTGGTTGCTTTCACCACCTCTGGTGACACGGCTAAGCGCCTCGCACGTCTGCACAGCCGCTTGCCGCTGCTGGTCTTCACCCCTGAGGTTGCCGTTCGCTCCCAGTTGGCACTGACGTGGGGTGCACAGACCTTCCTGTGCCCACGAGTCAGTTCTACCGACGCCATGATGGTGGAAGTAGACAAGGCGCTACTGGCGATGGACGAGTACGACGAGGGCGACGTTATGGTTGTTGTCGCGGGTACCCCTCCTGGAGAGCCAGGAAACACCAACATGATCCACGTTCACATGCTGGGCGAGGATGTCAGCGAGTTGAAGTACTAACTTTTGGACTTCTTCAAGTCGCGGATTTGTCACTTTGTGGCAGAGTTGAAGGCGTGAAACCTTCGAACTCCGTAAATGTAGTCCAAAGTGTCCCCGTCGCCTTGACCCCGCTGTGGCGTCTCGCCATGAATCTGCGTTGGTCATGGCGACGTGAAACTCGCGAACTTTTCAAGGCTATCGATCCTGAAAAGTGGAGCGACTTCGACGAAAACCCTCGTCGCATGCTGATGGAAGCTTCCGCAGATCGCCTGCAGGAGCTCGCGGCAGACGAGGTTTACGTATCCAAGGTACGTGCAGAAGAAGAGAACCTGAACGCATACCTGCAGGATACCTTCTGGTACCAAAACACTCACGCTCAGCACCAGATTGCTGACCAGGCAACCGTAGGGGAGAGCGACCTCGGCCCAGCCGACCCAATCGCCGCCTACTTCTCCATGGAATTCGGTATTCACCCAAGCCTTCCGATTTACTCCGGTGGCCTCGGCGTCCTCTCCGGCGACCACATGAAGTCTGCGTCGGACCTCGGCGTCCCACTCATCGGTGTTGGCCTGCTGTACTCCTACGGCTACTTCACCCAGTACCTGTCCGGCGATGGCTGGCAGGAAGAGCACTACGAATACCACGACCCACACAAGCTCCCGGTCGAGCCAGTGCTCGACGAAAAGGGCAACCAGCTCAAGGTCTCCGTCGCTTTCCCAGAAGGTCGCGACATCGTCATCGCCCTGTGGGTAGCTGCAGTTGGACGAATCCCGCTGTTGCTCCTGGACACCAACATTCCTGAAAACCCACCTGAGATGCAGAACGTGACAGACCGCCTCTACGGTGGCGACAGCGAGCACCGTGTCCGTCAGGAACTGGTCCTTGGCGTCGGTGGCGTTCGCGCAGTCAACGCATTTTGCGACGCCCGTGGCCTCGCACATCCTCGCGTGGCTCACCTCAACGAAGGCCATGCCGGCTTCCTCGGCCTGGAGCGCATCCGAGAACGCATGAACGAAGGCATGTCCTTCGACGCTGCGCTGTCCCAGGTCCGTGCAGCAAGCATCTTCACCACTCACACCCCAGTTCCTGCCGGTATCGACCGCTTTGACATGAACCTGGTTCGTCGCTACCTGGGCGAAGGGTTGCCAGAGGACAAGCGCCTGGTCCCTGGTGTGCCGCTTGATCGCTGCCTGGAGCTCGGTCAGGAGCAGGATCCGCACCGCTTCAACATGGCACACATGGGCCTGCGCCTGGCGCAGAACGCCAACGGCGTCGCAAAGCTGCATGGCGTTGTGTCCCGCGAGATGTTCGCGTCGCTGTACCACAACTTCGAGCCTCACGAGGTGCCGATCGGATCGGTGACCAACGGCGTTCACCTGCCGACCTGGACGAAGCCGGAGATGCTCGCGATCGTTGAGCGCTTTGCCGACGGCCAGGACCTCGCGGTAGCTGACCAGTGGACCAATGTGGATTCTGTGTCTGATGAGGAACTGTGGGCGGCTCGAAACAAGCTCCGCGCAGACCTCGTCGGTGTTGCTCGAAATGCCGTCAAGCAGTCCGGCATCAAGCGTGGTCGATTCGAGGCGCAGCTGAGCTGGACCAACCGTGTACTCGACCCGAACGTACTGACCGTTGGCTTTGCCCGACGCGTATCCACCTACAAGCGCCTGACTCTGATGCTGAAGAATCCTGAGCGCCTGCGCACGATCCTGCTGAACGAAGAGCGCCCAGTTCAGTTCGTCATTGCAGGTAAAGCTCACCCGCACGACATGGGCGGCAAGAAGCTCATGCAGGAAATCGTCCGCTTTGCTGACGAAGCTGGCCTGCGCGATCGCTTCCTGTTCCTGCCTGACTACGACATCGGATTGGCAGGCTACCTGGTATCCGGCTCCGACATCTGGCTGAACAACCCGGTTCGTCCACAGGAAGCCTCCGGCACCTCCGGCATGAAGGCCGTAATGAACGGCTGCTTGACGCTGTCCATTTCTGACGGCTGGTGGGACGAAATGCCTCAGGAAGGTTACGGCTGGACCATTCCGACCGTCGACACCGATGACCAGATGTTCCGCGACCAGCTGGAAGCAGAGGCGCTCTACGACCTGCTGGAGCACGAGATCGTGCCAATGTTCTACGACCGTGACGATGCTGGAGTTCCTCGCGAATGGCTGTCCATGGTCCGTCGTTCCATGACTACGCTGTCCCCAATGGTCACCTGTACTCGTATGGTCCGCGACTACACCGAGCAGTACTACCGTCCAGCCAACCACGCTGCACGAATTATCCAGGGCGACCACGACGCTGCGCAGCAGTTCGTCAACTGGAAGGAACGTGTCTACCAGGGCTGGCCAAATATCCGTCTTTCCGACTTGCAGATCGGTAACGCAACCAACTGGGAGCGTGCGATCACTTCCGGTGAGCCAGCCAACATCTCAGTGGATGTCGAGCTGGGTATGCTGACCGATAACGACGTCGAGGTTCAGGCCATTGTCGGCGCTACGGATCAAGACGGAAACTTCATCGACCCAACGGTGGCAGTGATGAAGGATAACGGCGAGGGACGTTACTGGGCCGAGGTACCAATTCATGAGCCTGGCGACCTTGGATACACTGTGCGAGTGGTTCCGCGTCACCAGCTTTTGCCGAGCCCGGCGGAATTAGGCCTCGTCAAGTTCTATTAATTCATGGGTCAGGGTAAGGTAGGTCGTATGAGTCCACTCGACCCAGCGACTAGCGCTCACCCTGTCACACAGGCTCAAATTGCGTATAACGCACTGCGACGTGCGATCACTTCCGGCGAGCTTCCCGGAGGTGCGCACATCGTTCAATCCGAGTGGGCAGACCGGATCGACGTGTCGATCACGCCGGTCCGAGAGGCCATTCGACGGCTTGAGCAAGATGGTCTCGCTCGCTCGGAAGCCCACAAAGGGACCACTGTCACCACTCTGAATCTTGCAGCAGCGGAGGAGATCTATGCGCTGCGACAAGTAATTGAGCCAATGCAATTGCGTAGGACGCAAGGGCGCCTAGCCGGCACTGTCGAGCAGGCTCGACAGCTGTGCGACCAAATGGCTGCGCAGACGGATCCAGTGGAGTTTTGCGACTACGATCAAAAATTCCACCGCTTGTTCCTAGGGCTTGATGATTCCTGGACATCGCGAGTAACCGGACACCTGCTCATGGCAGCCAGCCCGTACATCACCATTGCACTGAATACGAAGTTGGAGCTCATGGCCGTGGCGAATGAGCAGCACTTTCAGCTGCTGGCAGCTGTGGAAAAGGGAGACCTTGCCGAGCTAATCAGCGTTAATGCCCGCCACCTCACAGAGACGATGGCGGTGCTTGAGGGCGTGACTTTTCCTATTTCGCTAAATAACTCAGCACAGCAGTAGCAGCAGCCAGATTCGAGGCCTTCACCGTTGGCTCAAAGTCAGGGAGGAAGGTGCTCATGTGGTTGGAAGGAATATCTTCCGCCACGCGATCAGCGGCGACGGCTGCTTCCCATTGCGGGCGTGGAGTAGCGCCCACCATCCAGTACAGGTAAGGCGCACCGAATGCGCGCGGGACCTGGGAGAAGTCTTCGGAAGCAGTCCATGGCTTCAGATCGATGGAGTCAGCGCCGAAGACCGCATCAAAGTGTCCGCGCACCTTGTCAAAGACTTCGACTGAATTGTCGGTCAGTGGAGCGTGGTCGGTGTACTCGAAGGTTGGTTCTTGCGGGCAACCCGACGCCTGGCATTCGGCACGAACGACGCGCTCAATGGCCGAGTAGAGGTGATGCTTGATGGCATCGTTGTAGGTACGGCAGTTGAGCACCAAAGTTGCGGTGGCCGGAATCGTGTTGTTTGAGTTGCCAGAAGACAAGGTGCCGACGGTGACCACAGCGAACTCAGATGGCGGAATTTCTCGGCCCACAATGGCTTGCAGACGAACGACGATCATCGCAGCGACGAAAGTTGGATCGATCGACAAGTGCGGCATGGAACCATGCGAAGACCGGCCAAAGATACGGATCCGAATGGTGTCCGCAGCAGCGAGCGCAGGGCCAGGCATGGACATGATCGTTCCGGCTGCACCAGGCCCGATGTGCTGGCCAAACACCACGTCTGGTTGAGGCATGACGTGCTTCAATCCGTCATTTACCATGGCCAGCGCGCCTGCACCGTTTTCTTCGGAAGGCTGGAACAGGGCAACAAAGGTGCCTGACCAATGCTCGCGCATGTCGTCGAGAAGCGCGCAGCAGCCGAGGAGAGCGGTGGTGTGCATGTCGTGGCCACAGGCGTGCATGAGCTTGGTGCGTACGCCCTGCGGGGTGACTCCCTCAGCGACGGATGCATAGTCGACGCCCGTTGCTTCCTCTACTGGGAGGGCGTCGAAGTCGGCGCGCATGACGGCGGTGGGACCGTCCCCGTTGCGAAATACCGCGATAATGCCATGGCCGCCGATGCCGGAGGTCACCTCGCAATTAAAGTCGGCGAGTTTTGCCTGGATTCGGTTGGCGGTGCGCTCCTCTTGCATTGAAAGTTCAGGGTGCGTGTGTAGGTCCCGATAGAAGTCACGCTGCCAAGCGAGATCGGTGGAGGCGGAGGCGAGCAGGGAGGCAATGTCAGTCACGGTGGAGAAACGGTCCTTTCTGTGTTTCAGACCACTTTAACGCAGGACGGGGTTGTACTTCAGGCTGTTTCGCTCAACATGAGCTTCTGTAGCGATGCGGATGTCCTGGGCAATGTGGCCTTGCTCCCGCAGTTCAAACAGCTTTGGCACCACACGGTCGCGGATGTTTTGTGGTGACAGGGTGTTGAGGTAGATCTTCGTGCCACCTTCGAACCCAGCGAGGTTTGATACGCGCCACTTGATCATTACTCGCCACGGCATTGGGATATCGAGGTCGATTGGCTTGTGGTGCCATTCCTCATTGCACGGAACGTTTGCGCCGGTGGCGGCGTGGCAGGCGTGCATCAAATCGCTCATGCCGGCAATTTCCTCGTCGCTTTGGAGCCATGGCTCGGCGGTGGCGGACTTGGAGTATATCTCCAGGGTTGGGTAGCGGTGGCCAAAACCAGCGAAAGCGACCGCGTAGTCGTTCTCCGCGATGATCAGGTTGTGGTAATTCGCAAAGTCGACGGCCCACTCGTTGTACATATTCGGGTTTGCGCGCAGGCGAGTAATTTCCTCTTCGGCATGAACGCCACGCTCATCGATGGCAACGAGCTGCTTATGCAGGTGATCAAAAGACGCGCCGGCTGGCTTCAGCCAGTTCTGGAATACCGCGACGTATGGCGCGTAGCGGTTGCGTGCATAAAGGTCGGCCACCGCTTCAACGGTGAACTTGATCAGCGCGCGGTGCTCGTCCACCGAAAGCGTGCCTGACGACGCCAATTGGTCATCATGCGTGGCGCCGTCGACAAAGTGGCGTCGACCAATGATCAAATCGTGTCCGCCGGCGAAATAGCCTCCGGCGCGTTCAAGCAGCTGGTCCTCCGTGAATGCTTCGAGGTCCTCGGCGGACATGCCGCTAGCCTTCATGCGGGTCTTAACGATGCTGAGCACATGCTCTCGGCCTGCGGGATCCGCGAGATATTCCTGCATCCGCAGTGTGGTCTCGGGATCAATCTGGAAACCGTAGTTTTCCTTCCAGTAATCAAAGGACACGATCTCAAAGAGATTCGGTACGCGACGAAACTCCGCGACGCTTTGATCTAGCTGGGAAGGAAGCAGGCCCGGACGGGAAAACCAGGTGCCGTCTTCGCACACCATGCGTGCCTTCTCCGGAGGGGTATTAAGCAGACGATCGGAGCAAAACGCGCAGGCCGTGGTGTGATCCTCAGCGGAAAGTGGCTTCGGATCTTGCGACGGCGTGGACAGCGGTCGATTGCCGCGGCCCGGAACAGTCCACACCTCAGTTCCAGTGAGGGGATTGACCTGCTTCAGCGTGCCGTCGGCCATGGTGATCAGGGGAGTAGGGCGATTATGTAGAGGTGTGCTCATACCTTCCAAGGGTATTAGCTACTGTGAAGTTATGCCTGAAATCGTCTTTGATGCCCTTGTCCCAGAGGCCGAGATCACCCGCTTATTTGCGCGTTTCCAGCAACTGGCTGAGGCAATGCGCGTGAGCGTTACCCAGATCGAAGATGCCCGCGTCGCGGAAGACGTGGAAGCCCAGCTGCGCGACCAAATCGAAGGCGACACCTCGGATCGCCGCATGGTGCGATTCAGCGTTCATGCCAACAGCAACTTGAACCACACGGCGATGACCTTCGCCAGGCTCCTCACCCCACATGTTGATCTGCCCGCGGAGCCGACGCTGCTGGAAAACGAGGAAGCGTTTGAGGTGGCTGCGACGTATCCGTGGACCGTGGTGATCATTTCCTAGAGCTGGGACGCCAGCCTTCGGCCGGCGTCGATAAGCTGGGTTCGGACGTCAGCATCAATGAGCTCAGCGGTGAGCACTCCCTCGGGCGCGCCATCAATTCCGCCCGCAACAAGTGCAGAGCGCACGTTCGCTTCCCGAGCCATATCCAGCACCATCCCGGTCACCTTTCCGATGGCAGACTGGGCATCGAACGACCCCTCGCCGGTGATCACGAGGTCAGCCTCGGCAAGGTGCTGCGCCAGCCCCATCGATTCCGCAACCACGCGCGCGCCGGGCAAAAGATGCACGGCAGCCTCTGACCCGTGCAGCAGCGTGGACATCCAGGTGAGCGCGATGGGGACGCCACCCGCTGCGCCGAAACCAGGTCGGTTCGGGTCAATGTTGCATCGTTCGCACAGCGTGGCAAGGCCGGCCTCGAGCTTTTCGACGTCTTCAGCAGTCGCTCCCTTTTGTGGGCCAAATACCGCCGCGGCACCTTGAGGGCCAGTCGCTGGAGCTGTGACGTCGGCCAAGAGGACCCATTCCACAGAGGCAGCTGGAATGTTGAGCTGTGCGGTGTCGAAGTGATCGAAGTCCACGAGCGCAGCTCCGCCTTGTCTGAGCGGGTGTCCTTCTTTGTTCATGGCGGTGGCTCCGAGGGCCACCAGAATGCCGGTGCCGCCGTCGACAGTTGCGCTGCCGCCAAGTCCTAGTGTGATGCGACGGGAGCCGCGAGTGACGGCATCGGCGATGAGAACGCCGGTGCCATAGGTATCCCCTGTGGTGGGGACGGGGTTGTCTAGGACCGCTGGGAGACCCGATGCTGCAGCTACGTCGATGAAGGCTTCCTCGGTTTCAGAGTTGTAAATGTAGGAGGCTTCGGTGAGGCGACCCGCTGCGTCTGTGGTGGGCAAAGTGATGGTTTCTCCGGCGAAGCAGCTCGCCGTTCCTTCGCCACCGTCAGCTAGGGGGAGAAGGGTGATGTCCGCATCGGGGAGCACCTCTTGGATACCGGCAGCAATGTACTCAGCGGCGTCGCGAGCCGTGGCAGTTCCTTTGAAGGAATCGGGGGCGATGAGGATACGCATTTTTGTATATTTTCCAGTCTATTGAATATTTGCAGAATTAATTTTATTCTCGAACCGCTCAATCATGTTGAACAATCCGTTTCGCTATTTGAGATGTTCAGGGGCTATTTTTGGAATTTTCCACGTCAACAACCATGTGACCAGCCTCTCAAAAATCGCCTTAAAAGGGGGCTATGCCACAATCGGTCCTGAATGGTTTAAGAATATTCTGATAAAGTTTCCACCGTCACATTGTTGGTTGAAGTAATTCACGAGCAGGTGGTCGCAATATCCGAATGCACTGAACCATAGTGCTCAACATTACCCATCCGATGGGCATGTTTTAAGCGCGATGGGGCAGTGCGAATGTTGAAAGGAATGCAGCATGTCGTCTATCGAGGCACAGGTCTCCGACTACTACAACAAGCTTTTGCTGCGTAACGCTGGCGAGCCTGAGTTCCACCAAGCTGTAGCTGAAGTTCTCGACTCCCTCAAGATTGTGCTCGAGAAGGATCCGCACTACGCCGACTACGGCCTCATCCAGCGCCTCTGCGAGCCAGAGCGTCAGCTGATGTTCCGTGTCCCTTGGGTTGATGACAAGGGCGAAGTTCAGGTCAACCGCGGCTTCCGTGTCCAGTTCAATTCCGCCATCGGCCCGTACAAGGGTGGCCTTCGCTTCCACCCATCCGTGAACCTGGGCATCGTGAAGTTCCTCGGCTTTGAGCAGATCTTCAAGAACTCCCTGACCGGCCTGCCAATCGGCGGCGGCAAGGGTGGCTCCGACTTCGACCCAAAGGGTAGGTCTGACGCCGAGGTCATGCGCTTCTGCCAGTCCTTCATGACCGAGCTCTACCGCCACATCGGCGAGTACCGCGACGTTCCAGCCGGTGACATCGGCGTAGGTGGCCGTGAAATCGGCTACCTCTTCGGCCAGTACCGCCGCCTTGCTAACCAGCACGAATCCGGTGTCCTCACCGGTAAGGGCCTGACCTGGGGTGGTTCCCTCGTCCGCACCGAGGCAACCGGCTACGGCCTGGTGTACTTCACCAAGGAAATGATGGCCGCTCACGGAGCATCCCTCGAAGGCGCAAAGGTCATCGTCTCCGGCTCCGGCAACGTGGCCATCTACGCCATGGAAAAGGCACAGCAGATGGGCGCAACCGTCATCGCGTTCTCCGACTCCTCCGGCTGGGTCGAGACCCCGAACGGCGTCGACGTAGCAAAGCTCAAGGAAATCAAGGAAGTTCGTCGCGAACGCGTCGCCGCCTACGTCAACGAAGTTCCTGGCTCCAAGCTGCACACCGACGGCTCCATCTGGTCCCTCCCATGTGACGTTGCCCTACCATGTGCAACTCAGAACGAGCTCGGTGGCAAAGACGCCACCATGCTCGCAGACAACGGCTGCAAGTTCGTCGCCGAAGGCGCAAACATGCCTTCCACTGCAGCAGCCATCGAGGTCTACCGCAAGCGCGGAATCCTCTTTGCACCAGGCAAGGCAGCCAACGCCGGTGGCGTGGCAACCTCCGCACTGGAAATGCAGCAGAACGCCTCCCGTGACTCCTGGAACTTCGAGTACACCGATCAGCGTCTGCACGAGATCATGTCCGGCATCTTCAAGAACTGCGCAAAGACCGCTGCCGAATACGGTCACGAAGGTGACTACGTCATCGGTGCAAACATTGCAGGCTTCAAGAAGGTTGCAGACGCAATGCTCGCGCAAGGCGTGATCTAGAAAAACATCCCGTATTTGGGCCGGTTTTGGGGTAAAACCCCAGGACAACGTGTCCGAATACGGGATACTTTTCTTTGCGGAGGAAAAACATCCCCCACTAGGGCCAGTTTCGTGGCAAAACCCCAGGAAAGGCTGCCCGAATACGGGAAACTTTTCCCTCCCGCGGTGCGCGTGTAACCCGATTTGCCAGGAGAGCCTAGGTAAGCTGGGCACCATGTACCGCGTTTTCGAAGCTTTGGATGAAATGGTTCAGACCGTCGAGCAGGCCTACGGCGTGCCGATGACCGCAAATTGCATGGTGCCACGCAACGATATGCTGGCGCTTCTCGACGACCTCCGCAACGCTCTTCCAGTCGAAATTGACGACGCACAGGATGTGCTGGATGAGCGTGACGAGATTATCCGTGGCGCCGAAGACAAGGCTGCCGACATTGTGGATGCTGCGGATCGCGAGGCAAGCGACCTCGTGACCCGGGCTCGTGAGGATTCCGAGGCGATGCTTGCTGACGCCGAGAATCGTGCGCATGCGACCGTCGCGAAGGCGGAGGCGGATGCCGACCGCATCGTGGAAGACGCAAGCCGCAACGCCGCAATGATGGTGGACCGTGCGACGGCGGAGGCCGAGCGCCTGGAGAAGCAGGCCCGCGATTCTTACGAGCGCGCGGTGGAGGAAGGCCTGGCTGAGCAGCACCGACTGGTGTCTGAGTCGGAGGTCGTGAAGCGGGCTAATGAGGAGGCGCATCGTGTGGTCGATGCCGCTCATACCGATTCCAATCGTCTTCGCCAGGAATGCGATGTCTATGTCGATGGAAAATTGGCAGAATTTGAGGACTCGCTTTCTGCTACTTTGCGTGCCGTATCCCGCGACCGTGCTGCGATCCGCCGCGGCGCAGGTGCCAGCGGCCACCGTGAGGAAGTCTAAGTGTCCAATCCATTCGTATTTAATGTCGCAGCCTTGCTGCGAGGCAGTGGCATGCCAGAACAACGCACTCAGACCGGTGAAGCGACGGAGCGCATCGGCGTGCAGATGATCGCCATTGAGCCGGGGACCCCGGTGACTGTGGAAGCGACGCTGACGCCGCTGGGCGAGGGCATCATGGTCGATGCTTTGATCAAGACCCAGCTGAAGGGGCAGTGTTCTCGGACGCTCGTCGAGCTCAATCCGGATTACGAGATTTCCGTCAATGAAGTCTTCGCCGCCACCGATACCTTTATCCAAGGTGATGAGGCTGATGAGGACGACGAGATCCCGATGGTGGTCGGCGACAACATTGACCTCACACAAACGGTGATCGATGCGGTGGGACTCGATCTGCCTTTTAACCCGACCTGCGAGTACTTTGGTCTTGAAGCACCAGATGTTGACGTGCCGGCGCCGGACGGGGTGTCCGGTGAGGAAGACCGCCCAGATCCTCGCTGGGCCGGACTGGAGAAGTTTAAGTGAGTCGTAAAAAGCAACGCGTCACGGGTGAGGAAGCCTGGGGCGCGGCCTTTGCAGCAGTCGACCATGCGCCACTGCTGCAGCACCTTGGTGTCGAGCTGGACGATGACAACCTGCGCCACGCCCTGACCCACCGTTCCTTTGCCAACGAAAACGGCATGCTGCCGAACAACGAACGCCTGGAGTTCCTCGGGGACTCCGTGCTGGGCCTGTCCGTGGCCACCAAGCTGTACGAGCAGTACCCGGATCGCCCGGAATCGGATATTTCCAAGATGCGCGCCTCCATTGTCAGCCGTTATGGTCTGGCTGACATTGCTCGCGAAATTGACCTTGGCCAGCATATTCTCCTGGGTAAGGGGGAGGACAGCACCGACGGTCGCAACAAGGACTCCATCCTCGCGGACACCACCGAAGCTCTCTTTGGCGCGATTTACCGCCAGCATGACTTCGAGACCGCCCGCGATGTGATCCTGCGCCTGTTCAAGCACAAGATCGACAACGCATCTGCGCGCGGCCTGCACCAGGACTGGAAGACCACTCTGCAAGAAAAGGTGGCCGAAAAGAAGCTGCCGGCTCCCGTCTACGAGTCCGAGGTGAGTGGCCCCGACCACGACCAGGTGTTTACCTCCCACGTCCTCATCGATGGCGTCAAGCGTGGTACCGGTACCGGGCAGAACAAGAAGCTCGCCGAGCAGCAAGCCGCCCACGAGGCCTTCCTCGCGATTCGCTAATGCCCGAGCTGCCAGAAGTTGAGGTCGTGCGGCGTGGATTGCTGGACCATGTCGTCGGCAAGCGCTTTGCGACGGCTAAAGTCCTCCATCCCCGCACCGCACGGCGCCAACCCGGAGGCGGTGCCGAGCTAGAGGCACGCCTGGCCGGGGCACACGTTGACGGTATTGGTCGACGTGGTAAATACTTGTGGCTCGATACGTCTGCTGGTGCCCTTTTGGTACACCTCGGGATGAGCGGGCAGATGCTGATCAAGTCTGGCTCGCCCGAGGCTCATAAGCATTTGCGAGCGTGGGCCGTCATGGATTCCGGAGACGAGCTGTGGTTCGTGGACCAGCGCACCTTTGGCTATTGGCATATGGGCGAGTTGGTGGATGGGGTGCCGGAGTTAGTGACCCATGTGGCACCTGATCTGCTGGAGCCTGCATTTTCCATAACTGACACCGTGAGACGGATTCGTGCCAAGCGGTCCGGGATCAAACGAGTGTTGCTGGATCAGACGGTCGTGTCGGGTATCGGAAACATCTATGCCGATGAAATGCTCTGGCAGGCGCAGATACACGGTGAGACTCCGGCGTCTGCCTTGGCTGAATCGGAAGTGTCGGATTTGTTGGAAGCTGGCCAAGATGTCATGCGCCGTGCCTTAGAACAGGGCGGCACCTCCTTTGATTCCTTGTATGTGAACGTCAACGGTCAATCCGGATACTTCTCGCGGTCGCTCAATGCCTATGGGCAGCAGGGGAGACCGTGCCTGCGCTGCGGGACGCTGATTGTACGGGAGCAATTCGCGAACCGCGGGTCTCACTTTTGTCCGGAGTGTCAGCGACTTTGACGCGGGAATTCGGCCTCGGTTATGGCTTAGCCTAACGCTCGAGTTGCTAAATATCGTTAAGTTCCGGTTACTCTACCCCTATGGAAAACATCCAAACATACGTCGAGACGTTTAATGAACACTATTGGAAGTTCATGATCGTTCTCTTAGTCGGCGCAGGCCTGTGGTTCTGCGCTACCACCTTCCTGGTTCAAATCCGCTATATCCCTGACATGTTCAAGGCTGTCACTGAGAAGCCTTCGGACATCTCAGATGGCCAAAAGGGAATCTCTGCCTTCAAAGCGTTTACGATTTCCGCAGCGTCGCGCGTGGGAACCGGCAACGTCGCAGGTGTCGCCATCGCAATCGCCACCGGTGGTCCGGGTGCGGTGTTCTGGATGTGGATGCTCGCCCTCATGGGTGGCGCGACCTCCTTCGTCGAATCTACTCTCGCCCAGGCCTTCAAGGTCAAGGACCACGCTTCTTACCGCGGTGGCCCTGCCTACTACATCACCAAGGTGTGGAAGCTGAAGTGGGCAGCGGCGCTGTTCGTCGTGCTCATCACCGTCACCTATGGCTTTGTGTTCAACGCCGTCCAGTCCAACTCCATTTCCGAGGCAATGGTGGAGTCCTTCGACACCAACCCAATGACCACGAAGATTATCGTCGGTGCGGTGCTGGCTGCGCTCACCGGGGTGATTATTTTCGGCGGCGTCCAGCGCATTGCTAAGTTCACACAGGTCATCGTGCCTGTCATGGCGACAATGTACATCGTCATTGGTTTCCTCGTGCTTGCGATCAACGCTGACAAGATCCCAGGCATGGTGTGGTCCATCTGGACCCATGCCTTCGGCATTCGTGAGTTCGCCGGTGCGACCCTAGGTACGGTCATCATGAAGGGTGTCCAGCGTGGCCTGTTCTCCAACGAGGCCGGTATGGGTTCCGTACCAAACGCAGCGGCCACCGCATCTGTGTCCCACCCAGTAAAGCAGGGCCTGATCCAGACCCTCGGTGTCTACTTCGACACGATCATCGTCTGCTCCATCACCGCATTCATCATCCTGCTGGCCCGCGGCGACATCGATCCAGAGCTCACCGGCATGCAGATGACCCAGAACGCACTCGCCTCCAACGTCGGTGCCTGGGGCATTCACTTCCTCACCATGGTGATCGTCTTCTTGGCGTTCTCCTCCGTCATTGGCAACTATTACTACGGCGAGAGCAACATCGAGTTCCTCTCCGAAAGCAAGACCGTTCTCAACGTCTTCCGTGCACTCGTTGTCGTGTGCGTTTTCGGTGGCGCTATCGGATCCGTTCCACTCGTGTGGGCGCTTGCCGATACCTTCTCCGGCCTCATGGCCACCGTGAACCTGCTGGCCATCCTCCCAATGGGCGGCATCGCGGTCGCTCTGCTGAAGAACTTTGCCGAGCAGCGCAAGCAGGGCCTCAACCCCGTCTTCCACCGCGACGATGTCAAGGGCATCCGTGGCTGGGAAGGCATGGAGTGCTGGGACGGGTCTGACCCGATCACGCACCGCTAAAATCTCCTGAAGGATCCCTTTCGAGGGATCCTTTTGCTTTAGCCTGTTACACATGACAGTTTCCCGACTCACCGCATTTGTGCTTGGCGACGTCCAAGGCGTCGGATTCCGCTGGCGTACCCGCTCCCGGGCGCTTGAAATCGGATTAGCTGGAAGAGCTACAAACCTAGTGGACGGTCGAGTGTGCGTAGTAGCTGAAGGCACACGACCCCAATGTGAAGAACTCCTCGCGTGGCTCCGCAGCGGAAACACTCCGGGGCGCGTCGAGACAGTCATAGAGCAATGGCTTGAGCCAAGGGGAGTCAGCGGGTTCGAGATTAGATAGGCGAGCGCAGAATTTGACAGTGCTCATAGCCAAATCCGGGCGGTGTTATCATCTCTTAGGTGCACCTGAAATCGTTGACCCTCAAAGGCTTTAAGTCCTTCGCGTCAGCGACGACCCTAAAATTCGAACCCGGCATTTGCGCCGTGGTCGGCCCAAATGGGTCCGGTAAGTCCAACGTTGTGGACGCTTTGGCTTGGGTGATGGGAGAGCATTCCGCTAAGACGCTGCGCGGCGGCAAGATGGAAGATGTCATCTTCGCTGGCGCGGGTGACCGTAAGCCTCTCGGTCGCGCCGAAGTCACGCTTACTATCGATAACTCTGATGGCGCACTGCCGATCGACTACTCGGAAGTTTCCGTCACCAGGCGGATGTTCCGCGACGGCGCTAGCGAATACGAGATCAATGGCGCAAAGGCCCGCCTGATGGACGTGCAGGAGCTGCTGTCCGACTCGGGTATTGGCCGGGAAATGCACGTCATCGTGGGGCAGGGGCGTCTGGCTCAGATCCTCGAGTCTCGTCCGGAGGAGCGCCGAGCGTTCATCGAAGAGGCCGCCGGCGTGCTCAAGCACCGCCGTCGCAAAGAAAAAGCCCAGCGCAAGCTGGTCAACATGCAGGCGAATCTTGATCGTTTGCAGGACCTCACTGATGAGTTGAAGCGTCAGCTCAAGCCGCTGGCCCGCCAGGCGGAAACTGCGCAGAAGGCTGCGACAGTCCAGGCTGAGGTAAGGGATGCTCGCCTGCGCATCGCCGGTGCAAACCTGGTGGAGCTCCAGGAGAAGCTCGAGGGTGCCGAGGCCCAGGCCAAGATGCTCAAAGAACAGGTGGATAACCTCACCGAGCAGCTGGAAGAGGCCACCGGCGAGTCCATGGAGCTTGAGGCATTGGTGGAGCAAGCCACCAAGGAAGCTGATAACGCTCAAAATTTGTGGTTTCAGCTGTCCGCGCTGGCAGAGCGTGTGTCCGCCACTGTTCGCATCGCAGCTGACCGCGCGAAGGCTAGTCCCGAGGTGCCCTACAGCGGCCCGGATCCGGAGGATCTGGAACGTCGCGCCGAGCAAGCTGACAAGCAACAGGCAGAACTCGATCAGGCAGTCGATATTGCACGTGAGCGCCTGGAATCCATCCGCGAACAGGTGGAAGAGCGCGAAGACGCTCTGAAACAAGCGGACAAGGAACACCTGGCTAGGGTGCGAGCCATTGCGGACCGTCGTGAAGGCGTTGTGCGTTTGCTCGCTGCCGAAGAAACCCACCGCGCCCAGGTAGCCACCAGCCAGGCCGAGGCTGAGCGCTTGGCGGAAGAGTTGGAGCTGACTCTGGAGCGCGCTCAGAAGGCTGCAGGGGAGCAAAGCACCCTGGCCGAGGAAATGGCTGAGCTGCGCAAGGCTCGTCAGCCATTGGAGGACGCACATACCCGGGCAGCTGCAGAGGCCGGCGCCGCTGAGTCCCGACTCGAACAGCTGCGCACCCAGCAGCGCGACCTGGAACGTGCGGTATCCAAATGGGAATCTCGCATTGAAACGCTTCAGCAGACCGCGCCGAAGCACGACGTCAGCCTCGACGGATGGTCGCCAATCACGGACATCATCACCCCGCACAAGGGACGTGAAACCGCACTTTCCGCAGCTCTCGGCCCGATCGCGGAAGCCTTGAGCGGCACCAATCTCACACAAGCCCTGCAAGAGATCGGCTCCCAGGACATCACCCGCACCGTGCTCATCGAAGCCTCCGAGCACCCAGAGTGGCGCATGGACACGAAACTCCCAAAGGGAGCCGCGTGGCTGCTGGACGAGGTGGACGTCGATAAGCGTTTCGTGCGCCCCCTCACGCGCTTGCTTGCCGACGTCGTGCTGGTCACCGACCCTGCGCTCGCCCAGACCGTCGTGGAGCAGGACCCACGCCTGCGCGCCGTGACGCTCGACGGGCAGCTTCGGGGTGAAGGCTGGGTGGCCGTCGGTTCCGGTACTAATGCGGTAGAAACTGCAGCGCACATCGCAGAGGCAAAGGCAGAGCTGGAGAAGGCAAAAGCCGAACTGTCCGACATCGCAGGCACCTTTGAGGGAGCCGTGCAGACCGCGGAAGAAGCCCGCGTAGCAGCAGCCGGCGCCAAGTCCGCGTTGCGGGAACACGATACCCACCTGGGGGCATTGGAACGCGATGCTGCACGCCTTGAGAAGCAGGCAACAGCCAGCAAGAACGAACACGAACGCATGGCCGCGCGGGTGCAACAAGCAGAGCTGCGTGCGATCGAGGCACAGCAGAAACTCGACGAGACTCTCGACCGTCTCGCCCGAGTAGAGGATCAGGACGAAGAGGAACCGTCCACCGAGGAACGCGACGAGGCCCAAGCAGCGCTCAACCAAATCAAAGCCATGGACATGGAAGCGCGCCTGTCCCTGCGCACCGCCGAAGAGCGCGCCGGGCAATCCCGTGGCAGAGCAGATCAGCTGCGGCGTCAGGCACAACACGAACGCCAAGCCAAAGCTCGCCACGAGGCAGCGATGGCATCGCGCCGGGCCGCCACGGAACTGGCGAAAGCTGTGGAGCGAAACGCAATCCTGATCAAGGACCGCGTGGCCGATGCTGTCGTGCGCGCGGAGGCAGGAAAGACGCAGACCGCGGAGAACAAGAGCGCGCTGGTCGCAAAGCTAGCCCAATTGAAGGAACAGGCTCGCGAACTCCAGCTGCAGCTGAACAAGATCAGTGACTCCAAGCACGCCTCGGACATCGCTCGTTCGCAGGCACAGGTGCGCATTGAGGAAGCACACGCTCAGGCGGAGGAACAGCTTGGCGTGCCGGTAGAGGTGCTGCTCAGCGAGTACGCGCCAGGGGAAGACTTTGACAAGGGGCTGGAGCTTGCGCGCCTGAAGAAGGCAGAGAAGGCGCTGTCCTCGTTGGGTAAGGTCAATCCGCTTGCTCTCGAAGAGTTCAAGGCTCTCGAAGAACGCTATGAGTACCTGGCTGGTCAGCTAGCCGACGTGCAGAAAGCTCGCCAGGACCTGACGGATGTGATCGAAGACGTCGATAAGCAAATCCTGCAGCTATTCACCGACGCGTGGCACGACGTCGAGCGCGAATTCCCAGCCGTATTCTCCACGCTGTTCCCGGGTGGCGAGGGACGCCTAGTGCTCACCGACCCAGAGGACATGCTCACCACCGGCATCGAAGTGGAAGCGCGCCCGCCTGGAAAGAAAGTTAAGCGCCTGACCTTGCTGTCGGGTGGTGAAAAGTCGTTGACCGCGCTGGCCATGCTGGTCGCTATTTTCAAGGCTCGCCCGAGCCCGTTCTACGTCATGGACGAGGTCGAAGCGGCGCTGGACGATACCAAC
The DNA here is from genome assembly GCF_037572395.1 of Corynebacterium sp. H130. Taxonomy (NCBI): domain Bacteria; kingdom Bacillati; phylum Actinomycetota; class Actinomycetes; order Mycobacteriales; family Corynebacteriaceae; genus Corynebacterium; species Corynebacterium sp. H130. The sequence continues at coordinate 422,343 of NZ_JBBHLA010000001.1, read as the reverse complement.
CTGCGTCGCCTCATCGCTCTGTTTGAAAAGCTGCGAGAAAACTCCCAGCTCATTGTCATTACGCACCAAAAACCCACGATGGACGTGGCAAATGTCCTGTACGGCGTTACCATGCGAGGTGACGGCGTCACCCGTGTTATCAGCCAGCGCATGAGTCCTGCTACAACTTAAGGGCTAACTTACGAAAGGAAGAACATTGAGCGGCGGCCAGCCAATTGCAGATTTGCAGGATTCCCTCCTCGGATGGGCATCACAGACCGAGCTTGAACTCAGCCAGACTCTCGCCGACATCGACTTCTTCCCAGCCTCCGGCCTCAGCCGCGACCAGCTGCAACGCATTGAGCGATTCTTCGGAACCTTCGTGCGACGTCAGCTGTCTGCCGGCGCCGATATGGCAGCGCTTATCGACGTCATGCCCGCGCTCACCACGACCACGCTGATCAAGCGTGCTTCCCGCATGGTTGAACGCGAAAATGTCTTTGCCGAATACTGCGCAGGTTTGGACATCTCTGCGTCTCTCGCCCCTGTTATTGAGGGCAAAGTCTTTGAGCTCTTGGAAAAGACGGGTCTGTTTGTGGGCTCCGAGGATCCAGTGCTTGCTCTGGAGATTCACACGGGAGTCACCAGCGCGATGATTCCCGATGTACTGGAAGCCATGGACGGCGAATTCGATGCGACTGTCTTGGATATCCCACTCAGTCCCTTCCACGAGCAGCTGTTCGCGGACATCGCCGCGGTCCGCGCGTTTTCCCTTGAACACCCACATTCCTGGCTTGATCGCGACCGCTCCCACCTGACGCTGGCACCGCTTGTCAATGATTCCGTAGTGGAAGAGCTGAAGGAGCGCCCTGCGGGCACCGTCGGCCGTCGAAACGCAGTGGGCGTGGCCACCCGCGAGTTGCGTCCGCGCATCGTGCTCGATGCAGCGCGCCACAAGGTGTGCCTGCGTCTGCCTGAGCAGCGCGTCCCAGAAAGCGGTGAAATCGTGTGGCGAGTGAGCTTGGAGGGCACTACCCGCATTTTCCGCACCGGTCGTCCTTGGGGCGACACCTCTCCGTTCTCAGAGGCTTTGGATATCACGCTCGATCGCCCAATCCGCGAAGTGACCGTGGTGGATTCGACCAACAACATCACGTGGAATGTGCCGGTCATTGACTCGGAAGATCCGGCCTTGGTGTTCAGCCCGAAGGGGCATGACATGTCCGCCAAGGTGTCCCTGCACTACGCATCTCTTTCTGTTGTGGCGCCGTCTGATGCGGAGCTCGTCGATGTCGTCACCTCCAAGCCACTTCCGGAGACAGATTCCTTTGCCATCGAGGGCTGGGACGGCTGGATCTGCCGAGTGCTCGATACTGCCAAGGCCGATTCGATCCAGTTGGTGCGCGCCGGTCAGCAGGTGTCTCCTGTTCGCCCAGTCCGCTCGATCAATCCGCGCCAGCGCGTGACTTTCCGCGATCCGGAACCCGCCATCGACAACATCCGCACGCTTTCCGGCCTGAAGGTCCACAGCGCGAGCCTGATTGCGGATTTCCCGCCAACCCTGTCCGGAGCAGACGAGACCTGGTATCTGTCGATTTCCTCCTTCGGTGGCGCGGGTGCCAGCGGGGAAGAAGTCTCCCAGGAGGAACCTCTCGAAGTCCCGGCAGAAGGCGGCAGCTTCGACATTTTCGATCCCGAGGCCTACGACGATCCATGGGTCGGCGAATACCTGGTGCGTCTGCGCGGTCCACGCAACGAGTCCTTCCGTCACGAGTACGCGATCGTAGAGGGCATGGCAGCCTCAACGGATTTCGCAGGCTTGGTGCGATCGGTGCGGATTCCTGCTGCCGGTGGCCTGTCGGAGGCAGTGCTCCTGGTCAAGCCTACTTTCAAGGATTTCGAAGTAACCCCAGCAGAGATCTCTGTGGCCCCGGATGCAGCTGAAGCAACGTTTGCTATCAGTACTGAAGTTGGCGACCAGCTCCCGCTGCGTTTCACACCGCCACGCCTTAAGTTTGAATTGCCGTTGGTGAATAAGCCGGCTGTGTGGCGCACCTCCCGCATTACCTGCCGAGCTGCGGACATCGATCCAACTCGACCAATTCGCATTCGCGCAGGCCATAACCTCGGCAGGCCGATGGTATCGCTGCGCAACCAGCACGGCGCGCCTGTGCGAACCGTCAAGCTGACGACCGAAGACGACATCACCTACGAGGCACTGCTTCCGGCCACCACGATGATGGGGGGTCGCCTCGAACTCGAATGGACTGATCCACGCAGCAAGAAGCGCGCCTCGGTCAATCTCGCAGACATCACCACCGCCCCTGCGTTTACTTCGCTGGAGCTCGACGGCACAAAGCTGCTTATCGACGGCGACGGGCTCGCCGCCTGGATCTGGCTTGCGGCGGCTCCGTGGGTGCCCGCTCGCTCGATTTCGCTGGCCCGCACCACTGAGTTGCCCGCCGACCTCGTAGGTGCTGGCGATCTGATCATCGATGTCCACTCCGACGATCCGTTCAATATTCTGCGCGCGCCTTATGCTCCTACTGAGGCTGCGGTGCGCCTAGAACAGGACGGTTTCTACCAGGATGCTGACTCAGCATTCGCCGAGCTGTCGGCATTCTTGGCAGGGGAGGCCGAGGAAGCTCCAACTGATCCTCGTCTGATGCCGGTGCTGTGGGACTACTTGGCGTCTTGGAAGGGGCCACACAGCGACCGCGAGGCCGTGCTCACGGCCCTGCGTTCGAATCCGAGCGCCGCTTTGGATGCGCTGTCTAGTTCGCTGGTGCCTGCGGAAAAGCAGCCGGGTCGTATCATTTCCTCCGGATTGATCCTTGGTCCGTTTGCTGCCTCCGATGGCGCGTCGAAGCACCGATCACCTTGGATCGGTGCGCTGGAATTGCTGGGTCAGCTTCCCGCTCTCATCGAGGCTGAACAGCCAGTTCGGCCAGTGGTCAAGGAATTGGAGGAGCTGGCGGGCAAGCGTTTGGTGGAAGCGCTCTCGACTGGTCGTGACAACACTTTGGACACGGCTTGCATCGATCGCAGCACCGTGCAGCTGGCGCAGATGGATGAGGCTCAACAGCAGGCGTTGCTGGGAGTCCTCTTCGCCCAGGGGGACATTGTGCCTGGTGCGCTCATGGACGATTCGTCTCGTCTTCTTGCGGTGATGGAAGCCTTCCACAAGCGAGCCCAGCTCACCACATTGATTGATGAAGAACTCATTCAGGCTGTGGTGAGTACGTTGCGCGCTTTGAAGGGTGCCAACAAGGCTGTGTACGCCTCGGCACGTGTGCGCTTTGACAAGCTCGATGGCGTGGATACGAATGCGCGCGAGAACCACTGGGCACTGGTGCCTGTGGCTTCGATGGTGTTTGCGCTGGCAGCCCGCATGCACGCGCATGGCCTGATGGGGAAGCCGAAGTTGCTGCTGAAGGCCGCAGGGGAGTGGGCCGAGTTGGCGGAGGTTGTGCCTGATCTCGTGACCGCTGACTTGGTTGCAGCCGAGGCCATGGTGTTGGCCGTGAAGTATCCGGGAATGTAGTTAATCCCCGTGGGCTTCGTGCCAGATTTTTTCGCGCAGCGCACTGCGGTAGCGGTGGGCGCCGTCCCCATGGACGTCGCCCGTCACGTGCTCGGCGTGGGAGAGGCCTTCGCTGAGCAGCAGTTGCAGGTGCTCGTCGTCGGCTGAGTAGTACACGAACGTCCCTTCGCGTCGGAAGTTCACCAGCTGCGCCGTCTTGAGCTTTGCCAGGTGCTGGCTGACCACAGACGCAGTGACGTCGAGCGTGTCTGCCAGCTGGTTGACGTTGAATTCGCCCTGCAGCAGGAGCCAAATGATCCGAATTCGGGTGGGGTCGCTGAGCAGTCGGAAAGATTCTGCAGCCACATTGGCGTGCATGAGATCGGGGGCGTGAACAGTATCTTTCTTGTGCATGTGCCTACTATAACCAAAAATACTTGCATACTTGCGCAAGTATGCAGATAATCGGTATATGACAGAACATCATCATGATTGGAAGCACAAGCTGGCTCATGCTGTGACTCCACATTCTCATGATCATTCGCACATGATCAGCGACTCATCGGAGGCCACGCGGGTCGCGACGCGCGCAGCGTGGATCTCCCTCGCCGGCATGGCAGCGACAGCGGTTCTGCAGATTTTCATCGTGGCGATCAGCGGCTCAGTGGGACTACTCGCAGACACGATCCACAACCTCGGTCACCTGATCACTACCATTCCGCTGATCATTGCATTCCGCCTTGGGAATAGGCCCCCAACCTCACGCTTCACCTATGGGCTTCGTCGCGCGGAGGACTTGGTGGGCCTCTTCATTGGCCTCGTGATCGCGGGCTCAGCAGCACTGATCTTCATCGATGCTTTCCAAGCCCTCCGCCACCCCCGTCCGATGGACAACATTGGCTGGGTGCTCGCAGCCGCAATCATCGGCGCACTGGGCAACGAGATCGTCGCGCAGTATCGCATTCGGGCGGGCCGCAAGGTTGGATCCGCGGCGCTCATCGCGGAGGGGCAGCACGCCCGCACGGATGCCTTGACGTCTCTCGCCGTGATCATCGGAGCTCTTGGCGCCATGTTTGGCTTGCCTCGCCTCGACGCGCTGGTCGGCTTGTTCATCGGCGTGATGGTCGTGGGCGTGCTGATGTCCTCATTGCGCACCGTCCTCAGCAGGCTTCTCGACGGCATCGACCCGCACACCGTCGCGGACATCAGCTCGATCGCAGCGAAAAGCGTCGACGTTCACGAAGTCAAAGCACGTTGGCTCGGGCATGAACTCATCGTCGACATTCATGCTCACCTGCCGGAGAACATGACAGTCCATGAGTTGCAGCATCTGCAGGAAGATGTGCACCATGAGCTCAAGGCTCGCTTCCCACGTCTAGAGGAACTGCGGGTGGTCCCGATCCATTAAAAGTGGCAGGAACGTGGTTTTTACTGCCAATATGGACATCATGAATATCACTCTTCCGGTAATGATTATCGCAGCAGCCGTCGTTGTGCTGATTGCCCTCATTGTTCTCGTGATCGTCCTGGGTAATAAGCGCAAGAAGGAAAAGACCATTTCCTTCGATAAGTCGCAGGAGCCTAAGCAGCTCACGCAGGAGGAGAAGAGCGGCAATTACACGCCGGCCGGTGGATTCAACTTTGCGCCCGCTAAGGAAGCAGAACCTGTGCTTCGCGACGGCCAAGAGCTCGGCAACTCTACGAAGGACACTCCGGTAGTTCCACCAGCAGCTGCAGCGGCTGCATCGACGCCGATTGCCGCTGAGGTTGCTGCAGAAACTAAGCCTCAGAAGCTAGAAGAGATCCCTTCACTCGATGACATTGACCGCCCGCGGCCTGCGCCGGTTCAGCCTGCTCCTGCTCAGCCTATTTCTGCGCAGCCTGAGGTAAAGGATCCAACACCGGTTGAGGAAAAGCCTGCTCCGGTTGATAAAGAGCCCGTTGCGGAAGAGCCCGTTGCGGAAGAGCCTGTTGAGGAGAAGCCTGTTGTCGAAGAGCCCGTGGCAGAGCAGCAGGAAGTTGTAGCGGAGGCGGAAGAAGCCGCGGAGGCTGCCGCGGTCACCGCTGACGCTGCGGAGAAGGCGCTGGAAGAGACTCCTGTCCCAGCAACCGAACCAGAACCAGCTCCAGCTCCACTGGATGATATTGAGCCTGCCGCCGGTCGCTTGGGCAAACTGCGTGGCAAGCTCGCCAAGTCCAACAACTTCCTTGGTCAGTCCGTGCTGGGCATGCTCACCGCCGGTGACTTGGATGAGGACGCCTGGGAAGAGATCGAAGACCAGCTGATCATGGCTGACCTCGGTACCGCTACTACCGTGAAGGTGGTTGAGTCTCTGCGCGAGAAGATCGCCGAGCGTGGCGTTTCCTCCGAGGACGAGGCTCGCGCTATGCTTCGCGAAACCCTGATTGAGGTTGGCAAGCCGGAGCTGGATCGCTCCATCAAGGCAATGCCATACGAGGGCAAGCCGGCTGTGGTTTTGGTGGTTGGTGTTAACGGCACCGGCAAGACCACGACGACGGGCAAGCTGGCTCGTGTGCTCGTTTCGATGGGGCACAAGGTGCTGCTTGGCGCAGCCGATACCTTCCGTGCTGCAGCAGCAGATCAGCTGGAGACCTGGGGTCGACGCGTTGGTGCTGAAACCGTGCGTGGCGCCGAAGGTGCAGATCCAGCATCGGTCGCTTTCGATGCTGTGGCAAAGGGCGTCGAGACGCAGGCAGACGTGGTCCTCATCGATACCGCCGGGCGTCTCCACACCTCTGTCGGTCTGATGGATCAGCTGGGCAAGGTCAAGCGTGTGGTGGAGAAGAAAGCCAAGGTTGACGAAGTGCTCCTCGTGCTCGATGCCACGGTCGGTCAAAATGGCCTGATGCAGGCCCGCACGTTCCGCGACGTCGTCGATATCACCGGTGTTGTGCTCACCAAGCTGGATGGCACTGCCAAGGGCGGCATCGTGTTCCAGGTCCAGGAAGAACTCGGTGTGCCAGTGAAGCTGGTTGGCCTTGGCGAAGGTGCCGACCACCTCGCGCCATTCGAGGTCGAAAGCTTCGTGGACGCATTGCTGGCCTAGCCGTCCCCTGAATTTATTGACGGCAGCTTTCCTTTTCCCGGCTTAGGATTTCTTCATCGGGATATAGATGGGCCCAAAGACTGTGAAGGAAGGCCCGTCATGTCTACGGAAGTCTTTGCCAACGAAAGTTGGATGCTCATTTCGACAGCGCTGGTGCTCTTGATGACGCCAGCGCTCGCGCTGTTTTATGGTGGCATGTCCCGCCAAAAGTCCGTGCTGAACATGATGATGGTGGAAACCACTGTTTCCGCAGCGCGTACCGGAAAAGTGGGGGACGGCAAGATCTGGGTGACTTCTGTTGAAGAAGTGATTCGAGTGAGGACAGGGGAGCGCGGGGACGCAGCACTTTAAGTGAATGCTGAGTTTAGGAACCCGAGTTTCGGAGTCATCATAGGCAATCAGGCACCGTTTCTCTCCGAAACTCGGGTTCCTAAACTAATGGCTCTCCAAAGGACACAAGGCCCCGCATTTCCAGTGCTTCGCTTGGCCGACTACCATGGAGCAGAACTGTATTTAGCTAGAGGGAGCAAAAGACGTGTTTGAATCTTTGTCCGACCGCCTGCAATCGGCCCTGACCGGTCTGAGGGGCAAAGGCAAGCTGTCCGAAGCTGACATTAACGCCACGGCACGCGAGATCCGTTTGGCTCTCCTTGAGGCCGACGTTTCCCTGACCGTGGTCCGTGGCTTCATTAAGCGGATCAAGGAACGTGCAGCCGGTGCCGAGGTTTCCGAGGCGCTGAACCCCGCGCAGCAGGTAATCAAGATTGTGAACGAGGAGCTCATTGAGATCCTCGGTGGCGAGACCCGTCGCATTAACCTGGCTAAGAACCCTCCAACTGTCGTTATGCTCGCAGGTCTGCAGGGTGCAGGTAAGACCACTTTGGCAGGTAAGCTCGCCAAGCACTTGGTCAAGCAGGGTCACACCCCGATGCTGGTGGCCTGTGACCTTCAGCGTCCAGGCGCTGTGCAGCAGCTGCAGATCGTCGGTGAGCGTGCGGGCGTGCCGACGTTCGCCCCTGATCCAGGTACCGCCATTGACACCCTCGAGCACGAAATGGGTACCTCCCACGGTGACCCAGTTGACGTTGCCCGTCGCGGTATCGAAGAGGCCAAGCGCCAGCAGCGCGACTTCGTTATCGTCGACACCGCAGGTCGCCTCGGTATCGACGAAACCCTGATGACCCAGGCACGCAACATTCGCGACGCCATCAATCCTGACGAAGTCCTCTTCGTCATCGACGCCATGATCGGTCAGGACGCAGTCCAGACGGCCGAGGCCTTCCGCGACGGCGTTGACTTCACCGGCGTGGTCCTGACCAAGCTCGACGGCGACGCCCGCGGTGGTGCAGCGCTGTCCATTCGTGAGGTCACCGGCAAGCCAATCATGTTCGCCTCCACCGGCGAAAAGCTTGAAGACTTCGACATCTTCCACCCAGAGCGCATGGCCAGCCGAATCCTCGGCATGGGCGATATGCTCACCCTCATCGAGCAGGCCGAAGCCACCCTCGACCACGAGCAAGCCCTGCAGACCGCCCAGAAGATGGGCACCGGCGAGCTCACCCTCGAGGACTTCCTCAACCAGATGCTCATGGTGCGCAAGATGGGCCCAATCGGCAACATCTTGAAGATGCTGCCAGGCGGCAAGCAAATGTCCCAGATCGCCGACATGGTGGACGAGAAGCAGCTCGACCGCATCCAGGCCATCATTCGAGGCATGACCCCAGCTGAACGCCAGGATCCTTCCATCCTGAATGCGTCCAGGCGCAAGCGCATCGCCAACGGCTCCGGCGTAACCGTCTCCGACGTCAACAACCTCGTTGAGCGCTTCTTCGAAGCCAAGAAGATGATGGGCAAGATGGCCGGTCAGATGGGCATGGGCGGCCTGGGTGGCTCCGCCACCAAGAAGAAGCGCACCACCCGCAAGGGCAAGAACGGCAAGAAGAAGCCAATCAAGAACCGCAACCGCGCAGGCATGGGCGGCGGAATGCCAGGCATGCCTTCTATGGAAGAACTGCAGAAGATGCAGGATCAAATGGGCGGCTCCGGAATGCCAGGGATGCCGGGTATGCCAGGCATGCCAAAGATGCCGAAGGGCATGGAGAACATCGATCTGAGCAAGCTCAAGTTTGACTAAATACTGGGCCCTTCGGGGCCCTTTTATTTTGCCCTAAACGCAGGGAGCACGATGTTGTCGACAATATCTGTCACTGCCTCATCTGTAATCTCACCCTTCGTCACGACCTCGGCAATTGCGCAGGCGAACGGAAGCCTCAACAGGCGCTCGGATGGCAGGGGACCGGGTAGTTCGCCATTATCGACGGCCATTTCAACGCATTCCTTGAGGTGAATAAGTAATGGGGAAAACGTTGTATCCGTAATCTGTTGCCGCAGTTCAGGAGTAGCTTCGGCAAATAATGCGAGGCCATTTGAGTATCCGAGTTCGGATACGTTGACATGCATTGCTTGATAGAGCTCAAGCAGATTCTCGCGCAGTGAGTCATGCATTTTTGCTTTAAGTCGGGCGCGGGTTTGGCCTGCAAGTGAAAAGTAAATCATTTGTGCCCTTGTGGAAAACCGCCTGTAAAGCACGGGTTTACTGGTTTGGGCTCTACGCGCGACTCCTTCGTAAGTCACGCCTGCGACGCCGTGCTCGGCAAGTTCAGAGCGGACTGCTTCTGCGATGGCATCGAGTAGTTCTTCGCCAGTGCGGCGCGTTTGTTTCATAATTCCCATCCTAGCTGGGCAAGAATAAGATACGTTGCGTTTCTTGGGTGCGTAGGTTAGTGTAGCAAATAGGAAACGAACCGTATCTAGAGAGGTTGGGAAATGAATCCCCAGAAGCTCCTAAAGCCCGCAGTGATTGCGGCGCTAATCATCACTGTCTTCAGCTGTCTCTTTGCGCCAATGATTCTGATGAAGCCAGGCAACATTCCCGTCGCCGTGGTGAACAATGATCAGGCCATCACCACTCCTGCTGGGCAGATGAAGGTGTCGGAGAAGGTTATTGAAGGGCTGCAGCAGAATCCGATGTTGCAGGTCACCGATGACATTGACGGGGCATACGCCGTTTACACGATTCCAGAAAACTTCACGGCGACTGCGGCGAAAAAGGAAAAGCCTCAGATCAATGTTGAGGTCAATCAAGGTAAGCATCCGATGGTCTCGCAACTGCTGGATGCCGCACTGGCAAAAGCACCTGCAGATGGTCCCACGATCAACGTGACCCACAAGAATGAGGTGCCGTCGAATCTCGGTTTGGCAGCCAGCTTCCTTCCTGCTCTATTCGTATTGCTTACCTTTATTCCGTCGATGATCGGCGGACTGCTGCTCGCTCGGTCGATTGCTGCTCGAAAGATCGGTGCCCAGTTCGCTGCGTTGATTGGCATGAATGTCACTGTTGGGCTGATGGGCATACTGGTGTACTCGCTTCTTTCCCCAGTAAGCGTGCCGTACGCTACGGTCTTCAGCTTTCTCATCTTTGCCAGCTTCGTGGTTGGCTCACTGACTGTCGGCGCTGTGAATTTATTCGGCAAAGGGGGAATGGCAATTCCGGCCCTGGTCTTGATCACAGGTATGGGTTTCATGTCCATGCCTCGAGAATTTTTGCCGATCTTCTGGCGCGAATGGGTCTATCCATGGAATCCGGTTCGGATGATTGCGGAGTCCGGCCGTGAAATCCTGTACCAAGGATCAGGGGTCATTACGAGCCCATTCTGGTTGCTTGTGGTTGTTGCAAGTGTCGGCACTTCGATGATGGCTATCGGGGCTGCCCGTCGGCCCAAGCCGGGCGAGGCAATTTAAGAACTGAGGGACAGAGGGAGATCCAGACGGGCCACACTCTTTGTCTTTGGGGTGTCCATTTGAATCATGAAAACGGCGGGGCAGCTCTCTATCTGTCGAAATCGAAGAATGACTCTTTCCCATTGCAAGCGTGCTGGTCTCCAGTTTAGTGTCAGTGCCAACAAGGCGAACTGCAAAGCCCGTGGCTTTCGCAGAAACAAAGCGGGGCAGTTTAGCTCTCTTTCATTTGAATTTCCATCGGTTCATTCTGCCATTCGTCCGAAATTAGAGCCTCGATGATGACGATGTCTCCGAGAATTCGTTTGTGCTTTTGCCCCATGGAAGCGTCAATGTGACGATCTTCGACCAACGGTGACAGCCGAGGATGTCTTGATCGTTTGCCGCGATTTCTCGGATCTGAAGGCGCTGTTTCGCCTCCAGTGGATACGCAAATTCAGCTCGCAACAGTAGATGCTCGGCGCTGATGATCTCGATGGTCTTAACTTTGGGATTGTGAAATTCGGGTAGCTCCTTGAACAAATTGAGAAAGATCTTGCGATGAGCAGCACTCACATTTTTGAGGACGGAAATATCGAAGTTGTTCAGCTGATACTCGATTGACTGGTTGAAGGGATAGGACTCGTGAGAGGTGACTTCAAACCCAGTAGCGTCCTTTTCTCTCAGGATGTCGAGTAGTTTCCTCAATTCATCCGAGGCTTTCCGTGCCTCCTCTTGCACCATTTGATGTCGACGATTTTGCGTTGTTCCATCTCGATCATTGGGGACGTCCATTTGTCCCGCATAAGCTGCAATAACCTCCAATCTGTTCATTACGGAACTGTTCAGTCCTTGAATGATGTGGAGCCTCTCAGCTGTCTTTACGTCGTTGGCGTAACGTTCAATATCGCTGTCGTTTAGTGTCGCAAATTTAACAATGGAGAGATGTCGTTTTCGGAAATATCGGATAACCAGACCAGTAGCGTACGTGATCAAAATGAGCGTGCAAGTCAAGACCATCAATCTTGAAATTCGGTCAACTGCAGCTCCCTTGGAAAAAGTGTTTACACCAAAGTCGGGGTCGAAATGGCCGGGCAATATGATCTTCGTTAAATGGAAAATGAAATAGGCTGAAATTAAAAAGAGACCCTTTTTGAAAGTATCGCTCATCCGAAGACTTAGTAGGTATAGAGTGGTAGGCACTCCAGAAAGCCCGAGCATTCCGAGGGCTGTTGCTAGCCATCCAGTGAGTGGGGCGTCGATATTCCTTCGCCGTAAATAAAGAAATCGAAGGCAAAGAATTTGAGAAAATGTCCCAAGCGTGGAATGAAATAAAATATAGTAGTATTTCCTCGCGTCGGTGATTAGCTGAGGGTCGATTTTTGGTTTTTCGAAAAGTTCAATGCGGGTAGTAGTGACAGCAAAGAGAATTCCATAGAGGACAAGTAAAAACCACAGCACATAGTGGAAATTTTGGCGAACTAAGTTAAAGATGTAATTGCTCATACTGTCAGTCCTTGGCTGATCTCATTGGGTATTGGTTCTCACGGTGTTTCAAAGCGTTGAGAATTCAGGACTAATCTCAAAGGCGGAGACTCATACGCCTTCGGGCGGTAGGGGAAGCCTCATTGAAGCCGTGAAGGGGCTGGTTGTAACTTCAAACCGCCCGCCTGCGGCTTCAGCTCGTTCCTGTAAGCCCAACAAACCCTTGCCTCGATTGTCGATGGGGGCATCCGATTCGTTTGTTGTTGTCAAACAGAGTTCTTTTTCGTTCAACTCGATTGTCAGAAGGATTTTCTTATCAGCAGCGTGTTTAAGGGCATTTGTGATTGCTTCCCGTACGAAGCTATAGGCGGATTGTCCTATTTGCGAAGGAATATTTTCTAGAGCTTCTGTATTTCCAGCCGCGATTACCGCTTCAACTTCCAACCCGCTGGATTGACCCCTGTTTATTAATTCCTGCAATGTGCTTGCTGTAAGACACGCTGTATCACTTTGCTCAAGAGTGGAGAGTAGCATGTCGATTTCTTCGAGTGCCTTCTTTGTTTCCATCTCCACCAATGAAAGTTGTTGGCTTCGCTGTGCTTCGGTCAAATCTTGACAATATTCCAAGACGCCACTGTAAATGCTGATTAAGCTCAATCGATGGGAAATGGTGTCGTGAACTTCTCGCGCGAGAAACAATCGATCGTCTGACCGTTTTGAATTGGTGCGAGAATATAGTAGTTCCCGATTTTCGTTTGCCTTGGTTTCGGTTTGAAGGCGGTACTCGCTCCATTTCTTGAACAATATCCCGGCGGCAATGAGCGTGGTTAGGATGATTATCTTCTCTTGAATGCTAGTTTCGTCGCCTGAAATCAAAGCAGGCACCTGCTTCGGTAGCGGTGCTAGGTGTGCGAATGTTAAGGAAATTACTAAGGAATAAAAAATTGCAAAATATCTGAATCCCCATTGGATTGAGGCAATAAGTAAATAACAGCCAATTGGGAGTGTGACTACATTTGATGGTGCCAACAGCAAGCAAATCGTAGAAATGAAGTAGGCGCCTAAATCCTTGCTTTTGCGATTTAGAGCTATGAGAAATAGTGCATAACAACCTATGGATAAGAGTGCGTGGAGGGCTAGTAAGTCTGGTTGAATGAAATCTTCCGGCAGAGGGCGGTTAACATATTGGTTTTTAGAGGCGATCGGCTTGTAATTCGTAACGAAGGTCGAGTACAGGAGCACTCCGCCCACAGCCAGGCAATAGAGAGCAGGCTTAGCCCAACTTGATTTGAGGATTTCTGCTTTGATGTTTGAAAGGGTCACTGTTGCTCGCACGTTTGGTGATCAATAAGTCATCACTAAATATAGTGGCATGCCCGAGTGTTGCTGAACCAAGTGAACATCTATTTTGGATCTGCTTCCCAAGTGGTCTACACTATTCAAGTCCTGCGTAATTTCCGCCCCCGGCCCTGGCCGAACGGAGACGTCACACGCAGACCAAATGAAGGGTTGAACCGGCTTCACACAAGGTGGAGTGTCTGTACTGCCCAGTGACTAGAAGGAATACACATGGCTGTTAAGTTCAAGCTGCAGCGTATGGGCAAGATCCGTACGCCTCACTACCGCGTTGTTATCGCTGACTCCCGCACCAAGCGCGACGGCAAGGTCATCGAGAACATTGGTATCTACGAGCCAAAGGCTGAGCCATCTGTCATCAAGATCGACTCTGAGCGCGCTCAGTACTGGCTCTCCGTTGGCGCACAGCCAACCGAGGCAGTTCTCGCTCTGCTGAAGGTCACCGGTGACTGGCAGAAGTTCAAGGGCCTTCCAGGTGCCGAGGGCACCCTGAAGGTTGCAGAGCCTAAGCCATCCAAGCTCGACCTGTTCAACCAGGCTCTCGCCGAGGCTGCTGACGCCCCAACCGCTGAGGCAATCACCGAGAAGAAGCGCAAGGCTAAGGAAGAGGCAGAGGCTAAGGCTGCTGCTGAAAAGGCTGCCGCTGAGAAGGCTGCTGCAGAAGAGGCTGAGAAGGAAGCTGACGCTGAGCTCGCCGAAGAAGCTGCTACCGAAGAAGCTGCTGCAGAGTAAATCCTGCTAGAAGTTAAAGACCGCATCTTGCGAAAGATGCGGTCTTTTTCTATGCCTGCTGCGCTTCCAATGCGATGATTGCGATCTTCACGCGGTTATCGCACCCCAGCTTGTCCATGATCCGGGCGATGTGGGTCTTCACTGTAGAAAGAGAAACAAACAGCTGCTTGGCAATCTCATCGTTGGTGAGGCCTTTTGCGACCAAGCCCGCGATTTCCTTTTCACGGTCGCTGAGCATCGCGAACAACGGGTTGGCCGGCTTCTTGCCGGCCTTCTCCACAAGTTTGGACATGACGGAACCAGTGACGATAGTCTGCCCAGCCGCTGCAGCCTGAACTGCTGCGACCAGCTGCCGAGGGGGAGTGGTCTTCAACAGGAACCCGACCGCACCGTACTTCATCGTTGTCAGGATGTTCTGGTCCGTGTCGAAGGCCGTAAGCATGATGACTTTAGGGGCGTCGATAAGCTGCACAATCTGCTGTAGGGCCTGGATGCCGTCGACGAGCGGCATGCGGATGTCCAGCAGCAACACGTCGCATGATGGCGCAAGTTGAATGGCGTCGCGCCCGTTCTGGCCCTCGCCGACACACACGATGTTTGGCGAGCCCTCGACAATCATGCGCAGGCCCGAGCGGACAAGTGCTTCATCGTCGACGATTGCTACGCGGATGGGTTCCATGGAAGTTCCATTCTGATAGTAAACGGGTGGTCGGACACGCTGACTCTGCCGCCACACAGCGCAGCGCGTTCATTGATTCCAATCAGCCCTTGGCCGGTGCCTTCACCTGAGCGAGAGCCCGGATTGGAGGCGCTGAGGATGAGGTCGTTGTCTTTTGTTACGCGCAGGGTAACTTGCTCGCCAGGAGCGTGCTTTCTCGCATTGGTTAGGGCCTCTTGGACGAAACGATTGATGGTGTGTCGGGAAGTAAGCGGTAGCGCAGCGAGGTCGCGGATATCCAGGCCGTCGACCTCAAGAGTGATGCTCTGGCCAGCAGCGCGGGCCTCCTCAACAAGATCCGTGATCGTGAAGCGCGGATCGGTCTCATAAGGGTTTTCGCGCAACGTGCTTAGCAATTCTCTCAAGTCTTCAGTGGCGAGATTGGCCTGCTGGTTAATTGATTGCAGCAGCTGATGGCGCTCCTCCGGCCGCAAATTGGTCCGAAAATCCAAAGCGCCGGAATGGAGTGAAATGAGGCTCAGGCGGTGGGAGAGGGAGTCGTGCATGTCACGCGAAATACGGAGTCGCTCTTCCATCTTCGCCTGGTGTGCTCGTTGCTCAATCAGTTCAGCATTTAGTTTCGCATTCTGTGCGTCCAGCCGGATTCCGCGACGGAAGTGGGCCAAGAAGAAGGCAATGACGAAAGGCAGAATCAGATTCAAATAGAAATTCGGATTGTTGAAGTAGTTGCGTTCCCCGATGAGGACTAGCGGATCCCCCAAAATCCCCAGAAAGCCGAAAATGACGCAAGGGATCAGGTTTTCTAGCAGCTTTCTTCTGTGTGCAAAATACGCCAGAAATATGTCGCTGATATGGAAATATGCGACTGGCACTCCTAGGGGAGTGGTCGACGCGAAGAACATCAAAATGAACGTTTTTAGCTTGCGTTTTTCAAAGTTGGGCTCTCGAAAAGTAAGGATCACGGAAACTACTATGCACAAGAGTCCAACTATGGCGTGGTAGATGATAAATGACCCGATGATCACCCGTTCTTTAGGAGTGAAGTAGTTCGGATCAACGCCGACTAAGGCCCCATTACCCCAGATGGTGTTGTTGATTAAGCCCAAAAGCAGATAAGTGAACACGGCACTGAGTTTTCGAACAATCAATGGCTTCACCTTTGGTGCAAGTATTAAAGGGGCTCCAATTTATTATCGCTCATTCTTATCTCCAGGCATGTCATTCCAAAGGCTGAATAGTCCAACAACTGCCTACATGTTGTTCCTGGTCTAAAAGTATTTTCTTCAAAACGGGCGTAACTGGTATCACACTATGCCTATACTGTGTGACACAACACATGTCGCATTCGTTAGGGACTGTATGAACCATGATTAAGTTCTTAGTGAAGAAGACGGCAGGCTGGCTGGTCATGATCTTCGTCGCAGTCAATCTGACGTACCTTCTGGCAAACGCCTTCCTCGATCCCCGCAGCAACTACGAGGGGCGCCGGCCTCCTATTCCGGAGGATCGAGTCGATGCCATCCTCACCCCGCTAAACCTCAATGACAAAGAGCCACTCCTGGAACGGTGGTGGACGTGGCTGTCCAACATTGTGCTCCGTTGGGACTGGGGTACCTCCCCAATTGGTGACTCCGTTAACGAGCAGATTTCCTACCGAATTTGGGTCTCCGCACAACTATTGCTCCTGGCCACGATCATTTCGGTGGTGCTGGGCGTTGCCATCGGTGTCTACACAGCTTCCCGCCAGTACAAGACCGGCGATCGCGTTTTCCAAACGCTTTCGATCCTCACGATGAACATCCACATCGTCGTCGCCTCCATCGCCGTGGTGTGGGGCGCTATCAAGATCAACAAGGCGGCCGGTACCAACGTTTTCTTCGTTACTGGCGCAAGTTCTACCGGCGTCACGGGTTTCTTCCCACGCCTCGTGGACACCGCCCAGCACCTAGTCTTGCCGACGCTGTCCTTGGTGATCATTTCCTACGCCGGATACCACTTCATGCAGCGTTCAATCCTGCTGGACAACATCGATGCAGACTACGTGCGAACTGCGCGGGCCAAGGGGCTGACCCGCCCACAAGCAATTCGTCGTCACGCCCTGCGCACTTCCATCATCCCGGTCGCGACCTCGGTTGCGTTCTCCATCCCCGGCATCTTCACCGGCGCCGTCATGACCGAGACGATCTTCGGTTGGCAGGGGATGGGGCAGTACTTCATCCAGACCATCGCGAAGAACGACATTCACGGGGTGGTTGCGGTGGCTGCCTTCGGCGCGCTCATGACCGCCGTCGGAGCACTGCTCTCGGATATCTTCGTTGTCTTCCTCGACCCTCGCGTGCGCGTGAATTAGGAGCCGACCATGCAAAAGGAATACCGAAACGCAGGCAACGACCGCACCGAAAACCTCGCCGAGGGGGTGTCCGCCACCGCTGACTACGCCGCCGGGACCGTGCCCTTGTCGACGACAGGGCTGATCAACACTCGCGAAGAAGAAGTTCACGCCGCCCAGTCCTTCGAGGAAGAAAACCGTTTGAAGACCAAACGGCCGATGAAGAAATACCGGCTCTACGCGCGGCGCTTCATGCGAAATCGCCTGGCGGTTGTTGGGGCAGTGATCTTCCTATTCCTGGTGCTCGTCGCGCTGTTCGGAAATTTGATTACGCCATGGAAATTCGATGAACCTGACTTCCTGGCGCTGTCGGAGCCACCGAGCTCAGAGCACTGGTTCGGCACTTCGTCCTCAGGAACCGATTTGTATGCCATGGTGGTGCATGGCCTGGGACGATCCTTGATCATCGCAGTGCTGGTGTCCTGCGCAACCACAGCCATCGCCGCCTTTGTGGGAGCCGCAGCAGCACTTCTTGGAGGACGTGCAGAACGGGCAATTCTAGGAGTTATTCACTTCCTACTGGTGATTCCATCGTTCCTGCTCATCGCCCTGATGGTTTCGGGTTCGGGTGGAGATTGGAAGATGCTCACCCTTGTGCTGATTCTGTTCGGGTGGGTGTACTACGCGCGAGTGATCTGGTCGATGTGCATTTCGCTGCGCGAACGCGAATACATCCGCGCAGCCCGCTACATGGGGGTCTCCCCACTGAAAACCATTGTGCGCCACATGATTCCCAACATCGGTTCACTGCTCATCATCAATCTGACCCTGGGCGTGGTTTCCACAGTCATGAGTGAAACTGGCCTGTCCTTCCTGGGCCTCGGAGTCAAGATCCCCGATGTTTCCCTTGGCACGTTGCTGTCATCCGGTGCCAACTCACTGGAGTCGTCGCCATGGGAGTTCTACTTCCCAGCAGCCGTTCTCACGTTGCTCACCGTTTCGATGGCCTTCATCGCTGATGGTCTTCGCGACGCCCTCGATCCCAATTCCAACGCCGGAGGTCGTGCGTAAATGTTGAAAGTAAGCGATCTTCGAGTGTCCTTCCCCTCCGAAGCTGGCGTGGTTAACGCAGTGCGAGGTGTAAATTTCGAGCTCAGCCCCGGCAAAACACTGGCCATCGTGGGAGAGTCCGGCTCTGGTAAATCGGTCACGTCCATGGCGATCATGGGGCTGTTGCCCGGCTATGCCGAGTGCACGGGTTCTGTGTCCTTGGACGGCCGCGAATTGCTCGGGCTTTCCGACGTCGAAATGACGAAAATCCGAGGCAATGACATCGGAATGATCTTCCAAGATCCGCTCTCGGCGCTCACTCCAGTCTTCACGGTTGGAGAACAAATTGTTGAGGCGATCCAAGTGCACCGCAAAGTGTCGAAGCAACAGGCGTGGAAGGAAGCGGTTGAGCTCCTTGACCTGGTGGGAATCCCGAACCCGCAGCGTCGCGCCAAATCGTTCCCACACGAGTTTTCTGGCGGAATGCGCCAGCGCGTCGTCATCGCGATCGCCATTGCCAATAATCCAAAGGTCCTCATCGCCGACGAGCCGACCACTGCGTTGGATGTGACCATCCAGGCTCAGATCCTGGAATTGATCAAAGTGGCACAACGCGAAACCAACGCCGCCACCATCATGATTACTCACGACTTGGGCGTCGTCGCGGGCTCCGCCGATGACG
This sequence comes from Corynebacterium sp. H130, assembly GCF_037572395.1. Classification (NCBI taxonomy): domain Bacteria; kingdom Bacillati; phylum Actinomycetota; class Actinomycetes; order Mycobacteriales; family Corynebacteriaceae; genus Corynebacterium; species Corynebacterium sp. H130. Next base: position 403,683 of record NZ_JBBHLA010000001.1, on the reverse strand, counting down.
TCCTCGTGATGTACGCAGGCCGACCGGTGGAACATGCGGACGTCGATAAGCTCTTTGCCCGCCCTAAAATGCCGTACACGATTGGTCTGCTGGATTCGATCCCGAAGCTTGATGCGCCATCAGGAGTCCTGACGACCATCAAAGGCAACCCGCCGATCGTGGTGAATCTGCCCGATGAGTGTGCCTTTGCGCCGCGCTGCCCGATTGCGACCCAAGAATGCCTGGCGGCGGAGCCCAAGCTGCGGGCCGTGCCAGGGGAGCATGGGCATCATATTGCGTGTATCAAGGATCTTGAAACCCGGAAGATTTATCCCGTTCCGGATGTAGCGAGCGACGAACTTGCTCGCGTGCCTCGGGAGCAGCGAGAGACCGTGCTCGACGTGGAACATTTGTCGAAGTCCTTCCCGATCATTAAGGGGGCGCTGCTCAAGCGCCAAGTTGGGCAAGTACAAGCGGTGAACGACGTGAGCTTCGATGTGAAGGAAGGCGAGTGTTTCGCCATTGTCGGCGAGTCCGGATCCGGCAAAACCACCACGCTGTTGGAAATCATGGAACTGGCGCCCGCCGATGGGACCACGGTGGTTTTGGCAGGCAAGGACACCAGAGGGATTAGTCGCAGCGAACGCAAGAAGCTGCGCAAAGACATTCAGATCGTTTTCCAAGACCCGATGGGCGCCCTCGATCCGCGCCTGACAATTTCCGAGATCTTGAAGGAACCCCTCGAGTCGCTTGGCTACCAGGGGGACCACGACGAACGTGTCGCCGAGCTCATGGAATTGGTGGGGCTCAACCCCGCCCACATCGACCGCTTCCCGGGCCACTTCTCCGGTGGGCAACGCCAGCGCATCAACGTTGCCCGAGCTCTCGCCGCAAACCCAAAGCTCATCGTGCTCGACGAGCCAGTCTCAGCCCTTGACGTGTCGATTCAAGCCGGACTGCTCAATCTCCTCGCGGATCTCAAGGCCCGTCTCGGCGTGAGCTACCTCTTCGTCGCACATGACCTCTCAGTGGTGCGCCATATCTCCGATCGAGTGGCCGTCATGTATCGAGGTCATTTCGTCGAACAAGGCGACACCGCCGCCATCTTCGCGAATCCTCGGCACCCCTACACCCAGGCACTGCTTTCGGCCATCCCGCTCGCCGACCCGCAGGCCGAGCGCAACCGCAAGCGCATCATTTTGACGGAAACCACCGTTTCCGAAACCTCGGCGGCCACCGACACCGAACCCGGCTGCCCGTTCGTCGCACGTTGCCCGCTGCACAGGACACTGGCACCAGACGAACAACAGGTTTGTCACACACCAGTGGCAATGCATCAAGTCTCCGGCGGTGACCAGCAGGTCGCCTGCCATCATCGTTAAGAAAAGGAGTCCGCTATGAGTCCGAAGCTTTCTCGTTCCATCCTGGCGGTTGTCGCCATGGGCGCGCTAACACTCACCGCTTGTGGCGGTGGTGGTGACAGCACGACCGGCGAAAAGATCGACACCGCCAAAACCGAATACCAACAAACCGCCTACGAAGACGTCAAAGACGGTGGCACTCTCGTCACCGCCATCGAAGAGATCTCTCCTCAGCAGAACACCTTCCACGCCGACGGCACCCGCTACACCAGCGACATCTGGAAGTGGTACAACCCGCAGCTCGCGCTTTTCGACGCCAAAGGCACCTACTCCTTCAACAAGGAGTACCTCAAGGAAGTCAAAGAGGAAACCAGCGGAAACAAAACCAAGGTGACCTTCGTCTTCCGTGATGAAGCCAAGTTCAACGACGACACTCCGATCGACTGGACAGCGATTGAGGCGACGTGGAAGATCAGCAACGGCAAGGACCCGGCATACAACCCAAGCAGCACAGATGGGTACGAGCGGATCACCTCCGTGACCAAGGGAGCTACCGACAAGGAAGCGGTTGTTGAGTTCGACGGGGCGTACCCATGGTGGCAGGGACTATTCAACTATGTTGTGCACCCGGCTGTGGTTGACCCTGCGAATTACAACGACTACCTGAAGAAGGTCCACCCAGAGTGGGGAGCAGGCCCGTTCAAGGTCGAATCCGTTGACTTCAACAAGGGCGAAGCGACCTTTGTGAAGAACGAAAAGTGGTGGGGCCGCCCAGGCAAACTAGACAAGCGAGTGTTCCGCCAGATGGAGGATTCCGCTGCGCTGAATGCCTTTAAGAATGGCGAAATTGACTACACCCGCAACGCCAACAAGGAACGCTACTCTGCGCTGAAGGACATGCCGAACACCGAGCAGATTGTGGGGCCGATGCCGTCGACGTCGCTGTTTGTGCTGAATGGTAAGGCGCCACACTTGAGTGACATTAAGGTACGTGAGGCCGTCGCCACCGCGATTGACCGCGAGCAGATCGGCAAGATCCGTTTCAACGGCATCCCATATGAGGAGAAGTCCCCAGGCTCGCTTCAGGTCTATTCGTTCCAGAGTGACATCTACAAGGACAATTACTCCCAGGTAGTCCCAAAGGCGGATCCTGCTAAGGCACAGAAGCTGCTGGAAGAGGCTGGCTACACCAAGGGCACTGACGGTGTGTATGAAAAGGATGGCCAGAAGCTCAGCATCCGCTACACGCTGCTCGGAGATTCCGAAGTCTCCCGAGCCATGGCGCAGGCAACGCAGAAGATGCTGAAGGACACGGGCATCGACTGCCAGATCCAGCAGCGGCCTTCTAGTGAGTTCTCTACCGTTACTCGCGAACGAGACTTCGATCTGTTCCCAATGGCTTTTACCGCCGGCGACCCATTTGGTGTGGCGTACTTCGGTCAGACGTACCTTTCCAATTCGCAGCTCAACCGCTCCGACACCGGCTGGCCGGAACTTGATGAAAAGATCCGCAAGCTGCAAGAATTGCCAACTCAGAAGGAGCAGATCGATCGCGCCAACGAGCTGGAAGTTGAGGCACTGAAGCGCTTCGGCGTGATCCCGATGTACAACGGCCCGATCATGGTTCGTCACAAGGCAGGAGTGGTCAACATCGATGTTGACGCGCCGGGCTTCACTACCACTGCGGTTGAGACCGTCGGCTGGAAGAAATAGCGTCCAGTTAGACCAGCCGAATTTTACTTACGGGGCTTCAGTTTGATTGGTGGGAGCTTCGGAGCTGGCAATCGTGTCGCAGCTCCAGGGGTCCGACCAATGTAGCCATCGACCTGGCCAAACCGAGCATCGCCCGATTCCCATTCTTCGCGGAATCGGGCGATTTCCTCATGCGTGCGCCCGATGAAGTTCCACCACATGATGAATTCTTCCTCAAACGGAGCGCCGCCAATGAGGAGAACACGGGACTTAGTAGGTGAGTCATTGCGGATCTCGATTTGAGCTTCACCGGGCGCGAAATAAGCCAGTTCGCTTGGGGACACCCCGGATCCATTCAATGAGACATCCCCAGCATCAACCAGGATCCCATGTTCGAAAGTTTCACTTACAGGGATGGACAAGGGTGCGCCGGGGCCAAGGCGGATTTCTGCCCCGACCAATGGGGAATAGGTTTCTACAGGGGAGTCAGATCCCAGTAGCGAGCCGAGGAATACGAGTGCCTCGCCTCCATTGAAGGAAACCGGTTCCGGGGCGTAATGCTCAAACCGCCGCTTCGTAAAACGAGCGCTGTCGGGGAGGACTGTCCACAGCTGCACCCCGTGCAAGACTTCTGAGTTCGAGGTGGAGACTTCCGAATGACAAAATCCTGCGCCCGCCGTCATGATGTTGAGTTCGCCAGGACGCACAACAGCGTGGTTATCGCCAGAGTCATGGTGAGTGATGTGGCCGTCGAAAAGCCAGGAGACCGTTTGCAGACCAGTGTGTGGGTGGGGCGGGACGTCCATGATTACAGGTTCCGGGCCGTGGAACACCAAGCGCCGATTGTGGCACGACCACGTGCTGGCAGTGTGCGTCGCACGTCCATGGCTCGTGGCCCGCCCAGGGGAACGCTGCGGAACGGAATGATCTCCATAACTGCAGGTCTACCAGAATGGAATCGGCCCCGAGTCCTCGTGGGTGCGAAGGTAGTCACGCATGCCTGGGATAGCGAAGCGGAGCATACCGTGGGCTGGAGAGACCACGATGTGCCTGTCCAGCAGCCGACGTCGGTATTGGCTGACCGTGTCGGGGGATTTCTCCAGGCGATCGATCAAGTCGGCCAGCTTTGAGTCACCACTATCCACAGCCATCGCGTCTAGGAAGTCCCGTTCCAACGCAGTGCAACGGGATAGCACTGGCTCCAGAACGAGGGTTCCAAGTTCTCGGTGTGCGCGCAAAATGGCATCCGTTGCGTCCACGATGTGGCCGTCCTGCGACGTTGACCAGGCGTGGTAGCCAATCAGCTGGATCAGGAACGGATATCCGTGTGTGGCCTCGATAGCGTCCCGCAGCGCCTCAGGTGCCCAAGACCCACCTGCCTGAGTAACTGGTTCGTTCAAGCCGCGCTCCACATCCGAGCGTCGTACCGCACCGAGAATCCTGCGGTCGGCGCGGCGCAGGAATGTAATGCCGGGGTGATCCAACAGCTTGGCTACTTCCTCGGGCAGGCCCGCGACCGCGATGGCGACGTTGCGACGCTCCCGGAACAGATGCTGCACCACAGCCATGAGCTCGGCGAGCTCATCCACAGTCGCACGCCCGACTTCGTCCACGGTGATGAACAGCCCACTTTGTACCAGATCCGCGGCTGATGTGAGCTCGCCTCGCAAACCCCGTTTCGGTTCGTGCTTGTGCTCAACCTCAGAGCGGATCCCGCCCAGGCCCGCTGGCGCATTAAGGCCGGTGATCTTCCTCGTTACTGGATTAGGATCCAGCTCCCCGAGCAGGGCGGGCAATAGTTCATTGGTCAACCTGCTCACAAGCCCCGGAAGCGCAGTCTCGGACAGGACGTTCCAGCCCTCGCCCTTGGCAGCATCCTCAAGCTCATTGAGCAGTACTGTTTTACCCACGCCTCGGGTGCCCACGATCAGCATCGCGCGACTCGGCGCGCCGGGGCCCTGCCTGAGCGAGCGGGTAAAGTCCGCGACAATCTCCTCGCGGCCGACGGGCAGGCTTGGCGACGTCCCGAAGGTCGGAGTAAACGGGTTGCTCTGCATCGTGGGAAGCGCCTTTCAGATTACTCAGATTACTCAGTTTCAATGCCTATTGTAGACTAACCTGCATGGAATTGATGATCGGTCGCGTGATCAAATCACATGGAATCAAGGGCGAAGTGGTGGTGGAATCGACCACGGATGACCCAGATATTCGCTTCGCGCTCGGCGAGGTACTGCACGGTAAGCAGGGCTCCAAGTCTCACGAGCTCACCATTGATGCCGTACGCGTCCACCAGGGCCGACTGCTGATCAAATTTGAGGAAATTCCCGACCGCACCGCCGCAGATTCCCTCCGCGGCACCAAATTCTGGGCTGAGCCACTGGAAGATGACGAAGACGATGGGTTTTACGACCACGAACTCATCGGCCTGCGCGTCATCCACAACGGCGAAGAGATCGGAAAGGTCACAGGCGTGACCCACACTCCAGCGCAAACTCTCCTTGAGATGGGCGACACTCTGATTCCATTCGTGGAAGCAATCGTCCCCGAGGTAGACCTCGAAGCAGGTACCTGCACGATCACCCCGCCAGAAGGGTTGCTGGAACTCTAATGCGCCTCGACGTCATCACCATTTTTCCCGAATACCTGGCGCCGCTTCGCCACGCGCTGCTCGGCAAAGCGATCGAAAAAGGCATCCTCGAAGTAGGAGTGCACAACCTGCGCGATTGGGCCACCGACGTGCACAAATCCGTCGATGATACTCCGTACGGCGGCGGTCCGGGCATGGTCATGAAGCCCACCGTGTGGGGACCGGCGCTTGACGACGTCGCCGAAGGCAAGTCAGCCGGTTGGCAACTAGATTCCGCGCAACCGCACGTCGATAAGCCCCGGCATGACGATCTGATCGGCCGCGAATTTGAGGGGTACGTGGAGCCAGCCGAGGAAGACAAGCCGTTGCTCATCGTGCCGACCCCGGCAGGTCGACCTTTCACTCAAGAGATGGCTCGCCGCTGGTCGGGGGAGAAACACATCGTGTTTGCATGTGGGCGCTATGAGGGCATCGACCAGCGTGTGGTCGATGACGCGGCGAATCGCTACCGCGTGGAAGAAGTTTCCATCGGCGACTATGTCCTCATCGGTGGGGAAGTAGCTGTGCTGGTCATGGCCGAAGCGATCACTCGCTTGATTCCGGGTGTGCTCGGCAATGCGTCTTCGCACGAGGAAGACTCTTTTTCAGACGGGTTGCTGGAGGGGCCGTCCTACACCAAGCCACGCGTGTGGCGCGGGCTCGAAGTACCTGACGTACTACTTTCCGGTAATCACAAGCTGGTGGAAGAGTGGCGGCGTGAGCAGTCTATGGCGCGGACCAGGGAGCGTAGGCCTGATCTGCTAGAAAACAAAGAGTAAAAAAGACCCCTCCCACCCGGGGATACCGGCCGAGTGGGAGGGTCTTTGGCTATTGCCGTCGAGAAGCGCCCGCAGGAGGGTCGGCGCTATTTCGCAGGGAACAGCTCCTTCACGTCGGTGCCGGTGACGAGCGCAGCAACAACGAGAATTCGGGACTGGCCAGGACGGAGGATGCCCGAACCAATCACGCCTTTTTCGGCCAGCGTGGCGCCGCCGCCAGCACCGCCGTACGTACCTTCAACCAGGCCCTTGTCGACGCGCGTCGACATGACCACCGGGATGCCCTTGCCGGCAACCTCGACGATGGCATCCGCAATAGCGCCACCAACGTTGCCGGAGCCCATGCCCTCAATGACCAGGCCCTTCGCACCGGAATCGACGGCGGCCTTCACCAGTTCGCCTGGGGCACCAGGGTAGGCAGCGATGATGTCGACGCGGGTGCCGTCCAGCTTCGTCAGAGGAAGTGGCTTTGGACGCTTCATGTCGGCCGTGGCGTTGGTGTCGAAGCCGTCCTTGCTGGAAGCGTCCTTCTTGTAAGCGCCGCGTGCGCGCAGGATCTTGCCACCGAAGGCGATGAATGCGCCCTTGCCCTTGTTGTCTGGGTCGGTGGCAGCGGTGACCGCGAGGGTCAGGTTGTCTGGGCCGTCAGTGTCTGGATCGTCGAATGGGAACATCGAGCCGGTGAGAACGACAGGCTGCTCAGCGTCGAGGAAGGTGTCAATTGCGATGGCAGTCTCTTCCATCGAGTCGGTGCCGTGGGAGACGATAACGCCGGTGATGCCTGGCTCCTTGAGCGTGTCGTGAACTTTTTGCAGGATTCCGTCGGTGTCCTTGAGCGTCATTGCAGAGGAATCGAGCTGGCTGACCTGGCGCACTTCGATGGACAGCTTCGACTTATCGAACTTCTCATACACCTTCTTCAGCAGCTCTTCGCCACTCACAGAAGGGGTCAACGCGCCAGTGGCATCCTTCTTACTTGCGATGGTGCCACCCGTTGCCAGCATCACGAGCTTTCCCGAAATGGCCTTGTAGTCAACCTTCTTTTCTTCCTTGGCAGCCGTTGTGGTCGCCGCGGAAGTTGAAGATCCAGAATTACACGCAGCCAACACTCCGCCAGCCGCAATTGCTGCGCCGCCAACGAGGAAATTGCGTCGGGAGAAACCCTGCCCACTCATGTCGTGCCTTTCTCTAGATGAAAACTGCCTTCAGGTTATGTCGAGTCGCTCTCTTTGTGGCCGGTTTGAGAGAATATTCATTAGCGGGAACTTTTTTGCAGGTTAGCAAATCTCATATTGGCTGTGGGTGCCCGGAAATTTACGTCCGCTAAAGTAGGCGGAATGATTAAGGTGATCGCAAGTGAACTCGGAATCTCCGAAAACCAAGTCCTAGCCGTCCAGAAACTCCTCGATGAAGGCAACACCGTCCCCTTCATCGCGCGTTACCGCAAGGAAGCCACCGGCGGACTCGACGACACCCAACTGCGAACCATCGAAGAACGCCTGACCTACCTGCGCGAACTCGACGAGCGCAAGGCTGCGATCATCAAGGCCATCGACGAGCAGGGCAAGCTTAGCGACGACCTTCGGACTCTTATCCTCGAGACAACCACCAAAGCGCGCCTGGAGGATCTCTACCTACCGTTCAAAAAGCGTCGCAAGACCAAAGCGGACATCGCCCGCGAAGCTGGGCTGGAGCCTCTGGTTGACCAGCTGTTGGATGGTAAAGAGCCATCCCTTGAGAAGTTCCACACCGAAGGCTTTGCCGATGACAAAGCAGTGCTGGAAGGCGCCCGCGCGATTTTTGTTGACCGGATGGCACTTGATGCTGACCTTGTTGGCGAGGTCCGCGAAGAGATGTACAAGCGCGGCACCATGGCTGCATCCGTGGTGGCGGGCAAGGAAGTCGAAGGGGCAAAGTTCAAGGACTACTTCGAGTTCTCCGAGCCGTTCCATACCTTGCCGTCGCACCGAATCCTCGCGCTGCTGCGAGGCGAGAACGAGGGCGTGCTCCACCTGAACTTGGATGCCGATGATGAATTCTTTGAAGGCCTCATCAAGCTCCGCATGGCTCTTAAAGACACCAAGTGGATCAATGATGCCGTGCATTGGGGATGGAAGACGAAGCTCTACATCTCAGCAGGCCTTGACACCCGCATGCGCCTAAAGGAGAAGGCGGAAGAAGGGGCGCTGGAAGTATTTAAGAAGAATCTCCGCGATGTCCTCCTCGCTGCCCCTGCAGGCCAACGCGCAACTCTAGGCCTTGATCCCGGCTACCGCAATGGCGTGAAGTGTGCCGTGGTGGATGAGACTGGCAAGGTGCTCGACACTGTTATCGTCTACCCGCACCAGCCACAAAACCAATGGTCACAGGCTGTGCAGACGCTTGCCGGACTGGTTGCCACCCACGGTGTCGACCTGCTCGCCATTGGCAACGGCACTGCGTCTCGCGAGACCGAAAAGCTTGCGGGCGAAATCGCTTCGTTGATCGCCGAAGCGGGCGGCAAAAAGCCGACCCCTGTTGTGGTTTCGGAGGCAGGAGCCTCCGTGTACTCGGCATCCAAGATCGCGGCCGAAGAATTCCCAGACATGGATGTCTCCTTGCGTGGCGCCGTCTCCATTGCACGTCGTTTGCAGGATCCGCTCGCTGAGCTGGTCAAGGTAGACCCGAAGTCCATCGGTGTGGGGCAGTACCAACACGACGTGAACCAGACCGCCCTGGCAAAGGCACTGGATAACGTGGTTGAGGATGCTGTGAATGCAGTCGGTGTGGACCTTAATACCGCATCTGTTCCTCTGCTCACCCGCGTGGCTGGCGTCAACGAAACCATCGCCAACAACATCGTTGCCTTCCGAGACGAGAACGGCATGTTCGCCTCCCGCGCAGCACTGAAGAAGGTGCCTCGCCTCGGCCCAAAGGCTTTTGAGCAGTGCGCAGGCTTCATGCGAATTCAAAACGGCAAGGATCCGCTCGATGCCTCTGCCGTTCACCCAGAGGCATACCCGGTGGTCAAGCGCATTTCTGAACAGACTGGCCTTGGGGTAAAGGAACTCATCGGTAATACCGCTGTGCTTACCAAGTTGCACGCCAAAGACTTCGCGGATGAGAAATTTGGCGTCCCAACCGTCACTGACATCATCGCCGAACTAGAAAAGCCAGGTCGTGACCCACGTCCCGAGTTCAAGACCGCCACTTTTAAGGAGGGCGTGGAAAAGGTGTCGGACCTTAAAGTCGGTATGATCCTGGAAGGCACCGTCACCAACGTTGCTGCGTTCGGTGCTTTCGTGGACGTCGGAGTACACCAGGATGGTCTCGTTCACGTCTCCCAACTGTCCAACACCTTTGTTGACGATCCACACAAGGTCGTGCGATCTGGGCAGATCGTCAAGGTAAAGGTGCTGGAAGTAGACGAGCAGCGCAAGCGAATCTCTCTAACTATGAAGCTTGAGGACGCGCCACGCCAAGCCCGGAAGCCGCGAGGCAACGAGAAGGGTGGCAAGGGACGTCGACAAGCGCCGGCAGCGGGCGGCTCCATGGCTGATGCGCTGAAGAAAGCGGGATTTGGTCGCTAGGCGGCAAGGTGGCATACTGCTTAGGTTGACTGTCTTAAAGGCAGCGGCGAACCATGTAGTGAATACGAACCAGCCGAGTGCAAACCGCTAGGTTCCTCTGTTCTGATGTAAAAGGATTGTTTCATGAACAAGATCGACAAGCTCGATGCACAGTCCCTGCGCGAGGACGTTCCTGCGTTCCGCGCCGGCGACACCCTGAACGTACACGTAAAGGTTATCGAAGGTAACAAGTCCCGTGTTCAGCTGTTCAAGGGCGTTGTAATCCGTCGCCAGGGTGGCGGCATCCGCGAAACCTTCACCGTCCGCAAGGTTTCCTTCGGCATCGGTGTTGAGCGTACCTTCCCAGTACACTCTCCAAACCTCGAGAAGATCGAAGTTGTTTCCCGCGGTGACGTTCGCCGTGCGAAGCTGTACTACCTGCGCAACCTGCGCGGCAAGGCAGCCAAGATCAAGGAAAAGCGATAAGATCCCTTTTTCTTTGGAAAGCACTCCAGTTCGCTGGGGTGCTTTTTTCATGCGTAGGCAAGAATCGACACTATAGGTCTCAAATCGGCCAAAAAAATAGCCGAAATCTCGAATTTTGCTTACGGCACCACGGAGCCTTCGGGCGTGGCTGCTAAAATCCGTCGTTATGACTGAAGCAGCTGCCAAGAAGCAGAAAAAGGAAACTCCGTGGTACATCGAGATTCCTCTCGTTATTGTCACAACCTTCATCATCATTGCTTTGGCGCAGACGTTCATCGGTCGCCTTTACGTCATCCCAAGCCAGTCGATGGAGCCGACCCTGCATGGCTGCCCTGGCTGCACCGGTGACCGCATTTATGTAGACAAGATTGCCTACAAAACTGGCGACCCTGAGCCGGGAGACGTTGTGGTCTTCCGCGCCCCGGATTCTTGGACTGGCATGGCCCATCAGAAGAAGTCTTCTGGCATGTTCTCCGGTCTCCAACATTTGGGTTCCTACGTGGGACTGACGTCTTCCGATGAGACGGACATGGTCAAGCGCATTGTTGCCACCGGTGGTCAGGTCGTGGAATGCAAGGAAGGCGACGAGGGCATCAAGGTCAATGGCAAGGTGATTGATTCTTCCTACCAGCTGCAGCCACTTACTTACGCGCCGAACCCGCAGAAGGGCTCTGAGGCTTGCGGAGGCGAGTACTTCGGCCCGATCCAGGTGCCAGCGGACCATTACTTTGTGATGGGCGATAACCGTACCAACTCCGCCGATTCCCGCTTCCACCTCGGCGACCAGAACCAGGGCACCGTGCCTCGTGAGAACATCATCGGCAAGGTCCAGGCCATCGTGCTGCCGTTTAACCGCATCGGTGGCGTCGAGGATTACGACATCCAAAAGTGATCGAAGCAGCTCTTCACGCGGCCGGTTTCTCACCCATCGTTGGGGTGGATGAAGCCGGCCGTGGCTCTTGCGCGGGCCCAATCACCATTGCGGCGTGCATTCTTCCTGATGAGTTACCAGAGCAGCTTGCGGGCCTCGATGACTCGAAGAAACTCACCCCGCTTCGTCGTGCACGTCTGTATCCCCTCATCCAAGAACTGGCGGTGAGCTGGTCGATCGTCCACATATCGGCCGCCGACATCGACAAATTCGGCATTCAACACGCCAATATTTCTGGCATGCGGCGTGCTGTGGCTAACCTCGACAGCCCGGCGCATTATGCGCTTATCGACGGCTTCGGCGTTCCCGGCCTCGTTCAACCCCAACTTCCCATCATTGGTGGCGATGCTGCTGCCCGATGCATTTCAGCGGCCAGTATCCTGGCGAAACACTCCCGCGACCAATTGATGATCGAGTATGCCGAAAAGTACCCGGAATACGGATTCGAGGGGCACAAGGGGTACGGGACGAAGGTTCATCTTGCTGCGGTGCGCCGTCACGGTGGCAGCCCAATTCATCGTTATAGTTATGCCAATGTGGCCCTGGCACATGGTCAATGGCTGAGCGAAAAGGAGCAACGGTGAGCGCTGAAGAGCTGGAGAACTACGAGTCCGAAGTTGAGCTTTCCCTGTACCGCGAGTACCGCGATGTGGTGAGCCAGTTCTCTTACGTGGTGGAGACCGAACGTCGCTTCTACCTCGCTAATGCCGTTGAACTGATCCCGCACACCTCCGGTGGTGACGTCTACTACGAAGTACGTATGTCCGACTGCTGGGTGTGGGACATGTACCGAGCAGCTCGCTTCGTGCGCTTTGTTCGCGTCATTACCTACAAGGACGTCAACATTGAGGAACTGGACAAGCCAGAAATGATCATTCCTGACTAATTTCCGTAGGGATTTCAAGACCGCCGATTTCTGCTGTGTGGAATCGGCGGTTTTTGCATGCGTGGACCCACAACATCTACTCCGGATGTGAAGGTAGATCGAACTGATTCTGTCAAGGCCCCAATGCAGCTTTGCTGGCAAACCTGTGCATAACCCCGGTTATCCACAGTTGGCGCAAGCATGAGCTTGGCAAGATCCGCTGTCAGTGCGATGGTGCGGAAACAACTGCACGATAACGCAAAGGGGAATCTTTATGACAAGCAATATTGGAGTACTCGGAGAACAAGAAGCTGCCAGGTATTTCGTGGCGCGAGGAGGTGCAATCCTCGGTCGAAATGTCCGCTATCCATGCGGGGAATTGGATCTGATTGTCCAGCTGGGTGGGGTAGTGGTCTTTGTCGAGGTAAAGACCCGTAGTTCGGAAGACTTCGGTGCCGCAGAGGCGGTGACGGTACGAAAATTCAGCCGCATGAAGCGTGCTGCAGCCGCCTGGTTGGAAGGTGAGCCTTTCTATCGGGAAGTTCGCTTTGATGTGGTCGTCTACCGACCACATAGTGGCGAGATTGAGCACTATGAGGGGATTGATCGTGGCGCTCGCTAAGACAAAGTGCGTAAGTTTTGAGGGCGTCAGGGCGGTGTTGGTGCATGTGGAGGCAAACATCGGCCCAGGCCTGCCGGGAATGTACATTGTTGGCCTGGCTGGTGCTGCCATGTCGGAAGCAAAGGATCGCCTGAAGACGGCGATGACGAACTCCGGATTACCGTGGCCAAAAACCAAGTTGGTGGTCAATTTGTCGCCAGCGGATATGCGCAAGAGCGGCAGTCATTTCGACCTCAGTATTTGTGCTGCCGTGATGTCGGCGAATCTCGGTGTGTGGATCGATGACACGATGTTCCTGGGCGAGGTTGGTCTCGATGGCTCGATCAAACCTGTGTCGGGGATTCTGCCAGCTCTGTTGGCTGCTCGAGAGGAAGGAATCAGTCGGATCGTTGTTCCCGCTGCAAATGCTGCAGAAGCCGGCATTATTCAGGGGCTTGAGGTGTTGGTCGCAGCTCACATCTCTGAAATCGCTGATTGGATGATGGGGCGTTGCACTTTGGCCACGGCAGAAGGGACTAGGAATCGAGTTGTCCCACATCCTGATATGGCTGACGTGGTTGGCCAGTCGGAGGCGAAGTTGGCTGCAGAAATCGCTGCGGCGGGTGGCCACCATATGGTGATGATCGGCCCACCCGGTTCTGGCAAGTCTATGATCGCAGCCCGTATACCGGGAATCATGCCTGAGCTTTCCACGGACCATGCGATTGAGGTAACTGCCGTGCAATCCATGTGTGACAGCGGGGTAACTGGCTTGGCCAGCAGCCCACCATTTGTGGCACCACATCATTCCGTCACGGTGGCAGGGCTGCTGGGAGGTGGTTCGGGGGTGCCTAAACCGGGTGCTGTAAGCAAGGCTCACCGTGGCATTCTTTTCCTCGACGAGGTCAGCGAGATTCCAGCAAAAGTGCTCGACAGCCTGCGCATCCCGCTCGAGGAAGGCACGGTTCGATTGATTCGAGGACAGCGGGAGATTGTCTTTCCTGCCGAGTTTCAGCTGGTAATGGCTGCAAATCCCTGTCGATGTGGCTGCGAAGAACCGTCAGAGTGCTCGTGTAGCCCAACGGTTCGACGTCGGTACCTTGCCAATCTTTCGGGACCTCTAAGGGATCGCATCGACCTGTGCGTGCGAACTCATTCCCAAGGAGCCCAAATAATTGGCAACGCCGAATCTTCGCATGCTATTGCTGAGCGCGTAGTGGAGGCAAGAGGGCGGGCGATGCATCGCTGGGGATCCCTTTCGGCACGAATGGACTCGAGGGTGCTCAGGAGGGACTTTCTCGCGGACGATGCGGGCATGGCATATCTGGCGGCCATGCTCGCCGATGGAACTGTCAGCCAGCGGGGCGTGGATCGAACGCTCAAGGTGGCGTGGACGCTCGCCGATCTGGAAGGTCAGCCATGTCCAGGGCTTGACCATGTTGCGCAAGCAACGCATCTTCACTCATTCGCTGAGGCGGTGACGGTTTGAGTAGACAGTTTGCCTGGGCGTACTTGTCTCGATGTTTGGAAGGCCCAAATCGCGATCTGCAGCAGGTCCTGGCAGCAGGTCACGATGTGGAAGACATTGTTTCCGCAATCAAGAATCGTGAGGGATGGCTTGGTGAGGGACTGTTGCGAGCTACTGAATCCCGCTTCGCTATAGACCAAGCCCAACAGGATTTGGAGCAGATAGAACGGATCGGTGGCAGGCTCATCACCCCGGAGGATGCTGAATGGCCGGCGGAGCAGTTCACCCAGGCTTTTGGATTTGCAGCCTCGGGCATGAGTGACTCTGCGAGAAGTGTTCAGGAAGATGCTGTTCCCCCGCATGCTCTGTGGGTGAAGGGATCCAATCTTCGGGAAACCGTGATGCAGGCCGTGACGGTCGTCGGTACCCGCGCTGTTTCGCCCTACGGTAGGGATGCGACGAGGAGCTTGGTGCGTGGTTTGGTTGCCCATCAGTGGACGATCGTCTCGGGTGGGGCGCTTGGCATTGATGCTGTTGCTCATCAGACAGCTCTGGAAAGTGGCGGGCGCACAGTGGTGGTGGCAGCGTGCGGGCTGGACCGAAATTACCCAACTGCTCACAAGACGTTGTTCGAGGAGGTTGCCAATAGGGGAACGCTTGTGAGTGAGTATCCACCCGGCGTGACTCCAGCTCGCCACCGTTTTCTCACCAGGAATCGCCTTGCGGCAGCGCTGAGCTCGGGAACGGTTGTCGTCGAGGCTGCGTGGCGTTCGGGTGCACTGAATACGTTGACGTGGGCGGAGGGGCTTGGAAAGGTGACGATGGCGGTTCCAGGGCCAATCACTTCTGCAGGCTCGTTGGGGTGTCATGACCGCATTCGTACTGGTAGGGCCCAGCTAGTTGTTAGCGCCGACGAAGTGCGGCAGCTGCTTTCTGCAGTAGGGGAAGTGGATGTGGAGGCGCAGTATGAAATGTTGTTTGCTGCGAACGACATCCAGGCGCTATCGCGTAATGAAATGCGAGTCTTTGATGCGCTGTCCGATCGCCCGCAGTCTGCAGAGGAGGTGGCCTCCCTCGCTGGAATGACGGTGAGTCTCACGGTCCACATTCTGGTCGACCTCATCAAGCGTGGTCTGGTTGAGAGAGAAGGTGCACATTTTCGACGTGCTGAGCTGGAAAAACACAATTAAAGAAACAAAACACTTGCGATATTCAAACCTTGCCTCTAAGATAGGTTAGGCAAGCCTAAGTAAGTGGGGTTTGTTGAAAAGGTTCAGCAGGCCCCGCGAAAGCTTCACTCTTCTCGAACGGCACCTCCAACACTGCGCAGCTCGGGAAGCAACTAAGGTTATGCACTATGGGTGAGTTTTGTAGCAGGGTGGCGCGAGTTCTGGACGCGCCACCCTGTCTGCATGGGTGGCTACCATGACCCGCCTCGCCCCGCTTATCGACGACTACTGCGAATCCCTTCTTTTGGTCGAAGGGAAGTCGAAGGCCACGGTAAAGGGGTATCGCAGTGACCTTGTACTTCTCGCAGCTCAAGTGGAATCAACTAATGAGTTCACGCTCGGTGCTCTGCGCCACTGGCTGGCCGATGCGGTGGCGGAAGGAAAAAGTCGGGCGACGCTTGCCAGGCGCACGGCAGCGGTGAAGAGTTTTTCATCCTGGCTGGTAAAAAAGGGAGAGCTGGACAAGGATGTTGCCGCGCGTCTCGTAACGCCAAAGGCCGGTAGGCATTTGCCAACGGTCCTATCGGAAACTCAAGCTGGTGAGCTGGTTGGCAACGCCTCTTCTGGAAGTGAAATTGAGTTTCTGCGTGACAGTGCGATGCTGGAGCTCATGTATGCAGCAGGCATACGAATTGGAGAGCTTGTTGGGCTAGATGTTGGGGCAGTGGACGTCGACAAGCGCACTGCAAAAGTTACCGGCAAGGGTGACAAGCAGCGCGTCGTGCCGTTTGGCGAAGCTGCGGGTGACGCGCTTCGGCAATGGCTGGCTGTGCGCGGGCAACTTGCCGCAACGGGGGAGTCTGCCTTGTTTGTCGGCGTGCGGGGTAAACGTATCGACCCCCGTCAGGTGAGAAGGGTCGTGGAAAAGGCTGCGACGGTAACGGGGGCTAGAGGTTTAACTCCTCACGGCCTGCGTCATACAGCAGCAACGCACCTGTTAGAAGGCGGGGCTGACCTGCGCATCGTGCAGGAGCTGTTGGGTCATTCGTCGCTGCAAACGACGCAGATCTATACGCATGTCTCTGCCGATCGACTCAAGGCCGCTTTCGACCAGGCCCATCCAAGGGCTTGAGTCTGATCGTAGGTGCTTTGAGAAGAGTGAGCGGATTGATGTAGTCGTCCTTGCCGATCAATGCGCCCCAATGGAGGTGGTCTCCGGCCAATCGGCCAATTACCTGGCCTTCGGTTACTGGATCGCCTTGCGAGACAACAGCGTGAACGGGCTGGTAGGTGGTTTTGATTCCATCAGGGTGTTCAATAGCAATGGTGGGAGTTCCTGCGATAACCCCGACGTAACTGACTGCCCCGCCCCCGGAGGCGAAAATGGGGGATCCGGGTTCGGAGCTAAGGTCCACGCCACGATGTCCCTTCATCCAATTCTTCGGTGGCTTGTCAAAAGGTCGCTCGATGCCGCTGGCGTACTCTTTCCCGGTGGTGGGGGAAACATACGCGGAAAGCAGCGGGGAACAGGTGATCAGTATGAGGCAAATCAGCTTCTTCATGGCCTGATGATGTGCTTTTGGTTGAAAAGCGTCAATGCTCAGCATAAAAGAGCTGTGGATGGTGGGACTGGAGTTTTAGAAGTGAATTGCTTGTGGATAACTTGCTGCTCGCATTTGGAAAGTTCCCGGTCACCAACTAATATTGGTCACAGCAGTGTGTCCGCACGCTGACTACGCGCGTCCAAACTTGCTCTTGCGCAACACGGTCCCTGGGTTCTACCTGGGGTGTTGTGACAGGACTTGGTCGCTAGGAGCAGGAGAAAAACCTGCACATTGTTAATAACCGAAACTTCTACTTGAAAGGGAGCACCCATGGCAGTCGTAACCATGCGCGAGCTTCTCGACGCTGGCGTCCACTTCGGTCACCAGACCCGTCGTTGGAACCCAAAGATGCGCCGCTTCATCTTCACCGATCGCAACGGCATCTACATCATTGACCTGCAGCAGACCCTGACCTACATTGACGAGGCTTACGAGTTCGTCAAGGAGACCGTCGCTCACGGTGGCACCATCCTGTACGTCGGCACCAAGAAGCAGGCTCAGGAAGCAGTTGCTACCGAAGCAACCCGCGTTGGCATGCCATACGTTAACCACCGTTGGCTCGGCGGTATGCTCACCAACTTCCAGACCGTTGCAAAGCGTCTGAACCGCATGAAGGAACTGCAGGCCATGGACGCAGCCGAGAACGGCTACGAGGGTCGCACCAAGAAGGAAATCCTCATGCTCACCCGTGAGCGCACCAAGCTGGAGCGCGTCCTGGGCGGCATCGCGGACATGAACAAGCTTCCTTCCGCAATGTGGGTCATCGACACCAACAAGGAGCACATCGCGATCTCCGAGGCTCACAAGCTGAACATCCCAGTTGTTGCCATCCTGGACACCAACTGCGACCCAGACGTTGTGAACTTCCCAATCCCAGGCAACGACGACGCCATCCGCGCAACCGCGTTGCTGTCTCGCGTCATCTCCTCCGCTGTGGAAGAGGGCAAGAAGGCTCGCGAAGAGCGCCAGCTGGCTGCAGCTAAGGAAGCTGCCGGCGACGCTAACAAGGACGACAAAGTAGAGGTCGCTGCTAAGGTTGAGGCTACTGAAGAAGTTGCTGCCGAAGCACCTGCTGCTGAGTAATTCTTCACTCTATGAAAACCTCCCTTCGGGGAGGTTTTCGCGTTTGTGGAGGAGAATTACAAAGGGGAGCGGTCACAGAACCGTGAAACGCGAGTTTAGGAATCTGAGTTTCGGTGTTAGTGCAGGGGAATATCGTCCTGGAGGGGGCGTTTGCTTCCGAAACTCAGGTTCCTAAACTCGGGGTTAGCCTGAATCCCACGAAGCTGCACCCCATCTAGCTTCTTAAGGAACAAATGACCACCCCGCTGCGCGCACAATTGTTGCCATTACGCTAGACTTCAACAAGGAAAATTCTCTTCTAAAATCAAGGAGGATCGCCCCACATGGCGAACTACACCGCTGCAGACGTCAAGAAGCTGCGTGAAATGACCGGCGCTGGCATGCTCGACAGCAAGAAGGCTCTCGAGGAGACCGCTGGCGACTTCGAGAAGGCAGTTGAGCTGCTCCGCATCAAGGGCGCTAAGGACGTCGGCAAGCGCGCAGAGCGCACCGCTGCTGAGGGCCTCATCGCTGTTTCTGGCAACACCATGGTCGAGATCAACTCTGAGACCGACTTCGTTGCAAAGAACGCTGAGTTCAAGGACTTCTGCGCAAAGATCGCTGACGCTGCAGCTGCAGTGAAGGCAAACACCCCAGAAGAGCTCGCAGCAGCTGAGGTCGACGGCATGACCGCTGCAGAGGCAATCCAGCAGCTGTCTGCGAAGATCGGCGAGAAGCTCGAACTGCGTCGCGCCATCACCCTCGAGGGCGACAAGGTTGCTGTTTACCTGCACCACCGTGCAGCTGACCTGCCACCAGCAGTTGGCGTTCTCGTTGCATACGAAGGCGACGATGAGGCTGCTGCAAAGGCTGCCGCTATGCAGGTTGCAGCTATGAAGGCTCAGTACCTGTCTCGCGAGGACGTCCCAGCAGACGTCATCGAGAAGGAGCGCGCAACTCAGGAGAAGATCACCCGCGAAGAGGGCAAGCCAGAGGCTGCTATCGCGAAGATCGTCGAGGGTCGCATGAACGGCTTCTTCAAGGACGTCACCCTGCTCGAGCAGGCTTCCGTCTCTGACAACAAGAAGTCCGTCAAGCAGCTCATGGACGAAGCAGGCGTTACCCTGAAGTCCTTCGCTCGCTTCGAGGTTGGACAGCACTAAGCCCGCATGATGAAACGTTCCGCACCAGCAATGGTCCGGAACGTTTTTTCATGTCTGCAACACATGTAAGCTATTTCTAGAACTGTGAAGACCCTGTAGGAAGGTGCACCCTCAATGTCGGAGGATTCCGCAAACAAACGCCAAGGATTCAAGCGAGTAATGCTGAAGCTAGGCGGTGAAATGTTCGGCGGTGGCAACGTCGGCATCGATCCTGACGTCGTTCAAAACGTTGCACGTCAGATTGCTGACATCGCCAAAACAGGCACGGAAATTTGCGTTGTGATCGGCGGTGGTAACTTCTTCCGCGGTGCACAGCTGCAGCAGCGTGGCATGGATCGTTCCCGCTCTGACTACATGGGCATGCTCGGAACCGTCATGAACTGCCTCGCCCTCCAGGACTTCCTGGAAAAGGAAGGCGTCGAAACGCGCGTGCAGACCGCCATTAACATGGCGCAGGTCGCTGAGCCGTACCTTCCGCTGCGCGCAAAGCGTCACCTGGAAAAGGGCCGCGTCGTGATCTTCGGTGCAGGTATGGGTATGCCATTCTTCTCGACCGACACCACGGCTGCTCAGCGTGCCCTTGAGATCGACTGCGAAGTGCTGCTCATGGCCAAGGCAGTGGATGGCGTCTACGACGACGATCCTCGCACCAACCCTAACGCCGTGATGTTCACCGAGATCACCCCACAAGAGGTCATTGAAAAGGGCCTCAAGGTAGCAGACTCCACCGCATTCAGCCTGTGCATGGACAACAAGATGCCAATTCTCGTGTTCAACCTCCTTACCGAGGGCAACATTGCTCGCGCCGTTCGGGGCGAACAAATCGGTACGCTCGTGCGTTCCTGATATCTTTAGAACACGACCGACAACTTCAATAAAGGACAATCATGATCGACGAAATCCTGCTGGAATGCGAAGAGCGCATGGGCGCTTCTGTGGACCACACTCGTGAGGACCTCACCACCATCCGCACCGGCCGTGCAAACCCAGCCATGTTCAACGGCGTTATGGCCGAGTACTACGGCACCCTGACTCCGATCACTCAGATGGCAACCATCTCCGTGCCAGAGCCACGCATGCTGCTGATCAAGCCTTACGAGATGTCTGTCATGAACGAGATCGAGAACGCAATCCGCAACTCCGACCTCGGCGTGAACCCAACCAACGACGGTCAGGTTCTCCGTGTCACCGTGCCACAGCTCACCGAAGAGCGCCGCAAGGAAATGGTCAAGATGGCCAAGTCCAAGGGTGAAGACGGCAAGATCGCTATCCGCAACGTGCGCCGCAAGGGCATGGATCAGCTGAAGAAACTGCAAAAGGACGGCGACGCAGGCGAGGACGAAGTACAGGCAGCAGAAAAGGACCTGGACAAGGTCACCCAGAAGTACGTCGCTCAGATGGACGAGCTGGTTGCTGCTAAGGAAAAGGAGCTCATGGAAGTCTAAGGACTTTCCATTAGTTCAATTGGAAGCGCTGCGTATCCCAGGCAGCGCTTTTCGCATGTAGGAGAAACACGGTGGAGCACATTCGGCCAAAGAACTCGGCTGGTCGCGACTTGAAGCAAGCAATTGCGGTGGGCCTTGGCCTCGGCGCAATCGTCTTGCTTGCAATTTTTGTGATCCCCTTTGGCTGGTACCCGCTTGTCGCCATAGCGGTATTCCTCGCCACTTGGGAGGTTCATGCGCGACTCAAAGAGCACGGCTACGTGCTGCAACGCACCGTCCTCCTCGTCGGCGGCCAGGCGATGATTTGGCTGTCATTGCCGTTCGGCACCGATGGTCTCGTCGCAGGCTTTGTGGCGAGCGTGTTGGCTTTGATGTTTGGCCGACTGTTCCACCACGGTCGAACCACGGCCCCCATGAACTATCTCCGGGACATGTCGCTCGGCATTTTTGTGCTGACCTGGATCCCGCTCTTCGGTGCCTTCGCGGCGATGCTGTCCCAGCTCGAACAAGAGGGCGTGGGTTACGGCATGTACATCGTGACATTCATGCTGTGTGTTGTCGCGTCCGACGTCGGAGGCTACATTGCCGGCGTGATGTTCGGAACCCATCCGATGGCTCCTGCGGTGAGCCCAAAGAAGTCTTGGGAAGGCTTCGCAGGCTCAATTATTTTGGGAAGCATCACGGGCATTTTGACCGTGACGTACCTGGTGAATGGCACCTGGTGGATCGGCATGCTCCTCGGCATTGGCCTTGTCATCTGCGCGACCCTTGGCGATCTTGTAGAAAGCCAGTTCAAACGCGAACTGGGTATCAAAGACATGTCCGCCATGCTCCCGGGACATGGCGGACTGATGGACCGTCTCGACGGCATGCTGCCGTCAGCGATGGTGACGTGGTTGCTGCTGAGCTTGGTCTAGAAGTTCAGGGTCGCTTTGCGGGAAGCCTTGACCTGACGACGCAGCTCAAGCATACGAATACCGCCGACGATCGTCATGATCAGCGCACCAGCGATAGCCGCGAGCAGGAAGCCCACGCCTACTGGCACCGAGAACGACCACGTGAACAGATTCAGGTCAACGTGCTGCTGATTCTGCAGGATAAAAACCAGCAGGAGGATCAGTAACAGGATGCCGAAGATCAACGCGACCCATGTCCCGCCCGCCAGGGAGCTGCGAACCTTTGGGGTTTCGATAGGGGTTGGGGATGGGGTCGAAGGGTCGTCGTTAAGCGGTGCTTCTGGTGTAGTCATGTCTACTATTCAACGCTCTCGGTTGGGATAGCGCCAATTACATGGAAAGATGGAGTGCACTATGGCTGAAGTACCTCTCGTTTTTGAAGCCCCTAAGCGTGGCATGCCCCAAAAGCACTTCGCGGATTACACCGAGGAAGAGCGCATCGACATTCTCAAGGAGTTGGGGCTGCCGAAATTCCGCGCTAACCAGCTCGCGAAGCACTACTACGAGCGGTTGGAAGCCGATCCCCGCACCATGACGGACCTCCCCGCTGCCGCGCGTGACAAGGTCAAGGAAGCCCTTTTCCCAACCCTTATGACGCCGGTGCGCACCATTTCCACCGACGAGGGTGAAACGACTAAAACTCTGTGGCGCCTCCATGACGGCACCCTCCTCGAATCCGTTCTCATGCGCTACAAAGACCGCGCAACCCTCTGTATCTCCTCCCAGGCTGGTTGCGGCATGGCGTGCCCGTTCTGTGCCACCGGCCAGGGCGGCATCGACCGCAACTTGTCGACGGGCGAGATCGTCGACCAGGTCCGCGCAGCAGCCGCCACCATGGCTTCCGAGGGCTCCCGCCTGTCCAACATCGTGTTCATGGGCATGGGCGAACCTCTGGCGAACTACAAGCGCGTCATGAGTGCTGTCCGCCAGATCACCTCGCCAGCCCCGCACGGCTTTGGTATTTCGCAGCGCAACGTCGTCGTGTCCACCGTCGGTATCGCCCCAGCTATTCGACGCTTCGCCGACGAAGGATTCTCCGTCACCCTCGCAGTCTCCCTGCACACGCCTGACGACGAGCTTCGCGACACCCTCGTGCCCGTCAACAACCGCTGGTCCATATCCGAAGTTCTCGACGCCGCAAAGTACTACGCAGACAAGTCTGGCCGTCGCGTTTCCATTGAGTACGCACTCATCCGCGACATCAACGACCAGGGCTGGCGTGCGGACATGCTCGGCAAGAAACTGCACAAGGCGCTCGGACCACTGGTGCACGTCAACCTGATTCCACTTAACCCGACCCCAGGATCCAAGTGGGACGCCTCGCCTAAGGAACGACAGGACGAGTTTGTCCGCCGCGTCATTGCACAGGGAGTCACCTGCACCGTTCGTGATACCCGAGGCCAGGAGATCGCTGCAGCGTGTGGCCAGTTGGCGGCGGAGGAGCGATAAATTCAGTTAGCATGAAAAGCTATGGGTGAAATAGCTTTTCAATTGGCGAATTTGACTAAGCACTACGGCTCCAAAGTCGCGGTGGACAACGTCTCCCTTGACGTGCCTCGAGGCAGCATTTATGGCCTCGTTGGTCCAAACGGCTGTGGCAAGACCACAATGCTCACAATGGCAACCGGTCTGCAGCGCCCTGACCATGGGACGGCCTACATCGGTGATATCAACATCTGGGAGCATCCCCTGGAAGCCAAGCGCCAGTTTGGGTTACTCGCCGATGGGATGCCAGTCTTCGATCGACTCACCGGCGCAGAATTCCTGG
The DNA here is from genome assembly GCF_037572395.1 of Corynebacterium sp. H130. Lineage (NCBI taxonomy): Bacteria > Bacillati > Actinomycetota > Actinomycetes > Mycobacteriales > Corynebacteriaceae > Corynebacterium > Corynebacterium sp. H130. The sequence goes on along the minus strand of NZ_JBBHLA010000001.1, from coordinate 380,180 downwards.
AGTATGTGGGCGCGCTGCGAGAGTTGACACCGGAGGTCGTCGAAAAGCGCGCGACGGAATTGCTGGCGGCGCTGGGCCTGACTGAAGCGGCGGGGAAGCAGATCGTCGACTATTCCGCAGGTATGACCAAGAAGATCCTATTGGCGTCGGCGCTGCTGCACAGTCCAAAAGTCGTCATTCTGGATGAGCCACTCGAGGCAGTGGATCCGGCGTCGGGGCAGGTTATCCAGGAGATTTTGCGTCGTTATGTGTCCGGGGGTGGCACGGTACTTCTGTCTTCGCACAGCATGGAGCTAGTGGAAGGCCTCTGCGACCATGTGGCGGTCATGAAAGATGGTCGCATTGTCGCCAACGGCACTGTGGACGAAGTGCGTGCGGGTGGTAGCCTGACAGATCGGTTCGTTCAACTAGTTGGTGGCGCCGCGTTGTCCGCGGATAGCTTGGGGTGGCTGCACATTGACTAGACCATTACTCAGACTTCAACGAGCCCTCTGGCGACGCTCCATCGGCGCGAATTCCCGCCTAATTCTCATGATCGTGGTGGTGTACTTGTATGCCCTGGGCGCAGCGCTCTCCCTGTTCGCTGTTGCTTGGGGCCCGCTTGCCGACGCCCAGGCAACTGTCCTCCCGGCACTGTGCGGTATCGGCGTACTCACGTATCTGCTGGTTTCCGCGTTCATGCCTGATGGCGAGAACCAACTGCAACCAGAGACGCTTTCTGCCTTGCCGATTTCTAGTCGGACTCTCTTTAAGGCGCATGCCGTGGTGGCGGTGCTCAATAGCCGTGGATTACTAGTCCTCTTGCTCACGACCATCACCGGAGTTGTCGCCGCATTGACCCTGGGCTTCTCGTGGGCACTCATTCCCATGATGTTCCTCCAGTTGGTCACGACCTTGGTGATGGGGGAGACATGGACCTGTCTGCTCGCTCGCCAAACGGACCGGAAAGTGGAAGAGCGACGACGAACGTTGGCGTCAGTCGCAGGTGTGGTTATCGTGCTTGGTATCAACGTGCTCAATGGCATGTCAGCGCACCTGACGAAGCCCCTCTTTGAGCTCGGTGCGGTGCTGGCTTGGACTCCTTTTGCCGCACCTTCAGGTGTGATCGCCTCGCTGATAGCTGGGAACTGGTGGGCGGCTCTCGGACAGTTCGTGATCACAGTGGTGAGCCTTATTGGTTTGACCTGGATGTGGTATCGCACCTTGAGTAACCGCCTGGTGGCGCCACTGAATTCCCGCGTCGTGCGAGAGACTGCGAAGGTCAGCAGCAGTCTGCTAGTACCGCTGGCTCCACGGAATCGCTTCGGTATTGTGTACTCGCGAGCGCTTCGCTATTTCCGTCGGGATACCCGGCTGGGCCCGCAGCTTTTCATGTTGCCTATTGTTGCCGTCCTCTTCGGGTATCAGGGGGTGATGTTCGGCAATTGGTATGCAGGGGCAGTGACCATGGCGTTCTTGGTGGCGACGGTTGTAGCGAACGACTTCGGTTATGACGGCCCGGCCAATTGGGTCCACTTAGTTACCGCGGTTCCGGCGAAGACGTTGGTATTTGGGCGGCATTTGGCCATGATCACACCACACATCATCACGCTGATGCTGTACTGCATTGTGATGATCGCCTTGACCCCGAACAAGCTGCATGCCGTTGTCACTACCGTGGTAGCGCTCGCGTTGTTTGCTACCGGAGCGGCGGTGGGCATGCTGTTCTCTGTCCACAACCCATTCCCAGTGGCAGAGCCGGGAACGAACCCGTGGCAGGATCGTTCCGGGTATTCCTCGGCTGCATTCGTCTCAGCATTCGGAGCACTGCTTGGCTGCTGGATTCCGCTGCTCCCAGGATTAGTGGTGATCGTGTATGGCGCAATCACACACAGTAGCTCTTACCTTGTGGCAGGCGCCGGAATATGCGCGCTGGTTGCAGCTATTGCCTACTACATGGTCTCCCGCCACTGCATTAAGTACGTTGATGAGCACTACCCAGAGATTTTCTACAAGGTCCGGGCCTGGTGTAAATAGAGCTCCTTCTCCCTGACTGGCTGTTGCAAAGAGAAAGCTGCCCGCCTGATCGACAGGTGTTGACTTTGACGAGACTGTTTTGACGAAGATCTGAGGTTACCGTTTCGCCCCAGCTAAGCTATCCAGCGATCCTCGTCAAATCGACTTCGCCAAAGACCGAAAATAGAACGGCAAACACCCCTAGAAACCCGCCGGACCCCTGCATAATTGCCGAAACAAAAATCCCCCCGGCTGAAAGCCAAGGGGATGAAAACTCGGAGCGAAATTAGCGCAGTTCGCCCTTCACGGTGGAAGGATCGACGTTGAGTGCGCGGAGCTGCTTCTCGGACAGGTTTGCGTAGTTACCGGTGAGGGAAAGCTGCTCGTAGGTCCAGTGTGGCTCCTCGTGGCCAACTGGCTTGTTGTGAGCGGTCACGGTGCGTACCTGGGACAGCTTTGGCTGGAACAGCTGAATGAGCAGGCCGATAGCGATGAGAGCTGCGATAGCGCAGAGCCAGATGGTCTCTACGTGGCCACGGTGGTTACCGAAGTTCATGCCAAGCAGGAAAGCGACGGAGATCCAGCCAGCAATCTGGATTGGGCCTCGGCCGATGTTGTGCCAGCCCCAGGCAGCCGAAGGCTCGTCGAGGGTAGACACGCCGTTGTGAACCTCAGGCTCAATCGTGTGAGAACCAGCCACGTTATAGCTCCTTCAAGTAAAGAAAAGTTATGTCCCTAATATCTTTGCATAGTGTAGTGCCCTTGGCACATATTCCGTACACCGGCCCCGTCGCATTGGAATGGGGGTACACCCAAAAGTGGTGGGAGCTGCCATAATAGGGGAGTGAAAAAGCGCATTCTGATTCTCGGCAGTACTGGCTCCATTGGCACTCAGGCGTTGGAGGTGATTGCTGACAACCCGGACAAGTTTGAGGTCGTTGGTATCGCTGCCGGAGGTTCGCAGCCGAAAGTTGTGATTGAGCAGGCGCGCACGCTGGGGCTGAATGCGGGGCAGGTGTGCGTCGCAAAGCCTGAGGCTGCCGCCAAGGTGGGGGAGGCGCTTGGGGGTGCGGTCCTGACCCATGCACACGAGCTTGTCGACGCCACAGACGCCGACACTGTACTTAACGCCCTTGTCGGGTCGATGGGTCTTCGTTCCACGGTGGCAACCCTTGAGAAGGGCGCGACGCTCGCTCTGGCGAACAAGGAGTCCTTGGTCGCTGGCGGGCACATCGTGCTGGAGAAGGCCAAGCCGGGGCAGCTGGTGCCTGTGGATTCGGAGCACTCGGCGATGGCGCAGTGCTTAATGTCGGGCGCTCGCTCCGAGGTTGCTCGATTCGTTCTCACTGCCTCGGGCGGTCCGTTCCGTGGCTGGACGCGCGAACAAATGTGGGAGGTGACTCCTGAGCAGGCTGCAAAGCATCCGACGTGGTCAATGGGGCAGATGAACACGTTGAATTCTGCGACTTTGATCAACAAAGGCCTGGAACTGATTGAGGCCAGCTTGCTGTTCGGGGTCGATCCTGACTTGATTGACGTCACGGTTCACCCGCAGTCGATCATCCACTCGATGGTGACGTTCCATGATGGTGCGACGATCGCACAGGCTTCGCCACCATCGATGAAGCTTCCAATTTCTATGGCCCTTGATTGGCCGCACCGCGTGGCGAAGGCCCAGCCGGCCCTGGACTTCAGTCAATCTCATGAGTGGACTTTTGAACCAGTGGATAATCAGGCGTTCCCGGCAGTGCAGCTCGCACGAGACTCTGCACGGGCAGGCGGAACCACTCCGGCTGTGTACAACGCCGCGAACGAGGAAGCCGCTGAAGCATTCTTACAGGGGCGGATCAAGTTCCCGCAGATCGTCGATACGGTGGCCGAGGTGCTAAGTTCGGCAAACGAGTTCGCCGGTGTACCGTCGAACGTCGATGATGTCATTGAGGTGGAAACCGAGGCTCGTCGCCGGGCCAACGACATCGTGGACCGGATTTCGAACTAACGCTGGGGAGTTAAACAACAGTGGGCTATTTCGCAGGCGTATTCCTCTTCGCCTTGGGCATTGCGCTGACCATCGGCCTACACGAATGGGGCCACTACAGCGTGGCGCGAGCGTGCGGCATGCGCGTGCGGCGCTTCTTCATCGGCTTCGGGCCAACCGTGTTCCAGTACACGCGCGGGCACACGACGTACGGATTTAAAGCCGTGCCCCTTGGCGGGTTTTGTGACATCGCCGGCATGACCGCCATCGACGAAGTCACCCCAGAAGAAAAGCCTTACGCGATGGTGGACAAACCCTGGTGGGCGCGCGTAGCGACGCTCCTCGGCGGCGTCACCATGAACATGCTCATCGGCCTGATTGTGCTTTACATCGTGGCCGTTGGAAGTGGTCTGCCTAATCCCAAGGCGGACTTCACCGCAACCGTTGCGGAAACCAGCTGTGTCACCCCAGACTGCACGGATTCCGGCCCGGCAGCGGATGCGGGAATCAAGCCTGGTGACCGGATTCTCGCCATCAACGGTGAAGAGATGGCGCACTTCATGGACATGCGTGACTGGGTGATGAAGCACCCCGGCGAAACAGCCACTTTCCTCATCGAGCGAGACGGTCAACGCCTGGACATCCCAATCGCAATTCCTGCGGTTGAGCGCCCACTCCAAGATGGCACTACCGCCACCGTGGGCGCCATCGGCGTGGTGAATAAGTACCCCGACGATGCCATCAAGCAATACGGCCTTATCGACGCCATTCCGGCCACCTTCTCCTTCACTGGCGACATGCTCGGCGCAACAGTTCAGGGCCTGGTAGCCATGCCAGCGCAAATCCCTGGCGTTCTGGCCTCGATCTTTGGAGCGGAACGAGCTGAGACTTCGCCAATGAGCGTTGTCGGAGCCTCTCGCGTCGGAGGCGAAATGGTCGAACGTGCGCAATGGGCTACGTTCCTGATGATGCTCGCCAGCCTTAACTTCTTCCTCGCCCTGTTTAACTTGATCCCGTTGCCACCTCTGGATGGAGGTCACATCGCTGTCGTGCTGTGGGAGAAGCTTCGTGACTGGGTCCGTGGTCTCCGCGGATTGGCGCCAGCTGGGCCAGCCGACTACACCAAGCTCATGCCACTGACCTATGCGATGTCCGCAGCTTTGCTGGTGCTCGGTGCGATTGTGATTGTGGCGGACATCGTCAATCCAATTCGACTTTTCGGCTAGGGGGAAATCTTTCCCGTCCTTGAACCGGTTTTCTGGCAAAACCCCAGGAGAGCGTGTCCAAATACGGGAAAGATTTCGGTACCGCCGGTGCGCAGCTGGGTTGGGGCTGGTGGTAAAGTGGTGGCTACTTTCGATCGTCTTCAAAGGAGCACGAACTGTGTCTAACCCAATCGGCCTCGGAATTCCTGATGCGCCACTGCCAACTCTTGCGCCACGTCGTAAGACGCGCCAGCTGATGGTCGGAAAGGTGGGCGTCGGTTCTGATTACCCGATTTCGGTGCAGTCGATGACCACCACCAAGACACACGACGTGAATGCGACGCTGCAGCAGATCGCGCAGCTCACCGCTACCGGCTGCGACATCGTTCGTGTTGCTTGTCCAAAGACGGTAGACGCGGAGGCTCTGCCGATCATCGCTAAGAAGTCTCCGATCCCAGTGATCGCCGATATTCACTTCCAGCCGAAGTACATTTTCGCTGCCATTGACGCCGGTTGCGCCGCTGTTCGCGTGAACCCAGGCAACATCAAGGAGTTCGATGGTCGTGTGAAGGAAGTGGCCAAGGCCGCTGGCGATGCGGGCATCCCAATCCGCATTGGTGTGAACGCCGGTTCCCTGGACAAGCGGATCATGGACAAGTACGGCAAGGCCACTCCGGAGGCTCTTGTGGAGTCTGCACTGTGGGAAGCAGGCCTGTTCGAGGAGCACGGCTTCGGTGACATTGCTATTTCCGTTAAGCACAACGACCCAGTGGTCATGGTGGAGGCGTACCGCCAGCTTGCTGCAAAGTCGGATTACCCGCTCCACCTGGGTGTGACTGAGGCCGGCCCGGCTTTCCAGGGCACCATCAAGTCTTCCGTAGCCTTCGGCGCGCTGTTGGCAGAGGGCATCGGCGACACCATCCGTGTGTCTCTCTCCGCTGATCCGAAGGAAGAGATCAAGGTCGGCGACCAGATTTTGCAGTCGCTGAATCTGCGCCCACGCAAGCTCGAAATTGTGTCCTGCCCATCCTGTGGCCGTGCCCAGGTGGACGTCTACAAGCTCGCTGAGGAGGTTTCCGCTGGCCTGGAGGGCATGGAGATCCCGCTGCGCGTCGCTGTCATGGGCTGCGTGGTCAATGGCCCTGGTGAGGCCCGTGACGCAGACCTGGGTGTTGCTTCCGGCAACGGCAAGGGCCAGATTTTTGTCAAGGGTGAGGTCATCAAGACCGTTCCTGAATCTCAGATCGTGCAGACCCTCATCGAAGAAGCGATGAAGATCGCCGAGACCATGGAAGATACCACGGTCACCGGCGCTCCAACGGTGTCGATCACACGCTAGCTTCGACCTGAACTCGGCCGTCCACGATGCGAATCGTGCGGTCGAGTTTTTCCATTTGGGCAGGATCGTGCGTGACGTAAAGGGCGGTGAGCTGCTCCTCGTGCACAAGATCCGTAATCAGGTCCGTGATCTGCGCAGCACTGCGTGAATCAAGCGCTGCCGTCGGCTCATCAATGAGCAGCAGCTCGGGAGAATTCATCAGAGCACGGGCAATATTTACTCGAGCTTGCTGGCCACCAGATAGTTCACCCACCTTGCGGGTTTCGAGCCCTCCCAGACCGACGTCGGCAAGCAACGTGCGTGCCTTATCGACGCCAGTGCGGCGCCCCACCCACAGGCGCCCGAGCCTCGGCATGATCAAGAGCTGCTCGAGGACGGTGAGCGAAGGGATGAGGTTGGGCCGTTGGAAGACGATGCCGATTTTTTCACGGCGAAGTCGTGCTGCAGTGCGGCCGGTGACGGAAAGGTTAGTGTCGCCGAGCCAGACGCCTCCGCTGGTGGCGGGCTGCAGACAGCCGGCGATCGCTAGAATCGTGGACTTACCAGAGCCAGAGGGGCCAGTGATGCCGAGGACTTCGCCGGGCTGGGCCGTGAACGAGATGTCGGTGAGGAGTGGACGGGTGGAAGCTCCGTCCTTGATGTCGAGGCTGATGTGGGAAAAGTGCAGTTCGTGTGCCATGGGAGTCCTTAGAATTGGGCGAGTGCGGAGCGGGGTTCGACCCGCATGACTGGGATGAGGGAGAAGGCCGCGCCGACGAGTCCGCAAGCCAGCAGGATAAGCGCGGGAAGCGCCGTCGTGTTCCAGCTCAGCTCCACCGGCATCGCTGCAGGTGCGAAGGAGGCGACGAGGATCGTCAATAAAGTACCGGCGCCGATGCCGACGGCGAGGACGATAAGCGCCTGCGAAAGTGCATCAGCAAGCACAACCTTTCGCGCCGATCCCAGGGCGAGCGAAACTGCGACCGAGCCTAATCGTTGAATGGTCCACACCGTGAAGAAGGCGCCGACTACGAGGGCGGAAATAGCGAACAACAATGTGGTCATCGTCGTGAGCGAGAGGTTTTCACCAACGTAACTCGCCGAGACTTTGAAGATGTCCTTGCCGGTGAGCATCTTGGTCCCAGGTGGAGGGGCGACCGGAGAGTCCGCGAGGACGGCAACGGGTGGTTCGCCCATGCTTTCCAGCAAGGCCGGTGACGCAGTGACGACAGGGGTGTGATCGAGCCAGAGATCCTGCGTGCCCGTGACGATAAGCGTTTGGCCACGAAGCTGAACGTCCTGCGACAAAGTGCTATTGACCTTGACTTCGGTGCCGTGGAGGGCGGGGTCAGACAAGTAGACAACAGGCTTGTTGTCGACGCGATCACGCACGAGATAGAGCGCAGTTCCGCCGACCTCGCCCGCAAGGGATGGGGATACGCGGGAGGCAGAAAGGGTAGTGGACCCGTCGTCAGCTACGATCAGCCCTTGTTTGTCTTCGCTGAGGTAGTCCAGTGCAGAAATGGACTGATGAGAAAGTCCCGCAGTGAGTGCCGAGAGAAAGCTGACCAGGACAGCGATAAGTCCGATGGTCACGGTGATCAGCGCTGCCCGGCCGGGCGCGCGACGAAGTTCTTTGATTCCTTGAAACATAGCTTCAAGTCTTCCGGCCCGAAGGGCCCAGCACATCGGGGATCGGAATGGACTTCAGTTGCGACTTTAGTAGGAGAAAAACTCCGACCTCCTGTTGTTCTCGCTGGTTGCAAACGAGCACTAGGCTTGAGTTCATGTCTGCTAAGCCCACAAACCCGCATCTCATCCACTCAGCCTGGCGCTGGTTGCATGGCCTGATGTTTGGGTTGGTGGGAGTTCTCATTGTGCTGGCCGTGGTGAGGTCCCCGGCTTCGTGGCCGGCCGCGCTTGCTTTCACTTTGGCGCTCGTGGGCTGGGAATATTGCCGGATCAAAGCTATCCCCGCACCAACTTTCTTGTTGCTTCTCGCAGCATTTTCTTGGTTCCTGTGGAGCACCGAAGACGCCGCATTCTTGGCATTTCCGCTGTTTTTTGCGCTTACGCACGCGCATGGGGGTTGGCGCGCTGTAGGCGAAGTCGGAGCACTGACTGCAGTGACGGTGTGCTTGCTGGGGCGCTTCACTGGTTTCGCCCTCGGTGCGAGCATTGGGCCGGTTATCGGCGCGCTCGTGGCTTTGGCTGTCGGCCTTGGTTTCCGTCTTCTTATCAGCGAATCCGAGGCACGCGCGATGGCGATTGAGGAGCTTATCGACGCCAAAGCCCGCGCGACTGCCATGGCCCGCGAAGCAGGGGAGACTAACGAACGAGCCCGACTGGCCGGTGAAATTCACGACACCGTTGCCCAAGGCCTTTCCTCGATTCAACTGCTGTTGCATTCAGCAGAGCGTCGGGCGAATGACCTCGGTGATGAACAACTGTATGAAACACTGCAGCTCGCTCGCACAACCGCAGCTGAGAACCTGCAGGAAACCCGACGCATCATTACGGCTTTGCAACCAGCCCCGTTGGCAGACACCACCCTTCCTGTAGCCCTCGCCCGCGTCTGTTCCACCACGCCACTCGGCAATGCGATCACCTTTGATATCGATGGTGACACCACAGATCTGACACCTGAACAGGAGGCCGTCCTCCTTCGCGTGACGCAAACCCTGGTGGCCAATGTTGTCAGCCATTCCCAGGCTACGAAAGCCCACGTCACGCTCACGTATCAGCCTGATGCAGTGATTGTCGATGTCGTCGATAATGGCGTCGGCTTTGATCCCGAGACTATCCGTCCTGGATCATTTGGCTTAGGAGTGGCCCGGCGACGACTTGCCGCATTAGGCGGGGAGTTAACCATTGAATCCAGCCCCGGCACTGGTACCGGGGTGAGGGCACGAGTCCCGATGGGAGAAAAATGATTTCACTTTTGCTTGCCGACGACCATCCCGTCATTCGGGCAGGCCTGCGCGCCGTGCTGGAATCCGCAACCGACATTAGCGTCGTGGGGGAAGTTGCATCTGCCGAGGCAGCGATTGACTTCGTGACAGTACATCCGGAAGTTGACGTGGTGCTGATGGATTTGCGTTTCGGTGATAGCCCTAGTGATCAGCGGGAATCCGGAGGAGTCGTGGCGACTCGGGCGATCCGCAGTATGCCGCGTGGACCACAGGTCTTGGTCGTGACCAACTATTCGACCGACGCTGATGTGATTGGCGCGGTCTCTGCTGGCGCAGTCGGGTACTTGCTGAAAGATGCAGATCCGGAAGATCTCATTGCGGGCGTGCGCAAAGCCGCGCGAGGTGAGTCAGTGCTGTCGACAAAAGTAGCCACAAAGCTGATGGGGCGCGTGGCGAACCCGAGCGTTCGGCTCACCAATCGAGAGCTTGAAGTGCTGCGATTGGTGGGAGAGGGCATGTCGAATAAGGACATTGCTAAGACGCTGTTCTTGACCGAGGCAACGATCAAATCGCACCTAGGCAATGCCTTCACCAAACTTGGGGTCACCTCCCGTACGGCAGCAGTTGCGCAAGCGAAGAAACAGGGGATCTTGTAGCCCACGCCGGAAAAGATCCCCAGCCTGGGCGGTTGATCCTGTTAGGGTCAACAAGCATGAAGGCTTTTCCCACCGTTGCTGCAGTGACCATTCTTGCTACTGTCGCAGCCTCATCCTGCACTCCGAAGCCAGAGATCGCGGACCCAACGGTGAAGGAATTTGCCAAGGCGATGGAGGCTGGAGACGTCGACAAGGCGGCGTCGCTTACTGATAACCCAGATCAGGCCAAGGACCTGATCGGCAAGTCGATCAGTGGCATGCAAGCGGAGGGGCTTTCAGCAAAAGTCACCTCGGTGAGCAATCAGGAGACACTGGCGACAGCAAACCTGCACATGGATTGGCAGCTGCCAAGGGATCGAGAGTTTGCCTACGACTCCTCGGTGACACTCACCAAGGTTAAGGGCGAGTGGAAGGTCCGTTTCTTGCCAACCATCATTCACCCAACGCTGGGAAACAACCAGCATTTGGAGCTGCGTCCGATTCAGGCGAATAAGTCGCGGGTGGTGAGCGCGGATGGCGCTGACGTGTTGCAACCTGGCACGGTGTACCGAGTGCTGATTAATGCCAGCGAATCACAGAACGTTGCTGCTGCAGCAGCGCGCGTAGCCACCTCGATTAATGGCAATCGCGGACAAAACCCTTCGATTCCAGAAATCAATACTGCTGATCTGTCGCGAAAACTTGCTGATCACCAGGGCAATTATTCTGTAGCAGTGGTGGGTGGCCCTGAAGGTAAGGCGATCGCTGACGAGCTGCGTGGCGTACCCGGAGTTTTGATCAACGAGGAAGCCGCAATGGTCCGCAGCGACCCCTCCTTTGCACCTGAAATCATGTCCAGAGTGGAAAAGATCGTCGCTGACGAGTTGGAAGGCGCGAACGGATGGCAAATTGCCGTCGTGAACCAGAACGGCGCCGCCCTGGAGTCTTTGGAGCGCCATGAGCCGCAGCTAGCGCCTGCTGTTCGCGTCAGCCTGGATCACAAGATCCAACAGGCCGCGCAGAAAGCTGTCGATCTGCGAAAAGACAAGAAGACTATGCTTGTCGCCATCCGGCCTTCCACTGGAGAAATCTTGGCCGTAGCCCAGACGAGGGAAGCTGATAAGGATGGCGACCCAGCACTGATGGGTATGTATCCTCCCGGCTCGACATTCAAGATCATCACCGCATCAGCTGGAATGACGCACCAGGGAGTTACCCCAGGTTCCACCGTGCCTTGCCCAGGCACCATGGAAGTCGGTCCGCGTATCGTCACCAACTACAACAGCTTTTCCCGTGGCAACACCTCGTTGGATGACGCATTCGCGCAGTCCTGCAACACTACTTTTGCCGATATGTCCGCCAGGCTAGCTCCAGGCGAGCTTCAGAACATGGGCAAGAGCTTTGGCTTGGGCATCGATTACAAAATCCCAGGCTTGGACACTATTACTGGTTCCGTTCCCCATGGTGACGAATTCATGCAGCGAGTGGATGAGGGCTACGGTCAGGGCCTGGACCTTGCGAGCCCCTTCGGCATGGCACTCGTAGCAGCAACCGCGGCTGCAGGTAAGACACCCGTGCCGTACCTCATTTCAGGTCATGCCACCGAGGTCAGCGAGGAAGTTCCGGCGCCGGATCCCGCTGTCATCGAGAATCTGCGTGGCATGATGCGATCAGTGGTCACCTCCGGTACTGCGCGGGGTATGGGGCAAAAGGGCGGCGAAATCTACGCTAAGACTGGTGAAGCAGAATTCAATGGTGGCTCCCACGCCTGGTTCGCCGGATACCGAAGCGACGACATTGCATTCGCTACCCTCATCGTCGGCGGTGGTGGGTCTGAAACATCTGTAGCGGTCACCGACCACTTTTTCCGCACCATTGACGAGCCGTCTCATCCATAAGCAATAGTGAAGCGCTACCATGTTGTCCATGACACGAAGCGCAAAACTAACTCCAGGTAATCCCACCCCAATTCGGACCGTTCCGAAGCATATCGAGCGCCCGGAGTATGCGTGGAAAGACAGTGTGCAGGAAGCAATTGGCGAGCCACTGGTTCAAACCCCAGAGGTCATCGAAGCGATGCGCGAAGCATCCCGGATCGCAGCTAATGCGTTGGTCCTTGCAGGTCGCGCGGTACAACCAGGTGTGACCACGGATTACATCGACCAGGTAGCCCACGAGTACATGTGCGATATGGGCGCATACCCGTCCACCTTGGGATACCGTGGCTACACCAAGAGCTGCTGCGTCTCCCTCAATGAAATCGTTTGTCACGGCATTCCGGATTCGACTGTCATTCAGGAAGGTGACATCGTAAACATCGACGTCACTGCTTTCAAAAACGGTGTGCATGGCGATACGAATGCCACTTTCGGCGCAGGCGAGATTTCAGAAGAGCATGCGCTTCTCATCGAGCGCACCCGTGAGGCCACTATGCGCGGAATCAAGGCAGCCAAGCCGGGCCGTGAAGTGAACGTCATCGGCCGTGTGATCGAGTCCTACGCTAAGCGCTTTGACTACAACGTTGTACGCGATTTCACCGGCCATGGCGTGGGTCCAACCTTCCACAACGGACTCGTCGTCTTGCACTATGACTCCGATGCCTACACGGACCTGCTTGTGCCAGGCATGACGCTGACCATCGAGCCAATGATCAACCTGGGCGAGCTGCCTTATGACATTTGGGATGATGGCTGGACCGTACAGAACAAGGACGGCAAATTCACCGCCCAATTCGAGCACACCATCGTCATCACTGAAGACGGTAACGAAATTCTGACCCTTCCTGACGAAGACATCTAAATGGCAGCAGTCCTCATCGCTGGAACGACCTCGGATGCCGGCAAGTCTGTGGTGGTCGCAGGGCTTTGTCGCGCACTAGCTCGACGTGGAGTGAAGGTAGCCCCCTTCAAAGCTCAGAACATGTCGAATAACTCTGCTGTGTGTCCGGACGGTGGGGAAATCGGCAGGGCGCAGGCACTGCAGGCCCTTGCGTGTGGCCTTGAGCCCAGCGTGGATTTCAATCCTGTCCTGCTCAAACCGGGCTCCGATCGCACGTCCCAATTGGTTGTACGTGGCCAGGCTGTAGGCACTGTGAGCGCCCGAAACTACGTCGAGCACCGAACACATTTACGGCAAGTCTCGGCTGAGTGCCTGCGCGCTCTTGAAGAGGAATTTGACCTTGTCATCTGCGAAGGCGCAGGCTCACCTGCGGAAATCAATCTGCGTGAGACCGACGTTGCCAATTTCGGCCTAGCGCAGGAATGCGATCTTCCCGTCTATGTTGTCGGAGATATTGATCATGGTGGTGTGCTGGCGCATCTATACGGGACGTATTTCATTTCTTCTCCCGAAGACAGGGCGCGCATCAATGGCTTCGTGATCAACAAATTCCGTGGTGACCAAACCATCTTGGACCCGGGTCTGGTGCAGCTGGAGGAACTTACTGGCGTACCTACCGTCGCCGTTTTGCCATTCATCGATGGCCTCTGGATCGACGCGGAAGATTCGCTGCAGTCCGCAATCGGTTCCTCCGTTGGCCCGGCGTCAACTGCATTGGGATCGCAGCGTCTCAGGGTAGCAGCCGTGCGTTTGCCACGAATCTCCAACGCCACCGACGTCGAAGCGCTCGCGTGCGAACCTGGCGTGAGCGTAACCTGGTCCGTCGATCCCGATTACATCGCTGACGCCGACCTTGTCGTTCTTCCGGGTTCCAAGGCCACGCTCTCGGACCTTGCGTGGCTCCGCGAGAACGGAATCGCTGATGTGCTGCAAGAGCGCACGCTTCCAACCCTGGGAATCTGCGGTGGCTACCAAATGATGTGCACGCTTATCGACGACCCCGTCGAAGGCCACTCGGTTGAACGTGGCCTCGCCATCTTCGACGCGGACATCACGTTCGACCCGACCAAAACACTCATCAGGCATGACAATGGTGCTTACGAGGTACACCATGGCCAGGTAACCCGCTCCACAGAACAGCCGTGGATCGGTGATGAAGGAGCTGCTCGGGACTGCTTCCGAGGTACTCACAGACACGGCCAGTTGGAGGACGACGCATTCAGGAAGGACTTCCTGCGCTGGGTGGCCACGGAATCGGGCAAGACAGACTTCGTGGTGAGCGATGATGTGTCGTTTCGTGAGGAACGCCTGCGTCAACTAGACAAGATCGCAGACGTTCTCGAGGCGGCGTGGAATTTAGATATGCTGCTAGAACTCAAGTCCAAGTAGCGCGTTTTCAATCAGCTCGGGCAGAGCTGGGTGGATCCAGTACTGCTTGGTGGCGACGTCGCGGCAGTCAAGGTCAAAGGCCATGACAGTAATGAGCTGCTGAATCAGCGTCGATGCCTGTGGGCCAATAATATGTGCTCCCAGCAGCCGGCCGGTCGCCTTGTCAGCGATCAGCTTGGCAAAGTGGCCGGAATCCTCCATCGCCCAGCCATATGCCACGTCACTGTAGTTCTGGATCTTCACTGTCACGTCGTACTTCTCCCGTGCCTGAGCTTCCGTCAGACCAACATAGGCAATCTGCGGTGAGGAAAAGACTGCTGCTGGAACGAGATCGTGTGGCATGGGCTGGAGGTCTTCAGGGTGTGCAATATTGTGCTTGACTGCGCGCATCTCTGCGTTCGCCACGTGCTTGAGCAGATAAGGGCTGGATACGTCTCCAAGTGCCCACACACCGTCGGCGGTGGTGCGTCCAAATTCGTCGACCTTGATGGAACTGCCGTCCATGTCGATTCCGGCCTTCTCCAGGTCCATGAGGTCGCCATTCGGGGTGCGGCCGGTAGCTACGAGGAGCACATCGGTTTCTAGCGTAGAACCGTCACTGAGCTCGAGTTGCAGTCCATCAGTGGCGCCCATGACTTCGGTGTTATAGCGAACCTCCCACTGCGTTTCGGCAGCCTGAGCGAAGGCGGTGGCGATGTCGTCGTCAAGCCCGCGCAGCATGCGCTCGGAACGTACAAGCTGGGTTACCTTGACACCAAGAGCGGAGAAGACGTGGGCGAACTCGCAAGCGATGAATCCGGCACCGACGATGGTCATGTGCTGGGGGAGGGAAGGCATGCGCATGATGTCTTCGTTGGTGTAGAAACGGACACCCGAAGATTCGATGGCTGGTGGGATCGATGGGCGAGAGCCCGTGGCGATGATGATCGAGTCACCGGTGATCTCGGCATCGCCAACTTTGAGGGTTCGTGGGCCGACGAAGGTCGCGTGCTCGGCGTAGACATCGATGTTTGGCGTCTCAGGTCCACGTCGGTATGCCTCGCCACCAGCCGCAATCGGGTCGATTCTGCGATCAAAAACACGAGAAACGATGCTTGGCCAGTCGACGGACTCTAGGGTGCTGTTAATGCCGAACTTCGCAGAATCACCGATTTCACGTGCGATGTCCGCGGCATAGACGTACATCTTGGTTGGGATGCATCCGACATTGAGACAGGTGCCTCCGAAAACACCCTTCTCGACGATGGCGATGGACTTATCGTCAAACTCGGGCCCCGGAATGGAATTGCCCGAACCAGTGCCAATGATGATGATGTCGTAATGCTGTGCCATGTGTGCTCCTACTTATTTGAAGTTGGAGCCCATCATAGCTGCTGCGTCAGCCACTGTTCGCAGGTCTTCAGCGCCTGTTCCCGCGCTGGACGACGGGACAGGAAAACATCGTGTCGGGCATTGTCGATCGGAATGGTCGTAACCTCGTCGCCAAGTGAAACAGAACGCTTGATGATTTCGTCGACGTCGAGGACGACATCGGTGACGTGGGTACGCTCATCGAGCGGTTTGTCAAGCTGAGAGTGCATCGAACACAGCACGAGCAGGGGGACTGGGCATTTGACGGATCCTGAGCGAACGCGCTCGATGCTCCTCATGATGGCGTTGGCCCACCCCCAGTATTTGTCGTGGCCACCTACTGGTTTGTAATCCAGGGAGAAGTCCCATTCACCGTCGAAGTCTTTGTGAAGCGATTTAACGTAGGCGACAAGTTTTCGGCTGTAGATCTTTGCCTCGGGGTGTTGCATCGCCATGTAAGGAACCAAGCGCCTAATCACCATCATGGTGAGGGTGGGGAAGAAGAAGTCAAGCCATGGACTGTTCAGTACTGCGCCGCGAATGAACGGGAGCATTGTAGTGTCGCCGGATGCCCGCAGATGATCGAGCCAGATCGGAACAAGCAGGCCACCGGTGGAATGCCCAAGCAGGAAAATGTCCGAATGCCCATCGTCTAGTACCTGTTCAGTGGCCCGGCACAAATCTTTGAAATAGATTCCCAAATCGGTGACATAATGCCAACGTTGTCCAGGCTGCCACGATCGGCCACATTTTCTTAGATCTACGGCATAAAAAGCGTAGCCCCGTTCGTGAAAGAACTCCGCGACGTGCCGGTGGAAGAAGTAATCACTGGTGCCAGGGATGTAGAAAATCGCTGGGCGCGTACTGAACTTCTCGTTGTCTGCTTGTGGCACGTACCTAACGAGGGTGACGATCGCTGGAGGACAGCCGTCGGGGTCCACATCCATTTCAAAGGTCATTCTTTGGAAATCCGCACCGAGGATGTCCTCGCTCCAGGTGGGAGACAGCGGGAGTGGTTCAACCGAGACCATAGAGTTCACAATCTTTCGCTGGTGGACGTGACCGTGGGACCTGTTTCGGGGTTATGTAGATGAGGTCCATTACCTGAAATGATCGTAATACGAACCTTATTGTTGGGGGAGCAAAGTTTCGAAGTCAGTGGTGATGCTCCCCCCGATTCCCACATCCATCTTTGGCATGTTTTCACATTCGAGAGAATTTTCAGCGTAAGCTTGAGTGTCAACGGACTTCAGTGTTGGCGTTTTTCGCCAGCAACGGGAATGGGTAAGTCCACCTTGTGGCCCTGGTTGTGGCCAGGGCGCGGGTCTAAAGCATGCAGAGCCTACGAAAGAAGTTGAGTGACAGTGTCCGAAGCTAATGTAAGCGCAAAGGTGACTGACGAGGCCGATGTCGTTCTCATCGGTGCCGGTATCATGAGCGCCACACTGGGTGCGATGCTGAAGCAACTTGAGCCGACGTGGTCCCAAATCATTTTCGAGCGACTTGATGTTCCTGCAGAAGAGTCCTCCTCACCATGGAACAACGCCGGTACGGGACACTCCGCACTATGCGAGCTGAACTACACGCCATTGCAGCATGGTGAAGTGAACATTTCCAAGGCTGTTCGCATTAATGAAAAGTTCCAGGTTTCTCGCCAGTTCTGGTCTCACCAGGTAGAAAACGGCATTCTGCCTGATCCTCGCGCATTCATCAATCCGGTTCCTCACGTGTCCTTTGGCCGTGGCGACCAGCAGGTTGAGTACATCAAGAAGCGTTACGAGAAGCTTTCCAAGCACACCCTGTTCGAGGGCATGCAGTACTCCGATGATGACGCGAAGTTTGCAGAGTTCTTGCCACTAATGGCTAAGGGCCGTGATTTCGATGCTGAAAAGGTAAACATCTCCTGGTTCGATGGCGGCACGGACATCAACTACGGTGCCCAGGCCAAGCAGTTCCTGGAGGCTGCGCAGCGCGGTGGCACTGATGTGCGCTACGGTCACGAGGTCAAGGACATCAAGGCTGACGGCACCAAGTGGAAGGTCGTTGTTAAGAACGTCCACACTGGCGACATCCAGACTGTGAAGGCGAACTTCGTGTTCGTTGGTGCTGGTGGCATGGCTCTACCACTGCTTCAAAAGTCCGGCATCTCAGAGATCAAGGGCTACGGCGGCTTCCCAGTTTCCGGCGCTTGGCTGCGATGCACCAACCCAGAACTGATTGAGCAGCATGCTGCGAAGGTCTACGGTCAGGCATCTGTTGGCACCCCTCCAATGTCTGTTCCTCACCTCGACACTCGCGTCATTGACGGCAAGAAGGGCCTCCTGTTCGGCCCATACGCAGGTTGGACTCCTAAGTTCCTGAAGCAGGGTTCTTTCCTTGATCTGTTCAAGTCCTTCCGCCCAACCAACCTTCCTTCCTACGCTGGCGTTGGTGTACAGGAAATGGGCCTGACCAAGTACCTGGTTACCGAAGTTCTGAAGGACGAAGCTGCTCGCCTCGAGTCTCTCCGCGAGTACATGCCAACCGCAAAGGCTGAGGACTGGGAGCTGGTCATCGCTGGTCAGCGCGTGCAGATCATCAAGCCAGCTGGCTTCCCTAAGTTCGGTTCCCTCGAGTTCGGTACTGCCCTGATCAACAACGCCGAAGGCACCATCGCTGGTCTGCTCGGCGCATCCCCAGGAGCTTCCATCGCGCCTTCCGCCATGATCGAGGTTCTCGAGCGTTGCTTCGGCAACCGCATGGTCGAGTGGGGGCCAAAGCTCAAGGAAATGGTCCCAACCTACGGCATTTCCCTGTCCCGTGACCCACAGCTGTTCCACGAGGTCTGGGATCGTACCCAGAAGACCCTCAAGCTGGAGGACTAAGAAGCATTGACTAGCGCCCCTGTTCCGGGTTTCCCATTCGCTGCCGTTGTTGGGCAAGAGCAACTGAAATTAGCCCTTATCCTCAACGCCATTCAGCCCCGGATCGGGGGCCTTGTCGTGCGTGGCGAGAAGGGCACCGCAAAGACCACCACGGTCCGCGCATTTGCGCAGCTGCTTGGCGACGCCCCACTCGTCAACCTTCCCCTCGGCGCGACCGAGGACAGGGTAGTGGGATCCCTCAATCTTGAGACTGTCCTCACCACCGGCCGTGCCGAATACCAGCCGGGCTTGTTGTCTCAGGCCCATCGTGGCGTGTTGTACGTGGATGAAGTAAATCTGCTTGCGGATCACCTCATTGACGCTCTCCTCGATGCTGCCGCCACCGGCCAGGTCGCCATCGAACGCGACGGCATCTCTCATACTTCACCGGCTTCGTTCGTCCTGGTGGGCACCATGAATCCCGAGGAAGGCGAACTACGCCCCCAACTTCTTGACCGTTTTGGCTTCGCCGTGGATGTTCGTGCTTCACGCGATGTCGTGGATCGAACAGAAGTGATGAGGCGCCGACTGGCTTACGAACGCGATCCGGCTGATTTTGTCGCTCAGTGGTCTGCGGAAACGGACGAATTGTCGCAGCGCATCGCAACTGCTCAAACGATCGTTGATTCTGTTGAGCTCTCCGACGATGCGCTCCGAGCTATCGCGCAGGTGTGCGCGTCCTTCGATGTTGATGGGCTCCGCGCCGACCTCGTTATTGCTCGCGCAGCAACTGCTCATGCTGCCTGGCGGGGCGCGTCCGTGGTGGAGGAAGAGGACATTCGTGTTGCGTCTGCTCTGGCCTTGCCACATCGCAAGCGCCGCAACCCATTTGATGAACCAGGCGTGTCCGAAGAGGAACTCGACGAAGCCCTGCAGGATGCCTTCGAGGAGCCTTCCTCCGAGAGCACCCCTGAGGAGCCATCCGCCGAGCCTGACTCTGATGGAAAGGCAGGTAGCGCCGACACTGGCGCTCAGTTTCCAGCCTAAGCTGCTGCGTCGTCGCTCAACCTCAGAGATCGGTAGCCCCGGTCGCCGTTCCCCAGCGCTGTCTTCGGTGGGGACTTCGGTGCGAGCCGTCGACAAGGGGCATGGGCTCCATATGGTCGGCACCGTGTTCGCGGCCGCCGAACGTGGCGCGCTTCTCGACGGCCCCTGCCTCGATTTCCGTCCCGAAGATCTTCGCGGTCAATTGCGAAGGGGAAAACGGTCGAACCTGATCGTCTTTGTTGTGGATGCCTCCGGGTCGATGGCTGCTCGGGATCGGCTCTCCGCAGTGACGGGAGCAGTGCTGTCGTTGCTGTCGGATGCGTATCAGCGCAGGGACAAGGTGGCGGTCATTTCGGTTCGAGGGGCAGTCCCTGAGCTTGTGCTGCCTCCGACCTCGTCGATTGATGTGGCAGTGCGACGGCTTGCTGACCTACCCACGGGTGGCAGGACCCCGTTGGGGGAGGGTCTGGTGATGGCGCATGAGCTGATGGAGCGGGAGAATCGTCGTGATCCGGGTAAGGAACCCATCATGGTTGTGCTTTCCGATGGTCGTGCGACAGGGGAGTCGGGGCTCAAGGGGGCTCACCGAGCAGCAGGGTTAATTTCATCCCGTGGCCTGGCTGCCAGCCTTGTTATCGACTGCGAATCGGGCGCTCGCGTACGCCTCGGGTTGGCGGGCGAATTAGCGCAGCACTTGGGCGGAATGTGCGTTAGCCTGGCCGAACTCAATGGTGACTCCGTTGCCGGCATCATTGAAGCCCTGTGATTGGCGGGCAAATCGTCCCCCCTTCAGACAGTCGAGTGAGGCAGTGAAACTCGCAACTTCGCGGGAACGATTCGCACCCTGCAGGTAGATTCGGTGGCATGACCACAAAAATCGTGCCCAATATCTGGTGCAATGGCAACGCCCGTGAACTCGCAGAGTTCTACTCCCAGGTTTTCCGCAACACAGCGATCACAGGTAGCCAACAATACCCAACAGAGGGCTTGCCGGACTTCCAACAGCACATGGCAGGCAAGGACGTCACGGTCGACATTGACATCGATGGTCTCCCGATCACCCTGATCAATGCTGACGACACTTTTCGCCCGAATCCCTCGCTAGGGTTCATGGTCAATTTCGATCAAGCTCAATTCGAGGATGCAACAGACTATCTGGACCAGGCATACGAACAGCTCAAAGAAGGCGGACGGGTGCTCATGGAGCTGGGCGAATACCCATTCTCCAAACGCTACGCCTGGGTTGAGGACAAAGCAGGGGTGAGCTGGCAGCTCATCATGACCCGCCCGGAAAACGATCCGCGCCCGCACATCATCCCGGCATTCATGTTCTGTGGCGATGCCCAGGGCAAGTGCGCCGAGGCAGTGGATTACTACTGCGATGTCATTCCTAACTCGGCAGTCGGCAGGAGGGTGATGTACCCGCACAATCCAGCGGAAGTCATGTTCTCCGAATTCCAGTTGGCAGGTCAGTGGTTCACCGCTATGGATTCCGGGGTACCACAGGATTTTGGATTCACAGGCGGAGTTGCGCTGCTCATCAATGCTAAAGACCAAGAAGAGATCGACTACTTGTGGTCAAAGCTGGCGGCTCAGGAGCAGCCATGTGGCTGGTGCATTGACAAGTTTGGGGTTGCGTGGGAGGTAATTCCGGAGAATTTTGGTGAACTTATGGCACATCCTGATTCATATTCGGCCATGATGGGAATGAAGAAAATTGTGATTGCCGACTTCCCTCGTTAACTAAGGAGAGCTATGCCTCAAGGAAAAGTAGACCCGAAAAACATCCCGGACGACGGCCTGACCACCAGGCAGCGTCGTCTCCTGCCCATCACCGCGGTACACACGGGCCAGGGTAAGGGCAAGTCTACGGCTGCTTTTGGCATGGCTCTTCGTGCTTGGAACCAGGGAATGAAGATCGGTGTTTTCCAGTTCGTGAAGTCCGCGAAGTGGAAGGTCGGCGAAGAGGCAGTATTCAAGCGTTTGGGCGAGCTCGAGCCTGGCAGCGTCGAGTGGCACAAGATGGGTGAAGGCTGGTCCTGGTCTAAGAAGCAAGGGTCTGAAGAGGATCACGCTCGCGACGCGAAGGAAGGCTGGGAGGAGATTAAGCGCCGCCTAGCTGCCGAGACTCATGACTTTTACGTCCTTGATGAGTTCACTTACCCGATCAAATGGGGGTGGGTTGACGTGGATGATGTCGTCGAAACCTTGCAGAACAGGCCTGGTACGCAGCACGTGGTGATCACCGGTCGCGATGCTGATCAAAAGCTCATCGAGGTCGCAGACCTGGTCACCGAAATGACCAAGATCAAGCACCCAATGGATGCAGGTCGCAAGGGCCAAAAGGGAATCGAGTGGTAACTCCCGGAATTCTCATTGCAGCCACCGGATCCGGAACTGGCAAAACCACCATCGCGACCGGACTCATGGGTGCCCTCAGCCGCACCCTCACGGTGGCGCCGTTCAAAGTCGGCCCCGACTACATCGACCCGAGCTACCACTCGCTGGCTACCGGTCGCCCGGGCCGCAACCTGGATTCCGTCATGTGTCCCGGACTCATCGGCCCGCTGTACACCCACGGCAGCGCAGGAGCGGACATCGCCGTTGTAGAAGGAGTCATGGGGCTTTTCGACGGCCGCATCGGCGCCGGGGCCACCGGGTCTTCTGCCGATATCGCTGCCGAACTTGGCCTACCCATCCTCTTAATTGTTGACGTACGCGGGATGAGCCAATCAGTGGGCGCCCTGGTTCGGGGCTTCGCTACGGAACGCTCAGACATCGCCATCAGCGGTGTCATTCTCAATCAGGTGGGTAGCCCCCGGCATGAGCAAGTCTGCCGCGATGCAGTGGAAGCTACGGGTGTGCCAGTAGTGGGTGCGATTCCCCGCGTGGAAAAGGTAGAGGTTCCGAGCAGGCACCTCGGGCTCGTTACCGCTGAGGAGCATGGCGATAAAGCTCGAATGGCAGTGGCACGAATGGCCGATTTGGTTCAGGAGCACTGCGATCTGGAGCTGATTAGAAGCATTGCACGTTGTACTTATGACGGTCAGACGTGGGATCCAGCCGTGGCCGTCGAGAAGCAGCAGCCGGTGCGCGTTGCGATGGCGTCTGGCCCTGCATTCACGTTTGCCTACGCAGAGCACAAGGAGCTGCTGGAGGCAGCTGGGGCAACCGTGGTGGAATTCGATCCGCTGACGGATGGTTTTCCCGAGTGCGAGGGCCTCATCATTCCTGGCGGGTTCCCCGAGGAGCATGTGGAGGGATTGTCGTCGCGGGTGGAGCTGCGGGAGGCCGTGCGTGCTCATGTGGCGTCGGGCAAGCCAGTTCATGGCGAGTGCGCGGGCCTGTTGTGGCTGGCCCAGAGTTTGGATGCCCACCCGATGCTCGGAATCATCGACACACACGCTGCGATGGGACGGCGCTTGACACTTGGGTATCGCGACGCTGTTGCTCTGGAAGATAGCGTCCTGTACCGGGCTGGCGAACGAATCACTGGGCACGAGTTTCACCACACTGCTCTCACTGCACCAGAAGCAACGGGATTCGCACCCGCGTGGGCGTGGCGGGCCTGGGACGGTACGTCAAAGCAGGAAGGATTTGTGCAGGGCAATATCCACGCTTCCTACCTGCATCTGCACCCGGCCTCCTGCCCGCAAGCGGTCCAAAGGTTTGTTGAGGCGTGCGCGCAGTAGAATAACAACCTATGGAAAAACACCCAGTTGTTCTCGTCGGTGGCGGTCCCGGTGCATGGGACCTCATCACGGTGCGAGGTATGCACGCCTTGCAAGCCGCAGATGTCATTTTGGCGGATCATCTGGGTCCTACCTCGGAGCTTGAGAAGCTGTGCGATGTTAATTCGAAAGAGGTCATCGACTGCTCGAAGCTGCCTTATGGCAAGCAGGTCGCCCAGGAACGCATCAACGCCATGCTCGTCGAGCATGCGCTCGCGGGAAAGAAAGTTGTGCGACTCAAGGGCGGCGATTCTTTCGTGTTCGGCCGTGGCTTTGAAGAAATTAAAGCGTGCGTTGCTGCCGGACTGACCTATGAAGTCGTCCCAGGCGTAACCTCCGCGATCTCCGTCCCCGCCGTGTTCGGTGTGCCGGTAACTCAGCGCGGGGTCGTGCACTCGTTCACCGTCATCTCCGGCCACGTGCCACCAGGACATCCGACGTCGCTCAACAACTGGTCAGCTTTGGCACAAACGGGTGGCACCTTGGTGGTGATCATGGGTGTCAAGAACGGTGCGGTGATCGCCAGCGCGCTTATCGACGCAGGTCGCCCTGGCGACACCCCGGTTGCCGTGATTCAGGAGGGAACCACTGCCTCGCAGACAGGTTTCCGGACGACTCTTGAGAGCCTGAGCGCCGACTTGCTCACCCACGAGGTGAAGCCACCTGCAGTAATCGTCATCGGTGAAGTTGCCGGGCTGGAAGTGTAAGTTCCCGCTACTTCCAAAATGCGTCGCCGAGCTTCATCACGATTGCAGGCATCACCACGGTGCGCACCAGCAACGTATCGATGAGCACGCCGATGAAGATGACAACGCCCATTTGAGCCAGCGCAATCAGTGGCAAAACACCGAGTGCAGCGAACACGGAAGCTAGGAGAATTCCCGCGGAGGTGATCACGCCGCCTGTGGCTGAAAGGGCGTTCAATATTCCCTTCTTCGTCCCAACGCGCCCAGCTTCCTCTTTCGCGCGGGTGATGAGGAAAATGTTGTAGTCCACACCCAACGCGACCAGGAAGACGAAAGCGTACAGCGGTGTTGTTTCTGCGATCGCGCTGAAACCGAAGACATGTTGAAACACCAGCCACGACAGGCCCATCGCTGAGAAGTACGTCAAGATAACCGTGGCCACCATGATCAGAGGCGCAACCCATGAACGGAGTAGGAGACCAAGCGCCAAGGTAACAAGCAGCGCAAGGAGAGGGAACACCACCATCTGATCGCGCTTCGAAGCAGCGATGTTGTCTTGGTTTTCAGCTTCCGGGCCACCGACGGTCGCGTTACTGAGACCGGAGCGGAGCCGATCTACTGAAAGACCGGACACCAACAGCACGTCTTCCTTCGTACTCATAACCCGACCGCCGAGAGATTCAACTTCCTTCGTCGTGACCGTGGGATCCTTCGCCCAGACGTTAACCGGCGTTGCGTCGGTTTTGAACTCACGCTCCAGGGTCTGTGCTGCCGTTATCGATTCGGGAGTATCCATGAACTGCTCTGAAGTTTCCAAACCCACTCGGGCACCGAAGAGGAGCGTACCTGCAGCGATGAGTACCACGATTGATGCTGCCATCACCGTGTTTGGCTTGGTGCGTACCAGGTTGCCAACTTTCTCCCACACCGCAGCGTGGGTTGGTTGGCCTTCCCTTGGGATGCGTGGCCAGAACACCCACCGACCACACAACACCAGCGCTCCAGGAAGCGCCAGCAAAGCGAAAGCTGCTGCAACCACGATGCCGTATGCACAGGCCAAGCCCAGACCGCGGGTGGCTGGAACGAGGGACAGCAACAAACACAGCATTCCCAACATCACCGTGGTGGCGCTGGCAATCACTGACTTAGCGGTAGGCCACCAAGCCGCCTGCATGGCTTCAAAACGATCGTCGTGTCGATGCAATTCGTCTCGATAGCGTGAAATAAGAAGAAGGGCGTAGTCAGTGCCGGCACCGAACACGAGGACCGACAAAATACCTGACGTTGATTCATCCCAAATGACCCCGGTCGCAGAAAGCAAATGGGTAAACGTCACGCCGGCGAAGCGGTCAGCAATACCGATCACGAGCAGTGGGATCAGCCAGAGGAATGGGGACCGATACGTGATAATCAACAGCACCGCGACGATCGCCGCGGTTACTGCGAGGAGCAGGAAGTTCGCTCCTGAAAATACGCCCGCCAGATCCGCCTGGATAGCTGCCGGGCCTGTTACGGCAACGTTGGTGCCGTCGGGAAGCCCCTCCGCAGCCTTGGCGCGCAGCTCAGCGATAGTGGCCTTGTCTTGAGCATTGGTTCCATCTGGAACTTCCATTGGCACCATCGCCGCTTTGCCGGACTGCGCTGGGATGAGCGGGCCCCCAAGTGTGGAAGCAACTGCCTGCAATTGGCCGATTACTGCCGGGTCCTCAAAACTGAAAACGGCGACCGCTGTCGAGGTTTCCTCACCAGGAAGTAATTGCATATGCTGTGCGACAGCCGTCGAATCGAATCCATCAGGCAACCGATCTGCGGAGGTGGACGTGGTCTCTTTCGCACCAAACATGATGCCGAGCAGGCCGACCGCTATGGTAACGAGCAGCCAGATCCGAAATGGGTGGGGTTTGGTGGCAGTGTGCATATCTTCATTCTATGGTGCCTCGGTTTTGTGGTCCGAACGGGTTAGAATGAGCTGACAATTTCATGCAATGTACGAGGAAGCCGCATCATGGCTGGTAAACACCGTAGTCCTGACACTCGAAAGATCACTCGACGTCAGTTGCTTGCAGCTGCAGCAATGGCGCCAGTAGCTGCAGTGGCAAGCACGGCTATCTTGCGAGATCAGAGCACACCTCAAATCATTGAGGAAGCCGCCGCTTCCGGTACTGAACAATCAACTGTACCTGTCACTAGCCCCAGCTCAGCGGTTCCTGCCATCGATCAGTTTCGAGGTCGGATTCCGAAGGGGTGGGGAATGGATCTTCCTGGCATCGTACGCACTGTGCCCACGGTGAGCGGGCGCCGAACACTGGCACTAACCTTTGATGCCTGCGGTGGTGGTTCTGGGGTGGCCATCGATCAGACTTTGATCAGCGTGCTGCGAGAATTCGCTGTGCCGGCCACATTGTTCCTCAACAGTCGTTGGATCGCGGCGAATCCCAAGTACACCCGCGAACTCCTCAACGATCCGTTGTTTAGCATCCAAAATCACGGCACCGACCACCGACCTCTCAGCACAAACGGTCGCTCAGCTTACGGCATCGACGGCACCGCTTCTGTGGATGCGGCGTTGTACGAAGTGACGGGGAATCAGGACAAAATGAGGGCAGAATACGCCCATGAAATGACTTGGTTCCGCTCTGGCACCGCTCACTACGACGACGTATGCGTCGATTTATGTAACGCCTATGGTGTTCGAATCGCCGGGTTCACAACCAATATCGACTTCGGTGCAACGGCACCCGCAGGAAAAGTGACTTCGCAGCTTCTAGGAGCACCCGACGGTGCGATCTGTATCGGACACATGAATCATCCCGGATCCGGAACAGCCGCCGGGCTTCGTGCTGCGCTGCAGCAGCTCCGGGATGTTAATTTTGCGAAGCTATAACCTGTTTTTTGGGTTATCAAGTAGCGGAAGCGCTAATATCAAGGAATAGATTGACCAATCATCTCGCGTGAGGATGACCCATGGGTAGCCCTGCCAAACTCAACACCGGCCCACTTCTGGGCCTCAAAATTTTCAATGTGTTGGCGGTGACATTCGTCGCGAGCTATCTCGTATTCATTCTCTACGGGGCATCAATCCCTGGTGCCGGTTCAATGAAGCTTTCCTTCATGGTGGTCGCACTGTTTTTGCCTGTATTGCTGGTCTACGCGTGGATCTTGTACAACGCGGTGGTGATGCGTTATTTCCGAGTTTCGGCGCTCTTGCTGCCGCTGGCTGCATTGGCTAGTTTCGCACTAATCGAATCCAAAGCTGCGGAATCAACTGGTTGGATTCTCATGCGCGACGAACTCGAAGGTGCAGCGGCAGACAACACCTGCCCGGACCGCGTGGGCCTCGTACGAGTTGAAGAATGCACAACGATCGATGGCGAGCCGGCTTTCGATTTCGGTACTGGGGCAACGGATCGAGTCTTGGTTACTCAGGCCGAACATCTGCCGGCTGGGTACGACTTTGAAAGGGAGCTCACCGACGGTTGGCGCGTCGTGCTTTATCAAAGGTGAAGTTACAAGACGAGACACAGCTCAGTATTCGACCGCTGCTCAATGCTCATCCCAGAGTCGCGCAGCACGTCGGCAACCTCTGTGATTGATGCACACGAGTTTCCAGCCAATACCCGGGCGACCAAGCCTCGGTAATGCTTGTTGAAGTGGCTGACAACCTTGCCGTCTTTCTCCACGCGGACAGTGACAGCGTGCTTGACCCGCCCGAGCTGCTGATACGTACCACTGCGAAGATCGACGATGAAATCGTCGGCGTCCAGCAGCGCATCGGTGATGAGGGAGCCCCAGCGGGCCTTCATCGTTGGCGTCTCGCCGTTATTTGTCGGTAGTTTTGTGCCTCCAGACAATCGGTAATGCGGGATCATGTCGGTGGCGCGTACCAGGCCAAACAATGCGGAGCACACTACCAGATTGTCTTGATCTTCAAGAGTGCTAGGGGAGAGTGCGTCGTACAGAACTCCGGTGTAGCGCTCGAGCGCTGGCATCGTTGGCGAAGTAAAAAGTTGACGATTCGCCTGCGCCTCGTCCATGAGCTTGTCCGACAGGCCGAGGGCAGCCTTGGCGGTGTCGTCGTCAAGGCGGGCCAGGTCATGCGCGATGGAAGTGCGCGCCGCGTTCAAAGCTGGAAAGCTGAGCTTATCGACGTCCATAGGCGCCCCAGGCCCACCCCAGGACTTGGTTTCGGAAGGAGGCAACACGATGAGCATGGTCAACAGGATAACAACCGCGGTGTGGGCTGTGATCGGGCTGGTATGGCTCTATTTCGTCAGCGTTCCCGGTGGTGGGACATTCCTGGTCATCATTGCGCTGTGGTGGGTGGTCCCGTTTGCTCTATTTCTGTACGTCGTCACCATGGTGCTCAATGTCCGTGACAAGGCGCTCGGGCGACCGCACTTGTGGTGTCATCTCATCGCGTTAGCTTTGTTGCTTTTCAGTGTCACTGAATTGCCGATGAGGGCGCATTGGCTAATCATGAAGCCAACCTTTGAGGAGGCGCTAGTCACTGATGATTGTCCTTCGTGGGCAGGATTTGCTCCCGTAGACGATTGTTTGAAAATTGACGGAAATCCCTCCTACTACTTCGGTGGCGGTTTCATTGACCACTACGAGATCGCGCATGTGCCGGATATGAGCACATTAAGCCCTAGGCATGCGGTCCGGGCCTCCCTAGGCGACGACTGGTATGTGATCTACGTGCCCTTCGACTAGGCGCTATATACTTAGCAACCATGATCACTCGCATGTCCTCACTGTTCCTTCGCACTCTGCGCGAAGATCCGGCAGATGCCGAAGTCCCAAGCCACAAGCTGCTCGTTCGTGCCGGTTACATCCGCCGCGTCGCCCCGGGTGTGTACACCTGGCTCCCGCTTGGCCTGAAGGTACTGCGCAACATTGAGACTGTCGTGCGCGAGGAAATGGACGACATCGGCGCCCAGGAGCTATCCTTCCCAGCGCTGCTCCCACGCGAACCTTACGAGATCACTAACCGCTGGACCGAATACGGTGACTCCCTCTTCCGACTGAAGGACCGCAAGGACGCAGACATGCTCCTCGGCCCAACCCACGAAGAGATGTTCACCTGGGCAGTCAAGGACCTGTACAGCTCATACAAGGACTTCCCGGTTACCCTCTACCAGATCCAGACCAAGTACCGCGACGAAGAGCGCCCACGTGCCGGCATCCTCCGCGGTCGCGAGTTCGTGATGAAGGACTCTTACTCCTTTGACATGGATGACGAAGGCCTGGAAGCCTCCTATCAGGCGCACCGTAAGGCCTACCAGCGCATCTTCGATCGCCTCGGAGTCAAGTACGCCATTTGTGCTGCTACCTCCGGCGCGATGGGCGGCTCCGCCTCCGAGGAGTTCCTGGCCATCTCAGAAAATGGTGAGGACACCTTCGTCTCCGCCACCAACGGTGACTACGCCGCCAACGTCGAGGCAGTGGTGACGCAGCCGGGCGTCGAAAAGCCAATTGAGGGCCAGCCTGAGGCCGTCATTCACGAGACCCCAGATGCCACCACCATTGCTGCGCTGGTCGAGTGGGCTAATGGTATGGGCCTGGACATCGAAGCGAAGGATACTCTGAAGTGCCTGGCAGTGAAGGTCCGCCAGCCGGGCGGGGAGTGGGAGCTCACCGGTGTGCTGCTTCCTGGTGACCGCGAGGCTGACATGAAGCGCCTTGAGGCATCCTTCGAGCCTGCCGAGGTTGAGCTGCTTGAAGCGGAAGACTTCAAGAAGTACCCATTCCTGGTGAAGGGCTACATCGGACCTAAGGGACTGGCAGACAATGGTGTCCGCGTGCTCGCTGATCCTCGCGTCGTCACCGGCACCTCTTGGATCACCGGCGCCGACAAGGCTAACCACCACGTCGTGGGCATGGTGTGCGGCCGCGACTTCACCCCAGACGGCTACATCGAGGTCGCCGAGATCCGTGAAGGTGACCCAGCACCAGAGGGCATGGGTACCCTGACCTTGGAACGTGGCATCGAGATCGGCCACATCTTCCAGCTGGGTCGCAAGTACACCACCGCGATGGACGTGCAGATCCTCGATCAAAATGGCAAAACCGCAGTCCCAACAATGGGCTCCTACGGCATTGGCGTTTCCCGCCTCATCGCCGTCCTCGCCGAGCAGATGCACGACGAGAAGGGCCTGGTCTGGCCAGCCGAGGTTGCACCATTCCAGGTTCACGTCGCTGTGGCCAACAAGGACGCCGCAGCCATCGAAGCTGCTGACTCTCTGGTCTCCTCGCTGTCTGCGGCCGGCCTCGACGTGCTTTTCGACGACCGTCCAAAGGTCTCCCCAGGCGTGAAGTTCAAGGATGCCGAACTCCTCGGTATGCCACTGGCCGTCATCCTCGGCCGTTCGTTTGCCGACGGAAACGTGGAAATCCGCGTCCGCGGTGGCGAAACTCTAGAAGTGCCGTTCACTGAAGCGGTGGCAAAGGTTCAGGAGCTGCTGGGCTAGTCGCGTTTTAGCAAATTGGCGATTTTGCAAGACGATAGTCCCAGGACAGTTGGTCGATGACTTCACTGTCTTGGGACTATCGCTTTCTGTTGATGGGCCAAGCCCTTACAAACCAAGATCCCCAGGTTGTCCGCCAAGTTCGGCGTATCGAGCAGCTGCATTTCCAGCTTGGATGAGGGCAAAGGTCCGGTCCGCGGCTGGGATTCCGGGCGCACAGGCTGCGTTCATCCAGTGCAGGGCAGCATCGGCTTCAAGTGCAAACACAAATTCAGCTGGTTCGGCAGGATACTTCTGTAGGTCATACGCCATCGGGGCAGGAGTGGCTGAAGACCCCATGGCTCCGAGTACTGCCTCATGAGATTTCTGGGTCGCCTTCACTGTTGAAGTGGAAGCGCCGGCAAAAGCAAGCATGTGGTCGAGCCCGTAAACCGCCGCCTGTTCGAATTCCCGCATATCGCTGAAGGCGGAGGATGAACCAAAATCCTTTGCAGGTTCGTTCATTGCCAACGCGACGTATGTCTTGGCTAGTACTGGCAGTGATGACTCTGGAACGCCATCTACCGCAGCGAGGACTTCGTCGCTGGTCAAAGTCCCAGATGCGGCGGGGGAGATGGTGCACAGTGCCGCATTGTCTTTGGTTCCGCATAGGCGAGAAGCCTCTTCCGCCAATGCCGTGGCCTGGGCTGGGGAGGCTTTGTCGGCAAGGGAGGTGAGGGTTGGGTCGGGTTCAGGGGTTGTCGCGCAACCGGTTAACACGACCAGTGAGGACAGGAAAGCCAAGCGGAGTTTCACAGCGGCTTAGTCTACCGATGTCGGGCCAGCTATTGTGGTAGCCATGGCTTTTCCCACCGCAGATATCATTTCCCAGCTCATCAGCCCCATCCTCGACAGCTATGGCGTCGATCTTGAGGGCATCAAGATTTCCAAGGCGGGCGCCAAGTCCGTCGTTGCTATCGCTGTGGACAGCGATGCGCGTCCCGATCTTGACCAGCTGGAGGTGATCTCAAACGAGATCGGTGCTTTGCTCGATGCTGCTGAGGAACGCGGAGAAGTGAGCTTTGGCCCTGGTTATAGTTTGGAGCTGTCTACGCCGGGCGTCGACAAGCCACTCGAGCTACCGCGACACTGGCGCCGCAACCTGGGGCGCAAGGTTGCACTGACCCGTGGCGGCGAGCGGGAAATTCTGCGCATTGGAGCGCTTAACGACGCCCAGACCTCCGTCGCCCTCATCGCACGCAACGGGAAGAAACTTGCCGTCGACTCTTTGGAATTGGCGTCGGAGCACACGGCAGTGGTAGAAATTGAATTCTCAAACGTTCCTGCCGACGAGACCGAACTCGTCGGCCTGACCTATGACGAAGCCATGCGGTGGCGAGAGGAAAACAAGTGAATATTGACATTAAGGCGCTGGAGGCCATCGAGAAGGACAAGGCCGTACCGGTCCCTGAACTGATCGAAACCATTGGCCGCGCCCTGCTGGACACCTACCGGCAAACCGCGGGAACCGGTCGTGCCCGCATCGACATTGATCAGGTCAGTGGAGCTGTGTCCGTCATCGCGACAGAAGTGGATGAAGAAGGCAACGTTCTCAGCGAATACGACGATACCCCAGCAGACTTCGGTCGAACAGGCGCACTTGCTGTTCGCGATGCAATCGTAAAGAAACTGCGTGAAGCGGAAGCGTCTCAGGCATACGACCAGTACGCCGGACTGGAAGGCACTGTCGTCTCGGGCGTAGTGGAAGCTGATGCGATGGCCAACGAGCGTGGCATCGTCGTCGTCAACCTTGGTACCGAACTTGATGGTCAGGACGGCCTTCTGCTTCCTGGCGAGCAAATCCCAGGCGAAAAGCTCACCCACGGCGATCGCGTCAAGACCTACATCGTTGAGGTGAATCGTCAGCCGCGCAACGTCCAGATCAGCCTGTCCCGTACCCACCCTGAACTAGTCCGACGTTTGTTCGAGCTCGAAGTTCCAGAGGTTGCCGATGGGGCAGTGGAGATCATGGGCATCGCCCGCGAAGCAGGACACCGCACCAAGATCGCAGTCCGTGCGAACGTCAAGGGTCTCAATGCCAAGGGCGCTTGCATTGGCCCGCGTGGTCAGCGTGTCAACAACATCATGCGCGAACTGGGCGGCGAAAAGATCGACATCATCGACTACGACAACGATCCAGCTCGCTACGTTGGTAACGCCCTCGCACCGTCGAAGGTGGTGCACGTTGAGGTGATCGACCACGAGGCTCAGCATGCGCAGGTGACAGTGCCGGACTACCAGCTTTCTTTGGCGATTGGCAAGGAAGGGCAGAACGCTCGTTTGGCTGCGCGTCTCACCGGTTGGAAGATCGACATTCGCTCCGACGCGGAATAACTCGCCGAGTAAACCCCGGGTTAACTTTTGCGCTTAAGTAGCGTAGAGTTGTTTTCGGCCCGTGCGAGGGTCGGCGATCTCGTATTGCCATTTTCTAGCCACACGTGAAGTTTTTGAGAGGCGATGCATGACACAGTCCCCCCGACTGCGTACCTGCATTGCCACCAGGGAAGTGCTTCCCGACTCACAACTTCTCAGGCTCGTTCTGAGTCACGATGATCCACACGTGGTGGTTCCCGACCCGGGGAGAAAGCTTCCCGGCCGGGGCGCATGGATTACAC
This sequence comes from Corynebacterium sp. H130, assembly GCF_037572395.1. Classification (NCBI taxonomy): domain Bacteria; kingdom Bacillati; phylum Actinomycetota; class Actinomycetes; order Mycobacteriales; family Corynebacteriaceae; genus Corynebacterium; species Corynebacterium sp. H130. Next base: position 347,132 of record NZ_JBBHLA010000001.1, on the reverse strand, counting down.
CAACGCTTCATGCGTTGGACACTGCTGAAAAGCGTCGCGCCTTCGGGCGAGCGTTTAAGGTGTCTGGCCAGCTAGACACACGTCTTGTGCGACAGTTTCTGTCGGACCCGACATCTAACCAAGAAGGACTACAACACTGATGAGCACCCGATGAAGCATCAGCGATGAACGTCAAGATAGACACCTAGAAGCTCCTTGCGCCCACGTGGCCCGGGGACGCTTCTAGAAAACCTAGAGGAGAAAAGTGCCCGGAAAGCTACGTGTACATGAGCTTGCAAAGCAACTCGGTATTACCAGCAAGGAACTGCTCGCAACCCTGAAGGACCAGGGCGAGTTTGTTAAGACCGCGTCTTCCACCATTGAGCCACCCGTGGTCAAGAAGATGACCCAGTACTACGAAAAGAAGTCCGGCTCGCCAGCAAAGGAAGCTGCCCCAGCCAAGGAAGCTGCAAAACCAGCTGCACCTAAGCCGGGCGCTCCTAAGCCTGCGGCGCCAAAGCCAGCGCCAAAGGCAGCAGCACCTAAGCCGACTCCTGCGGCCGTCGCAAAGCAGCCAGCAGCTGACTCGAAGCCTCAGTTCCAAGCCCCAACTCCTGCTGCTGCGGCAGCGAAGCCGGGCGCACCGAAGCCAGGTGCTCCAAAGCCTGCTGCACCGAAGCCTGCGCCAAAGCAGAACGCGGAGCAGTCTGCGATGCCACGTCCGATGGCGAAGCCAGGTCCAAAGCCAGGCGCTCGTGCACCACGAGTCGCGAACAACCCATTCTCCACCGGTGGCGGCTCGGAGCGTCCTGCTCCACGCCCAGGTGGTGGCCGCCCAGGCCAGGGTGGACCGCGCCCAGGTGGCGGTCGTCCGGGGCAGGGCGGTCCTCGCCCAGGCGGAAACCGCTCTCAGGGTGGTACCCCATCTCCAGAGCGTCAGGGTGGCGGACGTCGTCCATCGCCAGCGATGATGCCTAACAGCGCACCAACCCCAGGTCAGATGCCATCCCGCGCTACCGGCGGTGGACGTGGCCGTGGTGGAGCTGGCGCACAAGGCGGCGGTGGCTTCAACCGCGGTGGTGGCCCAGGCGGTCCAGGAGGCGCAGGAGGCGGTCGCGGCGGCCGTCGTGGCGGTACCGCTGGCGCATTCGGTCGCCCAGGTGGCGCACCTCGCAAGGGGCGTAAGTCGAAGCGTCAGAAGCGCAGCGAATACGAGGCAATGAAGGCACCTAACGTCATTGGTGGCGTACGCCTTCCTGACGGCCAGGGCGCAACCCTGCGTCTGGCCCGCGGCGCATCCCTGTCCGACTTCGCTGAGAAGATTGGCGCAGAGGCATCGGCACTCGTCCAGGCACTGTTCAACCTGGGTGAAATGGTCACCGCGACGGCATCTGTGTCTGAAGAGACCTTGATGCTTCTCGGCGAAGAGATGAACTACAAGGTTCAGGTTGTCTCCCCAGAGGACGAGGACCGAGAGCTCCTGGAGAGCTTCGACCTGCAGTTCGGTGAGGATGAAGGTACCGAGGAAGACCTCGCTTCCCGTCCTCCAGTGGTTACCGTCATGGGCCACGTTGACCACGGTAAGACCCGTCTGCTGGACACGATCCGTAAGGCAAACGTGGGCAAGGGTGAAGCCGGCGGCATCACCCAGGGTATCGGCGCGTACCAGGTCGAGGTTCACCTCGAGGATCAGGATCGCACCATCACCTTCCTGGATACCCCAGGTCACGAGGCCTTCACCGCTATGCGTGCCCGTGGTGCAAAGTCCACCGACATCGCGATCCTCGTTGTCGCAGCTGACGACGGCGTCATGCCACAGACTGTGGAAGCAATTAACCACGCTCAGGCTGCAGACGTGCCAATCGTTGTTGCAGTGAACAAGATCGATAAGCCAGACGCATCTCCAGACAAGATCCGTGGCCAGCTCACCGAGTACGGCCTCGTTCCTGAAGAGTACGGCGGCGAGACTATGTTCGTGGACATCTCCGCTAAGCAGGGCACCAACATCGATGCACTTCTCGAAGCTGTGCTGCTTACCGCAGATGCAGCTCTCGACCTGCGTGCGAACCCGGACATGGACGCACAGGGCGTGGCCATCGAAGCGCACCTCGACCGTGGTCGTGGCCCAGTGGCCACCATCCTGGTCCAGCGCGGTACGCTCCGCATCGGTGACTCCATCGTCGTCGGCGATGCCTTTGGTCGTGTCCGCCGCATGGTGGACGAATACGGCGAGGACGTGGAAGAGGCGGGCCCATCCCGCCCAGTCCAGGTCCAGGGTCTGAATTCTGTTCCTGGCGCCGGCGACAACATCCTCGTTGTCGAAGACGACCGTGTTGCACGTCAAATTGCAAACCAGCGCAGCGCTCGCAAGCGCAACGCTCTGGCTGCCAAGGCCCGCAAGCGCGTGTCTCTGGAAGACCTGGATGCAGTGCTCAAGGAAACCTCGACCCTCAACCTCATCCTCAAGGGCGACAACGCAGGTTCTGTGGAAGCTCTGGAAGAGGCCCTGCTCAAGATCGAGGTCGACGACGAAGTTCAGCTCAACATCATCGACCGCGGTGTCGGTGCTGTTACCCAGACCAACGTTTCCCTCGCAGCTGCTTCCGACGCAGTGATCATTGGCTTCAACGTTCGCGCTGAAGGGAAGGCCACCGAAGAGGCCAACGCCGAGGGCGTCGAGATTCGCTACTACTCGATCATCTACCGTGTGATCGAGGAGATCGAGCAGGCTCTGCGTGGCATGCTCAAGCCAATCTACGAAGAGCGTGAAGTGGGCAAGGCTGAAATCCGTGCGATCTTCAAGGCTTCTGCCGTCGGCCTCATCGCAGGCTGCATGGTTGAGTCCGGCAAGGTTCGTCGTAACGCCCAGGCCCGCCTCATCCGCGACGGCAACGTCATCGTGGAGAAGACCAACATCGACTCCCTGCGTCGTGAAAAGGACGACGTTGTCGAGGTCACCGCAGGTTACGAGTGCGGTATGGTGCTGTCCTACCCTGACATCCAGGTTGGCGACACCATCGAGGTCTACGAGATGGTAGAGATTCCTCGCGATAAGTAAGTGCTGAATTTGGCCCACGTTTCGGACACAATGGAACTCAAAGTGACCGGAACGTGGGCCAAATTTGACCCCAATTTTAGGAGAAACAGTGGCAGACAATGCTCGCTCGGCACGCCTTGCCAAGCGCATCCTGCAGATCGTTGCTTCGGCAGTAGAGATGCAGATCAAGGACCGCCGTCTCGAATTCGTCACCATCACTGACTGCCAGGTCAGCGGTGATCTTCACGACGCAACCATTTACTACACGGTGCGTGGCGAGACCATCGACGCCGAGCCAGATACCGACGCTGCTGCAGAGGCGCTTCATCGCGCGCGTGGTCAGCTGCGTAAGATTATGGGAGACCAGCTGGGTGTTCGCTTCACCCCGACGTTGAGCTTCAAGCTCGACACGGTTCCGGAGGCTTCCGCACACATGGAGGCTTTGCTTGCAAAGGCCCGTCAACGTGATGAGGAGCTTCGCAAGCTCGCCGAAGGCGCCCGACCAGCAGGCGAAGAAAACCCATATAAGGACGAATAAACCATGTTGCCCTTTTCCACCGCCAGTGACTTAGTCCGACAGGCACGTTCCATCGCCGTCATCGGACATATCCGCCCCGACGCAGACGCAATCGGCAGCGTGACAACACTGCTGCAGGCATTCCAGGCAATGGGGAAGGACGTCGCTGGGTGGATTGGGCAATCTGAGTCGTTCGCGCACAATCTCCTCACCATTCCGATGGCGGAGCAGGTCCAGTGCGGAGATTCACTTCCCGAAGTTGACCTGCATGTAGTGGTGGACTGCGGTTCGAGCGACCGTGCGGGTTCCCTGAGCGATCAGCTCGGGAATCGTCCCCTCATCATGGTTGATCACCACAGCTCAAACCCGGGTTTTGGCGATGTCAATCTACTTGACCACCACGCCGAATCCACCTCCACGATCCTGCGGGAGTGGCTTCGCGATCTCGAAGTCAAACTCACCCCAGGGATTGCCCACAGCATCTATGCAGGCCTGGTCACCGATACCGGTAACTTCCGGTGGGGGCGTCCACACATGCACACCCTCGCCGCCGAGCTCGTCGAGCAAGGCCTCGACACCCGCGCCATAGCGGGGCAGCTTATCGACGACATCAGCCTCAGCGGCCTAGCCATGGTTGGCAAAGTCCTGTCGGGCATCAAGCTTCTTTCTGCTGGCGAGCTGAAAGTCGCTATTCTGACTGCGCCGAACGAACTCATCCATGGGCACCCGATGAGTGAGGTCGAGGGATTGGTGGATTACGTCCGAGCGGTTGAAGACGCCGATCTCGGCGCCGTATTCAAGGAATACCAGCCGGGGTGGTTTGCAGTGTCGCTGCGGACCACAAAGGACATCGATGTTTCTCAGATCGCCGGTGCGCTCGGTGGCGGAGGCCACCTGCGGGCCGCTGGCTACACCACTGAAGGCACAGTTGCAGCTGTTCACCAGGAGCTGCTGGTGGCTGCTCGCGATGGACGTCGATAAGGCGACGCGCGTAGACGCGCGCACAATCTTCGGTCTTGCACTTCCGGCTCTCGGGGTTCTCGCAGCGACGCCGTTGTACCTGTTGCTCGATACGGCTGTGGTCGGGCGACTCGGTGCTACTGACTTGGCTGCATTGGGCGCTGCAACAACGATTCAGGCGCAAGTCACGACGCAACTGACGTTCCTGTCCTACGGAACCACCGCACGCTCGGCTCGGTTGTTCGGCGCGGGTGATCGTGCGGCTGCGATTCGTGAGGGAGTCCAGGCCACGTGGGTGGCTTTTGTCGTTGGGGCGTTGCTGAGTGTCGTGGTGTGGTGTGGCGCTCCAACTTTGACTTATTGGTTGGCAGGCGATCACTCGGTGGCTGCCGAAGCTGCGCTGTGGCTTCGAGTGGCATCTTTGGGAATCCCGCTCATCCTCGCGACGATGGCGGGAAATGGCTGGTTGCGAGGAATCCAAAACACCCGATTACCACTGATTTTTACGCTGTGTGGCATCGTGCCAAGTGCCCTGCTTGTGCCGTTCCTGGTGTCAAAATACGGCATCGTTGGCTCCGCCTGGGCAAACCTCATCGGTGAATCCATCACCTTCCTTGGGTTCTTTCTCGCGTTGCTCAAGGCACACAAGGGATCGTGGGCGCCGGACTTCGGCATCATCCGGCAGCAGCTGGGTATGGGCAAAGACTTGATTCTGCGCTCCTTGCTCATGCAAATCTCATTTGTGTCGGCAGCTGCCGTAGCCGGAAGGTTCGGTGCAGCCTCGTTGGCAGCGCACCAAGTATTGCTTCAGCTGTGGTCGTTTCTCACCCTGGTGTTGGACTCACTCGCGATTGCTGCTCAGGCGCTCGTTGGCGCGGCTTTGGGTGGTGCCTCGATAGCCACGGCCCGCGCGGTTGCGGTCAAGGTCGTGCGCTATTCGACGGTGATGGCAGCCGGACTGTCAGTGATTTTGCTGGCTGGCTACGCTGTCATCCCACGGCTTTTTACCTCAGACGAGCAGGTGCTTTCCACCATGCAAATGCCGTGGTGGCTCATGTGTGCCATGGTCCTGGTCGGCGGAATCGTGTTTGCTTTCGATGGCGTGCTACTTGGGGCTTCTGACGTGGCCTTCCTGCGAAATGCCACCATTGCTTCCGCACTGATCGGTTTTATCCCAGTGGTGTGGCTATCGTTAGCTTTCGATTGGGGGATTGGCGGCGTTTGGGTCGGTTTAGCAAGTTTCATTGCGCTGCGCGCGGTGGCAGTGGTGCTACGTTTCCAAAGTATGAAGTGGGCTGAGTCTGCGTCAACGTAAAATGGGGCATAATTTAGTAAAGGTTGGGAGATAAGGAGACCAAAGTGGCGCATGTGCAAACACTGTGGGCTGTCTCCGACCTGCACGCAGCGGTGAAGGCGAATGTTGCTGTCATTGACTCAATCCAGCCCCGCCATCCGTCAGATTGGCTGATCGTTGCCGGAGACGTTGCTGAGCGGACGGAGCTGGTGCTGGAGCACCTGACCAAACTACGGCAGCGCTTTGCCTGTGTGATCTGGGTACCCGGAAATCACGAATTGTTTTCCCGCAGTGGCGATCGCGCAAAGGGACGCGACAAATATGAGGAGCTTGTGGAAGGTTGCAGGCTCATCGACGTCCTCACCCCAGAAGACCCCTTCCCGGTGTTCGGAGGCCGAACTATCGTCCCACTGTTCACCCTGTACGACTACTCCTTCCGCAAACCGGGACACACGGTGGAGCAGGCGGTACAAGCAGCTCACGACGTCCAAGTTGTGATGACCGATGAATTTGCCATTGCCCCCTTCGTTGACGTTCGAGCCTGGTGTTGGGACCGCTTGGCCTACTCCATTAAGCGCTTAGGGCGCGTCAGCGGACCGACAATCCTCATCAACCACTGGCCCTTGGTCTATGAACCAATCAAGAAGATGGCCTGGCCCGAGATCGGGCTGTGGTGCGGAACTCGACACACCAGGACGTGGGCGCAGCGGTACGGCGCAGAGAAGGTAATCTACGGCCATCTGCATATGCCGGGAACAACCACGGTGTCGGGCATCGACCACGTGGAGGTCTCCCTCGGCTATCCGCGGGAATGGCAGGAATATCCTGCCGACAGGCTGTGGCCATACCCAGTTCTGGAGGTGCATCATGCTTGATGCGACGCTGTTTCCTCCTTCCGCCAAATTCAAGAGTTTCCGAACTGGCCCCGAGCACACCGCATTAGACCACTTCCACAACTTGCACCCGCTTGAGCGGGCATTGGTGGCGCACTCACTGGATGTTCGCAAGGCCGAATTTGGGGATGCCCGGTGGTGCGCACACGAAGCGTTGAAGGTATTGGGGCGCGACAGTGGTGCGCCAATTTTGCGCGGTGAGCGCGGAATGCCGCTGTGGCCAGCTTCTGTGAGTGGTTCGTTGACGCACACCGATGGGTTCCGTGCAGCCGTCGTTGCGCCACGCCTGTTGGTCAGGTCCATGGGGCTTGATGCCGAACCTGCCGAGCCGTTGCCGTCCGGCGTGCTTGGGTCCATTGCCCGAGATGGCGAACATGCGCAGCTAGAGCGACTAAGGGCGCAGGGAATAGAGTGCGCCGATCGCCTACTGTTTTGCGCGAAGGAAGCCACCTACAAGGCATGGTTCCCATTGACCCACCGTTGGCTGGGATTCGAGCAGGCGGAAATCGACCTGCGAGACGACGGAACGTTTATTTCCTACTTGCTCGTCCGGCCAACTCCCGTGCCGTTCATTTCGGGGCGTTGGGTGGTGCGTGACGGCTATGTCGTCGCAACCACCGCAGTTACCTAGAGCGTTGAAGGGCGGGCGACGAAGACCGTCGACAAGCGCTTGCCTTTTTCCTTCACCAGCGCGATCGCACGACCGTCCGGGGCGACAGCGGCGTGCACGCCCTTGAGTCCTCGAGGCTCAAGCCACTTGCCCATGGCGAGGTCCGCTGCTTCTTGTTCCGAGATGCTCACAACAGGGTAGGAGAGTGCCAGGGCCTGATCGAGCGTCAAGGAGAAGGCGTTGTCGGCTTCGAGCTGTTCCAGGGTACGGGCGTGCTCGAGAGTGAAGGGGCCGACGGCTGATCGGCGCAGCGCAGTCAAGTGCCCACCGACGCCCAAGGCCGCGCCCAGGTCGCGCGCTAGAGAACGGATGTACGTGCCCGAAGAACAATGAACACGCACGTCAAGGTCAGTAATTTCACTGTCTCGTCGGATCTCAAGTACGTCGAAGTTAAAAATCGTCACTGGACGTTCCGGCAAAACAACGTCTTCCCCTGCGCGGACACGTTCATGGGCGCGCTTGCCGTCAATCTTGATCGCACTCACGGAGCTAGGGCGCTGCATGATGTCGCCAGTGAGTTGTGCGATCTCAGCGAGAATGTCTGCCTCGGGCACATCTTGGGCCGGGTGGCGAGAGATTTCTTCGCCTTCAGCGTCATCCGTGGTCGTGGCCATTCCGAGGCGAATAGTAGCCTCATACGTTTTGGTCTCAGCAACTAGATGCGCCAGAAACTTGGTTCCGCGTTCCACACCGGCCACTAAGACTCCAGTTGCCATAGGATCAAGCGTTCCGGCATGCCCGACCTTGCGGGTGCCAAAAATCCTGCGGAGTCGAGCAACGACATCATGGGAGGTCATACCTCCAGGCTTATCGACCACGACAATTCCGGAATTGGCAAGCACATCAGACATGGGCCCAAGTCTATGACGTAATCTTTAGCCGTGGATATTTGGCATGGACTTGCAGAAGTCGAACCGGCAGCATCCGTCGTGACAATCGGTGTGTTCGATGGGGTACACCGCGGACACCAAACGCTCATTGGCGGAGCGATCAGTGAGGCGCGCAGCCGCGGCATTCGTAGCGTGCTCCTTACGTTCGATCCTCACCCAGCAGCCGTCATCAGGCCAGACAAGATGCCAGCCCTACTCGGCAACATGGACGATCGGGCAGCTCGTGCTGAACAGCTCGGCATCGACGCGATGCTGGCGCTGCCGTTTACCCGCGATCTTGCCCAGCTCAGCCCGGAGGAATTTTTTACCACCGTGCTCGTTGACGTACTGGATGCACGGGTGGTCATCGTAGGGGAGAACTTCACCTTTGGTCGCATGGCGGCTGGCAACGTGGAGACCCTTCGTGAACTCGGTGCCGAGCGAGGCATTGACGTGATTGTGATGCCATTGCTGGAAGAGGATGGCGTGCGGTTTTCTTCCACTACCGTCCGTCGTTTCCTCGCCGACGGCAACGTCGCCACAGCTGCCCGAATTCTCGGACGTCCATTCTCCGTGTCCGCAACAGTGGTACGAGGTGCCGGACGTGGCGGAAAAGAACTGGGCTTTCCGACGGCAAATATGTACTTCCCAGACGAACGAGCACTTCCAGCTGACGGAGTCTACGCAGGTTGGTTCATCGTCCGATCGACCGCTCCAATCACCGGAGACATGGCGGTTGGGGAGCGCTATCCAGCAGCGATCTCCGTCGGCACCAACCCAACATTTGGGGATGCGCGACGCTCAGTTGAGACCTTTGTGTTGGATCGGCACGCTGACCTGTATGGACATGACTGTGAAGTAGAATTCGTGGATCATGTCCGGGGCATGGAAAAGTTCTCGTCCGTGGAGGAACTTCTGGACGCCATGCATCGAGATGTGTCGCGAATCAGAATGATTTTGGGTATAGCCCCGTAGGCGTGCTAGGGTTTCTCGGTGGCTTTACTGCGGTTCGCAGCAGTTGGCCCGCATCTCTCAAGTAGATGATCTTTTCATGCGGACTGAAATAACTACAAGGAGATAACTCCATGGCTCTTACTACTGAGCAGAAGAAGGAAATCCTGGCCGAGTACGGCCTGCACGAGACCGACACCGGTTCTCCAGAGGCTCAGGTTGCAATGCTGACCAAGCGCATCCAGATCCTGACCGAGCACCTGAAGTTCCACAAGCACGACCACCACTCTCGTCGTGGCCTGCTGCTCCTCGTTGGTCGTCGCAAGGGCCTGCTGCAGTACCTGGCTGACAACAACATCGAGCGTTACCGTGACCTGATCGGTCGCCTGGGTCTGCGTCGATAATCTTTTACAAAGATTTACGTTCACCGTCCTCACTGCCATTGGCAGGGGGACGGTTTTCGTTTGCGTGGGACAAGTTGTGCAACGGCCGGTGGCGTCGATAAGCGCGTATTGACGGAGCTGGTAGAATCGCAGGCAGTCTACACATCTGGACACTTTGGGCGGCACCGATGACCGCCACGCACGAAAGAACGTAAAGAGGAGAGCTCGCCTACATGAGCGACGTCGCATTCTATTCCGATGAGGAATATGGCACCTACGGAGTAACCGCAACCATCAACAACGGGGACTTCGGCACTCGTACCATCCGCTTCGAAACGGGCCAGCTGGCACGCCAGGCCGATGGTGCAGTCACCACCTACCTTGATGAAGAAACCATGCTGCTGGCAACCACCACGGCGTCCAACCAGCCTCGTGAGGGTTTCGACTTCTTCCCACTGACCGTGGACGTGGAAGAGCGCATGTACGCTGCCGGCCGTATTCCTGGCTCCTTCTTCCGTCGTGAGGGACGTCCATCGACCGAGGCCATCCTGGCTTGCCGCCTGATCGACCGCCCACTGCGCCCAACGTTTGTGAAGGGCCTGCGCAACGAAGTTCAGATCATCATCACCGTGCTGTCCATGGATCCAAAGGACATGTACGACGTTGTCGCCATCAACGCGGCTTCCGCAGCAACCCAGCTGTCCGGTCTTCCTGTTTCCGGTGCCGTCGGCGGCGTCCGCATGGCACTCATCGCCGACGAGAAGCACCCTGAAGGTACCTGGATTGCATTCCCAACCCATGAGCAGCACGAGCAGGCACTGTTTGAAATCGTGGTTGCCGGACGCATCGTGTCCAAGAAGGTCGGTCGCAAGACCGTCGATGATGTTGCCATCATGATGGTCGAAGCAGGCGCAACAGAGAACGTGATTGACCGCGTCAAGGATGGCGCTCCTGCGCCGACCGAAGAGGTGGTGGCTGAGGGCCTCGAGGCCGCCAAGCCTTTCATTGAGGTTCTTTGCCGCGCTCAGGCTCAGCTGGCAAAGGCTGCTGCCAAGGAAACGCAGGAGTTCCCACTCTTCCCGCCATACTCTGACGAGATCTACGCTGCCGTGGAGAAGATCGCTGCGAAGAAGCTCGAAAAGTTCATGACCATCAAGGGTAAGCAGGAGCGCGAAGAAGCCACCAACGCTTACATGGACGAGGTTGTGGCAAAGTTTGATGAGGATGAGGAGAAGGAAGTCCGCGCGGCTTACAACTCTGTGATGAAGGCAGTCGTTCGCCGACGCATCCTCACTGATCACTTCCGCATTGACGGCCGTGGCGTCACCGACATCCGCGACCTGGGCGTCGAGGTGGACCTCATCCCACGTGCGCACGGTTCCTCGCTGTTCGAGCGCGGCGAGACTCAGATCATGGGCGTCACCACCCTGGATATGCTCAAGATGGAGCAGCAGATCGACTCCCTGACCCCAGTGAAGTCCAAGCGCTACATTCACCACTACAACTTCCCGCCATACTCCACCGGCGAGACCGGTCGCGTCGGTTCTCCAAAGCGTCGCGAAATCGGCCACGGCGCACTGGCAGAGCGCGCGCTCGTACCAGTGATCCCATCCCGCGAAGAGTTCCCATACGCAATTCGCCAGGTATCTGAGGCGCTGGGCTCCAACGGCTCCACCTCTATGGGGTCCGTGTGTGCCTCCACACTGTCCCTGCTCAACGCAGGCGTTCCACTGAAGGCCTCCGTGGCAGGTATCGCCATGGGGCTGGTATCCGACGACGTGGACGGCGAGACCCGTTACGTCGCGCTCACCGACATCCTGGGTGCGGAAGATGCCTTCGGCGACATGGACTTCAAGGTTGCAGGTACCCGTGAGCTGGTTACCGCTCTGCAGCTGGATACGAAGCTCGATGGCATCCCATCTGAGGTGCTGGCAGCTGCGCTGTCGCAGGCACGTGATGCTCGCATCACTATCCTGGACACCATGGCCGAGGTCATTGACGCTCCAGACGAGATGAACTCCCTGGCTCCTCGCATCACCACCGTGACCGTGCCACAGTCCAAGATCGGCGAGCTCATCGGACCTAAGGGCAAGACGATCAACGCCATCACCGAAGAAACCGGCGCTGAAATCTCCATCGAAGAAGATGGCACTGTCTACGTCTCCGGCACCGGTGAGGCTGCGAACGCTGCGATCGAAAAGATCAACGCGATTGCTAACCCACAAATGCCGCAGGTGGGCGAGCGTTACCTCGGCACCGTGGTCAAGACCACGGCGTTCGGCGCCTTCGTTTCCCTGCTGCCTGGCCGCGACGGCTTGGTTCACATCTCCAAGCTGGGTGGCGACAAGCGCGTAGAAAAGGTCGAGGACGTTGTGAACGTTGGCGACAAGATTCAGGTCGAGATCGCGGACATCGACAACCGCGGCAAGATCTCCCTCGTTCCAGTAGCGGACTAAAGAAAAGTTTCCCCTCTTTGGGCCAGTTGTCATCTGTTTTCCCAGGTGGGCTGGTTCGGAGAGGGGATCTTTTTGTTTTCAGGTACTCAGCCATGATTAATTATCAGTTAACCAGCTTTAGTATTGCTTCATATATTTAGGTATGATGGCACAAAGGCCGAGCCGTTTCCGTGTTTGGAAGTAAAACGGGCCTAAACTTGAGGCTTAACCGCCAACTGAAAGGCTTGAGTAAATGAACAACATCAAAGTTGGCGTCCTGGGAGCTAAGGGACGCGTCGGACAAGCGATCGTCGAAGGCGTGAATGCCACAGACGGACTGGAGCTCGTAGCAGAAGTTGATCGCGACGACAGCTTGAACCTGCTCGTCGAACGCGGAGCCGAAGTTATCGTCGATTTCACCGCGCCTGGCGTTGTAATGGACAACCTTGAGTTCTGTATTAAGAATGGCATCTCCTGCGTGGTCGGCACGACGGGTTTCACCGAGGAGCGCCTAGAAACCGTCCGTGGCTGGCTGGAAGCAAACCCAAAGGTGGGCGTGTTGATCGCTCCGAACTTTGCGATCTCCGCAGTTCTCACCATGCAGTTCGCTAAGCAAGCTGCGCGATTCTTCGACTCTGCCGAAGTGATCGAAATGCACCACCCTAATAAGTTGGATGCACCTTCCGGTACTGCGATTCACACTGCGCAGGGCATTGCAGATGCTCGTCGAGAAGCGGGCATGGGGCCACAGCCTGACGCAACGGAGCAGACCCTGGACGGTGCTCGTGGTGCACTTGTCGACGGCATCCCAGTCCACGCAGTCCGAATGCAGGGCACTGTCGCGCATGAAGTAGTGATCTTTGGTGCGCAGGGACAGTCCCTGTCGATTCGCCAGGATTCCTACGATCGCACCTCTTTTGTGCCAGGTGTGTTGGTGGGTGTCCGCCAGGTTCAGGATCGTCCAGGACTCACTGTTGGTCTTGAGCACTACCTCGACATTTAACTGAAAGGACCTGGGGAAGAAATGGCGAAAGCCGTACCACTAGACGTCACCCTCATCGCGTGCACCAATTTTGTCGCGCCGTCTGACATTGACTGGAGCACCGATGCTGAGGGTGGGGAAGCGCTCGTCGAGTTCGCTGGTCGTGCTTGCTATGAGAGCTTTGACAAGCCAAATCCGCGGACCGCGACGAATGCTGCGTATGTGCGTCACATCATGGAAGTGGGGCATACCGCACTGCTGGAGCACGCGAGCGCGACATTGTATCTTCGTGGAATTTCTCGAAGTGCAACACATGAACTGGTACGGCACCGACACTTCTCCTTTTCCCAGCTCTCGCAGAGATTCGTGCATCCTGATGAATCCAGCGTGATCGTCCCTCCGCTCATCGCCGAAGATGAAGATCTCATGCGACTGTTCGACCGTGCTGTGGACGAGGCACGATTCGCGTTTAACGAACTGCTCGATGCTCTCGAAGAGAAACTGGCGGATGAACCCAACGCCCTGCTCCGAAAGAAACAAGCGCGCCAAGCAGCGCGGGCTGTTTTGCCGAACGCCACCGAGTCTCGCATCGTTGTCACAGGCAATTTCCGGAGTTGGCGCCACTTCATCGGCATGCGCGCCACCGAACATGCCGATGTGGAAATCCGACGTGTCGCTGTCGAATGCCTGAAGGTGCTGCGAGAGCAAGCGCCGACTGTGTTTGGCGACTTCGAAATCGCACAGCTTGCCGACGGCACCGAAATGGCCACCAGCCCCTACGTGACCGACTTCTAGCACTCACACCTTAACTAATCGAGGAGATAGCAATGACTACGGGAAACGCATCCAAGAATGGTGTAGACATGTTCGGCACGATTGGTGTCGCCATGATTACTCCCTTCACCGAGGCTGATGAGCTTGATACCGCAAAAGCGGCCGAACTAGCAGCACACCTGGTTGAAAACGGTGTCGACAGCCTGATTCTTTCTGGAACCACAGGTGAATCTCCAACGACCACGCCACAGGAAAAGATCGACCTGATCAAGGCGGTTAGGAATGAGATCGGGGATAAGGCAAAAATTGTGGCGGGTGTTGGCACCAACAACACCGCTGCCTCGATCGGACTGGCACGCGACGCAGCCAACGCAGGGGCAGACGCATTGCTGCTGGTCACGCCGTACTACTCCAAGCCGAGCCAGGAGGGCGTTTACCAGCACACCGTCGCGGTCGCGGATGCCACTGACCTCCCCCTGTGTCTCTACGATATTCCCGGTCGGTCTGCAATCGAGTTAACGTCTGATACTATTAGACGCCTAGCCAATCACAAGAACATCAAGGCAATGAAAGATGCAAAGGCAAATCTTTGCGCGTCAACCGATTTGATCGCTCAAACCGGTCTAGCCTGGTATTCAGGAGATGATCCACTCAACCTGCCGTGGCTGAGCCTCGGTGCCTCCGGATTTATCTCGGTGATTGGACACGTCGCTCCGCGAGCACTGCGGGAGATGTACACGAGTTTCGAGGAAGGCGACCTCGCCCGTGCGCGGGAAATCAACGCCACGCTGTTCCCACTGTTTAGCGCCCAGGCGCGACTCGGAGGGGTCAGCATGAGTAAAGCTGCTCTGCGCCTGCAGGGCATTGATGTAGGAATCCCTCGCCTGCCACAAGTTGCTGCGAACGCAACTGAGGTCGAGGAATTGCGAATTGATTTAGAAAAGGCTGGAGTCCTTTAAATATGACCGAACCACGTAATCGCTCTCGTAAGGTAACCCGTAAAGCTGGACCTCCCGAGGCTGTAGAAGCCGTTAAGTTCCAAGCACCGGAAATGCCTGAGACGAGCGATTCTGCTCCGGCTGCCTCCACCGAAGGTGGCGATTCCGCGTCTGAGAAGCAGGGGCAAAATCGTAATCGCTCCAACAACCGTCGTGGCGGTCGTAACCGTGGCCGCGGAAATGGCGGCAACGGAAATAACAACGGAAATGGCGGACGCGGACGACGCACCGTTGTTCAGACCATGCAGGGCGCTGACCTGACTGAGCGTCTTCCTGAACCACCACAGGCTCCAAAGGATGGCCTGCGCATCGTCGCACTTGGCGGTATTTCCGAAATCGGCCGCAACATGACGGTCTTCGAATACAAGGGCCGCCTGCTCATCGTCGACTGTGGCGTGCTGTTCCCATCCTCCGGCGAGCCTGGCGTGGACCTGATCCTGCCTGACTTCTCCTACATGGAAGGCAAGTGGGACAAGGTTGAGGCACTGGTTGTTACCCACGGTCACGAAGACCACATTGGTGCTATCCCATGGATGCTCAAGCAGCGCCATGACATCCCGATTTTGGCTTCCCGTTTTACCCTTGCGCTGATCGCGGCCAAGACCAAGGAACACCGCCAGCGTCCGAAGCTCATCGAAGTCAACGAGCAGTCCGACGTGACCCGCGGTCCATTCAACCTGCGCTTCTTTGCCGTTAACCACTCGATTCCGGAGTGCTTGGGCATCGCAATCAAGACCGGTGCTGGCCTCGTTGTTCACACCGGCGACATCAAACTGGATCAGACCCCGACTGACGGTCGCCCAACGGACCTGCCGGCTATGTCTCGCCTCGGCGACGAGGGCGTCGACCTGTTCCTGTGTGACTCCACCAACGCCACCACTCCAGGTGTCTCCGGTTCCGAGTCTGAGATCGGCCCAACGCTAAAGCGTCTGGTGATGGATGCCAAGCAGCGCGTCATCATCGCTTGCTTTGCTTCCAATGTTTACCGTGTGCAGGCAGCTATCGATGCTGCTGTTGCTTCCGGTCGAAAGGTCGCCTTCAACGGGCGCTCCATGATCCGCAACATGGAAATTGCGGAGAAGATGGGACTGCTCAAGGCACCTCGTGGCACGATCATCCAGATGGATGAGGCTGCGAAGATGGCACCTCACAAGGTTCTGCTGGTCACCACCGGTACTCAGGGTGAGCCAATGGCCGCGCTGTCTCGCATGGCGCGCCGTGAGCACCGTCAGATCACCGTTCGCGACGGCGACCTCATCATTCTGTCTTCCTCCCTGGTTCCGGGCAACGAAGAAGCGGTGTTCGGCGTGATCAACATGCTGGCCCAGATTGGCGCTACTGTTGTCACTGGTCGTGACGCCAAGGTCCACACCTCTGGCCACGGCTATGCTGGCGAATTGCTCTTCCTGTACAACGCAGTTCGTCCGAAGAACGCAATGCCTGTCCACGGCGAATGGCGTCATCTACGCGCAAACAAGGAGCTCGCAATCTCTACCGGTGTGCAGCGAGACCGCGTTGTGCTGGCCCAGAACGGCGTTGTGGTTGACCTGGTGAATGGTCGCGCTTCCGTGGTTGGTCAGATTCCAATCGGTAACCTTTACGTTGACGGCACCACCATGGGTGACATCGACGCCAAGGTGCTCGAAGACCGTACATCCATGGGCGAGGGTGGCGTCATCGACATCACCTGTGTCATCGACAACCGCACCGGTCGTTTGTTGGAACGCCCATCGGCTCGTGCTGTGGGCTTCTCTGAAGACGCCATCGCCATGATGCCTGAGGTCGCTGACCTCGTGGAGAACATCATGGTCGAGCAGGCAGGCGAAGGCGAGAACGATCCTTACCGCATGGCTCAGCAGGTGCGTCGCAAGGTCTCCCGCTTCGTCGAGCAGAAGTGGCGCCGCAAGCCGGTCGTCATGCCGACGGTCGTTCCGATGAATTCCGAGACTGAGAACATCGACGACGAAGACCTCCAGTCTGCACGTCCGAGCCTGTAGCTCTTCGAACCCCCGCCCATGAGGTGGGGGTTTTCTTTTGTGAAAGGATTTCCGATGAACTTCGCTGCTGTTGAAAGACAACGCTTAGCCACTACGTTGCTCGCTCTTGGTCCGGACGCGCCCACATTGTGTGAAGGCTGGACTGCTCATCATCTCGCAGCGCACCTTGTGATCCGCGAGAATGATCCGGTGGCAGCCGCCGGGATGTTCGTGCCACTCTTTAAAAGCCGCCTTGAACGTGCGATGGAGGAACAACTGAATCGAGATTTCGAGGACGTTGTGGGGCAGTGGGGGAGGGGACCGCAGGGCATCTGGCAAGTGATGGATTCGCGGGCTAATGTGCTCGAGCACTTTGTGCATCACGAGGATGTGCGGCGGCCTCACGGTCTACAGCCGCGGAGCTTCTCGACGGCTGATGCTGCAGAATTGTATCGAGCCTTTGCCTCAGCTTCGTGGCTTTTCAGGCGGTCAACAGCTGCAGTGGAGTTGTGGCCAGCAGGGCATGTTCCGATTTTGTGTGGTGATCGGTCGTCGTCTCATCGTGTTCAGGTGTTCGGGGAGCTTGGCGAGTTGGTTTTGTTTGCCTACGGACGTCCAGCTTTAGGGCTTGACTGGGTGGGCGATGGGAGTCTCGTGCAGCAATTAAGGCTCTAAACTTTCCAAGTTATCGGTGTGGCGCATGTGACTAGAGTGCTTGGGGCGACTAAGGTTTGTGGCATGTCAGTCTCTGCTAAAACCAAGCGCTCCAATGGTTCACGTCGTAAAACTGGCCCGTCCTCGGGCTCGCGGCGTGGATCCTCTGCCGTGAGCCTTAACTCTCGCACTGCCCAACGCGCTGCCGATACGTCCAACGAACGAACCGGCAGCGCCTTTCGTGCGGTAGGTTCAGGCATTGGAGCCATGTTTGGCGCGACTGCTAAAGGTGTGGGTGGCGTGGCCCGCAAGTTGAGTCATGCGGACGCTGGGAAGGAAGACGTTGTGGAGCAAGAGGTGGCCGACGACCACCGCAAACTAAACCTGGACGAACATGCCGATGCTATTGGCCTGAGCCTGATTGGCTTGGCGATCGTTCTCGGCGGAACAGTCTGGTTCAACGTTGCAGGCCCAGTGGGCCAGTGGATTGCAGACATTGCGCATCTAGCTGTAGGCGCAGGTGCGCTGGTATTGCCACTTGCATTGTTTGTCCTCGCCATCGCTTTGATGATGGGTAAGAAGCCGGAGGCTCGTCGAGAAGTAGGGGCCGTTATTGGCACCACGCTGATCGTTCTGAGCATGCTGGGACTGGTACACATCTTTGCAGGAAGCCCTGCTGAGTGGGCCGGACGTAAGACGGCAGGCGGTGCGTTGGGCTACATCGTAGGTGGTCCGTTGGCCGCGGGCTTTAGCCCTTATCTCGCGATTCCTATTCTGATGCTGGTGATCGTCTATGGCGCATTGCAGGCTACTGGTGTTGCAGTGCGGGAATTTGTTGATTACCTGGTCGATTCCCTCGGATTCAACGACGCTCGTGATGAATCGGAATCTGATGACGATGATCCATATGCAGCAGCAGACAAGGAAATTGAGGAGCTTACTCGCGAGCCTCGTCGTCCGCGTCGCTTGCCTCGTCCATTTGACAACTACCCATTGGAAGAGGACGAAGAAGAGGACCCTCAGCCATCGCTCTTTAGCAAGCCGAAGGCTCGAAAGGTTCCAAAACCAAAGCTCGATGAGGATTTGTACGGTCCGGACACCGATGAGTTCCCAGCTGTAGTCGACGAGCCGGCACCGGAACCAACCATGGTTTTGCCAGCTGCTGCGCCTGCAGAGACAACGGCTGAGGATCCCGTTGCGGCGAGCCGCGAAGCCATGCGGGAAGCGATCATTGCCCGCTCGGGCATCGACCCAGCTGCTGTACAGGCGACGACTCCGAAGAGCGAACTCAAGAAGGAGACACCGGCACCTGCGCCACGCGAAATTGCCGGCGACTACCAGCTTCCGAGCACCGACCTGTTGGTCCCAGGCGAGCCACCAAAGACGCGCACCGCAACCAACGATCGCATGATCGAGGCGATCACCGACGTCTTCCGCGAGTTCAACGTCGACGCCGTCGTGACCGGCTTCTCGCGCGGCCCAACAGTGACCCGCTACGAAGTGGAATTGGGGCCTGGCGTGAAGGTTTCGAAGATTACGAACCTTCAATCCAACTTGGCCTACGCCGTTGCCACCGACAACGTCCGCCTGCTTGCCCCAATCCCAGGCAAGTCTGCCGTCGGTATCGAGGTACCGAACGCCGACCGTGAAATGGTACGCCTTGCCGACGTGCTGACCGCACCGGATACCGTGGCCAACCACGATCCGATGCTCATCGGCCTCGGTAAGGACATTGAAGGCGATTTCATTTCGCATTCGATCCAGAAGATGCCTCACCTGCTGGTGGCCGGTTCGACTGGTTCCGGTAAGTCTGCATTCGTGAACTCGCTGCTTGTGTCTTTGCTGACGCGAGCTACTCCGGATGAAGTGCGCCTGATTCTGGTTGACCCAAAGATGGTGGAACTGACGCCATACGAGGGCATTCCGCACCTGATCACGCCAATCATCACCCAGCCGAAGAAGGCAGCCGCTGCGCTGAATTGGTTGGTTGAGGAGATGGAGCAGCGCTACATGGACATGAAGTCCGCCCGCGTGCGCCACATCAAGGACTACAACCGCAAGGTTAAGTCCGGTGAGATCACCGCACCGTTGGGCTCCGAGAGGGAATACCGCCCGTACCCATACATCGTTTGTGTGGTCGACGAGCTCGCCGACCTGATGATGACAGCGCCTAAGGAAATTGAAGATTCCATCGTGCGTATCACCCAGAAGGCACGTGCTGCAGGTATCCACCTGGTCTTGGCGACCCAGCGTCCATCCGTGGACGTGGTCACTGGCCTGATTAAGACTAACGTGCCTTCTCGCCTAGCCTTCGCTACCTCCTCACTCACCGACTCCCGAGTCATCCTGGACCAAGGTGGCGCAGAAAAGCTCATTGGTATGGGTGACGGTCTGTTCATCCCGCAGGGCGGACGTCCGGTACGTATGCAGGGTGCGTATGTCACTGACGAAGAAGTTCAGGCCGTTGTCGAAGCTGCAAAGACCCAGGCGGAGCCAAACTACACGGAGGGCGTCACCGAGGAGAAGGCATCCGATTCCGCAAAGGAGATCGACGAAGATATCGGAAACGATATGGAAGATTTGCTCGCCGCGGTGGAGATCGTCGTCACCTCTCAGCATGGCTCGACTTCGATGCTGCAGCGCAAGCTCCGCATCGGTTTTGCCAAGGCTGGTCGCCTAATGGATCTGATGGAGACGCGCGGCGTGGTGGGACCGTCCGAAGGTTCCAAGGCCCGAGAAGTCCTTGTGAAGCCAGAAGAACTCGACACAATCTTGTGGATGATCAAGGGCGCTGACCCGGCGGAAGCACCGAAGGAAGAACCTGCAGATGACGTCAAAATTGTTGCTGCAGACCCAACTTCCGGCGTGTTTTAGTATGTGTTTTGGGCCACCATAGGCTAGAGTGGGGTTTCGTCTTGGAGGGGAGTACCCCACTTTTTCCTGACATTGATCGTCAACACGGCAGCCGCATGTTCGGTTCCCGGTCATGTCGCCTCAGTACAACCGACTGAGGTGGGGGAGACCTCCGGTCATTTTCGTACACCGATAAGACCGGAGGTCTTTGCTTTGGAAGTTAATTTGTTGACCTGGACAATTACGGGACTCGTTGTCCTGGGATTGTTCATTTTTGATTTCTTCTCCCACGTCCGCAGCCCACACGAGCCTTCTATGAAGGAATCCGCCTACTGGATGCTTTTCTACATGGGCCTGGCTACCGCCTTTGGTATCTTCCTGTGGTTCACGTGGGGAGAGCCGGGTAATCAGCATCAGCACGGCATGGAATTCTTCACGGGCTATGTCACTGAGCTCGCGCTGTCGGTCGACAACTTGTTCATGTTCGCTCTGATCATGGGCTCTTTCAAGGTGCCTCGCAAGTACCAGCAAAAGGTCCTGCTCATTGGCATTGTCCTAGCCCTGATTTTCCGCCTGGTGTTCATCTTGCTGGGCGCTGCAGTGATCAACGCCTGGTCCGACGTGTTCTACCTGTTCGGCCTGTTCATTCTGTACACGGCCGTCAAGCTGATCATCGATGAGATGTCTGATCAGCCAGAACAGGATCCATCCGACATGTGGATCATTAAGACCCTGCGCAAGGTCATTCACGTCACCCCGTCCTACGAAGGCGACAAGCTCTGGATCCGTCACATGGGCAAGCGTGCGCTCACCCCGCTGTTTGTTTGCCTCGTAGCCATCGGCATGATCGACGTCATGTTCGCGCTCGACTCCATCCCAGCGATTTACGGCATTACCCAGGAGCCATACATCGTCTTCACCGCGAACGCATTCGCTCTTCTTGGCCTACGCCAGATGTACTTCCTGCTGGATGGCCTCATCGATCGCCTTGTCTACCTGCCGTACGGCTTGGCAGTCATCCTCGGCTTCATCGGTGTCAAGCTCGTGCTGCATGCGCTGCACGAAAACAACCTGCCATTCATCAATGGTGGCGAGAACGTCCATGTAATCGAAATTCCGACCTTGGTGTCCCTCTTGGTCATCGTCGGTGTGCTTGCAATTACCACGCTGGCATCCGTTATCAAGACAAAGCGCGACGAAGCTCAGGGCGGCGTCATGCCAGACTGGAACCCTGCCAAGGACATTTAGGAAATCTTTCCCCTGAAAGAACTCAGCCCAGCTCTGTGAGCTGGGCTTTTCCTTTGGTGCCTGTTCCTAATACGGGAAAGATTTAGGAAAACACGTTGAGCACGGGGTTCCACGGGCGAATGGCTCGGCCGTCGAGAAGCCCGGTGGTGTGGAATGGGTCCTTGTCCATCAGCGCAGTGGCGTCGGCGACCTGCGCGCCTTCACCGAGACGGATGATGATCAGTGCGCCGCCTTCGTCGTCGAGGAAGGGGCCGGAGCCGACCAGAATGCCATCATCTTTCAACTTGCCCAGGAATTCGCGGTGAATGGGGCGAGTGCTGGCGATCTCTTGGGAATCGGCGGGGTAGCGGTAGGTTACTGCGAAGT
Source organism: Corynebacterium sp. H130 (assembly GCF_037572395.1). Taxonomy (NCBI): domain Bacteria; kingdom Bacillati; phylum Actinomycetota; class Actinomycetes; order Mycobacteriales; family Corynebacteriaceae; genus Corynebacterium; species Corynebacterium sp. H130. Next base: position 325,293 of record NZ_JBBHLA010000001.1, on the reverse strand, counting down.
AGGTCATGTCCCTCAATTTTAGGCAACCAGGTAGGGTAGTGCTTTGTGAATGGTGATCAAAAGACCTCCAATTGGAATGTGCCGAATGTGCTGACGAGCCTGCGCATTCTCGCGGTCCCTCTTTTTGTGTGGTTGGTGCTGAAGGCTGACCACACGGACACCCGCTGGATGTGGTGGTCATTTGCGTGCTTCGTTGCCTTGATGATCACGGACAAGCTTGACGGCGACATCGCACGTAAGCACAACTTGATCACGGATTTTGGCAAGATTGCCGACCCGATCGCAGATAAGGCGCTGATGATTTCGGCGTTCGTCAGTCTCAATATTGTGGGCGTGCTGCCTATATGGGTGACCGTGGTGATCGTCGTGCGCGAGCTGGGGATTACGTTCTGGCGAATGATCCAATTGCGACAGGGCAAGGTCGTTCCAGCGTCTAAGGGTGGCAAGATTAAGACCACATTGCAGTCGGTTGCGGTTGCGCTTTACCTGATGCCACTGCCTGATTGGGCGTTCATTGGCGCGCAGGTTGTGATGTATGCAGCTGTCCTGGTGACCGTTGTTACTGGCGTGCAGTACCTCCTTGATTCGCGAAAGGAAAACCGTGCCTAACGTCATCGAGCTTCTGAACGGTCGCAGTCTCGCAACGTGTGAATCCCTCACCTCGGGTCTGCTTGCTAGCCTGATCGCCTCTCACCCAGGTGCGAGTGAGGTATTTGTCGGCGGGCTGGTCACCTATTCCGCCTCGTTGAAGACCAAACTCGCCGGCGTGCCTGCCGAGCTAATCGACGCCCATGGCACGATTTCCGCTGAGTGTGCCGCTGCCATGGCGCAGGGGACCAAGGAGCGTCTGAATGTCGACTATGCATTGGCGCTGACCGGAGTTGCAGGCCCAACCATTCAAGAGGGTCAGCCGGTAGGCGTCGTGTGGCTGGCGCTGGCAGGACCTAACAGAGTCAAGACCGTCCGTGTGCTTCCGGAAGGGCAAACGCGCTGGGCGCTGCGAGATGGGGCAGCTGAACCTGAAGAGGTTCTTGATGGCGACCGCAATACGATTCGTCAGCGCGCAGCGGAGTTTGCTTTGCACTTTCTAGAAAATGAACTGATGGGGAACTAAACGGCGCACTTGTGCGTTGTACTAAACGATGGTTACAAACACAGCACTACTAGAAAAGCCAGTAGCGGAACCTCTGCTGCGTGAAGCATTGGGAGCTGCCCTACGTGCCTTCCGCGCGGATCGTGCGATTACCCTGCGAGAACTTGCCGAAAAGTCCAGCGTTTCACCAGGATATTTGTCCGAACTTGAACGTGGACGCAAGGAAGTGTCTTCGGAACTTTTGGCATCGGTGTGCCACGCTTTGGGCGTGAGCGTAGCTGATGTGCTAATCGAAGCTGCCGGCTCGATGGCAATCCGTTCCGCAGATACCGAGTTCGCGCGCTTTACCCACACTTCCTAGGTACACTGGGAGCGTTAACAGTGTCCTCACACATCAAATCTGGAAGGTTTTAAGACTCATGGCAAACCCATTCGTCAAGGCGTGGAAGTACTTGATGGCTCTGTTCGACTCCAAGATCGAGGAGAACGCCGACCCTAAGGTCCAGATTCAGCAGGCAATCGAGGACGCACAGCGCCAGCACCAGGAGCTTTCTCAGCAGGCAGCAGCAGTTATCGGTAACCAGCGTCAGCTCGAAATGCAGTTGAATCGCCGTCTGGCTGACATTGAGAAGCTTCAGGGCAACACCCGTCAGGCCCTCCAGCTTGCCGACAACGCTCGTGCCGCTGGCGACGTAGCAAAGGCAACTGAGTACGAAAACGCTGCAGAAGCATTCGCTGCTCAGCTGGTGACCGCAGAGCAGTCTGTGGAGGACACCAAGGCTCTGCACGACCAGGCTCTGCAGCAGGCGGCTCAGGCTAAGCAGGCAGTCGAGCGCAACGCAATGCAGCTGCAGCAGAAGGTTGCTGAGCGCACCAAGCTGCTCTCCCAGCTGGAGCAGGCAAAGATGCAGGAGAAGGTCTCCGAGTCCATTAAGTCCATGAACTCGCTCACCGCCTCCGGCAACACCCCTAACCTCGACCAGGTTCGCGAGAAGATTGAGCGTCGCTACGCCAACGCTCTCGGCCAGGCTGAGCTCGCTCAGAACTCTGTTGAGGGTCGCATGGCTGAGGTCGAGCAGGCTGGCATTCAGATGGCTGGTCACTCCCGCCTCGAGCAGATCCGCGCTCAGATGAAGGGCGAACTGCCTGGTGGTGCTCCACAGCAGTCCATCGAAGGTGGCGCTCCAGCAGCTGACGATGCTGTTGCTCAGAAGATGCGCGAGCTGCGAGGGGAGTAATTCCTAAAGCCGAACATGGCGTACGGATGGGACAAAACCATCCGTACGCCAATTTTTGCGTCTAAGGAGAGCTAGTCTCCGACGCCACGGGCGATAAGAGCGTCGCCGATATTTTCTGCCCGTCGAATAGACCGAATGACCGCAGGGGTTCCGAAGGCACGAAGGGAAAATTCAGCGCCACGAGCCTTGCGGGCATCCAGCACCTCCTGCACTGTTGCCAATTGCAAGGGGATGAGTCGAATAGTCAGGCTAATTGCTAGCGCAATGGCATCCACTGGCAATCCCAACCGACCCAATGGTCTTAAGCCCGCAGTGATGGCATCCATCATCTCGCCGACCTTGGTTGTGAGCGTCAGAAGCGTCGCGGCAGCAATCGCAGCATAAATGACCACGATGATGATCGCCGCGCGTTCAAGCCCTAGTTGCCACCACTGAAAAGCGAACAGCATGCTGAGGATAGGCAATGGGGGAGCAAGCTGGGTCCAAGCCACACGAACTGGCACCCCGGCAATCGCGTAGCCGACGAGGGGCAGGAGAAACACTGCAACCGCCCAGGGAATCGTCTTGACAAAGACTGCGGTGGAGATGACAAAGCAGATCAGCGCGAGAAACTTCAAACCAGCAGGCACGCGGTGAAGCGGGGTGTTTCCCGGAATGTAAACCCCGAGCGGGACGGTCAGCATGAACGCTCCATCATCTCCCGGTATGTCCTGATGACATCCTGCGGAGTTCCATCGGCCACGATGCGCCCACCATCAAGGCAAAGCACACGATCAAAGTCCTCAATGAAGTCGAAGTCATGCGTGACCACGATGAGCTGCTGAGACAACGATGAAAACACCTTCTTGATCATCATCCGATTGCGCAAATCCAGCAACGTAGTCGGCTCATCGGCAATGACAATGCCTGGCTCCATGATGAGCACTGCGGCGAGCGCCAGCAGTTGCTTTTGACCACCAGAGAGCGTGTGTGGTGAAGCATCGCGGTGGGACGCTAGGCCGAAGCGCTCGAGGACCGCATCGACCTTGGCCTTGCGCTCGGCCTTCGAGAGTTTCAATCGACGTAATGAGAAATCTACATCTTCGGCCACGGTTGGCATGACGATCTGGTTTTCGGCATCCGAGAACACAAAACCAACATTTCGGCGAACCGCGCGGCCATTGGATGCGACGTCGATGCCGTCGACAAGCACAGTTCCTTCGGTAGGGGTGCCCAGCCCGTTAATCAGGCGGATCAGAGTGGACTTGCCACCTCCGTTAGCGCCGATGATGGCGATACGACGCTCTGTGAGTTCGAGATTAATGTTGTCAAGAACTTGGCGGCCGTCAAAGGCGACCGAGACGGAAGAGAAGGAAATCATGGGTTACTTGCGGATGAGGGACGGAATCGCCCGGTGAACGCCGTAAGCGATCGAAACCATGATGGCCACCTTGACCAGGTCAGGGACAATAAAAGGAACCTGTACCAGGGCTGCCGCCTTGAGATTCATGTGAGCGACAATCATCAGGCCAACCATTCCACACAGATACTGAGTAGCCAATGCGACAACGCCGGCAATTGCGAGGCGAATTGCACGACCGGTTGCGGATGATGCGGCAAGGTAGGCAATAAATCCGGCGATCGCGGTGCTAATGACATATCCCACGATGTAGCCAACCGTAGGACCTGCGAGTGCTGGGAGCAACTGTCGGCCACCTGCCATCACTGGAAGTCCGATCAAACCTACAAGGAGGAAAAGTAGGGTAGCCAGAGATCCGCGCTTTGCGCCGAGGACCAGGCCGGTGAGGATCACGATGGCATTTTGCAACACGATCGGCACGCCTGCCGCGCCTACAGGGATAGCAACAAAGGCAAAAACGATGATCAGCGCGGCAAAGACGGCAATGTACGCAAGATCGCGGACGGCCGATTGAGACATGAGAAATCCTCCAGTAGACAAGCCTTGAACAGTGTTTAATTAGGCGAGACGTAGCTTACTTTAGCAGTCCTGACGTTGGCCTCTAGAGACGAGAGTCGCTGCCAGGGGTGGCGATGAGGGTGGACTAGGGTTAAGGCTCATGCGATTAGCCCAGTTCCATCAGTTGGTCAATGACGAATTCGGTCCAAGCCTGGGGCAATACCACCTTGACTCCCATGTGCTCTCCGGATTTGGCGCAACGCCTCGCGAGCTTATCGAACAAGGGGAAGATGTTCGACAGGTCTGGTGGGCCATGTGTCGCGACTTTGACATTCCGGAAAGTCGCTGGCTAGGTGAGGATTACTAGAGTTTTCTTGCAGGGTTGCGTTTTGATCGCAAATCGAACAGACGTTTGTGTATTATCGATGTGTGTCCATCCGTTGTTCTAGGGTGACTGGTGAAGAAAAGCGAATCGAAATGGAACCTTTCGGCTTGGTTTTTCCGTCTAAGTAAGTAGACCCCAAAATATTTCGCTAAAACGATGAGGAAGAAATAATGGCAACTAAGAAGTCTGCAAAGCCAGCTGCTGGCAACGATCGTGAAAAGGCCTTGGCTGCCGCCATGGCCATGATCGAAAAGGATTACGGCAAGGGCGCCATTATGCGCCTTGGCGACGACAACCGGCCACCAATCCAGGTGATTTCTTCGGGTAACACGTCCATCGACATCGCTTTAGGCATCGGCGGTTTCCCACGTGGCCGCATCGTCGAAATTTATGGTCCAGAATCCTCGGGTAAGACGACGGTTGCGCTGCATGCCATTGCGCAGGCCCAGAAGAACGGTGGCATCGCTGCATTCATCGATGCCGAGCACGCCCTTGATCCAGATTATGCGCGCAAGCTTGGCGTCGATACCGACCAACTGCTGGTTTCCCAGCCAGACACCGGTGAACAAGCCCTCGAAATTGCGGACATGCTGGTGCGTTCTGGCGCAATTGACATCATCGTCATTGACTCTGTTGCAGCGCTCACCCCGAAGGCCGAAATTGAAGGTGAAATGGGTGACTCTCACGTTGGTCTCCAGGCGCGATTGATGTCTCAGGCGCTCCGCAAGATGACCGGTGCGCTGTACAACTCTGGCACTACGGCGATCTTCATTAACCAGCTCCGCGAGAAGATCGGCGTCATGTTCGGTTCCCCAGAGACCACGACCGGTGGTAAGGCGCTGAAGTTCTACGCTTCCGTGCGTTGCGACGTCCGCCGAATTCAGACCCTCAAGGATGGTCAGGACGCGATCGGTAACCGTACCCGTTTGAAGGTCGTGAAGAACAAGGTTTCCCCACCATTCAAGATCGCTGAGTTCGACATCATCTACGGCGAGGGCATCTCCCGCGAATCCTCGATTATTGACCTCGCGGTGGAGAACGGCGTGATCAAGAAGTCCGGTTCCTGGTTCACCTACGACGGCGAACAGCTCGGTCAGGGTAAGGAGAAGGTCCGCATTAATCTGAAGGAAAACCCTGATCTTGCAGACGAACTCGAGGACAAGATCTACCAGAAGCTTGGTTTTGGCAAGTACGCAAACCAAGATGATGTGCTTCCTGACGAGCCAATCGATGTCATTCCAAACGTTGACTTCGACGATATTGACCTCGACGGCGACGACGCCCAGTAGGCGCTGTGACCGCTGAACAGGGAAAGGCTGAGAAGCTTGAGGCTCTTCGGGAGATGCTGCAAAACGGCCCCGGAGAGCCTATCCTTGATCCGCTGCTAGAAGAACAGAAGGCATCAATTCGGCGCCGAGCGCTCTTACTACTCGACCAAAGGGCGCGCTCTCGCGCGGAACTACAGCGACGTCTCCGCGACCTCGACTTCGACCCGGAATTAGTTGATGAAGTTCTGGCCGACCTGGAACGGGTCAACCTCATTGATGACGAACTATTCGCCAGGGAGTGGGTGAGGCAACGTCATCAGGTTAGAGGGAAGTCTCGCCGACACCTAGACCGGGAGCTTCAAGAAAAAGGCGTCGCTCCGGCACTACGAACCGCCGCATTGGAGCAAATAGAGCCAGAGGATGAGGCAGACACTGCCCGCACCCTAGCGGAGAAAAAGGCTCGGAGCATTCGACAAGCGCCAGCCGACAGGAAAGAATACGACAAATACTTGCGCAGGATCGTCGGTGTGCTCGCCAGACGCGGTTACAGTGAGGGACTGAGCTTTCACATTGCGAAAACTGCCCTAGATAGTCGCATAGCTGAACTATGACCAAAAAGCCCGCACCAGGACAATAACCTGGTGCGGGCTTTGGGCTGTGCGGATTATTCAGCGGTGGAGCGCAGATCCTTGTGATAAGGATCGTGCCAGTCAACAGTCGCCTGGTCCTTAGTCTCCAGACCCTGGTCAGGGTGCTCTGGAACCTTTGCCAGGATGTTCTTGCGTGCACGTCCGGCACGGAGCTGACGTTCGATACGTTCAGCCAACGCGGTCAGGGCGTAGTTGATGATGATCATGATGATCGCGGTGACAACCAGCGCAGCGAGGAAGTTGCGGTAGTAGGACGCCGACTGCATACCGCTTCGAACAACCTCGATGTAACCGAGCTGGTAACCCAGCGCGGAGTCCTTAATCGCAATGACCATCTGAGAGATCAGTGCTGGGAGCATCGCTGCGACGGACTGTGGCAGCAGGATTGACCACATGGTCTGGCGGTGCGTCATGCCCAGGGCACGAGCAGCCTCAACCTGCCCCTTCGGGAGGGACTTAATACCCGAACGCAAGATTTCCGCGATAACCGAGCCGTTGTACATGGTGAGGCCGAAAACCACAGCAGCAAAGGCGAGCTGGCTGGAAGGGAAGACCGCGTACTTGGCAAAGAGCTGGTAGGCGAAAATCATCAGAATAAGCACCGGGATGGCGCGGAAAAACTCCACGATCACTGCGCAAATCCAACGGACTGGGGCAATTTCTGACAGGCGACCGAGGCCCAACACAACGCCGATGATGATTGCGAGGATGACAGAGAAGAATGCTGCCTTCAGTGTGCCGATCAGGCCTGGAAGTAGGTAGGTCGTCCAGGTGGTGGACTTCAGAAACGGTGTCCACTTTTCGGCAACCAGCTGGCCATTATCGCCGAGGATCTTGATGACCCACACCAAAACGCCGAGTGCGATGAGGCACGAAGCAGCGGTAATGATGGTGTTTAGGCGCCGACCATTCGGTCCGGGCGCATCATAGAGAACTGTAGCGCGTACTTGTGACATTACTTCTTCACCGCCAGACGGTTAGACAGGGAACCGAGGAGCAAGCCCATCGGCAGGGTGAGGATCATGAAGCCGAGGGCGAAAATACCGAAGACCAGGAAGAGATCATTCGCGTGGTTTTCAATGGTGGACTTCATGAGCAGGGATGCTTCAGCAACACCAATCACGGAAGCGATGGTGGTGTTCTTCGTCAGCGCGATCAGAGTGTTGCCCAATGGGACGATGGCTGCGCGCAGTGCCTGCGGGAAGATGATCGAGCTGAAAATCTGCGGAAAGCTCAGGCCCAGGGATCGGGCGGCTTCGGCCTGCCCGAAGTGCACCGTGTTAATGCCGGAACGCAAGGATTCAGCAACGAACGTGGAGGTGTATAGCACAAAGCCGAGGACGGCAATCCAGAAGTTGTTGTTCTTGATGAAGTTCTCATTCTCAGGCGCGAGTGCCAGACCGAGGTTCTGGTACAGGCCAACAGAGCAGAACAGAATGATCAAGGTCAGCGGCGTGTTGCGCACAGTGTTGATGTACAGCGCCGAGATGGTGCGCAGGAAGGCAACGGGAGACACGCGCATGGCGGTCAGGAACGTGCCGAGGATCATTGATCCCAGGGCAGAAAAGATCGTCAGCTTGATGGTCACCCAGAAGGCGCCAAGCAGGTCGGGTTGTAGGTCAGTCCACATGGTTACCGCCTCCTATTTCTTGTCCAGGAAGGACAGGTCGCCTGGGGTGCCTTTTTCGACGACCTTGGCGTCGTCACCCAAGTTGGTTTCCAGGAATTTCTCGAAGGAACCATCCGAGTACATCTTTTCCAATGCTCGGTTGATCGCCTCGTTTGATGCCTTATCGCCCTTAGCGTGGCCAATGCCGTAGCGCTCATTGGTGAAAGGCTTGCCGTCGGCCTTGTTCATCTCAACAACCTTGAACTCGCCCTCATATTGGGAGGAGAATCCGTAAAGGATGGTTGCGTCGGTGGTGAGGGCGTCGACCTTCTTCTGGTGAAGGGCCTCCACGCAGGACGAGTAGGAGTCGTATTCCTGCAGCTGCACACCTGGCAGCTCCTTCTTGATCTTCTGCGCAGGGGTAGAACCAGTCACAGAGCACAGTTTGCGACCGTGCTCAAGATCCTGAAGCGTGTTGAGCGACGTGTCGTCCTTGCGGACAAGCAGTGCCTGGTGGGTTACCAGGTAAGGTCCACCGAAGTCGACGGACTTCGCGCGGGAAGCGTTGATCGAGTAGGTGGCGGTGATCATGTCAACCTCGCCGTTCTTGAGCAGCGTCTCGCGCTGAGCAGACGGGGTTTCGCGCCACTTAATCTTTGGTTCCTTCCAGCCATTCTCGGCTGCAATGGTGTTGACCACGTAGGTCGCGACATCGACGTCAAGGCCAGACATCGATTTGTCAGGGTGACGCAGGCCGAGGCCCGGTTGGTCGTACTTGGTGCCCAAGATAACCTCGCCGGATTCGATGCTCTTTAGGAGGCTGCGGGGCTCGGTGGAGCCACATGCGCTTATCGACGCCACCGTAATGGCAGCGAGCGCCGTGGCCGCAATTTGTTTGATTGTCTTTCGCATGGAACCGCCCTAGTGTCCGAGGATCTTGCCGAGGAAGTCCTTGGCGCGATCGGACTGTGGATTGGTGAAGAAGGACTCTGGATCAGTATCCTCATGGATTTCGCCGTCGGCCATGAACAAAATACGGTCGGCTGCCTTACGTGCGAAGCCCATTTCGTGGGTCACGCAGACCATGGTCATGCCTTCCTTAGCGAGGGAAGTCATGACGTCGAGGACTTCGTTGACCATTTCTGGGTCGAGTGCCGAGGTTGGTTCGTCGAAAAGCATGACCTTCGGCTTCATCGCGAGCGCGCGGGCGATTGCGACGCGCTGTTGCTGGCCGCCGGAAAGCTGAGCTGGGTATTTGTCAGCCTGGTTGGCGATACCGACTCGCTCGAGCAGCTTCATGGCGAGCTCGCCTGCTTCAGACTTGCTCATGCCACGAACCTTGACTGGAGCGAGGGTGACATTTTCCTTGATGGTCAGGTGCGGGAAGAGGTTGAACGATTGGAAGCACATGCCGACGTCGGCGCGAAGTCGGGCGAGTTCCTTGCCTTCTTCCGGAAGCAGGCTCCCGTCGATATGAATCTCGCCGGAATCGATTGTCTCCAGGCGGTTAATGGTGCGGCAAAGGGTTGACTTGCCGGAGCCGGAAGGTCCAAGGATGACAACAACCTGTCCCTTAGGAATCTCCAGGTTGATGTCTTTGAGGGCATGGAAGTTATCGAAGTATTTGTTAACACCCGTGATCGAGATCATGGTGTGCTGTGCGTCACTAGTCATGCTCACACTATAGGGTAACGGGAGTCACAATAAAAAGTGAGTTTGTTACAAATCGGTCAAAATTATCGGTGTAGTGCAAATCTCGCCAATTTCCGGCTTCACAAAACTCGATTTAAGATCTCGCCCCGCGATGGATAGACTGTCCAGCTGTGGTGGAGCAACAAAAGCGCGCAAAGACATACGAAGTCCGCACCTTTGGGTGCCAGATGAATGTGCACGATTCCGAACGTCTGTCGGGCCTTCTAGAGGAAGCAGGCTACGCTCCCGTTCCTGAAAACGGCGAACCAGACCTCATCGTGTTCAACACCTGCGCGGTTCGAGACAATGCAGACCAGCGCCTCTACGGCACGCTGGGAAATCTGCGCGGTGTGAAAGAGCAGCGCCCCGACCTGCAGATCGCTGTCGGTGGTTGTTTGGCGCAAAAGGACAAGGATGCCGTTGTTAAAAAGGCTCCTTGGGTGGATGTGGTCTTTGGTACCCACAACATTGGTTCGCTGCCAGCGCTGCTGGACCGCGCTAGCCACAACAACAAGGCTCAGGTGGAGATTGTCGACGCGCTAGAGCAATTCCCATCCGTGCTGCCGGCAAAACGCGAATCGGCTTACTCAGGCTGGGTCAGTGTCTCAGTTGGCTGCAACAACACCTGTACTTTCTGCATTGTTCCTTCCTTGCGCGGTAAGGAAGTAGATCGACGCCCTGGCGATATCCTCGCTGAAGTCCAGGCACTGGTCGACCAGGGTGTGTCCGAAGTGACACTGCTTGGACAAAACGTCAATGCCTATGGCGTCAACTTTGTGGATCCAGAGCTTGAGCGAGACCGCAGCGCCTTCTCCAAGTTGCTCCGTGCATGTGGCCAGATTGAGGGGCTCGAGCGCGTTCGCTTCACAAGCCCACACCCAGCCGAATTTACTTCCGACGTCATCGACGCCATGACGGAAACCCCAAATATTTGCCCTCAGTTGCATATGCCTTTGCAATCCGGTTCGGACCGCGTGCTGAAGGAAATGAAGCGTTCCTACCGCTCCAAGAAGTTTTTGGCAATCTTGGACGAAGTTCGCGCCAAGATTCCGCACGCGGCTATCACTACCGACATCATCGTAGGCTTTCCTGGCGAGACCGAAGAGGACTTCCAGGCGACGCTCGATGTCGTCGAAAAGGCGCGTTTCACCAGCGCCTATACCTTCCAGTACAGTCCGCGACCAGGCACCCCAGCTGCTGAATACGACAATCAGGTCCCGAAGGAGGTCGTACAGCATCGCTATGAGCGACTCCTTGCGCTCCAGGAACGCATCTGTTTGGAAGAGAACACTGCGCTGATCGGTACCGAGGTTGAGCTCCTGGTCCAGGCCGGTGGCGGTCGCAAGAACGACAAGACCCACCGCATGTCTGGGCGCGCACGTGATGGTCGCCTAGTTCACTTCACCCCAGCAGGCCACATCAGGCCGGGAGACGTCGTGACGGTAACCATCACCGAAGCGGCTCCGTACTTCCTGCTAGCGGACTCCGGTGTGCATACACATCGCAAGACCAAGGCCGGCGATATGTCCGAGTTGGGGCAGACCCCAACCACAGCTCCAATCGGGGTCACGCTTGGCATGCCTAAGATCGGAAATGTTTCCGTTCCTGTGTCTGAATCCCAAGGATGCTGCAGCGCGAACTAGATTAGTTGGTAGCACCGCAAACAGTAGAGGACGAGAAAACAACGTGAGCGAAACATCAAAGGATACCGCTGAAGAACTGGCGCGCCGAGAGCGACAAGCTGCCGCTCGCATCGACATGTCGGGGTACCGCGTTCCACTTTTTGGCGGTGCAGCTGCGATTGTCGCCAGCTGGTTTTTGCCCTACACCGGCTACATCACGGGCGTTGACATTGCGCTTATGACACAGCGATCCATCGACTATGGCATCGGCACACCAGAGCGTCTCTTCGTTTGGTTATGCGCGCTCGGTCCTGTGACCCTAATGTCGGTGGCCTACATGCGCCGATCCACCCAGCTCGCCCAGATTGCTTGGGTACTGTCTGGAATTTCAATGTTTTTCTCGGTCTTTGCCATTTGGATGCGCCAAACTCGCGATCAAGGATCCGGCGTTGGTGTTGGCCTTCTCCTTGCTACTTTTGCCGTCCTCTTCGTGGTCTACGGACTGTACAACGTGGTGACGATGCGTACCGAAGAGCAGGAAGAGATCGCAGAGCTGCGACGCCAAGAAGTGTACGTCGACCCCGTTGCCCTGGAGCAGCAGGATCGCTTCGGAGGCAAGGAAGCTCAGCTTGCCGACGACCGTGGCCCCATCGACGATCGCCGTTCGCGCCGCAAGCAGAAGGAAAACTAGGGTCTACAGCCCCTTTTCAAAAACAGCCACCGCAGCAACAGGCCGTGCGTCAAAAGCTCGGTTGAGCTGCAGCATCGCCTGGTTCGATGGTGCGACGGAAGTGTAAATCCTGCGAACACTAGGATGCGCCTTCAAGGTGGCACCCATCGCAGCACTTTTTACTGCGAACCCCAGACCTTGGCGCCGATAATCAGGCTTGACGTAAGTAAGCCCTTGAATGGCTACCTCGGCATTGGATCCTTGGTGAATCCACACTTCAGACAAAGCGATCGGTTCGCCAGCCTCATCAGTGGCAATCGCGTGAAAGTTTTCAGTACCACGTGCCCTGAAGTGGGCAGTATGAGCACTAAGTCGCTGGGCGTCCCACTGCTCCGGGGCAGTGGATAGCGATCCGCGGGGTTGCTCGACGGATGCAGCGCAATACAATTCGGCGATGCCTTCTAGCATCTGATCGGGGAAATCTTCATTGGAAAACACCTGGACGTCCCCAGCTGGCTGCCGAGGCAAGGTTGTCACAAATTCCACTTCTGAATGCGCAAGACTAAAGCCTGCCTCTTCGTAAACCTCGCTGAGCGCAGGTTGCTCATCCGCTCGATGCTGCATCCACACCTGAATAATCGAACGCCCAAGTGATGTGGCGATTCGTTCGCACTCAGCTAGTACGAATCGACATACAGAAGCGCACTCTGGAGAGGCATCGTCGCCGATGGGGAGGAGGTCAACGTCAAGGACGATAGAAACGTTCACCAAGTTTGGGTTGTCGCGGGTAGGAAGGTCAACCACAAACCACGCCAAGGAAGCTGGCTCGCTGGCGGAACCCGTCGACGGGATAAGGGGATACCCCAAATCGGAAACTGGGCCTTCTACCGGGTCTTCCGCAATGCCAAAGAGAAACGTCTCGTGGTCTGGCGCAGGGTGGGCTAGGTCGTCGATAAGCTCGTCCGCACCGCGGGAAGCATCAAGGCTGCCGGTGATGTCCTGGGCCGCAAAATTGGCCATGAAAACCACAGTGCGGAGCGCATCCGCTGGTTCTTCACCTGGGACGGGCTCCGCAAACTGGAAACACTGCATTTACAGGTCTTCCACCGCGTTCAGTGCCGCGTCAGCCCACTCTTGCCACTGTGCAGCCTGAGCGCGCAATTCTTCGGCCTTCTTAGTCTTGCCAGCTGCTTCCGCGGCTTCGGCCTGGGCGGTGAAGTCCTTGACTCGCTCAGCGAACTGAGCCGCACGTGCCTGAGCTGCAGGGTCCGTGCGACGCCACTGTGCCTCAGAGGCATCATTCACCAGCTTCTCCAGGGCGCCGATCTTGTCTTCGTACTCGCGAACGCGTGCCTTCGGGACGAAACCGATCTCCTCCCACTTCTCCTGCAACTCGTGGAGTTTCCGGCGAGCGCCCTCGAGGTCCTTGTCAGGGTCGATGAGTGGGGTGTATTCGGCGATCAGAGCGTCCTTAGCCTCGGCGTTGGCGAGGAATTCTTGGTCGCGCTGCTCGTTGACAGCATTGCGGGCATCAAAGAAGAAGTCCTGCGCGGCCTTGAATGCAGCCCAGAGCTTATCGTCGATGTCGCGTGGGGCGCGGCCGGCAGCCTTCCATTCCGTCATGAGGTCGCGGAACGCACGTGCAGTTTCGGACCAATCAGTGGAGGTTTTGAGTTCTTCGGCGCGTGCGACCAGGGCTTCCTTGGCCTTACGAGCAGCCGCGCGACCACGATCCAACTCAGCGAAGTGAGAACCGCGGCGACGGTTAAAGGAATCACGTGCGCGGGAGTAGCGCTTCCACAGCGCGTCATCAGTTTTGCGGTCGATTCCGCGGATGGTCTTCCATTCCTCGAGAATCGCCAACAGGCGATCGCCAGCGGCCTTCCACTCCGTGGAGCTCTCACCGATGTCTTCAGCTTCTGCAGCGAGTGCTTCTTTGCGCGCAATTGCTTCCTCGCGCTGCTTTGCCTTTGCAGCCTTGACAGCCTCCCCGGCCTCCTCTGAGGAGTCGATGATGGAATCCAGGCGCTTGTCCAGCGACGCAATATCGCCGATCACCGTAGCTTCTGGCAGGGTCTTCTTGATTTCATTTGCGGCGGTGCGGATCGCTGCGGAATCCTCCGGATGCGCAACCAGGCGGGCTTCGAGCAGCTCAACCTCGGTAGCGAGGTCGTCGAAACGAGTGCCGTAGTGTGCCAAGCCTTCTTCAGGTGTACCGGCTTGCCATGACCCGATTAGGCGCTCGCCATCTGCGGTCTTGACAAAGACATCGCCGTTGTCGGCAACGCGACCCCATTTAGCGGGATCATTCGTCGTTACGCGAGGCGCAACCACAGGGACTACTGGAGCGGCCACTTTGGCGCCGGGTCGAGGTCCTGGACGAGGTCCTGGGCGAGGTCCTGGCTTCGGGGTTGGAGTGGTCATGGAACGTCCTTCGGTGTTTTGCCGCGCGACACGGCTGCCAATAAATCCTAAAGATTCACCCAACGGATGAATACTAGGGTTCAATTCTAGCCCCTGCTGGGCGATCGCGGGGCAAGACCGGAACGCTAAAGTTGACGGTGTGCCAGTGATCTTTGTACCTACCTCTCCGGCGCTCGTGCCCGCACTTGGGGCCGGCGACGTCAGTAGCTCTGACCTGCTACGGGGCGCCCGCGCGCTTGTCGACGACATCCTGACCCGCCATCAAGTGACAGAAATTAATCTTGTGGGATCCCGAGAACCGCGAAATTACACAGCTCACACGGGATCTTTTCGTGCGTGGGGAGCGCCTGAAGTAACGGTTGGGGCCGGCAATTACCTGGCGGAATTGGTCCAGCGTTTTGTACTCATCGAGTGCACACTGCCCATCACGGTGGGAGAGATTCGCAAGGATCCCACCGTGCTCGATATGGTGGGCATTGATGGACCCGCGGGGCTGAGTGATCGGGCACCCTTGTCGCTGATACCTACGGCGTCTCAGCGCCATGCGTGGTGCATGGACTTGTTATCCGGTGAGAGGGTCTCCTGGCCGAAGAATAGGGATGATCTGGCGGCAGATGGCATTGTTGAGCCAGAAATGTGGTGGATGCTCCGTTCTTTGCGTCCCGCAGGAGGGCAGCTCGCAATGGTCGCCGATGCCCACGGTGTGGGGCGATACGTAGCTTCTTGGGAAGGCGTGAGTTAGATGAATCCAATTGCAGTTGTCGGCCCAACGGCGTCGGGAAAGTCCGCGTTGGGTGTTGCGCTTGCGCATCGCCTTGACGGGGAAGTGGTGAACGTTGATTCGATGCAGCTGTACAAAGGCATGGACATCGGCACGGCAAAACTTACGCCAGAGGAACGTGAAGGTATTCCTCATCACCAACTGGATGTACTCGAGGTAACCGAAACAGCCTCCGTCGCGCGTTATCAGCGTGAAGCTATTAAGGATGTGGAAGACATCATGGCCCGGGGAAAGACGCCAATTCTGGTGGGCGGATCCATGTTGTATGTTCAGTCTTTGGTGGATGACTGGCAGTTTCCGCCTACTGATCCTGAAGTGAGAGCGAAGTATGAAGCTCGATTGCATGAAATTGGAGTTCGAGCGCTGCACGCCGAATTGGCCGACATTGATCCGGCAGCAGCTGCAATTATCGAGGAGGCTGATCCCCGGCGTACCGTGCGGGCTCTCGAGGTAATCGAACTCACCGGACAACCTTTTGCTGCAAGTCAGCCGCCGATCAACCAGCCACCTCGCTGGGGATTGACGCTCATCGGACTTCGCACCACTAGCGAATGGCTCAATCCTCGCATCGAATTTCGCACCCATTTGATGTTTGAACAGGGGCTAGTTGAAGAAGTTGAAAAACTTCAGGTTGAAGGTCTCGTTGCTGATTCAACAGCAGGGCGCGCAATCGGTTATGCACAGGTTTTGGCAGCCCAAACTGGTGAATTGACCTGGGATGAAGCTGTCGAACGGACAATAACGGGCACGAGACGATACGTGCGCCGGCAACGGGCATGGTTCCAGCGGGACAAGCGGATCAATTGGTTGGACGCCGCTGGAGATACCCTTTCAGAGGCACTGGGTGTGCTTGGAATCTAGTTGGGGCCAATGTCCCTGGCCGCTCTGCGAGCGCTCAGCCACGACTCCCGCAAGGCGGCCACGCGCTCGTCGGTGATCATGAGGAGCTTTTCTGCCTGTTTCACAGACAGCTCTCCAGCAAGTCGCGCAGGTAGCCGGTGCAGAAAACGCTGTGCATTGGCAACGTCCTCGTGAAACGTGGCGATTTCTGGCACCTGAGTATCCCGATCCATCAGGGCAGGGCGCAGCAACGTGCGGTCCTCCAATGACTGGACGTCAGGACTGGTGCAGAATCGGTCAAAATCCGAAATAACGTCGGCGAGATCTTCAGCGCTCAGCTGAATAGATGCGACGATGGCCTCGATTTCGAGACCATCCGGGCGCCTGGTTGCAATGAGCAACAGCCCGGCAACGCCGATGGACAGGAGTACTCCTGACACCTTCAGCGTCACCATCATCCAGATACACAGGAGGAATGCAAGAGTTAGTAGCCACCATGGAATTCGCGCAGTCCGACGCGGAATGTAGCGCCCCGACGTATCCATCGCCACTTATCCTTCCTGCTAGCTGCCTGCCGCCTAGTGGCCTCCGCAGCCTCCACCACAGCCGCCAGAGCCGCAGCCTCCGTCGCCACCGCAACCTGCAGGTGGCTTGATTTCCGCGGTGAGGAGGAAGGTACCCGTAACTACAGAACCGTCAGTAGGGATGGTGTCCATCATTGGCAGGCACACGTCAATGGCGAAAGGCGCCTCAGCGACGGCATGGATGAACTTGGTTCCAGACAGCTCATTGGTGCGCACGGTTGCGTTCTTGATCTCGACAGCAAGGGTGGCCGAAGCATCAGGGGTGGTTGCAGCTCCGGAGTTGACGATGTCAGCGCCGTGGCTAATCAGGGACGGCGTAGTAACACCAGAGGCTTGCTTTGACTCATGGACCTGCGCATCTACTGCGATCGCGCTGAGCTTGAGGTGCTGCCATTGTTGAGTTGGTTCGTCGACCAGCAGTGGTCCCTGCGCTAGGTTCGATGCAACAGTTGCAATGTGGTAGCCCTCGTCATTGACGAGGTCGCACAATGCGAGGACGTCGTTGACCATGCTGACGTGTGCATCATGGACAGTTTCGGCGTCAAAACCTGCGAAGGTGGTGAAAGGCTCTGCAGCCAAGATGAACATTTTTGCACCGGAACCGTCAGCGAATTCAATGAGCTGACCGCCACGAACTTCGCCGATTACTTCGAGCTTTTCGGATGCGATGGCTGCCTCAACAGCGTCTTGCCACCGCTCGTAGTTCATGCCGATGCTTAACAGATCTCGAGTCATGGTTCCTAAGTCTACTGCTGTTGGTGCCGTCCACTAAAAGGGCGGTATTAGCCCTGTTTGCGCCCGTCGTGACACAATAGACGGCAATGACGAAATCTAATCATGAAGACTTGCTTCAACAGGCATTTAAAGATCACAAGGAACCGCCAGCGCCGAACGATCCCGGAGTGGATAAAACTGGTCTGATCAGTGCGAATGATGACACTCCGACCGTAGGTGAGCTGGATCTCGAAGCTCGCGATGCGTTGCGAAAGCTCGCACGTGGTTCCCAAGTTCGTGATACCGAACACCGCGAAGGCTACGACGTCGAATATCGAAAGCTTCGACTTGAGCGAGTTGTATTGGTCGGTGTGTGGACTGAAGGTTCCACTGCAGAAATCGAAGCCAATATGGCTGAGCTTCGTGCACTTGCAGAAACTGCGGGCTCTGAAGTGACCGAGGTGTTGTATCAAAAGCGCGACAAGCCTGATTCGGGTACCTATATCGGCAGCGGCAAAGTTCGTGAGCTCAAGGACATCATTGCTGCCACGGATTCAGACACCGTCATTTGTGACGGCGAGCTGAGCCCGAGCCAGCTGATCGCCTTGGAAGAAGCACTCAACGTCAAGGTCATTGACCGAACGATGCTGATTCTCGATATCTTTGCCCAGCACGCAAAGTCGAAAGAAGGCAAAGCCCAGGTTGCTTTGGCGCAGATGGAGTACCTGTTTAACCGGGTGCGTGGTTGGGGCCAAAGTCTGTCACGTCAGGCAGGCGGTCGAGCAGGCTCGAACGGTGGTGTGGGCCTGCGTGGTCCGGGTGAGACGAAGATCGAAGCTGATCGTCGTCGCCTCCGCGCAGATATGGCTCGACTGCGTAAGGAAATCGCTGGCATGAAGACCACGCGCGAAACCAAGCGTTCCCGTCGTCGCGCCTCAACTACGCCGCAGATCGCCATTGCTGGCTACACCAACGCGGGTAAGTCTTCGCTGATTAACGCGTTGACTGGGGCCGGCGTGCTCGTCGAGAATGCGCTGTTCGCCACCCTCGACCCCACTACCCGGCGCGCCGAGCTTGCCGACGGCCGTGCGGTCACATTCACTGACACTGTCGGCTTCGTTCGCCACCTGCCAACGTCTTTTGTGGAGGCCTTCCGGTCGACCCTGGAGGAAGTTGTTGAGGCGGACTTGGTGCTGCACGTTGTTGATGGTTCCGATCCGTTCCCGTTGAAGCAGATCGAGGCGGTCAATTCCGTGATCATGGACATTGTGCGTGAAACTGGGGTGGAGGCGCCGCCTGAGATCATCGTGGTGAACAAAATCGACAAGGCTGATCCACTCACGATTGCTGAGCTTCGGCATGCACTTGACGATGCGGTATTTGTTTCCGCTCACACCCTTGAGGGAATCGCCGAGCTTGAGGCACGCATTGAACTGTTTCTTAATTCCCTCGACTCGCACGTGCATCTGTTGATTCCGTTCACTCGTGGCGACATTGTGGCGCGCCTGCACACTCAAGCCACAGTTCTTAGCGAAGAGTATCTAGCTGAAGGAACGCTGCTTGACGTTCGGCTCCCGGCGTCACTAGCCGGCGAGTTGGCAGCCTTTGTGGTGGAGCCAGATCTCTAGGGTTTGTGGGTTGGGCCGGTGACGCGGATAATTAGCAACCGTGATTAAGAGCATGAGTTGGAGCGTCCACGGTGACGGCAAATCCATTAAGCCTGGGGAAGTGGTCGCGCCCGAAGAGCGACTGAGCTGGGGACGAACCATCGGCATCGGAATGCAGCATGTCATCGCCATGTTCGGTGCCACGTTGCTCGTGCCAACTCTCACTGGTTTTCCAGTCAACACCACGCTGTTGTTCTCGGGTTTGGGAACGATTTTGTTCCTGCTCATTACTCGAAATAGGCTTCCTAGCTACCTCGGTTCCTCCTTCGCTTTCATTGCGCCGTTGATGGCTACTCAGGGCGAAGGAATTGCGGTTCAGCTCGGTGGCATCGTCGTTGCAGGTCTTGTTCTGGCGTTGATTGGTGTGATCGTCAAGGTGGCTGGCAAGCGGGTTATCGACGCCGTCATGCCGCCGGCAGTAACGGGTGCGATCGTCGCCCTGATTGGTCTGAACCTGTCGCCGGTTGCCGCCAAGAACTTTGGCAGCCAGCCACTGGTCGCTACGGTCACGTTGATTGCTATTTTGCTGGCTACAGTTGCAGGCCGTGGCATGGTGGCTCGTCTTGGTATTTTGATCGGTGTGATCGTTGGCTGGGTCTTTGCAGCGGTCACGGGCAATCTTGCGGAGGGAGCATCGGAAACGATCGCAGCCGCAGCATGGATTGGTGTACCAACTTTCCACAGCCCTGAATTTAAGTTGTCTGCCATTTTGGTCACGTTGCCGGTGATTATCGTGCTGGTTGCGGAAAACGTAGGTCACGTCAAAGCCGTGTCAGCGATGACCGGTCGTGATCTTGATGATCTCGCAGGTGATGCTCTTATTGCCGACGGTATTGCGACCACTCTTGCTGGTGGCTTCGGTGGTTCTGGCACCACGACGTACGCGGAGAACGTCGGCGTAATGGCTGCCACAAAGGTGTACTCGACCGCCGCGTACTGGGTAGCAGCGCTTACCGCAATCGCCTTGGCCTTTATCCCAAAGTTTGGTGCCCTCATCTTCACCATTCCGACGGGCGTGCTGGGCGGAGCAACCATCGTCCTTTATGGCTTGATCGGTATGCTGGGCGTGCGAATTTGGCAGGACAACAATGTCGACTTCAATAACCCTGTTAACCTGACCGCTGCTGCGGTGGCCTTGGTGGCAGGTATCGGTAACCTCACCCTGACCGTGTTTGGTGTTGAACTTGAGGGTATCGCTTGGGGCTCCGCCGGCATCATTGTGATTTACCCAATTCTGCGGTCGCTTTACCGGACAGTGGGAGAGGGACGACTCGCTGGAAAATTCTAGCGAGAATGTTGCACTGATTTAGGGCATAAAAATAACCGCCGTCGACAATGCGACGGCGGTTTTCTTGTCTTTAGGCGTCGAGGTCCTTCTCGATGAGCTCGGCGATCTTCTTCATTGCTTCCTCGTTTTCAGAGGAGACAATGACCTGATCGTCCTTCTCTGCACCCATGGCCATGATCATGAGGGAAGAAGCAGCGTCCGTAGGCTCTTCGTCTTCTTCGCCAACGAGGGCGAGGTAGATGTCTTCATCGAACTCAGAAGCTGCCTCTGCGATGATGGTCGCTGGGCGAGCGTGCAGGCCGACAGAAGAACCGACTGTAACGGTGGTAGAGAACATGTGGCTTTTGCCTTTCGTTGAGTGCGGGTTTAGCAACCAGTGTAGTGAATTTAGGCGGTTGCCAGGGCCTTGTTAGGCCAGAACTGTTTGAATGCGATGACTGCGACAGCAGACACCAGGGAACCGACGATGATGGCCAGCAGCCAAGCCCAGAACGGGTTGATGGCGAAGAATACGAACAGGCCACCGTGTGGTGCGCGGGATCCTGCACCGAGGGCCATGGACATGGCACCCGTGACGGCGCCACCCAGCATCATGGAAGGAATGACCCGGAATGGGTCAGCTGCAGCGAATGGGATGGCGCCCTCAGAGATGAAGGACAGTCCCAGAAGCCATGCGGACTTGCCGTTCTCCTGCTCAGCAGGGGTGAAAAGCTGCTTGCGTGCGAAGGTAGCCATCGAAAGGGCAATAGGCGGAACCATACCTGCAGCCATGACAGCAGCCATGACCTTCATGGAAGCTTCGTCGCCGGTGGACAGGCCTGCGGTGGCAAAGAGGTACGCTGCCTTGTTCACTGGGCCACCGAGGTCGAAGCACATCATCAGACCCAAGATGATGCCAAGAAGTACAGCGGAGGAACCGCTCATCGAGGTCAACCAATCCTGAAGACCTGTCATGATGGCAGCCAGTGGGCGCCCCAAGAGGAGGAACATCAGCAAGCCAACTGCCAAGCTGGTGACCAGCGGGATGATGACCACAGGCATCAGGGATGCGATGATTCGTGGCACCTTCCACGAACCGATCCACATGGCAATGAGACCAGCCAGGATACCGGTCACCAGACCGCCGATGAATCCAGCGCCGAGCATGACCGCGATTGCGCCACCAGCGAAGCCTGGGGCGATGCCAGGGCGCCCGGCGAGGGCATAGGCGATGTAGCCCGACAAAGCGGCGACAATGAAGCCCATGGCTGCTTGACCGATCGCAAAGAAGACAGCACCCAAGTACAGCATCAGGCCTGCACGTTCGAACGTGACCTCATCACCCTGGATCGGGACGGTGTGGCCAGGCAAGTTTGTGAGGGAGTATCCGGTGGCGATTTCCTTCCAACCGGCTGCCATATCGTAGCCACCGAAGAGGAAGCCGAGGGCGAGAAGCAGACCGCCGGCCGCGACGAACGGGATCATGTAGGACACACCCGTCATCACAGCTTGCTGGATGCGCTTGCCCCAGCTCAGCTGACCGGCCTCCTCATGAGCTTCCGAGGAAGCACTCGCACCTGATA
Source organism: Corynebacterium sp. H130 (assembly GCF_037572395.1). Classification (NCBI taxonomy): domain Bacteria; kingdom Bacillati; phylum Actinomycetota; class Actinomycetes; order Mycobacteriales; family Corynebacteriaceae; genus Corynebacterium; species Corynebacterium sp. H130. Next base: position 303,309 of record NZ_JBBHLA010000001.1, on the reverse strand, counting down.
CTCGGTGCGCATGTGGGTTGGTGGAGGCAGCTACTGCCTCGTCGATCATCTTTTCCGGTTCGTTGATGGCACGCTTAACGCCGGATTCGATAACTGGCTTGCCAGCGAACCGCTCGCGGTCTTTCACCCCAACGTCGGTGGCAAAAATGACTGCGTCAGCGTTCTTAACCACATCAGCTGGCAGTGGGGTGACTGCCGAAGATCCCTGCGTCTCAACATGAATCTCCACGTCATCGCGCTTTGCAGCTGCCTGGGTGAGGGAATCTGCGGCCATGTAGGTGTGTGCGATGCCAGTCGGGCATGCAGTGATGGCTACGATGTGCGTCTTGGCCTTCTCACCAGCAGCAACTGGGGCAGCTGGTGCCGCCTTTGGCTTTCCCTCGAGCACTTCCGTAACCAACGCTACGACCTCCTCTGGCGAGTGAGCCGCGCGGAGAGCTGCAGCGAACTCGTCCTTGACGAGTGCGCGGGCCAGGGTAGAGAGAATCTTGAGGTGAGCTTTTCCACTGCCCTCAGGGGCAGCAATCATGAACACCAAGTCCGCATCGCCGTCAGGGCCGCCGAAATCGGCGGCAGGTGCCAATCGCGCGAAAGCAAGAGTTGGCTCGGATACTGCCTGTGTACGGCAGTGAGGGATCGCGATCCGGCCACGGAAGCCGGTAGGGGACTTGGATTCGCGGGCGTTGACGTCGGCAAGCAACGTTGCGGTGTCTTCGGTGCGACCTGCGGACGCAACCAGCTCGGTCAAATGCCTAATGACGTCTGTTGATGTGGTGCCAAGGTTCTGGTCGAGACTGACCAGATTTGGAGCAATAACTGGAGTGCTCATGGGAAATCCTTTAGATGAGGGACGAGACTGTGACGTTGCTTAGTTGGATGTCTTCGGGGGATGGGATGGTGGTGCCTGGTAGTGAAGCAGCTGCCGATCCGTAGGCGACGGCCTGCGCGAGTGCTTCTTCGACCCGTCCTCCCGCGGACAGCGCCATCACGAAGCCAGCAAGTGAGCTATCGCCTGCGCCGACAGTGGAGACCGCTGTGATAGGTGGTGGGGTAGCAGCCCACGCGCCTTCAGAGCGAACGAGGACAGCGCCCGCTGCGCCGAGTGTGACCAGAACGTTTTCGGCGCCACGCCGGCCCAGGATTTGCGCAGCCTTAACGACGCCACTGAAATCTCCCTGTTCGGCCTGGCGCTCAAGCTCTGCCCCGTCAACGCCCACAGCTTGACCAAGCTCCTCTCCATTGGGCTTGATGAGGGAGGGGCGAGCTTGCTCTAGCTCTTCGAGCAGAGCCTTGAGTGGTGCGTCTGAGGTATCGATCGCTACCTTGATGTCCGGGTTCGCTTCCCGTACCAGCTGCGCCAGGCGCGCATACCAGTTGCGTGGTGCGCCAGGAGGCAGTGATCCCGCGAGCACGATCCACGATGCGGCGTGGGCTTCCTCTTTCAAAGTGTTCTCGCACGCAGCGACGATATCTGCTGTCATGTGAGGACCCGGACCGTTGAGCTTCGTGGTTGTACCGTCTGGCTCCGTAATAGTGACGTTGGTGCGAATTGTTTCCTCGGAGGAGACAAATTTGTAAGCAACGCTGGTCGAGAGCAAAAGGCGAATAAAGGCGTCATTGTGTGGGGCGGGGAAGACCGCGAGAGTGGGGCGCCCGGCCCGGTGTGCAGCAACGCTGACGTTGATGCCTTTTCCGCCGGCGACTCGTGTGACGCTCTGCAAGCGATGTACAGCGCCACGCTGCAGTTCGCTAGGCAGCGTCATGGTGCAATCGATGCTTGGGTTCGCAGTGAAGGTGAGAATCATGCGACGACAACCTCAATTCCTTTGGCGTTAAGAGCATCGATGTGGTGAGGATCAATGCCTGAATCAGTGATAATCGTGTCGACTTGGTCGAGCGCGGCAAAAGTGACCAAGAAGTCGCGACCGAACTTGCTGGAGTCGCACAGCACGATCACCTTTCTGGTGCCGCGCACCATCGCGGATTTAACTGCGGCCTCTGAGGGGTCAGGGGTAGAGCAACCATGACCAAGTGAAAGGCCATTGGTTCCAAGCACGGCGTAGTCCGTGCGAAGCTTTTCGAACTCCATAACCGTCAAGTCGCCAACCACAGCCCGGGTAATGGGGCGGATTCGTCCGCCAATGAGGTGGACATTGTTCATGCCAAAATCAGCGGTGACGTTGGCTACCGGAATGGAGTTAGTGATGATTGTGAGCCGGCCTGCTCCGCCGAGATGATTGGTCGATGCGAGAGCACGCGCAAACTCCATCGTGCTCGAACCTGAATCGATGGTGATACTCGTGAGGTTCTCATCGGCTTTGATGTAATTCCATGCGGTTTCCGCGATGAGTCGCTTCTGGTCCATGTGAACGAGGGCATTTGAGTCGTACTCAGTTTCTGTGCCCTGGCCAGAGCCCATAACCACAGCGCCCCCGTGAACTCGGACAAGCCGGCCTTGTTGCTCAAGAACTTTGAGATCTCGCCTGATTGTTTCGGGGGTGACTCCGAAATGCAGGGCTAGTTGAGACACGCTCACATGCCCGGTTGCTTTTGTGGATTGAGCGATCTCGGCTTGACGTTCAATTGCGGAAAGCATTACTGCCTCATTCATCGTGCTCGGCTCTGCGAACCAAGCGTTGGAAGTGTGACTTCGATCAATTAAATAGCGAAGATGTGGTGTTAATTAACAGTGTAATACCACATTGTGTTGGATTGCCAACAAGTGTGACTAGCATTTCAGACACAAACCCACATCGCCATGTAAGATTGACTTAACAACGTCCCAAGACTCTTGAACGGGTGATAGTCGTGTCAGACTCAACAAATGCTGTGACAGTTAAAGGTACTGCCGTCGTAGGGGGCGTGCGTTTTGCTCCCGCAGTATGGGTGGCCCCCCGTCCCGAACTTCCCGTTGCCGGAGCGCCTCTGCCCGAAGAAGCTCGCCCGGCAGAACTCGAGCGCTTTACTGCGGCTGCCGATGCCGTCGCAACGCGGTTGGATGAGCGCGCAGCTGGCGTGAGCGGCAATGCTGCAGAAGTGCTGAAGGCTACAGCAGGTATGGTGCGCGACCGTGGTTGGCGCAAGGCTGTGCGAAAGTCAACGAACAACGGACACAATGCTGAGTTTGCAGTGGTTGAGGCCACAGGCTCGTTCATCGCGATGTTCGAAAAAGCCGGCGGTCTGATGGCCGAGCGCGTCACCGATCTTCGCGACATTCGAGATCGTGTCATCGCTGAACTTCGTGGCGAGGCAGAGCCAGGACTGCCACAATCTAAGGAACCAGTCGTGCTGTTCGCGGACGATCTGTCTCCAGCTGATACCGCTGTGCTCGACACCACTGTGTTCACTGCGTTGGTTACCCGTCTTGGTGGCCCAACCAGCCACACCGCTATCATTGCGCGTCAGCTTGGTGTCCCATGCATTGTGGCTGTCGGAGAAGACTTAAGCACCATCGCAGAAGGCACCCCGGTTTTAGTCGACGGTACTCACGGAACGATTGAGACTGGCGTGGATCCTGCGGAAGCGGAGAAGCTGGTAGCGGAATCTGAGGCTCGCGCCGCAAAGATCCGCAGCTGGCGGGGCCCGTCTCAAACCAAGGATGGCCACCGAGTTCAGCTGCTTGCGAATGTGCAGGATGGCAATGCAGCTCGAATCGCTGCGGAGACGGAAGCCGAGGGTATTGGCCTTTTCCGTACCGAACTGTGCTTCCTTTCTGCCACCTCGGAACCATCGGTCGAGAATCAGGCTGAGGTTTACCAAAAGGTCTTCGACGCGTTTCCAACGTCGAAGGTTGTTGTACGCACCCTCGATGCGGGCTCTGACAAACCAGTTCCATTTGCATCGATGGCTCAGGAAGACAACCCAGCACTCGGCGTTCGTGGCCTGCGAATTGCGCGGAAGAATGAGGAGATGCTCTGCCGCCAGCTCGATGCCATTGCGCTCGCTTCCAAGCAAGCTGGACGTGGTGAAGACATTCCGACTTGGGTGATGGCACCTATGGTGGCAACTGCGTATGAGGCGGAATGGTTCGCTCGGTTGTGCCGTGAGCGTGGACTAACCGCGGGCGCGATGATCGAGGTCCCTGCCGCAGCGCTGATGGCAGATCACCTACTGCCTCACCTGGACTTTGTGTCCATTGGTACCAATGACCTCACGCAGTACACGATGGCAGCAGATCGCCTGTCTCCGGAATTGGCTTACCTCACTGATCCTTGGCAGCCCGCTGTTCTAAGGCTCATTCAGCACACCTGCGAAGTTGCAAAGGTCACTCAAACGCCAGTTGGCGTGTGTGGTGAGGCAGCTGCTGATCCATATCTGGCCTGCGTGCTCACCGGTTTGGGTGTCTCGTCGCTGTCGGCTGCTTCAAATTCCGTGGCAGCTGTTGGCGCGCACCTGGCCGAAGTTGATATTGAGTTCTGTATGAGGGCCGCCGAGGTCGCTATGGCAGCCTCGGGCGCTCAAGAAGCCCGCAGGGCCGTGCACGAGCTTTACGACGCTGAAGTTAGCCAACAATAGTAACTAGATCCGGTCTGAGCGCGTCCGGAGTTGGGACCGCTCTGAGCGGATCGCCGATCTCGGCATTAGCCCACGCTAGTGCCGAGATCAATGCGTTTCCGGGGTCGGTTTCGTTCTCGCTGAGCAGCAGCCCGGTCAGCGCGAAGTCTATCCACGGTAGCCATTGTTTGCCCGCGGCTGCCTCGTACGATCCGGACACTGTGCTTCCCGCTGAGTGATAGTCGAAGTGCTGGCGGTCGTGGCAGACCAAAATCTGCGGTACTTCGGCATCCTGCAGGGTGCGCACAGCGGTAGCAAAGCTGGCTTCGTTGTCGAATTCAGCCGCACTCATGACTAACAGGTCGGGTTTGGTTGTAAATACTTGTCGCAGCACCGCGCCCAATGCAGCTCCCGAGGTGCTCACTGCAATGCGTACGCCAGGATGATAGAGCCGGAGCGCGCGCATGACATCGACGTACCATGCTGCATGGGCGACGTCGGGAAGCACACCACTAAGGACCACCCAGTCAGCGTTTTCCGCCTGTGAAATGCACAGATCGCGCAGCATGGCCAGCTCGGAGGTTTTGAGGGCCATGGGGGGATCGACGAATTGCAGTTGCCGGGAATCCGGTGAATCAATGAGGTAGCGAACCGGAATGGGGCCGGGAACGTCGATGAGCTCGTACGGGACCCCGTTGAGGCTGAGGGCGCGAACGTAGTGGCTGACTTCCGGTGCTGGAAGCAGTACTTTGGTGTCTTTACCAGCACAGAAGAGCGCGGTGGCTACGTTGGTGCCACCTCCGGCTGGGACCACAGCTACGTCATCCAGTTGATTGGTCTCGCTCCAGGAAATGGGTGCGGCCAAAGTGGAGGTGCGAAAAAGCTCTGGTGTGGTGGATACGCTCAGAATCATGAGGCGATGACCACCTGAATTTCACGCTCCCGAAGCGCTTCCACAATCGAGGCGGGGGCGCCGGAGTCGGTAACGACTACGTCAATGTCGTCGATTCCCGCGAAGCTCACGAGGTAATCATTGCCAAGTTTGGTGGAATCGCACAGCACCACGACTTGTTGGGCGTTCGTTATCATCGCGCGCTTAACAGCAGCTTCTTGAGAGTCGGCTGTGGACAAGCCGTGGTCAAGGGTGAGGGCGTTGGTGCCGATGAAAGCGACTTCGGCCCGCATCAAAGCAAGGGTGCGTAGGGCAGTGTCTCCCACGACAGCTTGAGTGATACCGCGGACGGTGCCACCAAGAAGCTGGACTTCGTCGATGCCAGCATTAGCGAGGTTGAGTGCGATGGAGAGGCAATTGGTGACGATTGACCATTGGCTCGCGTAGGGCTGCTCTGCCACGAGATCGGCAAATATCGAAATCGTTGTACCTGCATCCAGAAAAATGCCGCCGTTGCGGTCGGGGAGGAACGCAAGGGCAGCCCGAGCGATAGACATTTTGGCATCTGAGGCAGACTTGTAGCGGGTATCGAGACTGAACTCGGTGGTGAGGAAACTCTGGGTCGCTACGGCGCCACCGTGAACCCGGTGCACGATGCCATCGTGTGCCAGTACGGCAAGGTCCCGGCGTACCGTCTCGGCAGTGACCCCAAACTTCTCGGCAAGCTCGGTTACATTAACTCGACCTTCAACCGCAGTTAAAGAGGCTATTTGCCGTCTGCGCTCTTCCGCGTACATGTGTGGACTCCTTGGAGTGTGCGGCATGGGTGGGCAAGCCACTTGGAGACCTGTATTTGGGTTGACAGGGAGCCGCGACATTCATGAATATTGTTGAATATTTCATGTTCAGTCTCCCACAAAACCAATGCCCGATCGGACAAAACGGGCATACTGTGGCGAAAGCCTTACCGAATTTACCCCCAAAAGTGAGGGGGTAAAGCTTAGAGCTTACGCAGCACAGACACTACCTTGCCCATGATTTCAGCATGTTCGGCAGGGATAGGTGAGAAATTGTCATTGTGAGGGAGAAGCCAAATGCCAGATGAATCGGTGTGGAACTCCTTCACTGTTGCTTCACCATCAATCATCGCTGCTACGAATTCGCCCTCTTCTGCCACTGGCTGTGAGCGGACAACGACCCAGTCGCCATCGAGGATGCCGGCATCCTTCATGGATAGACCAACTACCTGGAGCATAAACAGCTCGCCGTCGCCGACGATTTCCGCTGGAAGAGGGAAGTACTCCTCAATGTTCTGTTCGGCAAGAATTGGGTTGCCGGCTGCGATGCTGCCGACCACCGGAATGAAATTAGGTGGTGTTGCATCCTCTGGCTTGGCCTTGGCTTTCTTCCAGCCCACCTTTGGGCCAGCCTTCGGCTTGCCTTCGTTTGGCATCATCCGCACGTCGACAGCACGAGGCTTGTTAGGGTCGCGTCGCAAGAAACCCTTTTCTTCCAGCTGGCGTAGTTGATAAGCGACGGACGAGGTGGACTGCAGGTCTACGGCATCGCCAATCTCCCTAATGCTTGGCGGGTAACCGCGCAGTACAACAGCGTCGCGAATAACTTCGAGAATTCGCCGTTGGCGGTCGGTGAGACGTGGTTGTGGTGCAGGCTTCTTGCTGGGCGACATTTCTTACCTCTTGGGGGTGCTTTTCGGCGGCTGATCGGTGGCGGTTTTATCGAACACTCTGATTGCTTTGCAATGTGCAAAGTGTGCGATTCGTGAAACTTTATGTTCGATCCTAACAATAAAACCTGCTGGTGTCATGGCCCGACTGTCGAAAACAGTAGAAAAGTTTCGAAAATCTGGGCCAAAACTAGACATTCGAACATGCGCGTGCTAAAAATCGAACATAGAGTCGTAAATCGAACAACTAATCGAATGTTTGATGTAGGTGTCTGACCGGCCTTCTACAGTCAAAGCATCACTAACAGAGAGGACCCAATCCACATGACCACCATGATGTTCCCACAGGCTGCACGTACTGCTAACAATAAAGCTTTTCGACACGCTGTTCCAGCAGCTTCCACCTGGAACGGCGGAGTATCTCAGCGCCGTGTTTCCGTATCGACTTTTGACGCAGGTACTCGTGTTCCTGTTCGAAGGACACGGCAAGCTCGAGTCAACAGCAGTGTGGACGGCCGTGGCAGAGGCAAGTTTAGCCAGGCTCTGTTAGGTGGACTGCTCGGGCTGGCAGCAGTCATTGCCATGATCGCGGCACCAGTCAGCGAACCGGACGACGTTTCTAACCAACCCGTTCAAATTTCCTCAATGCAGGTGAAGTAATTCAAACAGCTAAAATAGGGGCGTACATATTAAACGGTCATTGCGGTTGCCTCGGGCAGCATGTGACTTGCTTTTACTTCAGCTCGGGAGCGTATTAACTCGTGTATTGCCCTTTTTGCCACCACACCTCCTCGCGGGTGATCGATTCCCGCGTCATTGATGCAGGTGCTGCAATCAGACGCCGCAGGGAATGCATTCAATGTGAAGGTCGCTTCACCACGGTGGAAAAGGCAGTGCTCCTCGTGATCAAACGCAATGGTGTGACCGAGCCATTCAGCCGCGAAAAGGTCATCACAGGTGTTCGCCGTGCATGCCAAGGCCGAGATGTGTCTGACGACGCGTTGAAGCGATTGGCTCAGGAAGTCGAAGAGTCTGTGCGCAGTCACGGAAGCAGCCAGATCAACGCCAATGACATCGGTCTTGCAATTTTGGAGCCGCTTCGCGAACTCGACGAAGTCGCCTACCTTCGATTCGCCTCTGTATACAAGTCTTTCGAAAGCGCCGATGACTTCGAGTCTGAAATCCGACTTATGAAACGCAGGGCGCGCCAGCAGTGACAGGCGTGGCTAGCGCAATTTTGCGATAGCTTTTTCAATTCGTCGCACAGATACCGGGTGGGCTGTTCCTAGATGTTGTGCAAACAAGCTAACTCGCAACTCCTGTACCATCCATCGAATGTCCTTCACGGCTGCAGTCTTCTCCCTGCCAAGTGGTAGTTGCTCAAGACGCACGTGGAGCAGTTTTTCGCATTCCACGATCTGATCCTGTACATCAGCATCGCGATCAGGATCCCGATCCATGTTGTCTAGACGCACGCGCATGGCTTTGAGATATCTGGTCAGGTGACGAAGACGCTGCATACCGTGGATCGTCAAGGCTTGTGGAGGTAGCAAAAAGGCGAGTTGGCGCTTCATGTCGTCGATGGCCTCACCAGACCACCCTTCAAGCTCAGCTTGGACATCAAGAAACTCAACCAGAGCCGGTGCGATGCCTACGACCATCTGCCGTACTGCAGAAGGCACCTGAGGTGCAATCCTCTTCTTCAACTCATCGAAAGCTTCCGGTGTCCGAACCGGTCCGCCTGCCTCGATGAGGAGATCACGAATAGCAGCGACCTTGGCGTCTGAGACAAGGCCATTTAAACCGCCATGTGGGTAATTGTCCACGGCAACCCGCTGCTTCAGTGGCAGACCATTGGCCATATTTTTACCTGGCGTGTCGATAGCTCTCAGGAGGAGTGTCAGGGTTGAGGTCAGCATCGCGGCGTCAGCCTCGGCCTTCGTTGGCATGGCCTTGACGGCTACCCCTTCTGATGTCACCACCAAAGCCGGGTAGGCAACAATGTTCTGCCCATCGACGGTGGTGACGATTTCTTCTGAAATCGCGCCTTGGCCGTCAGAACTCCAGGTAGCAGCAGGAGGCGCAACGGTCTTTCCCCGCTGAACTGCCTTATGGACCGATGCTCGAATCTTGCCAGTGCTTCGGGCCTTGAGCTGTTGCAGATCTTTGTCAGAGTCGATGATCTTTCCGCGCTTATCTACAGCTGCAAAGGTGACCCGAAGGTGTGGGGGAAGCTTGGATACATCGAAATCGCTGGCGCTAATGCCTGAAGCACCCAAACCACGAAGCGTTGTGGCAAGTTGCTCCAGCAGGGACCCGAAATGCGGTTTCAACTCAGGTAGTGCGCGAGCCGCAAAGTCCGGCGCCGGAATGACGCTGCGACGCAGATGCTTTGGGAGACTGCGGATCAACTCAGTAACGAGGTCGTGGCGAAGCCCCGGAACCAGCCACTCAAAACCGTCTTCGGAAACACCAGCCAACAGCGGAACTGGAATACGAACGGTGACACCGTCATATTTATGGCCCGGCTCAAAGAAGTAGCTGAGCTCAAACTCAAGCGAGCCATGATGCCACACGTCAGGGAACTGTTCTTCGTCTACTGCTTCCGCAGAGTCGGCTAACAGTTTGTTGGGGTCGAAGGACAACAGGTCGGGTTCTGAAGATCTCTTCTTCTTCCACCAGGAGTCAAAGTGCCGCGCCGTGGTGATGTGCTCAGGAAGACGCTGATCATAAAAGTCGAACAGCGCTTCCTCATCGACGACGATATCTCGCCTACGCGCCTTATCTTCCAAACGTGCAGCTTGCTCAAGTTTTTGCACGTTGTCGTGGAAGAACTGGTGATGGGTGTTCCATTGGCCGTCGATAAGCGCGCTGCGGATGAACATGTCCCGCGCCGCCACGGCATCGACCTTGTGGTACGGCACAAGCTTGTCGACGACCACAGTGACACCGAATAGCGTTGATTTTTGATACACCATTGCAGCGCCTCGCTTGGAGGACCAATGAGGCTCGGAGTACTGATGGCGGAGGAGGTCACCAGCAAGACGCTCGACCCACGCAGGATCGATTTTTGCCACGTCACGGGCCCACAAACGAGAGGTATCAACGAGCTCAGCCGCCATGACGAAGTGCGGAGGCTTCTTGGATAAAGCAGAACCGGGGAAGACCATGAAGCGGGCACCGCGAGCGCCGAGGAATTCCTTGGATTCTCCTTCCCTCTGACCAATGTGTGAGAGCAAACCCGCCAGGAGCGACTGGTGCACAGCGTCGGCGTTCAGCGGTGTGGTTTCGCTCTTCCAACCTAGGTCGCCGACAATACCTCTGAGCTGGCGGACCAGATCCTGCCATTCGCGGATACGTAGGTAGTGCAGGTATTCGGCCTTGACGCGCTTGCGGAAGGCATTGCCGGAAAGCTCGCGGGATTGTTCCATGAGGTAATCCCAGAGCTTCAAATAGCTCAAGAAGTCACTGGTGGTGTCCTTGAAGCGAGCATGGAGCTGGTCGGCCTGCGCTTGATGCTCGAGTGGGCGCTCGCGCACGTCTTGAATAGTCAAAGCAGCGACGATGATGATCACCGTTTCCAGGCATCCATTGCGCTCAGCCTCCACCAACATGCGCGCGAGTCGGGGATCTACCGGAATTCGTGCGATGCTGCGACCCACTGCGGTCAAGACAGGTGCGCCACTGTTTTCCTCCTGCGAGATCGCGCCAAGCTCGTGGAGAAGAAGCACACCGTCACGGATTGCTTTAGGGTCGGGCTTTTGGATGAACGGAAACTCCGCGATGTCACCGAGCCCGAGCGCCGCCATTTGCACGATGACGCTGGCCAGGTTCGTGCGCAGGATTTCAGGATCAGTAAATTCGGGTCGGGTCGCGAAGTCTTCCTCGGAATAGAGGCGGATGGCAATGCCATCTGCAACACGACCGCATCGACCAGAACGCTGGTTAGCGCTAGCCTGCGAAATTGGCTCAATAGGTAGGCGCTGCACCTTGGTACGAGTGGAATAGCGGGAAATACGAGCCTCACCAGTGTCAATGACGTAGTGAATGCCCGGAACAGTAAGAGACGTCTCGGCAATATTGGTAGCCAGCACAACTCGGCGCCGGGAATGAGGCGAGAAAACACGATGTTGCTCTTCATTGGAGAGCCGGCCAAACAGTGGAACGACCTCTAGGCCCTTGAACCGTCTCTTGTCGATAGCCTCCATGGCATCGCGAATGTCCCGCTCGCCGGAGAAGAAGCACAAGATATCTCCATCGCCCTCACGGTGAAGCTCCTCAATGGCCGAAATAACACCGTCGAGTTGGTCAATATCAACCGATTTGCCGTCGTGTTCGGCTACCAGCGGGCGATACCTAATTTCAACTGGGTAGGTGCGCCCTGAGACTTCAATGATGGGTGCAGGGTCACCGTTGGCGTCAGAAAAGTGAGCGGCGAAGCGTTCCGGGTCGATCGTCGCTGAGGTAATGATGACCTTCAGATCCGGACGCTTGGGGAGAATGTTCTTGAGGTAGCCAAGCAAAAAGTCAATGTTCAGTGAACGCTCGTGGGCCTCATCGATGATGATGGTGTCGTATGCCCTCAAATAGCGATCTCGCTGCAGCTCAGCCAACAAAATGCCATCTGTCATGAGCTTGACAGCAGTGGTGGGGGAGACTCGGTCATCAAACCTAATGGCATAGCCAACGCTTTGACCGATTTCCTGACCCAGTTCATCGGCGATGCGCTCTGCAACAGTACGGGCTGCGAGCCTTCGAGGCTGGGTGTGGCCAATGAGGCCACGGGTGCCCAAGCCGAGTTCAAGGCACATCTTCGGAATCTGGGTCGTCTTACCTGATCCGGTTTCACCGGCGATGATGACAACCTGGTTATCCCGAATCGCCGACATAATGTCTTCGCGACGACCACTGACCGGCAGTAATTCGGGGTATGTGATCTCGGGGAGTTGCTCCCGCTTTTCAGCAACCGAACGGGCGGCAGCATCGATGTCGGAGTAAATAGCCTCCAAGGCGCGCTGGGAGCGCGCCTTGGAAAGCCTACGGCGGAAACTATGTTCAGCGCTGAGGGAAACCTCACTCAGACGGGAGTAGAGATCCTTCTTTTGCAGCGCAGAATGGGCGTGATCGGGCTTGTTCATAACTAGCAACTAGTCTAGACCGACCAGCACCAGAGCCGTTAGATGGCTGCAGCGAATGCCTTAGCAATGATGGCGCCGAACTCGCTGAACTCCTCCGCGCGGTGGGAAGAGGAACGGAAAGCAAGACCGATGGTCCGCTCCGCGTGAACGTCAGCTGCAAAAGTTGCGGTGGCAATACCTGGGCGGTTTGACTCCCACTCAACTGCGGATTCTGGAATCAGAGTTGCGCCAAGTCCACCGGCAACACACTGCATGACTGTAGCTAGGCTCGAGGCCTGAGCGATTGCAGAACGAGTGGTCGTTGGGTGTACATCAATCGTGCGACAAAGATCGACAATCTGATCTCGTAGGCAGTGGCCGTCGTCAAGCAGCAGCAAATTCAGATCCTGCAAGACAGACAATGGCAGGTTCTTCTTGCCCGCAAGCTCGTGGCCTTCCGGCACTGCAAGGACGAACTTCTCGGTGTATACCGGCACTTCAACCAAACCGTGCTTTGCGGATGGGACGGCGATGAGGATGACGTCGAGGTGGCCGTCGCGAAGCTGCGCGACAAGCTGTTCGGTCTGGGCTTCGACGATGCGTGGCTCGAGGTCATCGAACTCGGTGGACATGAGCTGCAGGAAGTCAGGAAGAATGTATGGCGCTACCGTTGGGATCATGCCGATGGAAAGCGGGCCGGTGAGGGAGCCTTCAGCGCCCTGGGCGTGGCTGAGGAACTTGTCTGCAGCGTCCAGGGTTGCCTTTGCCTCTGGGAGCAGTGCTTCGCCAATAGGTGTGACGATCACTCGGCGAGTCGAACGCTCGATGAGCTGCACTCCCAGGCCAGACTCAAGCGCAACAAGTGCCTGAGAAAGGGACGGCTGGGAAATCGACAACTTTGCAGCGGCGGTTCCAAAGTGCTTGGTTTCCGCAATCGTGACAAAAGTTCGCAGCTGGGCCAGCGTTGGGCGGTACCCGCGAGAAGCCATTTTATTAATCCTCATCTACCTAAAACGTGGGCCGTGAGCTGAATATGAGCGCGTAACCATGCGCACTCGTCAAAGTTCAGCCGAAAGTACGACCCATTGAGAAGCGAAGTTCATAACAATTGTGTTACAACAATGCTGTTGATATCTAAACACTTTTGTATCACTAAGTCACTTACGAGCTGTGAAAGTGTTTGCGGATCAACAAATTTAATCAGCTGACCTGCAAATTTTATAAAACTCAACTGAATTTAACTTGAATTAAGAAATCCGAATTTTAAGCGTTTCCAAAATGACTTCTCCCGCTTCGTCCGAAGCATCAAGATCAATAACTGCCTCGAAGGCGAAGACCTTGTCGTCTTCTGGGTCTTTGATGATTTGCTCTGCTTGCCAGTGTCGCCCGGTGGTTTTAACCGAGAAGTACTCCGGACCGCGAGCTGCTGGCCCCACATCGAGATCGGCATAATCATCAAAATAGGCGTCCAAGGCATCCCCAAAATCGGGCTTGTCCTCGAGATGCGCAACGATGAACTCGAGTTCCTCTTCCTTTTCCAACGCGAACAGTTCGACCAGTCGGAACATGAAATTGCGGACCATGATTTTCAGTGCCCGAGGGTTGGCGGACAACGCATTAGGATCTTGTACGCCGAACGCCAGTTCCCGCTGCACAGTTTCAGCTGAAATAGGGGCATCTGGGTCTGCCATTTGCGCCCATTCATCCACGAGGGACGAATCCACCTGACGTACGGTCTCACCGAGCCAGACGATGATGTCTTCCAGCTCCTCAGTGAGGTACTCGGTGGGCACAGTGTGCTGCAGCGTCCGCCACGCGTCAGTGAGATAGCGCAACGCCACGCCCTCGCTGCGTCCCACGCCGTAGGTTGCCACCAGATCTGAGAAGGTCATGCCGTGCTCGATCATGTCGCGAACCACGGACTTAGGGGAGATGTCGAACTCCCGAACCCATGGATTGCCCTTGCTGTACGATTCCAGCGCGTCTTCGAGCAGATCATTCAGTGGCTTAGGCCACGTGATGTCTTCCACGATCGCCATTCGTTCCGTGTAATCCACGCCTTCGGACTTCAGCGCGGCGATCTCCTCACCGCGAGCGAACTTCTGCTGCGCGACCAGGATCTGGCGCGGGTCGTCAAGAATTGCCTCGAAGACACTCACCACATCAAGCGCGAAAGTATCTGATTCGCGATCGAGCAGTTCTAGAGCAGCCACCGCAAACGGCGCCAATGGTTGGTTGAGTGCGAAGTCGCGTTGCAGCTCGGCGGTGAGATGGTAGCGGCGGCCTGCAGCGTCACGGCCCTCTGGCGCCTTCTCGACGATTCCTGAGGCAAGCAATCCTCGGAACAGCTCAATCGTCGTCAGAATGTCCTTATTTTGCTTAGCCCTCGTGTCATGATTGCCCCGCAGCAGGGCGCGCATGTGTTCAAAACCGTCCCCAGGGCGGGCGATGACATTGAGCAGCATGGAGTTCGAGATTCTGAACTGGCTGGTCATTGGCTCTGGTTCGGCAGAAATCAGACGCTCATACGTGCTCGAAGTCCATGTCACCTCACCTTGGCGAGCGACCTTCTTCCGAATCTTCTTCAGCTTCGCTGGATCAGTTCCAGCCTTCTGTCGAAGTCGATAGTTCTCAATTTCATGCTCGGGGGCTTCAATGACGACGGTACCGATGGTGTCGAAACCCGCCCGACCTGCGCGCCCCGCAATTTGGTGAAATTCGCGTGACTTCAGCATTCGCATCTTAGACCCGTCAAATTTAGTAAGGCCTGTCATCAACACTGTGCGAATTGGGACATTAATGCCCACGCCAAGGGTGTCTGTGCCACAAATAACTTTCAGTAGTCCTGTTTGAGCAAGCTTTTCTACCAAGCGACGATACTTCGGAAGCATTCCCGCATGGTGCACGCCAATTCCGCGTCGCAGCAGCTTGGATAAGGTCTTTCCAAATGCGGTAGTGAATCGGAAGGCACCAATCTCCGTGGCGATTTTCTCCTTCTCCTCAGCCGTGAGTACATTCATCGACGTCATCGCTTGAGCGCGTTCGGTGGCTTCTCGCTGGGTGAAATGAACGACATACACTGGTGCTTTGCCAGTACTGAGCAGCTCTTCGATGGTCTCGTGCACCGGAGTGTATACGTAGGAAAACTCCAGCGGGACCGGGCGCTCTGCACCGCTGACAACGTTTGTGGTCCGACCGGTGCGCGATTCCAGGTCCTTTTCCAAGAAGTTGGTGTCGCCGAGAGTCGCCGACATCAGGAGGAATTGGGCCTTGGGAAGTTCAAGTAACGGAACTTGCCATGCCCAGCCACGGTCCGGCTCTGAGTAGTAGTGGAATTCATCCATGACCACCTGGTCGATATCAGCATCTTTGCCGTCGCGAAGCGCAATGTTGGCGACGATTTCGGCGGTGGCGCAAATAATCGGTGCGCGCCCATTTACCGTCGCGTCACCAGTCATCATGCCAACATTTTCGGGTCCGAAGATGTCGCAGAGGCTGAAGAATTTCTCACTGACCAGAGCTTTAATCGGGGCAGTGTAGAAGGAACGCTGCCCGCGGGCCATTGCGATGAAGTGGGCGGCGATGGCCACCATGGACTTGCCTGAACCAGTGGGGGTGGCCAAGATGACGTTATCGCCAGCGAGGATTCCGAGTGCGGCTTCCTCTTGCGCCGGATAAAGGGAAATCCCTTTTTCACGTGTCCATGAAAGGAAAGAGTCAAAGATCGACTCGTCAAACAAAGACTCGGGGACGTCACTCAGGTCGGGCAGCATCTGGCTAAGGTTCACCTTATCCAGCGTAGCTGCTGCTCGCCTGTGCGGGGAGTTATTGCTCGTCCGTGTCAGTCTCTGGGTTCGTATCATCGTCGAGAGCTGCGAGGAAACGCTCAAACTCGGCGCCTAGTTCCTCACCGGAAGGAATAGGAGCATCTGCCGGAAGAATCTCCTGGCGGGACTGTTCCTGATGCCGTTCCATTTCCGAGTCGTACTGAGACTCCAAAGCACGCACTACGGCTTGAATCTCGTGGGAATCGTGAACTTGTTCTTCGACCTGTGTGCGCACCTTTTCCGCGTCAGCTTCGATTGCTGCCAACGGAAACTGCAAACCTGTTGCATCCGAAACTGCCTTGAGCAGCTTGAGTGTGGCTTCCGGATAGTCAGAAGCCGCCAGGTAATGGGGCACGTGAGCTGTGAACCCAGAAACACTGCGCCCGCGCGCATTGAGCTTGCGTTCCAAATGCAGCGAGGCTGAGCCTGGGACAGTAATACGGGTGTCGATGTTAAACATCCGCTGCAGGATCTCTTTGTTGTTTCCATGTGCAGAAACGACAAGCGGGCGAGTGTGCGGAACTGCCATTGGAGCTGCATAAAGGCAGATCGTTTGCTGCACACCAAAACGTTCGGCAAGATCCGCAACGGAACCGGTGAAGGCATCCCAACGCAGGTCAGGCTCAGGGCCTGACAGCAACAGGAATGCAGTGCCAGCATTGTCCTTAACGACATGCAGGTTGAGCTCTGGATCTGCGATGTCAATGACTTCATTGTGCTCAATAGTCACTGCTGGGCGACGAGAACGATAGTCAATGAGTTCATCGGTATTAAAGGACGCAAGCGGCCGGTGATCCAATGCCTGAAGCAAATGGGAAGCACCCGATTCAACAGCCTGACCAGCATCCGCGTAGCCCTGCATCGCAACAATCAGAGTTGGACCAGCCACACCATCGGTTGCGACCTCTGGGGCAGGGAATTCCAGCTCGTACATCCGAGTCGTACGGCCACCTCCCGAAAGCTCTGCCATGTGTCCTCCTCAAACTAAAAACTATTGCGTTAGTACTTCAGTGCAACAGGTGTGAATCCTTTATTATTCCATGACCTGTGATGTGATTGTCTATCCCCGCTCCGACGAAGCTGTGGATAACTCGGGTTATCCACAGTTGAACGGTCATTTCGAAGACATGCCCTTTCGCGAAAACAAAGCAGCACTGATACTGCGTGGCATGAGCACACATCCAGATTTCACACCAGGCTTTCTCATATCCAATATCCCGGGCGTTCTCGGGTACCACCCTGAAAACTCACTCATCGCTTTCCTCTTCTTTCGCCAAGCTGAGGTAGGGAAGGGAGGACGCTACGTACTTGGCCCGATGCTGCGCGCCGACTTTGGGGCGTTAAATCACGATTCGGGATTTGTTGACTATATCGCTCACATCGAACCTGACCTCGTTTTTGGGGTCGTCGTGGGGACGGAGGGAGCGCTCGAATGCGCCCGGGAATTCGAGGTTCTCTGTCACGAAACGGGCGTCCCATTGTCCGCGGTCTGGCACGTGCCTGAGTTGTTCTCGGGAGCGCAATATACCCGAATCACAGGTGAAGGGGTTGACGGTCTCAGTGAATTCACTTCATTTCGTCAACAGTGGGATCAGGGTGAGGTAGCGGAGATCCTTGCATCGCCGGCCATGGCGTCGTTCGTCCAGCGCGGAGATCTTCCGGCAATTAATAGGAGGGAAAGCTACGCGTATTTTGAGCCGACGCAGCAATCAGTAACCATCGATGGGCGAGAGCAACTCACCAGGGACTGCATTATGCACGCTGAATCTTTGATCGGAGCACTTGAAGCGAGCGATGCCTTCGACGCAGAGCTAATGACGAGGTCGCTCATCGATGATTTCCAAGACATCATAGACCGCGTCATTTCCTATCAGCTTTCTGAAGACGAGATCGAAGCTGACAACGACATCATCGAGCATGCCAGTGTGTATTTTGGACACACTTGGCTCCGGGATGCATTGCTCGACTATGCAGTCGGCGACTACTCAGCTGCCTTCTATCGGCTGTGTGTCGCCGTGGCCCGGGTGCTACGAGGGGAACCACGAGCGCATGCCTTATGTTGCGCAGCTATGGCTGCCTCGTTCATAGGCCACAATCACCGGGTGCCACAGGCGTTGGAACTAGCCAACGTTTCGTGTCCTCGCCACCGGTTGACCTATCTCATGCAAGAAGCCCTCCACTGTGGCGGGTTGACACTGCTGTATCGGGCCTGTGTGGAGGGCGCTCGTCTTGCACGAGTTAAGTTGGTGCGAGGCTAACGCACTCGGGAAGCACTATGGGCTGCATCGCCCAAGTTCTTGGTGAACGCCCATGCGTCCTGAACGATGGTGCGTAGATCGGTGCGGGTCGGGTTCCAGCCGAGCTCCTGCTTTGCTTTCTCAGAGGATGCGATGAGCACGGCAGGATCACCGGCGCGACGTGGTGCAACCTCAGCCGGAATCGGATGTCCGGTTACCTCGCGACAGACGTCAATGACCTGGCGCACTGAGTAGCCATCGCCTGAGCCCAAGTTGAAAATACGGTGCTGGCCTGGGCTGTTCGATTCCATTGCCAGCAAGTGTGCGTCCGCCAAATCCCGAATGTGGATGTAGTCGCGGACTGGGGTGCCGTCGTGCGTTGGCCAATCGTCGCCGAAGATCATGATCTTGTCACGGTGGCCCAGAGCTACCTGCAGCACTAGCGGAATCAGGTGGGTTTCCACTTCCCGGTTCTCGCCAACTTGCCCGTAAGCACCGGCAACATTGAAGTAGCGCAGGCTCGTCGCAGCCAGACCGAATGCCTTGGCATAGGACGTAATCGCGTAATCGATAGCCAGCTTCGTCGCACCGTAGGCGTTCGTAGGGGAGGTCGGCATGTCCTCAGTGATTGGGACCTGCTCTGGCTCGCCATAGGTTGCAGCCGTCGAAGAAAAGACAAGGTTTCCGACACCATGGGCGCGCATCGCATCGAGCAAAGCCAGGGTGGTGACGAAGTTATCGTGCCAGTACTCGTCTGGCTTCTCAACAGATTCGCCTACCAATGACCGAGCGGCGAAGTGCAAAACGGCATCGAAGTTTCCCTCGGCAAGAACGGAATCGATCCGGTCTTTCACATCACCTTCGATAAACGTCGCACCTTCCGGCACCGCGGAGCGATTGCCGGTGGTGAGATTGTCCAGGATCGTGACGTCGTGACCTGCTTCGACCACAACATGAGAAAATACGCTGCCCACGTAGCCGGCGCCGCCGGTTACCAAAACCTTCATCTTGTCCGTTGTCCTTGCCTTAAATTTCAATTCGGATGGCGTGGCTAAGTTCTTCAGGAAGTGTGATCACTGCATCGCCGCAGCGCAGCTCCGCTCCCTCGCGTCGATTGACGACGGTGATTGTCGCACCAAGCCGGATTCCAGCGTCACGGAGCTTGCGTACGACGTCTTCCTCGACCTGGATGATTTCGTTGATCTGCTTAACCTTGGCAGTCACTTCCTTATCGCGTGGCAGATCGACAATGCGATCGCCGAGCGCGACAGTGGATACCGGGACACCCAATTCGTCGAGACCGGGGATGGGATTGCCAAAAGGGGAGGAGTCAAAACACTCGAGTACTTCCACGAGACGACGCTCAACTTCGTCGCTCATAACGTGCTCCCAGCGACAGGCTTCGCCATGGACCTTGTCGATGTCGAGGCCGATGACGTCGGTAAGCAGTCGTTCAGACAACCGGTGCTTACGCATGACCGCAGTGGCCAGCGCACGACCCTCATTTGTCATTTGCAGGCTGCGGTCGGGGGCTACCAGCACCAATCCGTCGCGTTCCATGCGTGCAACCGTTTGGCTCACGGTTGGCCCGGACTGCTCGAGGCGCTCGGCGATTCGTGCACGGAGAGGGATAATCCCTTCTTCTTCAAGCTCATAGATGGTCCGCAGGTACATCTCTGTGGTATCTACCAAGTCCTTCAAGAACACTGACCTTTCCATAGTGGACAAAGCGCCGTCGTCTTCAGGGCACCTGTGACTGGAGTCAGACAGTGACCGGGAGAAAGCTTGGGACGTTCATCCTATCGACAAACCTCATGTTAGCGCATACTAAGCAGCAAAGAATGAATGAAAACGCCCCTGAACCAGGAGACTTGTCAGGACAAGACTTCCCAGTGCAGGGGCGTACCCAAGGGGAACTTAGAGGGAATAATCCCGAAGCTTCGCGGCCCGGTCGCCATCGCGCAACTTGGCCATCACTTCGCGCTCAATCTGGCGGACACGCTCGCGAGACAGACCGAACTTGCGTCCGATTTGATCCAGGGTGCGTGGTACACCGTCGTCGAGACCGTAACGCAAGCAGATGACGTCCTGTTCGCGCTGCTCCAGGGTGTCCAATACGCTGCGGATGTCTGAATGACGCAAGGACGCGACGACAGCAGTTTCGGCGTCGGTGGCTTCGGAATCTTCGATGAAGTCACCGAGTGGTGCCTCTTCGTCAGCACCAACTGGCATGTCCAGGCTTACTGGATCGCGAGACTGACGCAGCAGCATTTCGATTTTGGACTCATCGATACCAGACTCTGCGGCGAGCTCCTCATTCGTCGCCTCTCGACCGAGATTCTGGTAGAGCTCGCGCTTGATGCGGGACAGCTTATTCACCTGTTCCACCAGGTGGACTGGGAGGCGGATGGTGCGGGACTGGTCTGCCATGCCTCGGGTGATAGCCTGGCGGATCCACCACGTGGCGTAGGTGGAGAACTTGAAGCCCTTGGAGTAGTCAAACTTCTCCATCGCACGGATCAGGCCAAGATTGCCTTCCTGGATGAGATCAAGCAGTGGCATGCCACGGCCGGTGTAACGCTTAGCGAGGGAAACAACGAGACGAAGGTTAGCCTCGAGAAGGTGCGCGCGGGCTTTCTTTCCCTCCTTTGCCAGCACCTTGAGGTCACGCTTCTTGGCGCGGGTCAGGTTCTCTGCCTCGTGCTCCAGCAGGTATTCGGCGTAGAGCCCAACCTCGATGTCCTGGGCGAGGGCCACTTCCTCTTCTGCGTTCAGCAGCGCCGTCTTACCGATGCCGTTCAAGTAGACGCGAACCAGGTCCGCCGAGGGATTGTCGTTCGTGTGACCACGACGGCTGCCGCGATCCACTTCTGTTTCGCTAAAAGCTTCGGTGGACGGTTGAGTCATGAGTGCCTCCTGCTCGTCGTTGGTTCTACCCTAAACAACGGAGCAGAGGCTAGAAAGGTTCCCCGTAGCGGAAATATTCTTTTATCCGCAGGTCAAAAGTAGAAACTAACACTCGACTATGACGGTGAATGGACCTTCGTTCACGCTGGCAACCTTCATCATTGCGCCGAAGCGTCCCTCCTGGACATCAATTCCCCGGTCCCGCAGACCCTCAGCAATCTTTTCGATGATTGGAGCTGCCACCTCGCCCGGTGCTGCATCACTCCACGATGGCCGGCGACCTTTGGCAGTGCGACCATGGAGCGTAAATTGGCTCACCAGCAATACTGGAGCACCGGCCTCCGAGACTGATTGTTCATTCTCCAAAATGCGCAGCTCTGCAATTTTGCGCACCATTGTTTCCCACGCGTCAGGAGCATCATAGCGGCCAACTCCCACGAGGGCGAGAATGCCTCCCGTTTCCGGGCATTCGATGGCGCCAACGACTTCGCCATCAACAGTCACGCTTGCCGAAGACACTCGAGTTAATACCGCGCGCATCAGTCCTCCTCTAACAATTCGGCGGGGATAAGGAACCCATGGCGAATGAGGTCGATGACCGCTCCGACCACGTATGGACTCAGTGCTGAAGAATCCAGATCTTGGGCAAAGCAGTACAACTCGATGATCTCTCCAAGGCTCAGGCCCTGGGGATGCACACCGGAGACGATCCGTAGCAGGTGTTCGTCAATATCATGGCTCCACCGTGGCCCATCCATTCGAGAAATCCGCGTCACGGCGGGAGCAAAGCCCATTCCATCTTCGCTCACCACCTGGACTGATTCAGTCGCAACAGTTGGACGCAGCAGATATTTGCCTCCCAGGATGCTCTCTTGGTTCTGCTCACGAAGCCAGGCACTGCGCACAAAGTGTTCGCTGACCTCATCTCTTAACGGATCCGTGAACTCGTGGCTCAATTCTTCTGCGAGGATGTCGGACGCAGCGTCGTCGTCAAGACGCTGCACGGCGACGTAACCGAATCCGATTCCGGTGACGCCGTTCTCGGCAAAATAGTCCAGCCACACCTGCGTACGCTCGGCAGACTCGGGGGAGCGGGGATCAAGGGACTCGTCGCGAAGCCAGGTGCCAACGTACATTTCAGGGTCCACAACGTCCCGCTGGACAATCCAAGCGCAGACCCCGTTGTCTGGCAGCCACGATGCGACTCGGCGCTGCCAGCGGTCGTCGGCAGTGTGCACCCAGGCGGCGAGCACGTGTGCGGTTCCCCCAGGATTGAGATGATTGAAAAGCTCGGAAATAACCAGCTCGCTTGCACCGTCGAGACTCAGACCCGAATCGCGGTACACGTGCCCAACCTCTGGCAGGCCGACGACAAACGGAGGGTTAGCGACAATTCGATCGAAGGTGCGTCCCTCGACCGGAGCAAACCACGAGCCCTCCAACAACTCGACGTCATCGTGACCGGCGAGGGTTGCACGCGCGAAATCAAGGGCGCGGGGGTGGACGTCGGTACCGGTAGCATGCTTAGCGACGCCAGCCTGGCCCAAAATCTGGACGCCAGAACCAGTCCCCAAATCGAGCAACGTATCAACTGCGGACAGTGGAACAGTGTCCAGCAGCGATAGGGAAGCGGCACCGACACCGAGCACATGCTCGGGCCCCGGGATGTGGTTGATCATTGAGGCATCGACGTCGGAAAAGACCCACTCGTCCCGGCCATGAATCTCGTGGGGAATGATGTCAAAAGCGATTCGGCCATCGTTAATAAGAACGTCGGCAGCATCTGCTCCGACTAGCTCTTTTAGAGCCGCAACCTCTACGGGATCCTTGAGGATAAACCAGCGAATGAGCGACGTCAGCGGGGCGTTTTCTTGGCAGAGCCGACGCACAGCCGCGGGCTCCCCGCGACGCCATGCGGCGGTGCCGGCAGGCCCCAGCACGTCCGAGACTCCTGCCAGGGTGAAATTATGGCGTCGGAAAACATCCTTGAGCGCAGGGGCTATGTCCTGCAGTTTTTCGGTGTGGCTCACGGTGGAAACGATCCTTCACGGCTTAGTCGTGATCAATGATGATGGGGTCATCCGGGGTGTTCCCAGATTCTAGCTGCAGTCGGTCCTGATCTGGGTTGCTGAGTTCTGCCGCAGTCTGCTGTCGCTGCGCCCGAGCAATTTGTGGCTTGTACACCTGCTTGGTCCGCTCGTCCTTGGGCTCACCGGCCCCGTTAGCGATGACCACTGCAATGCCAGGCAGAGGCACAGAAATCACGAAAAGAATCGTGGCCAGAATCCAGTTATGCAGCCACATATAGGAGGCACCTGCAGCTAAGAGGAAAGGAACGCGAGAGAACTGAATCCAGTTGTACACCCGCTTCCGGTGCTCCCAGTTTTCCAAAGGAGAGCGCTCTGCATCGGTGATGAGAGCTGGTTTTGGGCGTCGCAAAGCAAAGCGACGTCCGTTTTCGCGCTTTTTGCTGCCCATACAGCCAACCTTAATCCTGTTGCTACGCGCGACACCACGATGGGGCATGATAGTTGGCGTGAGTACGTTAACGAAGACCATCGAAAAGACTGACGTCCGGGAGGACACCGGGACAAGTAATGACACTCCGAAGTTCTTCCATTACGTCAAGAAAGACCAGATCATCGACTCAGCGGTGAACGGCAAGATTGTCGTGGCGCTCTGTGGTGAGACATTCCCAGTGACGAAGCAAGCTAAGCCTGGCAGCCCTGTCTGCCCTGACTGCGAACGGATCTACCGAGGTCTGCGCAAGAAGTGAGTAGAAAGCTTCGTGCCTGGCAGCAGGCAGCACTAGACAAATACATGGAGGCCAAGCCCAAGGATTTCCTTGCTGTGGCAACACCAGGCGCAGGTAAGACGACCTTCGCGCTCACTGTTGCCTCTGACATTTTGGCTAATCGCACTGTCGATCGTGTCATCGTTGTGGTGCCGACTGAGCACCTCAAGGTGCAGTGGGCCGAGTCCGCCGCTCGGTTCGGTATCTCACTGGACCCGAATTTCACGAACAGCTCGGGTGTTGTGAACCCGCAATACCAGGGCATCTGTGTCACATACGCTCAGGTCGCGATGCACCCGTACAAGCATCACGCGATTTCTACCGCACGCCGAACGCTGGTGATTTTGGACGAGATCCACCACGGTGGCGATGCTCGCAGCTGGGGTGATGGCATCAAGATCGCCTATGAAGATGCCGAACGACGTCTCGCACTCACCGGTACGCCATTCCGCTCGGACGATTCCGCCATCCCGTTTGTCCGTTACGTCGAAGACGGCGAAGGCCACCTCGTCTCCCAGTCCGACCACACGTATGGATACTCCGATGCTTTGCGGGACGGCGTTGTCCGCCCGGTCGTGTTCCTGGCCTACTCCGGCGAAGCTCGTTGGCGAGATAGCGCAGGCGAAGAGTACGCAGCCCGGTTGGGTGAACCGCTTAACCCAGAGCAAACGGCTCGGGCGTGGAAGACAGCCTTGGATCCAAAGGGTGAGTGGATTCCAGCGGTGCTGCAGGCAGCGCACATTCGACTGATGCAGTTGCGAGAAAGTATCCCGGATGCAGGCGGCCTCGTTATCGCCACAGACAAGACAACTGCACGCGCCTACGCCCGAATTCTGGGCAAGCTGTCCTCAACTCCAGTGGCGGTGATCCTCTCTGATGAAGAAGGTGCTTCAGAGCGCATCGCAACCTTCTCGGAAGGAACCGACGAGTGGATGGTGGCTGTCCGCATGGTGTCCGAAGGCGTTGACGTTCCGCGTCTTGCTGTCGGTGTCTACGCCACCTCCGCCTCGACTCCGTTGTTCTTTGCTCAGGCCATTGGTCGTTTTGTGCGAAAGCGCAAAGCTGGGGAGACTGCTTCGGTGTTCCTTCCCTCAGTCCCTGTGTTGCTTGAACTTGCCTCCAAGCTCGAGACGTCGAGAGACCATGTATTGGGCAAGCCGGACCGTCCGAAAGAAGGCTGGGACGACGAGCTGCTGGCTGAGGCTAACAAACAGAAGAACGAGAAGGACGATCTGCCCACCTATGAGGCCCTGGGCGCGGAAGCAGAACTTGATTCGCTGATTTACGACGGCTCCACCTATGGCACCGGAGCTTTCACAGGATCGGCAGAAGAGGCCGATTATCTTGGTCTGCCGGGATTGCTCGATGCTGAGCAGATGCGGGCCTTGCTGCGTCAGCGCCAGGCAGAGCAAGTGGAAGCCCGGGCAGCGGAGGAAAAGAAGCGCAAGGAAGAAGCAGCTCCTGCATTCAATCCGCGAGAAGGCTTGGCCGGCGAGGAGATTCCAAAGCTGCGCAAGGAGCTTAACGCCTTGGTATCCATCACTGCGTCTCGCACTGGGCGTCCACACGGCGCGATTCATACGGAGGCCCGCAACGCGTGTGGTGGCCCGCCCACAGCGCTGTGTACTGCAGAACAGCTGCGCGACCGGATCGCATACCTGCGAAAGTGGTAGGGTCTACCGCAGTTATTAGGTTTCAATTTCTTTAGAACCTGGAGTGAAGATTGTCTGCTGTATCATCCCCCAGAATCCTCTCACCAGATGTTGCCAGGGGACTGACACTCCTTGGAATTGCCGGGGCTAACCTAGCGACCGCCTGGGCTCCTGTCATGGATGCCCCATTGGGTGCGACGCTTGGTGGCGTCGTGGATGGCAGCGTGTGGGACAAAGCCGCTGTGATTTTCGGCGCCATGTTCCTCCACGTGCGTGGTCTTCCAATGTTCGCCACGTTGCTTGGCTTCGGTGTCGGGCTCATCTCCATGAGCCTGTACCGACGCGGCCTGCCACTCAAGGCCGCCCGCAAACAGTTGGTGAAGCGATATGGCTTTCTCGCTCTGTTCGGGCTAGCTCACTGCCTGTTTTTGTTCTACGGCGACATCATGTTGACTTATGGCTTGATCGGAATGTTGCTGGCTCTGTGTTTGGCCGTGAAAGACAAGGTCCTCCTGATCATCGCCGGGTGTTTGTTCGGTGCCAATACTCTGTTGTTCATCGGATTGGCAGTGTTGATGTTCGCCATTGGCGACGAAAGCATGGGCCAGATGATGCTCAACCCGCAATCAGGAATGGAGCAAAGCATTGAGGGGATAAGTAATTCCTATCTCGGTCAGCTGATTTTGGGTGCGATCCTGGTTGTGGCCTCACCCTTTACGCTCCCAAGCATCATCATGATGATTGGCCCCGTCATGATCCTCGGATTCATCGCCGCGCGCCGGGGCGTGCTCCGAGATGTTGAGGCGCACCGAAAGCAGCTTCAGATCGCCATGTGGATCGGCATTGCGGTGATACTCATCATCGGCCTGCCTCTTGGTTTGGCAGGTGCTGGGGTGATCAGCCCCCGCTTTGAAATGCCTCTAGTGATGCTGAATCAGGCGTTCGGTGTGCTTACCGGTCCTGGCATCGTGGCGATGGTCGCGCTGGCCTGCGAGCCGTTCCAGCGCAAGCTTAACGACGGCCAGCGGCTGCCAGTCCCCATTGCGATGTTCCAGGCCCTTGGCAAACGATCTATGACGGGCTACGTCATGCAATCCATTTTGTGTTTGATCTTCGTGGTTCCATACGGTCTGGGTTTGGGGCAGGGGAGAGGCGCTGCCGATACTTTTGCTATTGCGGTAGCAATGTGGTTGGTGACGTTAGTCTTCGCCTACGTGCTGGAATTGGCAGGGAAGCCGGGGCCGTTTGAATACGTGCATCGCCGGCTGTCTTACGGGAAGAATCGTTAAAAAAGCCCCGTTTTGCTCGTAATCCAAAGCAAAACGGGGCTTATGCGTTGAGACGCTAGTCGAGGTAGTCGCGCAGCACCTGGGAGCGCGAAGGGTGACGCAGCTTAGACATCGTCTTGGACTCAATCTGGCGGATACGTTCGCGGGTGACGCCGTAAACTTGGCCGATTTCGTCGAGGGTGCGCGGCATACCGTCGGTAAGGCCAAAGCGCAGCTTCACGACGCCAGCTTCGCGCTCGCTGAGGGTCTGCAGCACGTCCTGGAGCTGGTCCTGCAGCAGGGTGAAGGAGACGGCGTCCACTGCGACGACCGCTTCGGAGTCCTCAATGAAGTCGCCGAGCTGGGAATCGCCTTCATCGCCGATGGTCTGGTCGAGGGAGATTGGCTCACGGGCGTATTGCTGGATCTCCAGCACCTTCTCCTCGGTGATGTCCATCTCCTTGGCCAGTTCGAGCGGGGTAGGCTCGCGACCGAGGTCCTGAAGCAGCTCACGCTGAATACGACCAAGCTTGTTGATGACTTCCACCATGTGGACCGGGATACGAATCGTGCGAGCCTGGTCAGCCATTGCGCGAGTGATGGCCTGGCGAATCCACCAGGTGGCGTAGGTGGAGAACTTGTAGCCCTTGGTGTAGTCGAACTTCTCCACGGCACGAATCAGGCCCAGGTTGCCTTCCTGAATCAGGTCGAGGAAAGCCATGCCACGGCCGGTGTAACGCTTAGCGAGGGAGACCACCAGACGCAGGTTCGCTTCGAGAAGGTGATTCTTTGCCTTGCGACCGTCGCGAGCAATGGCACGCAGGTCGCGCTTGACAGCAGGGGTGAGCTTGGCGTCCTTGTCGCCGGACGCCAAAGCTTCCTCGATCTGCTCGAGCTTGTAGGTGGCGTAGAGGCCGGCCTCGATGCGCTTCGCTAGGGAGACCTCCTGCTCTGCGTTAAGCAGGGCAACCTTACCGATCTGCTTAAGGTAAGCGCGCACAGAGTCGGCGGACGCGGTCAGTTCGGCGTCTTTGCGAGCTTGACGCAGTGCAGCAGACTCGTCCTCGTCCCAAACGGAGGAACCGTCTTCCTCTTCGTCTTCCTCGTCCTCGGCTACTTCTTCGTCGTCTGTGAGGTCGTTGAAGTCGTCGTCAGGCTCGCTGTCAAAGTCGTCTTCGAGCTCGTCGTCCTCAAGAACGTCGATTGCTTCTTCGTCCTCGCCCGACTTTTCGACCTTCTCAGCCTCAACAGCTGGAGCAGCAGCCTTCTTGGCTGCCTTTTTCGCGGTCTTTTTCGCAGCCTTTTTAGCGGTCTTCTTGGCCGCCTTCTTAGCTGCCTTCTTGGCCGTCTTTTTCGCAGTCTTCTTCGCGGCGGCCTTCACCGGAGTGTCGGTGCTGTCGTCAGTGGTGACTGCAGCGGCAACTGCGTCGTCAGCCGCAGGTTCGGTCGCCTGCTTGGCGACGCGCGGACTTGCCTTGCGCACCGCCTTCTTGGCGACCTTCTTTACAGCCTTCTTAACAGTCTTCTTCTCTGCAGCACCTTCAGGTTGTGCCGAATCAGGAGAGTCGGTGGCTACCACGTACGCCCTTTCACCTTGATGATTCATCCAGTACCAGCGCTGGCACATTTGTAGAAATCAAGCGCATCAGCAAGGCATCTCACTGCGAAAATGAAAATAATCGCTTAAGCTGCGATGTTAGGCAGATGCCTGAAGCTAATGCATACCTGAAGTCAACGGTCAACACGCCAGTATAGAGTAAGTTGTCCAGCAGGGGTGTTATACCCTCGTAATTTTAGGGGCGAAGTTGTTTTTCGGCGGCCATGGCCGCGCCCACGATGCCCGCCTGATTCCGCAGTTGTGCTGGGATAACCGGGGTATCAATGGTGAGCAGCGGAACCCATTTTTCATGCTTGCGGGAAATTCCGCCACCAACGATGAACGCATCTGGGCCAAAGAGCCGCTCGAATTCGTGCAGCACTTTGTCTACCCGCTTCGCCCATTCAGCGTAGGAGAGGTCTTTGCGTTCCTTCACCGCGGAAGACGCGCGATGCTCGGCCTCCTTGCCGTCGATCATGAGGTGACCAAGTTCGGTGTTCGGAAAGAGCTCACCGTTGAGTAGAAAGGCTGAGCCGATTCCGGTGCCAAAGGTGAGCAAAATGGCGCTGCCGGTGGACGCCTCCGGAGCGCCAAACGTCGCCTCAGCAATGCCGGCGGCGTCTGCGTCATTGAGAACAAAGATTTCACGCGCAGTGAGGTGGCGGCCGAACAGTTCCTGCACATCAGTGTTTACCCAGGTCTTGTCGATGTTGGCAGCCGTCAGCGCGTGCTGCTTCCGAATGACCGATGGCAACGCGATCCCAACCGGTCCTTCCCAGTCGGCCTGCTCGACGATCTGGGCGATAGTCTCACCAACGGCGTCAGGGGTAGCGGGCTTGGGCGTGAGGATCTTGATTCGTTCTCCCACCAGCTCACCCGTGGCGAGGTCGACTACGCCACCCTTGATACCGGAGCCACCAACGTCAATGCCGAAACCGTGCTGAGTCATGCGTTCATTCTAAAGAAAAACCGCTGGCACGGCGCAGCGACCAAATCGGCGTAAGAATGGAAGCCATGACGGAGTACATGGATTTACATCAGGTGGCGACCAGCGTGGCACAGGAAGCTGCGGAAAAGATCGTCGAAAAGCGGCGTGAGCTCGGTGATGTGCGCGCCTACACGCAGACCAAGAGTTCGCCAGTGGACCCGGTGACTGTTGTCGACACGATGGCGGAAGAATTCATCGTTGGGAAGTTGCAGCAACTTCGGCCTCAAGACGGTGTGATTGGGGAAGAGGGCAGCGATACTCATTCCGAATCCGGGATCACGTGGATTGTGGATCCCATCGACGGCACCGTGAATTTCATGTACGGCATTCCGCAGTACGCCGTGTCTATCGCCGCAGCTCGTGACGGTGAAGTCATCGTAGGTGCTGTGTGCAATGTGGCGACGGGAGAGCTCTACAGCGCCGTCAAGGGGCATGGTGCGACCGTACGGCGTGGTGAAGAAGTAACCCCGCTGAAGTGCAACGAAGTTCAAGAAATCGGACTTTCCTTGATTGCCACAGGTTTTGGTTACTCCGCCAAACGACGCGACGCACAAGGAAAACTGGTTGCCGAGCTCCTTCCTCAGGTACGAGATATTCGGCGCATGGGCAGCGCAGCCCTCGATTTGTGTGCCGTTGCGTCCGGTCACGTGGATGCGCACTTTGAGCATGGGCTCAATGCCTGGGATTATGCCGCCGGGGCGCTGATCGCAGCGGAGGCTGGCGCAGTGGCACACACACCACCGCTATCTAGCGCCGGCGCCAATGGTGAGCTAACCCTGGTGGCTGCTGCCGGGGTGTTTGACCGGCTATGGGAGCTTCTCGACGGCATAGGCGGCACACCGCCGTTGCGGGTGCAATGACCGGGGGAAATATCCGCTACAAAACTGCAGGTAGGCAGGAGATTTAGGTGACACGCCGAGTGGCAATGTGACAAAGCGTGGATCTTGTTTTAATATCCGCGTCGATATATGCACATTCGTCAACCACCCCGGTTGGCGGTTCCTTCACACTCCAAACATAAGGATCCACAAGGCATGGCTACCGACTACGACGCACCTCGCCGCCGCATCGAAGATGAGCTCGACACTGATTCCCTCGAGGGACTCAAGGCAGCAGAGAACACTGTCCCGGATATGGACGATGATGACGACATGGTCGAGCCTTTTGATCTTCCTGCGCTTGATCTGTCGGGCGAAGAACTCAATGTCACCGTGGTGCCACGTCGTGATGACGAATTCACCTGTGGTAGCTGCTTCCTCGTACAGCGTCGCAACCGCATTTCTCACACCGAGAGCGATGGCACGATCATCTGCTTGGACTGCGCATAGCTAGAACGCTTCAGGGGCTGGGAACCTATTGGTTCCCAGCCCCTTTTTTGTTGCTCGTGGCTTGACATGTGAAACGGTGTACCGGCGAGGAAATAGTACTTCCGTTTTCAGCACGCGTCGCTGACCTGAAATGCAGCCTCGTTACTGAGTGAACGCAGCCAATAGTTTTTCTGGATTCTTGGTGGACACCAGCCAGTAGGGAGTCGGGTCTTCTGGATCATCGATGACGAACATGGCCATTTCTGGGATCCAGCTGCGTGAGACAAGAAAAGCTGCAGGGTCTAACTGACGGCCCATCGCATTGCGTTTTGCAGTTGCTGGGACGGAAAGAGTGCGGGAAACAACATTATTGGGCAAATTAGCCCCCTTAACCGTCAACCACGTAATACCGTCTGAGTCTTTCTCTACACGAAGTTGCGTGCTGGAAAGCTGCCACAGGGACCATAGGACAATGGTGGCGAAGAAGATCAGCGGTACCCAAAACCAGACGACCTCACGGTTATGGCCAATTTGGGCAGCGGTAAGGAAAGATGCTCCCACACCTGCGAGCCACCAGTACCACGGCACCCATTGTCGTTCTTGGTAAAGCACAGTTGATCCGGTTGTATTCACGACTATCAACCTTACTAGAGCATGGCCACATCGCCTCACGGGTGTCAGTAAAGCTAGGGTATAAATCGTGAGCGAAATGAGTTTCCCTACTTCCGTAAAAATCAAGCGTCTCGATCCCGACCTGCCATTGCCACAGCGGGCGCATAGAGGTGACGCTGGCGCCGACCTGTATGCAGCCGAGTCTGTAACCATCGAGCCAGGAGAGCGAGCCTTGGTTGGAACCGGTATCGCTATTGCTCTTCCTTTGGGCACCGTGGGCCTCATCCACCCACGTAGCGGTCTCGCTGCGAAGCAGGGACTTTCAATCGTGAATACGCCAGGAACGGTCGATGCAGACTATCGTGGAGAAATCAAGGTGTGCTTGATCAATTTGGATCCACGCACGCCAATCTCAATCAGTCGAGGCGACCGGATTGCTCAACTCGTCATTCAGCGAGTCGAGTTGATGGACTTCGATGAAGTTGATTCCCTCGATGACACAGTCCGTGGCTCCGGTGGCTACGGTTCGACCGGTATCTAGAGCTCAGAAAGCGATGTAGAGAGCTATGTGGCCTTTTTCAAAGAAAAATGACGAACCGCAGCCAGAGGAAACAATCGAGGTTGCTGAGACTCAAGAATCCGAAACTTCGGTGCCTGATCGCGGCCCATTTGATGGCGACTCCGTAAACTTCGAAGATTTCGACTTCAGCGACTTCTCCGATGGGGCGCTCGATCTTGGCTCAGTCAAGATTCCGATGCCACGTCCTTCTGAGGTACAGGTCGAAATGGGGCCGGATGGACCACGGATGGTGCACATCGTCACGAAGGTCGGGCGAGTGACTCCAGTTGCCTTTGCATCCTCCATGAGCGGTGGTCTTTGGGAAGAATCGATTCCGGAGATCGTTTCTGGCATGCGTGGTGATGGTTTGGACGCCTCCCTTGAGGATGGCCCTTGGGGACAAGAAATCGTCGGTAAAACAGAGCACGCCACGATCCGCATGATTGGTGCTGAAGGCCCGCGTTGGACCCTTCGCGTCACCTTGGCTGCACCAAACGATACTGCAGATGATCTGGCCGTACTCGGTCGAGAGATGATCGCCCGCACCTTCGTTTACCGTGGCGATTCCCCGATGATGGCAGGCAACGTGCTTCCTGTGGTCATGCCAGCGGCATTGGTGGAGCAGGTTCAAGAAGCAATGCGTCAGCGTGCAGAACAGGCAGCCGCTATGGCGCAGCAGCAAGAGCAGCCACAAGCTGCGCCAGCCCCAGAAGTAAACCCTGCACCTCAAGGAGCACCTGATGAGGGCTCAGCCTTGCAACAAATGCGCGACCGAAGCGCGGAGAGCTAATGAGCGATTCTGAACCAACTTTGCTGGAACAGATGGGCGGTCTGAGCGGCCTGGTCGCCTCCACGCTGCCCATCCTGGTTCTCATCCCGGTGAATAATCGTTGGGGCCTGCTCCCCGCATTGGCAGCTGCGCTGGGCGTAGCCCTGCTCGTTGCGGTGTATCGCCTCGTGCGTAAAGAAAACATGCAGCCGGCAATCTCGGGGTTGTTTGGTGTAGCCATTGGTGCAGCCATCGCCTGGTACACCGGAGACGCCAAAGGATATTTCCTCTATGGCATTTGGGTGAGCCTGGTTTTCGGCATTGTGTTCGTCGCTTCCATCCTGTTCCGGTGGCCTGCGGTTGGCGTGATCTGGCGCGGAATCAACGGCGAAGACATGAGTTGGCGTAATCACAAGGTGGCACTGCGCATGTACGACCTCGCCACCCTCGCATGGGCGGTGGTGTTCTTTAGCCGCTTTATTGTGCAAAACACGCTGTACAACGACGATGCCACCAACACTCTTGCCGCAGTTAAGCTGATCATGGGTTGGCCACTGACGGGACTTGTCACACTTGTTACTATTTGGGCTGTGCGCAGGGCCAATGCTGCGCAAGAGGAACATAATGCTTAGTCCTGGTGACTCCATTACCGTAACCGTCGATAAGGCTGCCCACGGCGGTGAGGGAGTGGCGCGCTATGAAGGCATGGCCGTGTTCGTGCAAGGCGCGGTGCCCGGCGATACTGTCGAGGCCACGCTCGTCACCGTGAAAAAGAACTTCGCCCGGGCACGCGCAACATCGGTGGTGACCGCATCTCCGATCCGCGTGGATCATCGATGCGCAGCGGCTGCAGCAGGTGCTGGCTGTTGTGATTACAGCATTGTTGATCCGCAGGCCGAATTGTCGATGAAGACAGGTATTGTCCGCGAACAGCTTCAGCGCATCGGCAAAGTCGCTGAAATCCCAAACATCGAGGAACAACCGCTGCGTCCACAGGTTGGCTGGCGCACGCGGTTCCGGTTGGGAGTCAATGCCCAGGGGCGTCCGGGTTTCCGTGCCTCACACAGCAATGACATCATCACTGGGAAGACGTGTGCGCAAGCTCCAGCCGGCCTTTTGGATGACATCTTGGCCTCCAGCTCGTACACCCCAGGGGCAGAGCTGATCGTGGCCGTGGGGTCGACTGGCGAGCGCACAGTAGTGGAATCCTACAAGGCCGCTCGTGGACGCAGCGTTTCCCGGAAAATCCGCCACGTCAGTGGACCTGCCACAGTCACTCAAACTGTCTACGGTGCGACGTTCGAGCTGGACCCGCTAGGTTTCTGGCAGGGGCACAGCGCAGCTCCCGACGCGTATTGCGACATCGTGGCCCAGTGGCTCGGCGAAATAGATCTAGGTAGCGAGCCCGTGGTGTGGGACTTGTACGGTGGCGTCGGGCTCTTCGTCCCCGCTATTCGACGAGCACTGCCAAGCTCCCGTGTGATCTCTGTCGAACTTGGAAAACATGCCGCTGAAGTGGGAAAGAAGGCACTCGGCGAAGAACGTATCGAATTCGTCACCGGGGATGTTGCGAAGGTCGTCGACAAGCTCGAGGCGCCGGATGCCGTAGTTCTTGATCCGCCGCGCAAGGGCGCAGGTAGGGAAGTAATTGCCGCAGTGGCTGCGCGCTCACCGAAAGCTGTCATTCACGTCGGCTGTGATCCAGCCACGATGGCTCGGGACATGCTCGAATGGCAAGAACGTGGCTATGTTTTGCGCAGAGTTCGAGTTTTTGACGCATTTCCCGGCACGCATCACAGCGAAACATTCTGTTTCCTGACACGTGACTAGGCAAGCTGGCTCCGTGCCACAGCAACCGCGTAATATGGCCTGAAAGTAGCTTCGCCCCAAGATCAAGCCGCTGGCTCGGTGCCCTAAACGCCGTGATCGCCGAGGGGTAGGTACAAGCAATGGAAAAGGTAGAAGGTGTCTACATGGAAGAGTGCGAGATTCTCTCGGGTATTAAGTCTCCCGCAGACGTCAAAGCCCTAACTCCCGCTCAACTCGAACAGCTCGCGAGCGAGATCCGTGACTTCCTGGTGCAGAAAGTCTCTGCAACGGGTGGCCATTTGGGGCCAAATTTGGGTGTGGTCGAGCTCACCATTGCGCTGCATAGGGTATTCGATTCCCCGAAAGACCCGTTCATTTTTGATACGTCACACCAGTCGTATGTTCACAAGATCCTGACTGGACGTCATGACCAGTTTGACACCCTGCGTCAAAAGGGGGGCCTGTCTGGATACACTAGCCGCTCCGAGAGTGAGCACGACTGGACTGAATCTAGCCATGCCTCTGCGTCCTTGTCAGTAGCGGACGGACTTTCGAAAGCCACAGCGCTCAGTGGCAAGAAGGACTGCAAGACCGTTGCAGTGGTGGGCGATGGCGCGCTCACGGGTGGCATGTGTTGGGAAGCTTTGAACAACATCGCTGCGGACAAGAAGAGCAATGTTGTCATCGTCGTTAATGACAACGGCCGTAGCTACTCGCCGACCATTGGTGGCCTAGCAGAAAACCTCGCTGAGCTGCGCATGCAGCCTTTCTACGATCGCGTGATGGAACAAGGCAAGTCCACTCTGAATTCCATGGGCTGGGTTGGCAAGAAGACCTTCGACGCGCTGCATGCCTTCAAGGAAGGCGTGAAGAACACCGTCATCACCACTGAGATGTTCCCTGAACTGGGAATGAAGTACATCGGTCCCGTCGATGGTCATAACTTGAAGGCCCTAGAGCACGCGTTTGACTATGCCAAGGAATACGAAGGTCCGCTCATCGTTCATGTAGTCACGGAGAAGGGGCGCGGATACGCTCCAGCCGAGGCAAACACTGCTGATCTGATGCACTCCACAGGCGTAATAGATCCTCGTACTGGAGATCCGCTTTCTGAATCGGGTCCGTCGTGGACTGGAGTGTTCTCCCAGGCCCTCGTGGACGCAGGCAAGCGACGACAGGACATCGTTGCGATCACAGCTGCTATGGCAGGACCTACCGGTCTGGCGGCCTTTGGGGCGCGTTTCCCTGATCGTTTCTACGATGTCGGCATTGCTGAACAGCACGCTGCAGCTTCGGCAGCCGGTCTTGCGCTCGGTGGCATGCACCCCGTTGTGGCCATTTACGCCACCTTCATGAATCGCGCCTTCGACCAGGTACTCATGGACATTGCGCTGACCGGGCAACCAGTGACTTTTGTCCTTGACCGCGCCGGCATCACCGGATCCGACGGCGCGAGCCACAATGGCGTGTGGGATTACTCCCTCCTCGGCATCATTCCAGGTATCCGAATCGCCGCTCCTCGCGACGGCGACCAGCTCAAGGAACTATTCGACGAAGCCATCGAGGTCTCCACCGGACCAACTGTCGTGCGCTTCCCGAAGGGCAACCGTCCCGAGCCGATCCCGGCTATCGAGCAGCTTGCCGACGGCGTAGACGTACTCTGTTACGCCGACGCAGATGGGGAAGAAGACACTCCAAGTGTCTTGCTTATTGCAGTGGGATCGACTGCCGGCGACGCACTGAAGGCAGCGGAGACCCTCAAGGAATCGGGCTGCAATGTTACTGTGGTCGATCCGCGTTGGGTAACCCCTGTTGCGCCATCGCTTGTTGGCCTCGCTGCTGACCACGATCTGGTGGTCACCATTGAGGACGGCGTCATGCACGGTGGCATCGGAGCCCTCATCTCCGAGACCCTCAGCTCCGCAAGCATTGATGTTCCAATCCGCCACATCGCGGTGCCAGAAAAGTTCTTGGAGCACGCTTCCCGTGGCCAGCTTCTGGAAGAACTAGGCATGGATGCGCCAGGAATCGTTGCCTCGGTTACCCAGTGGGTGGAAGAACTCACCGACGACGAGCAGGATGCTTAACGGCTAAAACAGGAGCTTGGCTAGCAGCGGGGCAGTCAGCTCCCGCTGCCACGGCCTAACTCCAATTTCAGTCATGTAGTCCAGCATTTCCATGCTGGTCGTGACTTTCCGAGTCACTACGCACGCCCAGATGACGTCGCGAAGCATGGCCGGCTGCAAGAGGTTTTCCACTGGGGTATGGGTGGTTTCGCTCAGCTCGGCCAGCATTTCTCGTGCATAGGTCAGCGCCTCATGAGCGTCAGGGAAGGATGAATTCCACATCGAACGAGGCGCAGGGGTGTGGTTGAAATCCGGCTTAATAGGGCGAGGCCACGTGTCTTTTGGAGTGGATCGCGCGCGCTTCATGGTTGCCAGAACCCGATCAGCTACGACTGGCTTGCTTCGGCGCCCCATCGCGGACCTCACAGCAGCTCTGGTAATTGGTTGCGAGGCAGCAATCTCGACGATGGCCTTGTTGCTAATGATCTTGTGGGGCGCGCGATCACGTTGCTTGCCCAGCTCGTAGCGTTTCTCCCACAACGCTTGGGCAATGAGCAGTTGTTCCGGGGACTTGAGCTTGCCGATGCCCTTGAGATCTCGCCACGTTGGCCTTGGAACCGTCGTGGTAGCGACGATGTGGGCGCATTCTTGCTCGAGCCAGGAAAGCTTGCCTTCGGCGTCGAGAAGCTCGGTGAGGGCCTCCGCAAGCTCGAAGAGAAGCTCGACATCAAGAGCCGCGTACGCGATCCACGACTCGGGCAGGGGCCACGTGGACCAGTCCTCGTTACCGTGCTGTTTTTCCAGGCCGATTCCGAGTATTTCTTCGGTGAGAGCAGCGAGATTCACTTTTTCCAAGCCCAGAAGCCTGCCACTGACTTCAGTGTCGAAGACTTTCCCGGGATACAGCCCGAGGAGCGAGAGAGCAGGAAGGTCGCTGGCAGCGGCGTGGAGAATCCATTCCTGACCTCCTAGCACGGGTGCCAAAGCAGCCGTGGTTTCGGCTCGACAGCCTTCTGGGGCAATGAGGACGGTGCCGGAGTCACGGCGACGTATTTGTAGTAGGAAAGCGCGGTCGTCGAAGCGGTAGTCGGAGGCACGCTCCGTATCGATGGCAAATGGCCCTCGGCCGGAAGCCAATGTGCGGGCAGCCTCAGCGATCTCAGCTGCGGTGTGTGCGACCTGAGGCAAGCCATCTCTAGGCTCGAGCAGCAATGGTGCGCTCACCGAGCGTCGACACCCAATTCCGCGACACCCTCGGGAGGAAGGCCAGCGACATTAGCCAAAACGGCAGCGAAAGCTTCCACGTGCGGAGCTAGGTCGTGCGACTGCGCTGTCCAGGAAGCGCGAAGCTCCAGCTGAAAAGCGCGTGGTGGGCCACCGATGTCGCCGAAGCGGACGGATGCGGTGGAGGTGACAGTGCCACCGAGGTTGCTGTATTCCGCATCGATGCTGTCGAGGCCCTCCTTGAGCCACTCCCACGCCACCTCGGGCAGCAGGGGATCACCTGCGACGGAGTCATCCATGTCGGCCTGGATGTATGCCACCAGGCGCATGTCGCCGTCCCACGTCTCGTCAGAGCCTGGATCATGTAGCAAGATGAGGCGACCAAAGGCATCGCCGTCACTGTCGGCAGCGATGATGTCAGTGTCAGGGTGAGCCACCTCTAGTCCAATGGCGTGGCTAAAAGGTGCCAGACGCTGTGGCGGACGGATTGGCCCAAGCGAAATCTCCGGGCGCAAGTGCGCGCGGTGCATCGATTCGACAGCCAGCTTAAATGCTTCCGGCTCAGCCACCGGCTTGTTCGCTGCGGTCATCAGATTACGAATTTCGGAGTCGCTCACAAGGACTTAAGCTATCCAGACACGGCGGTCTGGTGGTGAAGGCGCGCCGAGGTCACCGAGGCTTATCGACGTCCCAGGTCGCTGATATAGTTGACCCGAAGTTATCCCGGTAGAAAGGACACCCTTTTCGATGGCCGAAAAGTTGGATTTTGAAAAGCTCAACAGCATGCAGCGCTACTCCATGTTTGCCACCTTCAAGGTACTCACGGGTGCCCTGGGCAATGAGCGCGCAGATATCGTTGCCGAAGCCCGGGCATTCTTCGCGCAG
Organism: Corynebacterium sp. H130; assembly: GCF_037572395.1. Classification (NCBI taxonomy): domain Bacteria; kingdom Bacillati; phylum Actinomycetota; class Actinomycetes; order Mycobacteriales; family Corynebacteriaceae; genus Corynebacterium; species Corynebacterium sp. H130. The sequence continues at coordinate 264,618 of NZ_JBBHLA010000001.1, read as the reverse complement.
CTTGAAGAGTCTGGTGTGGTGACTGTTCGTGGCATCTACGACATCTCGGGTATCCGAGCTGAAGCCGACTACATGATCTGGTTCATCGCCGAGGAAATCGCCGACATCCAAAAGGCGTACAACGACTTCCGTCGCACCACCGTCCTGGGACAGGTTTCTGAGGTCTTCTGGACTGGCACGTCTCTGCACCGCCCAGCAGAATTCAACCGCTCCCACCTGCCATCCTTCATCATGGGTGAAGAACCAGGTGCTTGGATCTGCGTGTACCCATTTGTCCGCTCTTACGACTGGTACCTCATGGATGCCAAGGAGCGTCGTCGTATCCTGGCCGAGCATGGCATGGCAGCTCGTGAATTCCCAGACGTTCGTGCCAACACCGTTCCAGCTTTCGCTCTGGGTGATTACGAGTGGATGCTTGCGTTCGAGGCCCCTGAGATGCACCGCATCGTTGACCTCATGCACCAGATGCGCTACACCGAGGCTCGCCTGCACGTCCGCGAAGAGGTGCCATTCTTCTCCGGCCGTCGCGTGGCAGACATCGCGGAGATTATCGAGGTTATGCCTTAAGAAGTGAGGAAGGGCTTTCCGAAATGGAAAGCCCTTTTTCTAATGGCCTTCTTCGAAGGTCAGGCAGATCGAGTTGATGCAATATCGCTGATCGGTTGGGGTAGGGTAGCCCTCGCCATCAAAGACATGGCCCAAGTGCGAGTGGCAGCGCGCGCAGAGCACCTCCACACGTCGCATGCCCAGCGAGTTGTCCTCACGTTCAATGACTCTGTCGCCCGCTAATGGGCTGTAAAAAGCGGGCCAGCCACAGTGTGCCTGGAACTTGGTCTCTGAGCGAAATAGCTCAGCGCCACAGGCTTTGCAGGAATATACGCCTTCCGCAAAGGTGCTGGTGTATTCACCAGTGTGTGGAGGTTCGGTGCCCGCCTTTCTTAGAACGTGGAATTCTTCGGCCGAAAGTCGGCGACGCCATTCGTCGTCGCTAAGCTGCGTGAAGTCGGTCATTGCTTCCTTTCACATCGTGAAACGCCCATACTACTGCGGTCACCGAAATCACGATCAAGATGAGCGCCCAGCCCGTGGTAGGGAGCAGATAGGTGAACCAGCGGCCGGTATCGATCCATTCCTTGGAGTTCCAGTTGTCGTAGGTGAGGAATCCGTAAGCTGCCAGCCACGCTACTGGATTGTGCATCGGGGAGCGGGGGAGAAGTGCTGTGAAAAGCAGGGGGAACAGCAACATCGAGTAGTACATCTGGCCCAGGGAGGACAGGAAAAACACCCCGGCGAGCAGCAAGGACGACGTGCACGCTAGCCACAACAGCGCCTCGCTGTAGCGCAGGCGCAGCAGCCCAATAAGGCCGGCCACAATGAGTGCTGCAAACATGAGGAACCAGAATTTCTCTTGCCATTCAGGCATGCCGAAATACAAGGCGATGCCCGGCAGAGACGAGTTCGCGAAATCCCTGGTTAGGCCTAGGTATGGCATGGTCCGGGTGACATAGTCGCTGGCTTGGGGAACCACTGGCCAGGCAGCAAGGTTGAACGCGACTGGGATCGAAATCGCGGACAGTACCGTCTGCCACTGTGCCTTGACGAAAGGCAAGAACAGCAGCGGGGCAAAGATCGGTTTGATCAAGATCGCACACCCGAGCACCAATCCGGCTGCCCAGCGTTTGTCGTGGTACAGCAGTGAAAGGAAAGACGCGAGGGCTAAAAGTAGCACCCCGTTGATGTTGGAAAAGACCAACGTGTTTTGGACTGCCTCGGTGAGGTAAGCCACCACAACGGAAAAGGGAAAAATAGCGCTGCGCAGCGAGTAGCTAAAGAGCCGGGTCAGGACACCGAGCGCTGCGACAATCGCCAACGCATTCGTAATGATAAAGATGGTGCGGGCAGTATCGAAATCGGTCTGTAAGCCGAGTGGCGATAGGAACAATGTGGCGCCAGGGCTGTACAGGTAGTGAGGATCCACAAAATGATAGGTCTCGTTGTAGACCGGAACTCCGTCGTGAAAGCGGCGCAGAGCGTAGTACACCGTAGAAAAGTCATCGGTGACGCTGCCGTTTATAGCCATCACGAAGACACGATGCAGAACCAACATCACTGCGACAGGCCACAGCGCGACATTAGCGACCAGATCCCATGGAGTCCTCCGCACCCCATCCCGAGCCTGAGAAGGGGCAGAGGAAACCCAAAGTCGCGCTAGGCGTTCTTCAATCGCAGTCATCACCTGCCTACAGTAACCAAGCCAGCTGTGAAACTATGCCAGCAACACTCAATTACGAACGCGGTATCGCAGAAACACACAACCTTCCGTGTCCACATGGCTGTATTCCAGACTCAGGGATAGGGGAGTGTGCTCAGAATCAGCGAACATGAGCGGGTGGTGCGAACTAAGGGCGAGCGATGGGTCGATCGTTAAGTGGAGTAGGTCGACTTCGTTTCGTCGAAAAGCGCGCGAGTAGATTCCAGGGCCGCCCTCGACGCTGACGCGGTGCAGTCCGAGCCTGCCAAGAGCATCGATGTAGTCCTCGTCTGGCACGTGCACCGTATTCAGCCCCGGCACCTGTCGGTCTGTTGGGCTCAAGACGAGCGGGGGAACTTTGGTGTCCGTGAAGAACCTCGACGACATATCAAAGTCAAGACTGCGGGAAATCACAGCGATGGGCGGCACCTCCGCTTGCCCACGAGACTTCCGGACACTGCGCACCCACTCGGGAACCTGTACCCCACCGTAATTCTCAGCCTTGACGGTGCGGGAGCCCACCAGAACAACGTCCGACCACCAGCGCAGCTCCTGCAGCAGCTCGGTATCAAGGTTGCTGCCTAGGCTTTGCGACGTCCCAGCCACTGATACCTGTCCGTCCGCGGTTGTCACCGCGATTGCTCTGACCTCGGGATCTCCGACCGGTAGGGTCGGCCCAAGGAGTTCCTTTAGCACGTGGTGGCTCATGGGGCACCAGCATAACAAAAGGTCGCCCGAAAATTTCCGGGCGACCTTTCAAGTGGAGCGGATGACGAGACTCGAACTCGCGACCCTCACCTTGGCAAGGTGATGCGCTACCAACTGCGCTACATCCGCATGTGGTCCACTTATTGGGCGCTGGACCAAACGCCTGTGCGCGATACTGGGATTGAACCAGTGACCTCTTCCGTGTCAGGGAAGCGCTCTCCCGCTGAGCTAAACGCGCTAGCTTGTGAGGTGGAAACGGGAATCGAACCCGTGTGCACGGTTTTGCAGACCGTTGCCTCACCACTCGGCCATTCCACCGTGGCAGGAAATTCCCGCCTCTTCGGTACTTAAAAAGTACCAGAGCGGATGACGAGACTCGAACTCGCGACCCTCACCTTGGCAAGGTGATGCGCTACCAACTGCGCTACATCCGCATTACGTATTCTTTTCTAGTACCCCGCCGGATACCTGTGCGCGATACTGGGATTGAACCAGTGACCTCTTCCGTGTCAGGGAAGCGCTCTCCCGCTGAGCTAAACGCGCAGAAATGATTTCGGTAGAAATCAGAGCGGATGACGAGACTCGAACTCGCGACCCTCACCTTGGCAAGGTGATGCGCTACCAACTGCGCTACATCCGCATTCGCATTTCAAGCAACAACTGTTGTTTGGTGCGAACACAAACATTAGCTTGTATCAGGTCAACTTAACAAATCTGCACTACAACGGCGGATTTTTTTAGTTACGTCGATGTAATTCAACTAACGTTTGGGATGGGTTAGCTCGATTTTAATATTTCAAGAACGCGGTGCTAGTGTTGTCACCTGTAGGTCCCATGGCTCAGTGGAAGAGCGTTCCGTTCACACCGGAAAGGTCGCTGGTTCGATCCCAGCTGGGACCACAAGTTTTAGACAAACCCCGCAGGATGTGCTTGTTGCACCTGCGGGGTTTGTCGTTCTCAGTTCCAATTCTTTAGGTTCACTTAAGTCTTGGGGGTAAACTAAAAGCGGACGGGAACTAAACAATCCCTCCCTCCGACTAGTACCCAGTCCGCAGCCTGCCAGGCAGTTTCTTGGCGGGTACACCAAACAGGAGGGGAACAAGGATGAACGTGAAGCGAGCTCTGACCGCAGTCGTAGCCAGCGCAGCATTCCTGCTTTCTCCTGCAGGTAGCGGCCTACCTGCTGACGCACATGATGTTGTTGTCCGATCAAATCCAGCAGACGGCAGCACAGTGCAGCAGGCCCCTCGCCAGCTGGAACTGGAGTTTTCTGGCATTCCGAAAGATACATTCAACACAGTTGCACTGAGCAACCAACAAACGGGAGAAGTGCTGTTTTCGGCGACTCCTCAGTTAGATAATCAGATCATCCGTGTTGATATCCCTGCGGACATCCAGCTAGCTCCAGGCGACTACAAAGTGGGTTTCCAAATTACCTCCTCTGATGGTCATGCCACACGAGGAATGACCACTTTCACGCTGGCAGGGGACGTTTCCACAACTCCAACATCTGAAGAGATGGTTGCAAGTTCGTCGGAGGCGCCATATTCCAACCAACAATTCCTCTACATGCTCATCGGTGGTCTCGTTGCACTGGTGGCAATCGTCGTAGGAATCGTTCTCGCTGTTTCACGAAGGAAGAAGTAGGACCATGAACGCTATGAAGAAGATCAGCATCATTGCCGTTGCAGCCCTCACCGCTGCATCCTTGACTGCATGCGCCAACATGCAGAAGGACTCCGACACCAAGGTCGAGACAGCAACCAGCGCCCAGAAGCCCGCACCAAAGACTTCTTCCAAGTCTGAGGCAAAGGAAGACTCCGCACACGGCGTCGTGTTTGAAGACACCTTCGTTAAGGCAAAGCCAGCAGCCAAAAACATGACCGGCATCTTCGGCACGCTGAAGAACAACACCGACAAGGACGTCAAGCTGGAGTCCTTCACCACAAACCTCAACGCTGGAAAGTACGAAATCCACGAGGTGGTCAATGGTGTTATGCAGATGAAGGAAGGTGGCCTCACCATCCCTGCTGGTGGCGAATACGAGCTCAAGCCTGGTGGCGACCACCTCATGATCATGGACATCACGGATCCAATCGAAGCTGGAACCACGGTTGACATCACCCTGAAATTCTCCAACGGTGAGACCGCCAAGGTCACCTCCGACGTTCGCACCATTGGTAGCGGTGAAGAAAACTACGGTGCTAACGGTGGCGTTCAAGGAAATAACGGCATGGCCCCAATGTCACACATGAACCATGGCTAAAGAAAAAATCACCCGAAGAGGATTCCTCACTGCATCCGTGGCGACAGTTGCAGGGGGAACCTTAGCTTCCTGTTCCAAGGCCGCTGAGGAATCGAATCACGAACAGGTCGTTCCCCTTGCGGAGCAAACCGTACAATTCGATGGTACACACCAGGCTGGCATCACGACGCCTGGCCAGGCACACCTTAATCTGGTGGCATTCACCCTCAGGCCTGGAGTTGATCGGCACCGCGTTATCCAACTAATGAAGGTGTGGACTGACGACGCGCGACGTCTGACCTCGGGTAAAGCCCCATTGGGGGATCTCGAACCAGAACTCACCAAAACTCCAGCCAACTTGACCATCACCTGTGGCTTCGGAGAGCGACTTTTCGAGATCATCGGACAGCAGGCTCCTGAATGGGTGAAACCAATCAAGCCGTTCAGCAAAGACAAGCTCAAGGACGAATGGGGCGCAGCTGATCTTGTCCTGCAGCTCTGCTGCGACGATCCGCTCATGCTGTCACACGCGACTCGCCAGATGATCCGCGGAGGCGTCGACTACGTTGCTGTGCGCTGGATGCAGCAAGGGTTCCTGCACGCAGATGGCGCAAAGTCGAAGAATGACACGCCTCGTAATCTTTTTGGCCAGATCGATGGCACAGTGAACCCCGTCGATGAGCGCGACTACGGTGAGGTCGTGTGGATCGACAACGGTCCGGAATGGGCCAAGGGCGGCTGTGTGATGGTTGCTCGTCGCATCGCAATGAACCTTGACACCTGGGAGATCTTGGATCGTCATTCTCGGGAAATCGCCATGGGACGCAAGCTTGACAATGGCGCACCTCTCACCGGGTCTGAGGAACACGATGCCCCTAATTTCAAGGCCGTTGACGAGTTTGGTCTCCCCGTCATTGACCCGATGAGTCACATGGCGCGGGCCACGATGCCTACCGGGCATCCAGAGCAGCGAATTAGGCGTCGTGCTTACAACTACGATTTGCCTGCCGAGCCGGGGTCCGAGCGCACCTCGAATTCAGGCTTAGTATTCATCTGCTTCCAAAAGGATCCCCGGACCCAGTTCGAGGCCATCCAACAACGACTGGACGAAGGCGATCGCCTGAACCAATGGATCGAGCACATCGGATCCGCAGTGTTCTTCATTCCGCCTGGAACGACGTCGGAAGATGATTACTGGGGAGCTGCACTCCTGCAGGGTTAGCCCCAAAGAGTAAGATCAACAACCAAGCAACGTTGATCGGCGGTGATGAGGCCAGCTGAAGACAAGTCATTTCAGTTGGCCTCATCGTCGTTTCGACACTGAGCTGGGACAATTAGAATCGGCCGGCGGCCAGGTATGCCGCAGGCCATGAGCGCAAAAGGAGCGCAAAAGTGACCACCATGACTTCATTCCAGGTACCAGCAGGTGTCGCCGTCGGTGCCGCCATGCGCGAGTTGGACCTCCCAAACAAGGGTCCAGAGGCCATCGTCGCAGCAAAGGATTCCACCGGAGTTATCAAGGACCTTTCCTTCGTGCCTGCTGAGGCCGGAGAGTTTACAGCGATTCCAGCCAACACCGAAGAAGGTCGCGGCGTCATCCGCCACTCGTGCGCACACGTGCTCGCGCAGGCCGTCCAGCAGCTTTTCCCAGGCACCAAACTCGGCATTGGCCCAGCAATTGAGGGCGGTTTCTACTACGACTTCGACGTCAAGGAACCGTTCACCCCTGAAGATCTGAAGAACATCGAAAAGGCGATGAAGAAGATCATCAAGTCGGGGCAGAAGTTTGAGCGCAAGGCGTACGCATCCGTCGAGGAAGCTCGCGTCGAATACGCCGAAGAGCCGTACAAGATGGAGCTTATCGACGACAAGGGCAATGTCGACCCGGACTCTGACGAAGCAATGGAGGTTGGTTCTGGCGAGCTGACCGCCTACTCCAACGTCAACCCTCGTACTGGCGAAGTGGAGTGGTACGACCTCTGCCGTGGTCCTCACGTGCCAACCACTAAGTACATCCCAGCATTCGCGCTGACTCGTTCCTCCGCAGCTTACTGGCGCGGTGACCAGTCCAAGGCTGGCCTGCAGCGCATTTACGGCACCGCCTGGGAGTCCAAGGAAGCATTGGAAGAGTACCAGCACATGCTGGAGGAAGCGGAGAAGCGTGACCACCGTCGTCTAGGTGCAGAACTTGACTTGTTCAGCTTCCCAGACGAGATCGGCTCCGGTTTCCCGGTATTCCACCCTAACGGTGGCATCGTGCGACTGGAGATGGAAGAGCACTCCCGTCGTCGCCACATCGAGTCTGGCTACTCTTTCGTCAACACGCCTCATATCACCAAGGGTGACCTGTTCCAGAAGTCTGGCCACCTTGATTTCTACGCCGACGGCATGTTCCCTCCAATGCAGTTGGATGGCGAATACGACGAGCATGGCAACTGCACCAAGCAGCCGCAGGACTACTACGCCAAGCCGATGAACTGCCCGTTCCACAACTTGATTTTCGCCTCTCGCGGTCGTTCCTACCGTGAACTGCCATTGCGCCTCTTCGAATTCGGTACCGTGTACCGTTACGAAAAGTCTGGTGTTATCCACGGCCTTACCCGTGCCCGAGGCTTTACTCAGGACGACGCCCACATTTACTGCACCGAGGATCAACTGGAAGCAGAGCTCACCAGCGTTCTCGAGTTCATCATCTCCCTGCTCAAGGACTATGGCCTGGACGATTTCTACCTGGAGCTGTCCACCAAGGACCCGAACAAGTTCGTTGGTTCGGACGAGATCTGGGAGAAGTCCACTGCAATTCTGCAGCGCGTGGCAACGAATTCTGGTTTGGAATTAGTGCCGGACCCTGCGGGTGCAGCCTTCTACGGTCCGAAGATTTCCGTTCAGGCCCGCGATGCGATTGGCCGTACCTGGCAGATGTCTACGGTGCAGCTCGACTTCAACCTTCCTGAGCGCTTCAACCTCGAGTACACCGCTCCAGACGGCACCAAGCAGCGCCCAATCATGATTCACCGTGCACTGTTCGGTTCCATCGAGCGCTTCTTCGGTGTGCTCCTGGAGCACTATGCCGGTGCATTCCCAGCTTGGCTGGCTCCTCACCAGGTCGTTGGTATTCCTGTTGCCAATGACTTCGCTGAGCACTTGGAAGGTGTCTCCCAGCAGCTGCGAGCTCGTGGCATCCGCGCGGAGGTCGACACCTCCGATGACCGCATGCAGAAAAAGATCCGCAATCACACCCAAGCACGCGTCCCATTCATGCTGCTGGCAGGTGCTCGTGACGTGGAAGCTGATGCAGTGAGCTTCCGCTTCCTGGATGGCACGCAGATCAACGGTGTTCCTACCGCTGAAGCTATCGACCTGATCGAGCGCTGGATCCGCGACCGCGTGAACGACCAGCCTTCTGAGGAGAGCCTTGGCGCTCGACGATAGCTACGTGGATACCGGCATTGGCAGCGATGATCGGTTGGAGCGTCTCTGGGCTCCGTACCGGATGAACTACATCGCTACCAAGCCGTCCTCCGCAAAAAGCAAGGATCCTTTCCTCGATATTCCGCAGATGTCGGATGAGGAAGGGCTCATTGTTGCGCGTGGGGAAACTGTTTACTGTTTGCTGAACCTATTCCCGTACAACTCCGGTCACTGCATGGTGGTGCCCTACCGAAAGGTTGCCAACCTGGAGGACCTTACCGAGGCAGAATCCGCAGAGCTCATGTTGTTCGCTCAAACAGCTGTCAAGGTGATCAAGAAGGTGTCTTCCCCGGATGCCTTCAACGTCGGGTTCAATCTTGGTAAGGCTTCTGGTGGCTCGATCGGAGATCACCTGCACCTGCATGTGGTGCCACGTTGGGCTGGAGATGCTAATTTCATGACAGTCCTCGGTGGGACGAAAGTCCTGCCCCAGCTGCTAAAGGACACCCGTTCGCTGCTGGCAGCTGCCTGGGCTGAGGATTCTTCGCTTCCTGGCGTTGCAACCCCCTAAGGAGATAGGAAACAGTGCTGAGTGTGCACGGCCGTAGGCCAGCGGCAGTCGTCGTGGAGCCCGTCGCAAAGACCTTTCTCAAGATGGGACTCACGCCCAACTCGGTCACCGTGTTGGGCACGCTCATTTCGTGCGCGATTGTTGCTGTCTTGGTTCCCACCGGACACCTCTTTTGGGCAGCACTGCTTTCAGGGTTGTTCACCGCCTTTGACATGGTTGACGGCACCATGGCTCGATTGCGGGGTGGTGGCACCGCGTTTGGGGCTACGCTCGATGCAACCTGCGACAGAATTACGGACGGAGTGCTGTTTTCTGTCATCACTTGGTGGCTGATTTATCGTTACGACGCCTCGCAGTGGTTGATCGGTGCCTCATTCACCGTTCTTGTGGCGTCCCAGGTGATCAGTTATGTGAAGGCGCGAGCTGAAGCTGGTGGTCTGAAAATCGTCGGTGGCTTGGTGGAACGTCCAGAGCGACTCATCATTGGGCTGACCGGCCTGGGCCTCAGTGGATTGGGCGTCCCATTTGCCTTGGATATTTCCGTGTGGCTGCTGGCGATTGGGTCTGTGGTGACGGTGATCCAACGCCTAGTGATGGCCAGCAAGGATGTTGGTGCCAATGATGGAGTGGCGCCTCCGGCGGGAGCATAGTCATGCGCATTGTTGATGCATTTCGATCACGGGATTTCGCAGCAATTGGGTACATTTCGGCATGGAAGGTGCTGGGTCTTCTGCCTGTCGAATTAGTTCGACGCGGATTCGAATTCGTGGCGACGCTGGTTGCCAGAAAACACGACGCGGTGCGCCAGCTCAGTAGGAATCTAGGTCGGGTCGTCGACAAGCCTGAGGCTGAGGTTGCGCCCGCGATGCGCTCCTACGCGCGCTACTGGGCAGAGGCGTTTTGTTTGCCGAGCTTCGATCGTGCGCGGTTGTGGGAGCGACTGGACCAAAATGTGCAGGGGCGCCGTCACCTGCGTGCATCACTCGATCAAGGCAAGGGTGTGGTCTTGACTTTGCCTCATTCCGGTAACTGGGACATGGCTGGAGTGTGGCTGGTCGGCTACGCGGGCCAGTTCACGACGGTCGCCGAGAGGCTGAAACCCGAGGTGCTTTTCGACGCCTTCGTCGAGTTTCGTGAAGGCCTCGGGTTTGAGGTGCTGGCCCACACCGGCGGAAAGCAAGCGCCGTTCGATCGGTTGCAGGAGGTTCTTCGAGAAGGTGGGATTGTGTGCTTGTTGGGGGAGCGGGATCTGAAAGGAAGAGGTGTTCCCACAAGCTTCTTCGGTGAAGCAACAACCTTCCCGGCAGGGCCAGCTCAACTGGCGCTCAGTACCGGAGCGGCGTTGCATACCGTGTCGTCCTACTTCACGCCTTCCGGATGGAGTTTCGAAATATCGTCTCCACTTGAGGTGGACGATCTTGACAGCACGGTAGCTCGCATCGCCCGCAATTTCGAGGATGATATTGCAGCTCATCCAGAGGATTGGCACATGCTTCAGTCACTTTGGCTCGCTGACCGAAAGCGCCACTGAGGGGCTGAGGAACATGCGAGTTGGCATTGTCTGTCCGTATTCTTTCGATGAGCCTGGGGGAGTACAGGCCCATATTCTTGATCACGCCCGATACCTGCTGCAGCAGGGACACGACGTCAAGGTCATTGGTCCAGCTTCGAATGATTGCGATGTGCCCGAATTCGTTGTGAAGGGTGGGCCATCGGTGGCGGTTCCATACAATGGCTCCGTTGCCCGTTTAGCGCTAGGGCCACGGGTTGCTAGGCAGCTTAAGCAATTCATCGGGCAAGGACAGTTCGACATACTTCATATCCATGAGCCAAATGCGCCGAGCTATTCTTTGCAGGCGCTTGCACTTGCGCACGGCCCAATTGTGGCTACCTATCATGCATCTGCAACTGATTCGCTGCTGCTGAGGCTCGCTGCTGCTGGGCTTAAACCCTTGCTGGAAAAGATCCGTGGCGGCATCGCGGTGTCTGAAATGGCACGTCGTTGGCAGGTGGAGCAGTTGGGTACTGATCCTGTGCTCATTCCCAATGGCGTCGCAGTTGATGCCTTCGTCCCGGCTGAGAAACCGCACAACGAGCCTGTCGAGGTCGTGTTTCTTGGTCGCATTGACGAGCCACGAAAAGGACTGGATGTTTTGCTCAGTGCGTTGCCACTCGTCTCTCACCCCTTCCACCTGACAGTCATTGGTGGCGGGGAGCCTCGCGATATTGCGGGGGTGGATTTTGTGGGCAAGGTATCAGAGGCTGAAAAGATCGCCTTGTTGCAGCGCGCAGATATCTTTGTAGCGCCTCAACTTGGTGGGGAGAGTTTCGGGATTGTGCTGGTGGAAGCTATGGCAGCAAGGGCCGTCGTTATTGCTTCCCGCCTGGAGGCGTTCAATCACGTAGTGCAGGCAGACTCCGCTACGCCTTGTGGGCTCAGCTTCGACACCGGTTCTGCCCGAGATCTGGCCCTGGTGATCGACCAAGCGATTGGAGATCCAGGCCTAAGACAATGTCTTCGCGAGCGGGGCTCTGCTCGGGCGTGGGATTACGACTGGTCCCGGGTCGGCGCGGATATTCAGCGCGTGTACGACACCGTCGCTGACGGAACGGTGGTGCGACTGTCATGGTAACTGCACTCTGTGCCGCCGTCCTCGCGATTGTGCTTACGCTATTTGCCTGCTGGGCTTATTTCACCGCCCAACGACTCAATCGGCTGCATATTCGTGTGGACGCTGCTTTGCTTAGCCTCAGCGCCGCCCTGGACAGGCGAGCTGCGTTGATCGAGGCTTTGGAGCCGTCTGCAGCCGGGTACGCACATAGAGCCCAAGACATTGCGCTCGAACCCGCACTTTTCGACGACCGCGCCGCGGCGGAGCGACAAATGATGGCTGCCTCTGCTTCCACTCATCCCAGCATCATCGATGCCTGTACTCGCGTGCAATTGGCCCAACGCTTTTACAATGATGCTGTTCGCGATACGCGTTCCTTGCGGCTTCGTCCAGGTGTACGTGCCTTCCGACTCGGCGGAACCGCGCCACTGCCAGTGTTCTTCGAATTGGGAAGTCAGTAATTTTCAGGGGCGATAGTTCCTTAAGTCACCTGCAGCGTTTAACATGGGATAAGTCGCAAAAGTTGACTTGAATTGCATGAGGAGGCACCACCACCGTGACCAATCTGGAACAGGCGCAGGGCACCGCTCGCGTGAAGCGCGGTCTCGCAGAGATGTTGAAGGGTGGCGTCATCATGGATGTCGTAACCCCAGAACAGGCCAAGATCGCTGAAGACGCAGGCGCAACTGCAGTCATGGCGCTTGAGCGCGTCCCTGCAGATATCCGCGCACAGGGCGGCATTTCCCGTATGTCGGACCCTGACATGATCGAGGGCATTATTAACGCCGTGTCCATCCCAGTGATGGCTAAGGCACGCATCGGCCACTTTGTTGAGGCGCAGGTTCTGCAGTCGCTCGGCGTTGATTTTATCGACGAGTCTGAGGTGCTGTCCCCAGCGGACTACGCAAACCACATCGACAAGTTCGATTTCACCGTGCCTTTCGTCTGTGGCGCAACGAACCTCGGCGAGGCTTTGCGACGCATTAACGAAGGCGCTGCAATGATTCGCTCCAAGGGCGAAGCTGGTACCGGCGACGTTTCTAACGCTGTGACCCACATGCGCACCATCCGTGCAGAGATCAATCGTCTGAAGTCCATGGCTGAGGATGAGCTTTACGTTGCAGCCAAGGAGCTTCAGGCACCATACGAGCTCGTTCGCGAAGTTGCTCGCGAGGGCAAGCTGCCAGTGGTGCTCTTCACTGCCGGTGGCATCGCAACCCCAGCTGACGCAGCAATGATGATGCAGCTCGGCGCTGAGGGCGTGTTCGTGGGTTCCGGCATCTTCAAGTCCGGAAACCCAGAGGCTCGCGCGAAGGCCATCGTTCAGGCCACCCAGAACTTTGATGACCCAGACACCATTGCACGCGTCTCCCGCGGCCTCGGTGAAGCTATGGTTGGCATCAACGTTGAAGATGAGCCAGTTCCTCACCGCCTCGCAGAGCGCGGCTGGTAATTAGCCCAAAAGTATAGGCCCTAGGTGCGGATTTTGAATCGCACGTAGGGCCTTATTTCTTTGCGCTATCTATTTGGAATGGGCGGTCCGAGGATGAGCAAGATGGTGAAGACGACTGCGACACCGATCAGAATCAACACGGCTGCCAGCTGGGGCTTGCGTACCACGAATGCCAGGCCTTGTTCCAGGACCCCACGAGGCTGTTCATCCGAAGATGCGAAGCGCCATGGGCCGTCGAGAAGCCCGGCTTTTTCGGCACTGCGCTCGAACGGCACGGTAGCAAACGGAATGACCGAAGAGAGCAAGCCTACGATCAACCTTCCAAACGACCACCGATTATTTACCCACAGCAGCACTGTGATCACGCAATAAGTCAAGAAGGTAAAACCGTGGATGGGGCCGGCAATGCGCACGCCCATCGGCGTGACCCCGGAATATTTCAGGATGATTCCGCCGATAAGCAGAGCCCAGGTCACCATTTCGGCGACAGCTATGCGTGAATACAGTTCGCGAGGTGTCATAATTGGACACACTAGCAACCAAACCGAGGAGTGTACGGAACGTGGCAGATATTCACGACGTCCTGAGGCTGGAACTCATCGACCGCAACATCTACCGTGGCCCCGTCATTCCTTCGAAACTGCGCAGAACCTTCGGTGGCCAAGTCGCAGCCCAAGCCCTCGTGGCAGCGACACGAACAGTCGACCCGGAATATCGAGTCCACTCGCTGCACGCCTATTTCGTCGCCCCAGGCAATCCCGACAAACCCACCACCTATTTGGTCGACCGGGTGCGCGACGGTCGCAGCTTCTGCTCCCGGCAGGTCAAGGCTGTGCAAGACGGCGAAGCCACCTTCATCATGCAGGCAAGTTTCCACCACGAAGGGCAGTGCGGGCTCGAACACTCCGACACCATGCGGAATGTGCCGATGCCCGAGGAAATCACCCCCGACTCCAGCGTGCTGCGTCCAGCGTTTCGCATGCTTGTCGACGACGAATGGTCTGACTGGGACATCAGGGTGGTGCCGACAGATTCCTATGACCACAATCCCTACACAGCGAGCCAGCAAATAGTCTGGTTTAGGTCGAAGAACCCGCTGCCAGACGACGAAACACTGCATGTCTGCACCCTGGCCTACATGTCCGATATGACACTGCTGCAATCAGCGCTTGTGCCGCACCCGGACGCCAATGTCATGGTGGCTTCGCTGGATCACGCGATGTGGTTCCTGCGGCCGTTCCGTGCTGATGATTGGTTGTTGTATGACCAGATTTCGCCATCGGCAAGCGACGGCCGTTCGCTGACTCACGGCAGGATCTTCGACAGGGCAGGACATCTGGTCGCAGTCGTGACCCAAGAGGGCCTCACCCGGACACTGGAGCCCGGTCAAGAGACGATCCCAAAGAAGGAGAATGGATAAATGCTCATTGGTGTACTGGCGGTACAGGGCGGCGTGGCAGAGCATGAACGGACGCTCGATGCATTGGGGGTTGAGCATCGACAGGTTCGTAGGGTCGAGCACCTCGAAGGCCTGGATGGGATCATTCTCCCAGGTGGGGAGTCCACGACTATTTCCAAACTGCTGGAGCTCGGTGGCATGCTTGAGCCACTCAAGGCTGCCATTGAGAATGGCCTGCCAGCTTACGGCACCTGTGCTGGCATGATCCTGCTGTCGAGCGAGATTCTCGATACCAGGCCTGACGCGCACAGTTTGGGTGCTTTGGACATCACTGTCAGGCGCAATGCTTTTGGCCGTCAAGTAGACTCCTTCGAGGCTGACCTGGAGTTTTCGGGCATTGCAGATCCTGTACGAGCAGTGTTTATTCGAGCACCGTGGGTAGAGCGCGTGGCTGAGGACGTCGAGGTGCTCGCTACGGTTCCGGCAGGTGCGGCGGCGGGAGCAATCGTTGCGGTTCGGAGCGGCCACGTGATGGCGACAAGCTTCCACCCAGAAGTTTCTGGAGATACTCGAGTACATGAATATTTCTTGGAGCTCGTGAAAGCAAAGGCGAACTAAATTCAGGTTCAGTGATTTGAGGGGCGTATACTGGCTCCCCAGTGGCGTCCTAGGCGGGCGCAGAACAGAGAAAGGTGAAGGGGTACATGGCTGGCCACTCTAAATGGGCAACGACCAAGCATAAGAAGGCGGCAAACGATGCCAAGCGAGGCAAGGAATTTGCCAAGCTGATCAAGAACATCGAAGTGGCAGCTCGTACTGGTGGTGGCGATCCTTCCTCTAACCCAACGCTTGATGACATGATCAAGAAGGCCAAGAAGGCCTCGGTTCCTAACGACAACATCGAGCGTGCCCGCAAGCGTGGTTCCGGCGAAGAAGCTGGTGGCGCGGACTGGGAGACCATCTTCTATGAGGGCTACGGTCCGAATGGCGTCGCAATGCTGGTTGAGTGCCTCACTGATAACCGCAACCGCGCTGCCACCGAGGTTCGAACTGCATTCACCAAGAACAACGGTAACCTGGCTGAGTCTGGTTCCGTTTCCTACATGTTCTCCCGCAAGGGCATCGTTCTGGTGAAGAAGGGCGAGCTCACCGAGGACGACGTTCTCATGGCCGTGCTTGACGCTGGCGCCGAAGAAGTCAATGCTCTGGATGAGCAGTTCGAGATCGTGTGCGACGCATCCGATCAGACCGCAGTCAAGGAAGCTCTTGTTGAGGCTGGCATCGAGGTCGATGACACCGACACCGATTTCCGTTCCTCCGTCCTGAATCCACTTGAGGCAGAGGACGCAAAAAAGATCTTCAAGCTGATCGACGCGCTTGAAGACTCCGATGATGTTCAGAACGTTTACACGAACATGGACCTGTCTGAGGAAGTTTTGGCTGCTCTGGAGGGCTAATCCTTAAAGGCTAGTTGCGCTAGGGGCGTGGGACGAGGAATCGTCCTGCGCCCTCAATTGCTTCGACCTTCATGAATTCGGAGGAGAAGCTGCGGCAATCGGCAGCATTCGGCTGGTTTTCATGCTCAATAGTCAGTGATTGTGCGCGGTAGTAGCTGAAGGCTTCCAAGTGGTAGTTTTTGTGCTGATAGAGCTTCACCATGCTTGTAGCAAGATCCTTGAGCGAAGACGCCGTGCAGATACTGATGTCGAGAAGACCATCATGATGGTTAGCATCAGGGCACATCATCATTCCCTGGCCGTAGAACTGGGTATTGCCGAAAGCACACATGATGATGTCATCGGACAGCACTCGGCCGTCGTCGAGCCGAATTTCGCAAGGAGTCGGTTGCAGGTCGCGAATTGAGGCTACCGCTGCGAGGGGACTGCGAAGTCCGCGAAGCTTTCCGCTAAACCAGGAGGTACGTTCGGTGACGCGGGCATCGAAACCCGAACACGCGATGGTAGCAAACCACCGTTTTGTGCCCTCACGATCCTCCACTCTTCCAAGGTCGGCAGTGGAGTAGAAACCCCGCATCACGATGTCTGCTGCTCGTTTGGGATTCGGCGGAATGTTGAGCGAGCGCCCGAGATCTGGCATTTCGCCAGCAGGAATAAGCCCCAATGGTTTAGCCGACCCGGCCTGTTGCTGGAGCAATACGTTCATCAAGGTGTCATCGCCACAAACGACGAGCGCGTCAATATCGTCCACCGCCAGGAGCTTGCGGGCGTAATCTTCAGTGGTCGCCTCGTCGCGAGCCTGCACGCTGATTACATCCACGCCCGCGTCATTAAAACGCTGGCGGGCCAAAGCTGCAGCTTTGATAGCGTCGCCAGCACCGGCGCTGGGCGCGGTGAAGAGCGCGATCTTCTGGATGTCCGCGATTCCAATGTCGTAGAGCTTGCTCATTAGGTACCCATGGCTTTCTCTGCTGGCTATCCTTCCAGTCTATCAAGTGTGTGGCCAGCAAGGCTTCGAATTTATGTGCTATATCTTTAGTGAAGGTTTGTTGACGATAAGGGGATAACGGTTGTCCACTGCAGGAATGAGAGTGATGGGAATCGACCCAGGTCTCACGCGCTGTGGATTGTCCGTTGTACAAACCGGGCAAGGGAGAAAGATCTATCCGGTCGCTGTTGGAGTCGTTAGGACGCCGGCGACCGCTGAACTAACCGAGAGGCTACTTCGGCTCAGTGACGCGGTTTCGGGCTGGATGGACGAGTACCAACCCGACGTAGTGGCTATCGAGCGGATCTTTGAACGTGGCAACGTATCTACTGTGATGCATACCGCGCATGCGGTAGGAGTGCTGGTGCTGGCAGCGGCGCAGCGTGGAGTTCCGGTGCACATGTACACACCTTCGGAAGTGAAGAAGGCGATCTCGGGGAATGGTCGCGCCGATAAGAAGCAGATGACCACCATGATCACCCGAATTCTGGGCCTTAGTGAGGCACCGAAGCCGGCTGATGCGGCGGATGCACTTGCCCTCGCTGTTTGCCACTGTTGGCGCGCACCTATGCTGGAAAGACAACGAATGTCGGAGGCAGAGCTGGAAAAGGTGCGTCGAACAAACCAAGGAAAGCTTGGACAGGCTAAAGCCGCCTTCAATGACACCAGACGTCCCCGTACCGTCCCAACACCCACAATTTCGCACTCAAACACCCACTGGAGGAGCCAATCGTGATTGCATCCCTACGAGGAACTGTTGTCGGCATCGAGCTGGGTGGCGCCATCATCGAGTGTGGTGGTGTGGGGTACTACTTCTCCGCGACGCCATCGACGCTCGCAACCTTGCAGCGTGGCGAAGATGGCCACGTGTTTGTCACGATGGTCGTTCGCGAAGACGCGATGACTCTTTACGGATTTAAGGACACTAGCAGCAAAGAGATGTTTTCCACGCTGCAATCCGTATCGGGCCTGGGACCGAAGCTGGCGCTGGCTGCCCTTGCAATGCACTCGCCGGAAGAACTCGCGCAATTTATTTCCGCGGGAGATGTCAAGCAATTGCAGCGCATTCCTGGTGTAGGCAAGCGAACTGCGGAACGCATGATTGTTGATCTCAAGGACAAGGTGGCCGCATACGGGACCACGGAGCAACCACAAGCTGTCGGCGCGCCTACCACTGCCGGAGGCGCAGAAGTGGTCGAGGCATTGGTCGGGCTCGGGTTCCCCGAGAAGAATGCGTCCGCAGCCGTCGACGAGGTGCTTTCCGCTGATCCCGCTGTTGGTCGTTCGGCGTTGTTGCGACAGGCCTTGGCTTTACTTGGCCGGAAATAGTAGGTGTCGAATATGTCGGACATTGAGAAGACAGAATTCCAATTGCCGGGAGGGCTACCTCCGCGGAATGCGCAGTCGGTCGTTAACGCGCAAGCTCAGAGTAGTGATGTTGACGTAGAAGTGTCGCTGCGTCCCCGTAGCCTCGATGAATTCATCGGTCAGCCGAAGGTGCGCAGTCAGCTTGACTTGGTGCTCACCGGAGCTAAGAACAGGGGAGTAGCTCCCGACCATGTGTTGCTTTCGGGGCCGCCCGGGCTCGGAAAGACGACGATGGCGATGATCATCGCCCAGGAGCTAGGTGCGAGCCTGCGCATGACTTCTGGTCCGGCATTGGAGCGGGCCGGTGACTTGGCTGCAATGTTGTCGAACCTCATTGAAGGCGACGTACTGTTCATCGATGAAATCCACCGCATTGCTCGTCCCGCCGAAGAAATGCTCTACATGGCGATGGAAGACTTCCGCATCGACGTGATTGTGGGAAAGGGGCCAGGCGCGACCTCCATTCCTTTGGAAATCGCTCCTTTTACCCTTGTCGGGGCAACGACCCGTTCGGGCATGCTGACCGGTCCACTCCGCGACCGCTTCGGCTTTGTCGCACAAATGGAGTTCTATAACGACGAAGACCTCACAAAGGTCGTCACTCGTGCAGCATCGATCCTGGGCGTATCTATCGATCCGGATGCGGCATTGGAGATTGCGTCGCGCTCCCGTGGCACGCCACGTATCGCCAATCGCTTGCTGCGTCGAGTGCGAGATTTTGCCGAAGTTCATTCGAATGGGCACGTAGACGTTGCGGCAGCTCAGGCGGCACTCATTGTCTTTGACGTCGATGAGCTCGGGCTTGACCGTCTTGACCGCGCCGTTCTCACCGCCTTGGTCAAGGGGCACGGAGGGGGCCCGGTTGGTCTGAACACGCTCGCTGTAGCAGTGGGTGAGGAGCCAAGCACGGTGGAGGAGGTGTGCGAACCGTTCCTCGTTCGTGCTGGCCTCATTGCGCGTACGGCTAGAGGGCGCGTTGCGACGGCAGCGGCCTGGCGCCACCTGGACTTGGAACCTCCTGCGGACGCAATTGGTGGTTATCCCACGCTGATGTAGCCATATACAGCGTAGATTGCGGGTCATGGCGTACCATAAGGCGTTGGCTTTTTGCTATACGTGACCAGTTATGTGGCCTGCGCTCCAGGTGGGCCACTCATGAAGGAGTTCTTTAGTGTCTACATCTGGACGACCAAAGAGCCGTAGGTCATGGCCATTTCAGGCGATAGCCCTGTTCTTTTTGGTCTTGTTCTGCGTCTATGGGTTGGTGTTCTTTACCGGTGATCGCACCGCGAACCCGAAGTTGGGTATCGACCTGCAAGGTGGTACTCGTGTCACTCTGGTTCCGCAGGGCGCTGAGCCTACCCAAGATCAATTGGCTCAAGCCCGTCTGATCTTGGAAAACCGTGTTAACGGCATGGGCGTCACGGGCGCTAGCGTGGTCACGGATGGCAACACCCTCGTCATCACGGTTCCCGGTGAGGACACCACCCAGGCTCGAGCCTTGGGCCAAACCTCCCAGCTGATGTTCCGCCCAGTCATTCAACCCGGAACCCCAGAGCCACATTCGTTGTATGAGACTGCCAACGACATGGCAAACCGTTGGGTAGAGAAGGGCGTTATCACCCCGGATCAGGCCAACGAAACTCTCAAGGGACTCGTTGACTCCCTGAACCAGGGACTGGGTGAGGGCCAAGCTCCACTCGAGGTGAAGTCCGTTACTGCGGCTGCGCCTCAGGAAGCAAAGAACTCCGTCGAGGCGACGAAGCGTCGCCAGGAGATCACCGAGATGCTCCGAGGTGACCGCCAGAGCGAGGACACGAACAAGCAGTTCGCCTCGGCTGCATTGCTGCGTTGTGATCAGGACATGGACCCACTCGCGGGCTCTGACGATCCGGCAAAGCCGTTCATCGCCTGTGATGAGACGGGCCAAAAGCACGTCCTGGCACCAGTACCTTTGCTCGTCGGCGAGCCGGAGAATGGCAAGCGCCTGACAGGTAATGAGATCGACTCCAACCGTCCAATCAACGGTGGCCTGAATCCACAGACCGGACAGATGGAGATCGGTTTCTCCTTTAAGTCTGATGGTGGCGAGCAAGGTGGCGCGACCTGGGCCAAGGTAACCCAGGACAACCTGGGTAGCCAGGTCGCCATCACCCTGGACTCCAAGATCATCTCTGCACCTGTGATTCAGGGCGCAACGCCTGCCGGTTCCGCAACGGCAATCACCGGTAACTTCACCCAGCAGGAAGCCACCGATCTTGCTAATAACCTGAAGTACGGTGCACTGCCACTGAGCTTTGCCGGCGAAAACGGCGAACGCGGTGGTACAACGACTACTATTCCGGCTTCCCTTGGTACTGCCTCTCTGAAGGCAGGCCTCATCGCTGGCCTGGTGGGTCTGATCGCTGTCGCTCTGTACGCACTTGCGTACTACCGCGTGTTCGGTGTGCTTGCGCTGTTCACCTTGGTTGCCTCTGGTGTGCTGGTCTATGGCACATTGATCCTGCTGGGCCGGTGGATCGGCTACTCGCTGGATCTGGCAGGTGTGGCAGGTTTGATCATCGGTATCGGCACCACGGCAGACTCCTTTGTTGTGTTCTATGAACGCATCAAGGATGAAATCCGTGACGGACGTACCTTCCGTTCGTCGGTGCCACGTGCGTGGGATTCTGCGAAGCGAACGGTGCTTACCGGTAACTTCGTTTCCCTGATTGCAGCAGTTGTGCTGTACATTCTGGCAGTCGGTGAGGTCAAGGGCTTCGCCTTCACCCTCGGACTGACCACTGTATTCGACTTGCTGGTCACCTTCCTGTTGACCGGACCGCTGGTAATCCTGGCATCCCGCAAGCCATGGTTTGCGCGCAACTCCGTCAACGGCCTGGGCGCTGTGGCTAAGGTTGCCGATCGACGTCGACACGACGGCGAGTTCGATGGCACGGACCGTGAGCTGGCAGAGGAGAAAAACTAATGAGTGCATCTACTTTCAGTCGCCTCTACACCGGTGAAGGCGGAATCGACTTCGTCGGACGTTCCAAGCTTTGGTACCGCATCACCGCTGGAGTCCTTGCTGCGAGCATCCTGCTGATCATCTTCCGTGGCTTCTCCCTCGGTATTGATTTCGAGGGTGGCACCAAGATGAATATGCCTGATGCCGACTACAGCATTGAGAAGGTGGAAGACGTATTCACTTCCGCTACTGGCGTCACCCCTGAGCTGGTCCAGGTGGTCGGTGCCGGTGACAGCCGCATGGTAGAGATCAATGCGGAACGCCTCAGCGATGAACAAATCGACGCTGCACGAGTGGCGCTGTTTAATGAATTCCAGCCAAAGGATCAAACGGGCGAGGCGAGCCCAGACGCTGTCGGTGACTCCACGGTGTCGGAGTCTTGGGGCTCTACGATTACCAACCGCATGCTCCTGTCGATGCTTGCCTTCCTTGGCCTGACCTTTATCTACATCGCCATTCGCTTTGAGCGCGACATGTCGATCGCTGCAATTACAGCACTGCTCGTCGACATCGTAGTTATTTCCGGTATCTACTCGCTGGTTGGCTTCGAAGTAACCCCTGCGACTGTCATCGGTCTGCTGACGGTTTTGTCCTTTTCCCTCTACGACACTGTCGTGGTCTTCGATAAGGTGCGCGAAAACACTGCAGGCTTCGAGGCATCGCGCAGGCGCACCTATGCCGAGCAAGCGAACTTGGCTGTGAACCAGACAGTGATGCGTTCTATCTCCACGACGATCATTTCCGCATTGCCGATCATCGCTCTTATGGTCGTCGCTGTGTGGATGATGGGTGTAGGCACGCTCAAGGACTTGGCTTTGGTCCAGCTCATCGGTGTGATCGAGGGCGCGCTGTCCTCCGTTTTCCTCGCCACCCCAATCCTGGTTTCGCTCAAGCGTCGCAACAAAAAGATTCAGGAACATGAGCAACTCGTCCGTGACTACCGCGCCGGCAAGCTTGACGACGGCCCAGAGGCGAGCTCCGAAGCAGAAGCAAAGCCAGTTCGCAGGACCGTGGCTCCAATTACCGCCGAGGCCCAGGAGGAATTCCTGGATACCCGCGGTGACGGCAAGTCCTGGCGTCCAGGACAGTAGTTTTCCATAGAACAAGCCGGAGGGGAGACCTCTCCGGCTTTCGTCATCTCTGGGTGGTGCTCTGACCTAGGCCCGGAAGGGTACTCCGATACCTCGGGTCTATACTTAGGGCGTCTTGTTTGCCGGACACGTACACAAAAGGAATTCATGTCTCGATTCGGATTGTCAGCTCTCCAGCTCTTGAAACGCACTGCAATGGTGCTGGTCTCGGCCGTAGCGTTGGTGGGCTGTTCAACGGGCATGCAAAAGTTGCCTGCCGATCATTTTGGGTTCGCAGTCGGTTCGCCGCTGCTCACCACGAATGCCCAGACAAAAGTGGGGGCATCGACGTCGAGTGATGTGCTTGCCGGCAGGCTGTTTCCGGCAGTGTTCGTTTCAGGGCCGTCCGGCCAGATGATCCCGAATCGCGATCTTGCGACGGCGCAGTTGCTTCCAGGTGCGAAGACGCAGGTTGTGTACACCATCAACCCGCAGGCCAGCTATTCAGATGGGGTCCCGATCACCTGTACGGACTTCTTGTTGGCTTACAAAGCGGGGGCACAGCCGGCCATGTTCGGTTCCTATGCACCGTTGATGCAGCAAGTGGAGCGCCTGGACTGCACTCCGGGTGCCCGGGAATTCACCGTTGTTTTTAAGGAGCGTATGGGCGCCCGTTGGCGCCAGTTGTTTGGTCCGGGCACTGTGGTCCCATCGCACGCCATTGCTGGGCGGTTGGGTTTGACCGAGGAACAGATGGTCGCGGCTTTGCAGTCCGACAACCGATCGATGCTCATGCCGATTGCTGACCTGTGGAATCGTGGTTTCGACCTCAGAAATTTCGATCCTGAACTGCAGCTTTCGGCAGGACCGTACCGCATCGAGTCCGTTGGAAATGATGGGGAAGTGCAGCTGGTTCGAAATGAAAACTTCCATGGCGACGCCGCGAATATCGACAAGGTGATGATGTGGCCACTCAACGCTAACCTTGGCGAACTGAGTACGTCGGGCAACATTGAGGTCGCGGACCTCGTAGGCGTGAAGGATGTCCCGTGGGTCAACCGCGACGATCCAAAGAATCGATTTGCCGTCAGCTTTGAGGCTGGCCATTTGACGGAGATGCTGGCTCTAGGAAATGCTGGCCTGTTTGAAAAGGCTGAACAGCGTCGCGCATTTGCAGCCTGCGTTGATCAAGCGGACATCGCGCGGGTGTCGAGCGAGCATGCGGGCGTTGATGTGAAAGCCATGGCCACGCGCTTAACGGCGGTCGGAGACCCGGCGAACGCACAATTGGAGAGTCTCGCCAATGAGCACGTAGGTGTCAATATGTCTGAGGCAGAAAAACTCCGGGGGCAGACAATCAGGGTGGGGTACTCCGGGCCGGACCAACGCAAGCAAGCCATGGTGGCTGCCATTGCAGCATCCTGCGCGCCTGCAGGAATCACCGTGATTGATGCATCCTCTGAGGAGGCCTCGCTGGGAGACGTGAGCCGGAAAGAGGAATTCCACGGCGGCGTCCGAGACTTTCAAGGTAGTCTAGATGCGTTCCTTTTTGCGGCCGATCCGCACCAAGGATATGGCCATGTAGACGGCGGCCTGGATGACGTCGAAAAGCTGCGTGCCACGGAGCGCCAACTGTGGGACGAAACTGACACCATTCCGCTCGCCTCGCAGCCTCGAACCATTATTTTTGATAAACGCATTGCCAACGTTGTATCCAACACGTCCTTGTCTGGTATCGGCTGGAACATGGAGCGCTGGGTAGAAGGGAAATCCAATTGAGTCGCACCTACGCCACCTCCCATGAGGCCTTGACGGACCTGGTCCGCCTCGTCCCAGACTTTCCGAGCAAGGGCGTCCTGTTCGAGGATCTCACCCCGGTGCTTGCCCACCCCGATGCCTTCGGCGTGATTGTTGACGAGTTGGCCGAAGCTGCAGAGTCGATGGGCGCCGAGATGATCGGTGGACTGGATGCACGCGGCTTCCTCCTCGGCTCTGCGGTTGCCTACAAGCTTGGCCAAGGTATCTTGGCAATCCGCAAGAAGGGCAAGCTGCCACCACCAGTGCACACCCGTTCCTATGACCTGGAGTACGGCAGCGCAGCTCTGGAAGTACCTGCCTCTGGTATCGCTCTGGCGGGCAAGAAGATCGTGCTTGTCGACGACGTGCTGGCCACTGGAGGCACCTTGGTTGCGGCTCGAGACCTGCTGGAGCAGTCTGGCGCTGAAGTCGTCGGTTTTGTCGTGGTGCTTGAAGTCGAAGGACTCGGTGGCAGGGAAAAGCTGGGAGAGAGCCCTCTGGTCGTGCTCAACGAGCACTAACCCTCCTCATGCTTCATGGTGGCCGAGGTCACGGGTAGCATGGAAAGAATAGCGTTAGGGTAAGGGGCTGGAGAGATGGCTGAGCGAAAGCAGAACCGACAGCAAGTGGGCATGCGCAGCATGTCTGCGAGGCTGGCACGAAGCCTAACGGGCGGACGTGCCAAAATTGATCCTGTTCTAGAGCCGTTGCTCAGCATCCACCGTCAGTTTCACTCGAAGGCTGACGCTGCGATTTTGCAGCGTGCCTACGATACCGCTGAGCGGCTGCATGAAGGAGTAGTCCGAAAGTCTGGGGACCCTTACATCACGCACCCACTGGCTGTAGCCACCATCGCAGCGGAAATCGGCATGGACACCACGACCCTCGTGGCCGCGTTGCTCCATGACACCGTCGAGGACACCGACTATTCACTCGCGGACCTCACCGCGGAGTTCGGCTGGGAAGTTGCCCGCCTGGTAGATGGCGTTACCAAGCTGGACAAAGTGGCACTCGGGGCGTCTGCCGAGGCAGAGACCATCCGAAAGATGATCGTGGCGATGAGCCAGGATCCACGTGTGCTGGTGATCAAGGTTGCTGACCGTCTCCACAACATGCGCACGATGCGATTCCTTCCTCCAGAGAAGCAAGCGAAGAAGGCGCGACAGACCCTCGAAGTCATTGCGCCACTCGCGCACCGACTGGGCATGGCCTCGGTGAAGTGGGAGCTTGAGGATCTCTCCTTCGCGATTCTTTATCCGAAGAAGTACGACGAAATCGTGCGCCTGGTTGCTGATCGCGCACCTAGTCGCGATCGCTACCTCAAAGAAATTATTTCCGCGGTGTCCGGGACACTGAAGGAAAACCATATCGAGTCTGAGGTAGCCGGCCGACCAAAGCACTACTGGTCTATCTACCAAAAGATGATCGTTCGTGGTCGCGACTTCGATGAAATCTTTGACCTCGTCGGCATTCGCATCTTGGTCGACAATATTCACGACTGCTATGCCGCCATTGGCGCAGTTCACGCACTCTACCCGGCGATGCCTGGCCGATTTAAGGACTACATTTCAGCGCCACGATTCGGCGTGTACCAGTCTCTCCACACCACTGTAATCGGTCCTGGTGGCAAGCCACTTGAAGTGCAGGTTCGTACCCACGAGATGCACTACAACGCCGAATTCGGCATCGCTGCCCACTGGCGATACAAGGAAACCAAGGGCAAGCATTCCGGCGAACAGACGGAAGTGGACCAGATCGCATGGATGCGCCAACTCCTTGATTGGCAGAAGGAAGCAGCTGATCCGAACGAGTTCCTGGACTCACTGCGCTACGACCTCACCACCAAGCAGATCTTTGTCTTCACCCCAAAGGGTGATGTGGTTAACCTGCCGGCGAGTTCCACTCCAGTGGACTTCGCGTATGCGGTCCACACCGAGGTCGGGCACCGTTGCATTGGAGCAAAGGTTAATGGCAAGCTCGTTGCTCTTGAATCTGCGCTGAAGTCTGGTGACCGCGTTGAGATCTTTACGTCCAAGGATCAAGCCGCGGGACCAAGCCAGGACTGGCAAAAGTTCGTCGTTTCGCCGCGTGCAAAGGCGAAGATCCGGCAGTGGTTTGCCAAGGAGCGACGCGAAGAGTCGCTGGAGGCCGGTCGCGACGCACTCGCGAACGAGATCCAGCGCGGTGGCCTGCCAAAGCATCGCCTGTTTAACGCTCACTCCATGAAGGAAGTCGCCTCGTTGCTGAACTTCCCAGACGTGGATTCGCTGTACACCGCGATTGGCGACGGCAAGCTGACTCCTAAGCACGTGGTTGATCAGATCACCGCGTACTACGGCGACGATGATGACGTGCAGGATGTCCTTGCTTCGCGTGCCCCGCTCAGTGAAATCGTCAGCGCTCAAACTCATCGCGAGAGTGGGGCAGGGAAGGGCACTGGCATCCTGGTGGAGGGTAGCCCGGATGTCATGGCCAAGCTGGCAAAATGCTGCATGCCAGTGCCCGGCGACGATATCTTCGGCTTCATCACTCGTGGCGGTGGCGTGTCCGTGCACCGTTCCGACTGCACCAATGCGGTCAAGCTCCGCGAAGAAAAAGAACGCCTGGTCAACGTCGCATGGGCATCGGAAGGCAACTCAGTATTCTCGGCAAATCTGCAGCTTGAGGCTATCGACCGCACCGGTTTGTTGCTTGACATCACCCGGGTGATTAATGAGGAGCGCTTGTCGACGACCGCCATGAACATCCACACCTCCGATGACAGAGTCGCGGTTGCTCGCTTCACCTTCGAAGTGTCCGACACGAAACAGCTGGGTTCCGTGATGGCACGCCTTCGCAATATCGAGGGCGTCTTCGACGTCTACCGCCTCACTTCGGGGGGATAGCATGGGGGTAGCCGGGCTTTCCGGCTAGTGAAATGTTGGTTTCCAATAGGTAAAGCCCCAAGTTAGAAAAAGCTTCGGTGAGCAGTACTTTCAGCTTGGGGATACAACGATTAGGTAACTATCGGTCATTAACCAGGAGCCTACTCGTGTCTTCCTCTGCCTTTAAGCGCACTGTTGCTGCGCTGGCCCTTTCCGGCCTCACCCTCGCGGGCCAGCCAGTTGCCCACGCTCAGACTGCACCAGTCAAGTTCAACATTGCTGGTATCACTGACTTCCACGGTCACATTGAGACCACCGATTCAGAACCAGGCGCCGCTGTGCTCGCATGCATGCTTCCTGTGGCTGCTGGCGGGGCAGAGCAGATCTTTGTCTCCTCTGGCGACAACATCGGCGGATCTGCGTTCACCTCTGCGTTGCTCGACGATGAACCAACCATCAAGGCGCTGAATGCTATGGGCCTGGACGTTGCTGCTGTAGGCAACCATGAATTCGACGCTGGTTACGCTGACTTGTCGGGCCGCGTAGCTGATCTAGCAGACTTCGAATACCTCGGTGCGAATGTCAAGGGCGAGTCCCCTGAGCTGGCTGAGTACGTTGTTCGAGACATCAACGGCGTCAAGGTTGCGTTTGTAGGCTCCGTAACCGCAACCACCGCCGACAAGGTTGCGCCTTCTGGCATTGCTGGAATTACCTTCGAAGATCCTTACGCATCGACTAACGCTGCTGCGGACAAGATCAAGAGCTCCGGTGAGGCAGACGTGGTGGTCGCCCTGATTCACGAGGGTTACTCCACTCCGGAAATGTTCTCGAATAACGTTGATATCGCCATGGGTGGCGACTCCCACCAAATTGCGAGCGAAGTGGTCGAACGAGCAGATGGCTCCAAGTTCGCTCTCGTTCAGGCTGACCACTACGGCAAGGGCCTAGCAGACCTCGATATCACATTTGACCCAACTACCAAGAAGATCACTGACATTACCGCTGGAGTAATCGGTGCTGAAGCAATGCTGACTCAGTGTGGAGCTACCCCAGTTCCAGCGGTTCAGTCCATTGTGGATGAAGCCAAGGCTGCGGCGGATGCGAAGGGGAATGAGACCGTCGTGACCCTTGCGAACAACTTCTACCGTGGTGCAAACACCGATGAGCAGCCTGGTAGTAACCGTGGTACCGAATCGACCCTTTCCAACCTCATCGCAGAGGCCACCAAGCAGTACGTTGGCCAGAACACTTCCGTTCAGCCTGACCTGGGAGTTATGAACGCGGGTGGTGTTCGCGATGATCTGCTGGCTGGCGATGTCACCTACGCAGAAGCATTTGCAGTGCAGCCGTTCGGCAATGAGCTCACTTACGGGACTTACACTGGCGCTGAGCTCAAGCAGGTCCTGGAGCAGCAGTGGAAGGACAATGACCCTGAGGCTTCCCGTCCCGTACTGCACCTCGGTTGGTCAGACAACTTTGAGTACACCTTCGACGCCACCAAGCCATGGGGCGAGCGCGTGACCTCGATGTCCATCGATGGCGTGCCAGTTGACATGAACAAAACCTACGTAGTTGCTGGTTCCACCTTCTTGCTGGACGGTGGCGACGGATTCACTGCGTTCAAGAACGTCGAGACGTTCCCGAACACGGGCATCATGGACGTCGACGCCTTTATCGGCTACCTCAAGGCAAATCCAAATGTGGAGCCACGTGGGGGCCAGAGCAATGTTGGCGTTACCTTTGACCAGCCACTGGTTGCGGGCCAGACTGTCAAGATCGACCTGTCCTCGCTGATCTACACCATCGGCGATACCGCCACTACTGTCACGGTTTCGCTTGGTGATCAGACCGTCACCGCCAACATCGATAAGACCCTCGTCGACAAGCTCCCAACCGCAGGCCAGGCTGTCGTTGAGCTAGCCGTTCCATCTCAGGGACCAACTCCAGTCCTGAACATCACCACCGACGCTGGCACCGACATTGACATGCCAGTCGAGATCGAGGGCTACACGATCGTTGAGGACGCCGACAATGGCAACGACAATGGCTCTTCCTCCGGTTCTTCCATCGGCGGCGGACTGCTTGCAGTGCTCGGCATCTTCGGTGCGCTGGGCCTTGCGCTGCACTCCCTGGCTCAGATGAACCCGAACATTGTCGGTTCTCTCCTGGCTCTGCTCCCAGCTCCGCTGCGCGCACAGCTTGAGGCACACATCGGCAAGTAAGCCACTCTGCAAAAGGAGGCGGCCTGCAGACAATGCAGGCCGCCTCTTATTGCGTATCAGACAATCAAAAAACCCGCCGGTATTCGGCGGGTTTGAAACTCAATGCGAGCGCTAATTAGAGCTTGAAGTTCTTGAGGATGCGGTCGATGTTGTTGTTGATGGTAACGATCGCACCGAAGAGAGCGCCAATGCCGGTCAGGATGGAGACGATTTCCTTGATCTTCTGAGCGGTAGACATCTCCTTGCCATCCTTGTCCTTGAACAGGTCGCTGTCGGAGGAACCGAAGTCAGCGGAGGAAGAACCCTCTTCTGCAGGAGCTGGGGTGGTGGTAGAGGTTGGGGTTACCGGAGCGTCGGTCTCAGAAGTCTGAGCCATTGCTGGAGCGGTCAGGGAAGCGGTGGAGATGGCAGCAGCAGCAATCGTAGCGGTGATGGCCTTGCGGGAGATGAGCTTCATGTTATTCCTTTACGTCAAAGAAGCGGTGGACCTTCCCACATGGTAATGGTCCTATGACTATCGCGCAACAGTTCCGAAAAGAAGAATCTCCTAAAAGATCCCTTAATCATCATATTTAGCAATGTCGGTGCCTGGCATTTGCCCATGAAAATCATGGAAAAAGCCCCAAAGGAAGTGGGGTGGTTAACCATTCCTATGGGGCTACAGAATTTGCTGAATTTAACCCAGCGTTGCCTTGCTGATCTTTACCTCTTCAGCTGGCGCGCCGTCGGGAGCGCCACCCGTCGCGCCCTTGGCAGCGATACCGTCCAAGGTCTTGAGACCTTCATCGGTGATCTTGCCAAAGTAAGTGTAGTTAGCTGGCAGCGGGGAATCTTGGTAGTTCAGGAAGAACTGAGAACCATTGGTGTCAAGGCCGGAGTTAGCCATTGCGAGGGAACCGCGTGGGTAGATGACCTGAGTGTTAGGAGACTCATCGGTTGGGTACTCGTTCTTGAAGGTGAAACCTGGGCCACCTGTGCCAGTGCCAGTTGGGTCGCCACACTGTAGAACGAAAATGCCGTTGGTAGTGATGCGATGGCAGATGGTGTTGTCGAAGTAACCGTTGTAAGCCAGGTGCTCGATGGCATTGACCGTACATGGCGACGTTGCACGATCGAGCTCAAGGCCGATCTTGCCTGCGTTGGTCTCCAGTGCAAGGTTGACAGTGCCGGTGGCCTTCACATCCTTGGTGTGGGTTGGGGCCGTGACCTCCTTGGCTGCCGTGCCGCCGGCTGGGTACTCACAGTTCACAGTTTCGGCGAGCGGGGTTGCGCGCTTCATTGCCAGTGGCTTGACCTCAGGCTTGGCAGCCGAAGTAGCGGTCGAGTTAGCCTCGTTGGACTCCGGGTTAGAGTCGCGGGTGGCAGCAAACCAGATGCCGCCGACCAGAGCAAGGATGACCAGCGCTGCAGTGACGACGACGCCCAGTGGCTTCGTCTTCTCTGCACGTTCGCGATTAGCGAGCTCACGCTCGAGATTCTTCAGCGCCTGCTCGCGGCGTTGCTTGTTAGAAGTCACGATTCTTTTACTTTCAGATGGGTGGCTGTGTAAAACAGGACTTTATCTTAATGCACTCTGAAATCTCTGTAGGGTGGTGGGCATGGAGATTATGGGATTCGCTGCTGGTCCATATCAGACCAACTGCTACATCTGGTCCAACAACGGCTCTTGCGTCATCATTGATCCGGGCATGCACGCGCAGGAGCGCGTTGTCGATGTCGTCGAAAAGCAAGGGCTAACCCCTGAATCGATCGTCCTCACGCACGGCCACATTGACCACACGCGCGACGCGGGTTCGTTGGCGCAGCGCTACGGCGTGCCGGTGTACATCCACCAGGCCGATGAGTTCATGCTCGATAAGGGGGTGGGCGTGAGCACTCAAACGCAGGTGCTTTTCGACGCCATCAACATGACTCCTATTCCAAACCCACAGCATCTTGAACACGGCGCCACGGTTAAATTGGCGGGCGTCGATTTCGAGGTGCGACACGCGCCAGGGCACTCTCCAGGCTCCGTTCTCCTCATTTCTGCTGAGAACAACGTGTGCTTTGCGGGAGATGTGCTCTTTAAGGGATCCATCGGTCGCACTGACCTGGCTCATTCTGATCATGCTGCGATGTTGGCCTCGCTGCGGGAACAAGTTCTTACCCTTGACGATGCCCTTCACGTGCTGCCCGGTCACGGGGAAGCAACGACCATCCGAGCTGAACGAGCAGGTAACCCCTTCCTTCAACAGCTGCGTTAGGACAGGGTAAAGTTTCACTTTGTGAGTGAAAAAAAGAAGATTCAGCCGTTTTCTGCCCCTAAGGGTGTGCCGGACTACGTTCCGCCAGCATCCCCGGAGTTCCTTGCCGTGCGCAACACTTTTGCGCATCAGGCTCATCTGGCCGGGTACGAGCACATCGAGCTGCCAATCTTCGAGGAGACCGCGTTGTTTGCCCGCGGCGTGGGTGAATCCACTGACGTCGTGTCCAAAGAGATGTACACCTTCGCGGACCGTGGCGACCGAAGCGTCACCCTGCGCCCGGAAGGAACCGCTGGCGTCATGCGTGCGGTCATTGAACATGGTCTCGACCGTGGGCAGCTGCCAGTCAAGCTGACCTACGCTGGCCCGTTCTTCCGCTACGAGCGCCCGCAAGCAGGTCGCTACCGTCAACTCCAGCAGGTGGGTGTCGAAGCAATCGGCGTCGATGACCCCGCGCTTGATGCAGAAGTCATCGCCCTCGCGGACCGTTGCTTCCGTTCCATCGGACTGTCCGGCTTCCGACTCGAGCTCACGAGCCTGGGCGATAGCACCTGCCGTCCGGCATACCGCGAAAAGCTCCAGGCCTTCCTGGCCAAACTGCCACTGGATGAGGAGACGAAGCGCCGCGCAGAGATCAACCCCCTGCGCGTGCTCGATGACAAGCGCCCAGAGATGAAGGAGTTGCTTGTCGACGCCCCATTGATGCTCGATCACCTGTCCGACGAGTCCAAGGAACACTTCGAAACCGTCTTGGGCATGCTCGATGATATGAAGGTGCCGTACACCATCAACCCACGAATGGTTCGTGGTCTGGACTACTACAACAAGACCACCTTCGAGTTCGTTCACGATGGGCTCGGCGCACAGTCCGGCATCGGTGGCGGTGGCCGCTACGACGGTCTGATGGCCCAGTTGGGCGGTCAGGAACTTTCTGGCGTCGGTTTTGGACTCGGCGTTGACCGTGCCCTGCTGGCTCTTAAGGCTGAGGAGCAACAGGTAACCGCTGGTAACCGCGTGGATGTATACGGTGTGGCGATGGGTGCTGACGCCAAGCGACGCATGGTGTCCCTCATCAATGAGCTGCGCGTTGCTGGCTTGTCCGCGGACATGGCCTACGGCGACCGCGGACTGAAGGGCGCCATGAAGGGCGCAGATCGCGCTGGAGCTGCCTACGCCTTGGTTCTTGGCGATCGCGAGCTGGAAAATGGCCAGGTTGCGCTGAAGAATCTTCGCGAACACTCCCAGGAAGAAGTGAGTCTGGAAGTGGTCGTCGAAAAGCTCCGTACGCTCCTGGGCTAACAGGCGGTGTAATTCACCGGCAAACCAATATTTACAGCGAGGCCTCCCATGGAGGTCTCTTTGTATTTGCTGAGCATGTCACGGCCGGTTTCTGCCATGGTGCGCACGCAATCGTCAAGGGATACGTGGTGGATACCAGTGCCCAAATTTGCCAGGCGAGCCGCATTGATGGCTTGAACGGCGGCGATAGCGTTGCGCTCGATACAAGGAATCTGCACGAGGCCGCCCACCGGGTCACAAGTGAGGCCGAGGTTGTGCTCCAAGGCGATTTCGGCAGCATTGGTGATCTGCGCTGGTGATCCGCCAAGAATCTCAGCCAGGCCGGCTGCCGCCATTGCTGCGGCGGAACCGACCTCACCCTGACAACCGACTTCTGCTCCAGAAATCGATGCATTTTCCTTGATGATAAGGCCAATGGCCGAAGCAGTCAGCAGGAACTTGCGGGCTTCGACTTCATCGAAGTTCGGCAAGAATTTGTGTGCGTAATGCATCACCGCGGGGATGATGCCGGCAGCGCCATTGGTTGGTGCGGTGACTACTCGGCCTCCGGCGGCGTTTTGTTCATTTACGGCCAACGCAAAGAGGTTCACCCATTCCATCGCACCAAAATTGTCTGAAGCGTAGTGCTCCTGGTTGCGCATGAGCTGTTCGTAAAGACGCGGTGCGCGGCGCTCGACGTTCAGGCCACCGGGCAGGATCCCGGTGGTGTGGATACCTGCTTGGACGCACTCCTGCATGGTCGCCCAGACGCGGTCGAGATGCTTCTCCACGGGTTCCCAACCATGCAGAGCAGTCTCGTTTTCCTGCATGAGCTCGCAAATTCTAAGGCCACTTCGATCACACATCGCGAGAAGTCGGGCACTGGTGGTGAAGTAGTAGGGGACATCGTCAGTATGCCCAGTGGTAGATGCTCCGGAGCCGAGGCCGCCGCCTCGAGACTGTGCATCAATTTCCGCCTTAGAGAGGATGAATCCACCGCCCACCGAGAAGTAGCGCTCCTCGACGTCACCAGCGCGGAAGATAACTGCATTGGGGTGCTCAGGAAGTGGCTCCACGTTGAATGAAATGCTGTAGGTGATGCCGTTCGGAAGAGTGCCCTCGGCAGGAATCGGATCGCCGGCTCGGGGTTCTACATCTTCTGGCACCGAATCTGGGGCATGCCCCAAGAGCCCAAGTAGTACAGCGCGATCGGTGCCATGACCTGCGCCCGTCGCCGCTAACGATCCGCGCAGCTCAATATCCACATGCTGAGCTGGGTGTTCAGCGATAAACCTAGCTGCTGCGCGCATGGGGCCGACGGTGTGGGAAGAAGACGGCCCGATGCCGACGCTAAAGAGATCTACAACACTAATTGTCATAGATCACATCCTACTGATACTTCTTCAGCAGGTCTGCAAAACTTTTATCATTTTCTGGTAACTCGGATTTTATTTCAGCTCCGCGCGCATACGCACCACCTAAACCACCGACCGACGAGGTGTCGGCAAGCAACGAGGTCGCCAGCTCTCGGGCAGCGCGCTGGATCCGCTCGGTTAACGCTTGCCCTGCGTCAGAGCCGAAATCAGAGGTTGCGGCGAACACCGCGGTCGGAATCGTGCGAGCTCGTAGGAACGAGAAAAGCGGTCGAACCGCGTGCTCGAGCGCCAAGGAGTGTCGCGGGGTGCCGGCGGTTGCTGCAAGCAGAACGGGCTTGTCGACGAGCGCATCGGTGTCAAAAACATCGAAGAACATCTTGAACAGCCCCGAGTAGCTCGCCTTGTAAATCGGAGTGACTGCGATGAGGGCATCAGCCTCCGAAACGGCCGTGATCGCTTGCGCTAGCGCGGGCGCGCTAAAACCCAGGCTGAGGAAGGAATTGGCAAGGTCGCTGGCAAAATCGCGGATGTCAATGTGAGTTGTTTCGGCTGCCTCGCCCCGGGCCGACAGTGCAGCCTGCACCGCGCCACCCAATTGCTCCGCCAAATTTCGGGTCGAAGATGGAACCGAGACGCCTGCATTGACGATGACGATGCGGTGCACTAGCTGTCCTTTCCAGGCATGACCTTGAAGTGAGGCGACTGAGGGCTTGACTTAAGGCTAGCGTGCGTCGGTGGATTGGATGGCACATGGTCCGGGCGTCGCTGCTCCATCCTGGCGCGCAATTCGGGAACGATCTGGTTTCCCAGAATCTCGATTTGCCCGAGGACTACCTCGAGTGGAAGACCGGCGTGATCGACGAGGAAAAGTTGCCGCTGGTAATCGCCCACCCAGTCTGCAAACTGCATGGTGCGGTCAATGACCTGCTCCACCGTGCCAACTGTCAGAGGGGTGACCTCGCTAAACTCCTCCAGGCTTGGACCATGGCCATAAACAGGAGCGTTATCAAAGAATGGGCGGAAGAACTTCTTTGCCTCGGCTTCGGTGTTGCCAACGAAGAATTGACCGCCCAGTCCAACAATCGCCGTGTCTGCAGGTCCGTGGCCATAGCGTTCGAACTTACGACGATAGATGTTGACCATCTTCGCAGTGTGTTCTTTGTTCCAGAAAATGTTGTTGTGGAAGAAACCATCGCCATAATAGGCTGCTTGATCGGCAATTTCGACCGAACGAATGGAACCGTGCCACACGAATGGCGGGACGCCGTCAAGTGGGGCTGGGGTGGACGTGTAGCCCTGCAGCGGGGTACGGAATTCGCCCTGCCAGTTAACAATCTCCTCGCGCCACAGCCGGCGCAACAAGTGATAGTTTTCGATTGCTAGCGGGATGCCTTGACGAATGTCTTTTCCAAACCATGGGTACACGGGCCCGGTGTTGCCCCGGCCCATCATGAGGTCGACTCGGCCACCAGACAAGTGCTGAAGAAACGCATAGTCTTCGGCGATCTTGACCGGATCATTAGTTGTGATCAGGGTGGTGGACGTGGAAAGGATAATGTTTTCGGTCTTCGCCGCAATATACCCGAGGTGGGTGGTGGGGGAGCTAGGCACGAAAGGTGGGTTATGATGCTCGCCGGTAGCAAAGACATCTAGTCCGACTTCCTCGGCTTTGAGAGCGATGGCCGTCATCGCCTGAATTCTCTCGGCCTCGGTAGGGGTAGCTCCGGTGGTTGGGTTGGTGGTGACGTCACCGATGGTGAAAATTCCGAATTGCATTGTAACCTCGATCTTTCATTAATGCTGACGTGTCAACAATATGAGATGTTGTCAGCCTTGTCTAGAGGTCTTTGTTAGGGCTTCATGCAGCAGGGAAAGGTCGGAGCGGCCGATGGCGCGGAGCGGCTTTTCATTAGCGTTGCCGTGCTCAGTGACAATTCCGAATTGTGAAGATCCTGGCTGAAGGAATGTGGAGATAACGGTCGCCGCGGTCACGTCGCGAGCAAAGAATTCGGGACGCTCCGGATGCTCTGCGTAAGCGAGAGCATCAGCGATGGTCACAGCATCCAAATGGCTGTTGTCGTCCAAATCGTTAGCCACCCAGCGGGCAATCGTATTAGTTGTCAGCAGTCCCACGAAAGTGGTGCCGTCATAGATTGGGAACTGCGAAATGGTCGAGTTCTTGATCAATTTGAGGGCGGCCATGATGCTCGAAGTAGG
Organism: Corynebacterium sp. H130; assembly: GCF_037572395.1. Lineage (NCBI taxonomy): Bacteria > Bacillati > Actinomycetota > Actinomycetes > Mycobacteriales > Corynebacteriaceae > Corynebacterium > Corynebacterium sp. H130. Next base: position 228,081 of record NZ_JBBHLA010000001.1, on the reverse strand, counting down.
CTTCAGGGTCTGCACACCTTTGGGGCCGAGGATGTCTAGTGCTAGAGCTGGCCGAATCAGTGAATCTCGAATTAGCTCGATTTCTCTAATCGTGTCGGGACGTGGATCGGCGATGGCGTGCCCGTGCTCAAAATCGCCGTGCACGATAGCGTTTCTTAGCTCAGCAAACTCCTGCAATGTCCGAGACTGCTGCTCAGTAACAAGGTTCTTCTTGGCAGCGAGGCGCACCATCCAGGTAAAACCATCAGAATTGCGGGCATTGAGAGATGCTCTAAGGTGCGACTCGATGTCGTTGAAAGCTGCCAGAAATGCCGAAGCCGGTGTTGTCATGCCTCCAGGGTAGGTGATTGGGGTGGCCTAATGCCCGCCAAAAAGACATCGACCATCTTCTTCTCAAGTTGGGTGACTGGGGGTAGGAACGTGGCCGCTGCTGGCCTTGCAGCCTGGATCAAGCCCGCGATAAAGAATCGCGGGGTGACGTCGTCTGTGACCAAATTGCTTCGCTTAGCGAGCTCAATAATCGTGCGGTTGTTGGTAGTTAAATTCTTTCGAGCGGTGGAAAAACGGGCGAGGAAATCCTTGCCCATTGAGGCGCTCGTTCCCATTATGAGTGGCGCAAGGCCAAGCTCGACCAGGTCGTGCGCATAGTTGTGGAGCGCGGCAGCTGGGTTGGTCTCAAATTCGGCGAGCGCTGCCTTTTGGACGTCGATAATGCGCTCTAGCAGGCGTTCCAGACCAGCGCTCAGCAAGGCGTGCTTGTCGGGAAAGTTGCGATAAAGGGTAGCGATGCCAACGCCTGCGACGCGGGCGACTTCTTCTAGGGTGCCGGAATCTGGGCCGTCGGCGAAGACGGTGCGGGCTGCCTCGAGGATTGCTTCTCGACGGCGGAGGGCATCAGCGCGCATGTTGGGTCCTTATCAGCGACTAGGTTTGCGATTTGCTCGAGTGAAGAGCATGATGGTCACAGTATAACTGATAGTCAACCCTCCACTTAAGTTCTTTGGGGCACACCACAATGTATGACACACCATTCCTTGAAGTCCGCGACCTCGAAGTCGCCACTGGGATGCGCGTGCCCGACTTCGAATTGAATACATCAATGAATCTCCTGCTCACCGGTCGGGAAGCCTCAGCGACGACCACCATGCTGACCCTTTCCGGTCGCATGAAGCCAAAGTCAGGCGACATATGTCTTCAAACTCGAGGCGGAGAAACGCTCATCACGCCGCGCGACCGAGGTGCCCGCATCGCATTGGCCGGCGTACCGGCAATCGATGGGCTGGACCGCAACGTTCCGGCACGCACCTATATTCGTGAAACCTCAGCCTGGGCGAATCCTTGGTACCGCCGCACGCCTCGCAAAGTCCAGAACATCGAACAATGGCAGCACGTCAGCGAGCTATTCGACCTGCACATCGACCCCGATGAGCAGGTAGGAAAGCTCAACGCCACGCACCGATTCATTCTCCGGGTGGCATTGGCGCTCATCGCACGACCTGATCCAGAGCTGGTCATCATCGACGATATCGACCAAGTGCGCAGCCACGAGATCCGCGCTGAGCTCATCGATCACCTCCGAGTGCTATCTGAGCACGTACCAGTGATTGTCGCTTCGACAAACCGAGACACGAACAAGCAATTTGACCGCGTTATTTCGTTGGAAGGGAGCAAGTAGCCATGAATCTGTTTCACTTTGGTTCCGAACTTCGGCGCTTCGCTTCCGGCCGGTTGCCACGCGCGGCGTTCGTCGTGATGACGCTGCTGCCACTGATTTTCGGTGGGCTTTTCCCTTGGGCCTATTGGGATCCGATCACGGGCCTGAAGAATCTTCCGGTAGCGGTGGTGAACTCGGACGAGGGTGCGCAACTTGGGGACAAGACGATCAACGCGGGAGAGCAGGTCACTGAAAAGCTCATTGACAACGACAAAGTTGGCTTCAAACGTGCCTCCGCCGAAGAGGCAGCCAAAGGCGTGGCAGATGGAACCTACTACTTTGCCCTAGAGTTTCCGACTGACTTTTCGGAGTCTGTGACCAGCGTTAACACCGACAATCCTCATTCCGCGCAGATCGCCACGGTGTTTAACAACGCCAACGGCTTCATCGCGAGCATGCTTGGAAATACCGTCACCAACCAGGTCGTTTCGACCATCGACGCTGAACTCGGTAAGCAGGCCACGAACCAGCTCCTCATCGGTTACAACACCATTGGTAGCGGCATGGACAAAGCCGCCGGTGGCGCTGAGAAGCTCAGTGGAGGCGTAAGTGAAGCGCGACAGGGCGCTGACAAGCTTGCCGACGGCACAGGCACGCTGGCAACCAAGAGCGGGGAACTGGATAGTGGAGCTCAGCAGCTCCACTCCGGCGCTACCCAACTGGATACCGGCATCAAGTCGGCTGAGAAGGGCGCTCAGTCCTTAAGCCAGGGCCTGACGTCCCTTGGCGGTGCCACGGTCAAACTTGGCGAAGGCGCTCAGCAAATCTCCTTGGGCGTTGATCAAATCGCGAATATGGCGGGTCAAGCAACAACGGCTCAAGAACAGGTCGTGGCACCATTGGTGACTGCGTCAGCCCAGCTACGCGCCCTGGGAATCCCCGCGGCCATCGAATTGGCTAACCAGTTTGACGGGGTCATCGCTTCCATTAATTCTCAAGGCGTCGGCCCGCAGTCTCAAACAGCTACCGATATTGCGCGTTTGCAAGATGGCGCACGCCAACTTGCGTACCAGCTTGGCGACCCTACGTCGCAATATCGCCAAGGAATGGCCTCTGCGGAGACCGGAGCCGGGCAACTGGCATCGGGATTGACCCAATTGTCAGATGGATCCGGGCGTTTGGTCGTCGGTACGCAAACCCTGACTGATGGCACCACGAAGCTTGTCTCGGGTACGCAGGAACTCGCCGTCGGTGCATCAGCGCTGCGCGACGGCCTGGTTCAGCTGGATGCTGGTTCCGGGGAGCTGTCTCTGAAGCTTGGCGATGCAGCTAAGCAGGTGCCAAACTTCGATGATCAGAAGCGCGACAACGCCACAACGATGTTGGGTCGAATGGTCGACACTCACAATGAGGGACAGGAACTTACCTCCTTTGGCGTCGGACTTGCTCCATTCTTTGCATCGCTGGCTATGTTCCTCGGTGGCACCACCATGTTCATGGTTCTCAGGCCACTCAAGCGGCGCGCCGTCGACTCGGGCATGAATCCATTCCGAGTAGCCATTTCCTCCTGGTTGCCAGGTGTGGTCGTTGGTAGCTTGCAAGCTAGCGCGGTGTGGTTCGTACTTGAGGTCGTGCTTGGAGTAAATGCGGTACACCCTGTAGGGCTGTGGCTGGCACTTGTTGGGGTGTCGATGTGCTTTGTCGGCGTGACTCAGGCAATCAACGCCTTCTTCGGCACCTCAGCCGGCCGCCTGCTGTGCCTGATTTTCATGGCGTTGCAGCTGGTGTCCTCAGGTGGTTTGTACCCGCCAGAAACCCAGCCGGCATTCTTGCAGTGGTTCCACACGTACGACCCGATCACATATTCGGTGAATCTGTTCCGCCAAATGCTGGTGGGTGGGCATCCTGCGTTCGACGTCAGATTTGAGCAATCCATCGTGGTGCTGGTCTGTGTCCTCGCGGGAGCACTGATGATCACCACGCTGTCTGCCTGGCGTGACCGACTGTTCAGCCTGGACACCCTCCACCCAGAGCTGAATATCTAGGCTGCCCTAGATCTGTACGGCTGATTCCGCCCAGCGCTCGATGGTCCACTGCCCGAAGGGCTTACCTTCCGGGCGCAGGACCACAAAGCGACAGTTGGCAAGGTACGCGCCAAAGGCAAAGTCTGGATCAATGCCTGAGGCGTGCGTGGAAACCACGCGGATTGCCGCGCCGTGGGACACCACGATGGTGTCCTTGTCGGCGCCTACGAGGGATTCCAGTACTGGCTGGTAGCGATGCAACACGTCGCGATGGTTTTCGCCCTCCGGCAGCATCGAATCCTCGTCGCCGTCCAACCAGCCGCGGAATGCATCGGTGTATTGCTGCGCAGCTTCTTCACCTTGAGTGCCTTGGAGTGTGCCGGCGGAAATTTCATGGATGCCGAGGCGGATATCGATGGGCAAGCTACCAGGTGCCATCGAAAAATCTTCCTCAATTGATGCTGCAACGCGCATTGCGGTCTGCTGGGCACGAATGGCGACCGAAGTAACGATGCGCTCGACATTTCCTGGACCGCAGTATTCCGCCAATTCATGTCCCACATCGACCGCCTGCTGCTGACCTAGCTCAGTCAGCTCAGCTCCCGGTGGCCGCGCATCCAACACGCGGTTCAGATTTGAAAAGGTCTGTCCGTGGCGGAGCAAGATCAATCGTCCGGTCATGAAATTCCCTTCCTCAACTTCTCGATGTACTCGTCAGCTTCCGCCAACCTAGTCAAATGTGAATTGTCGTGGGGTAGTGGGCTCGCAGATGGCCAACTTCCCAAGTACTGCAGGTCCTCAGCATGAAGGTAAAGCGCGCGCAGGGATTCGGCAACGGGAAGGTCGTCGATATGCCCAATCAAGTCAGCATAGAAACGGTAGGTACCCAGCCCGGTGCGTGTCGGGCGGGATTCGATGCGGGATAGGTCGACCCCGCGAAGGGCAAACTCGCCCAGGGCTCGCACGAGAGAACCCGGTACGTTGGGCAGCGTGAACGCCACAGATGTGCGGTCCTGTCCGGTTCGTGGCGTTGGTTTTGCCCGCTTTCCGACGAGCACGAATCTCGTTCGGGCCCCAGCAACGTCGGCAACTTGGCTTTCGATGACTTCCAGCCCGAACAATTCCGCAGCGCGCAGTGGTGCCGCCGCTAGATCCGCGCGACCGTTGGCAACAGCTTCGGCAGCAGCCGCATTCGAGGACGCGGGAATAAACGAGGCCTCTGGAAAATGAGCCTGGAGCCAGGCCTTAACTTGCTGGAACGCCACTGGGTGAGTAGTGAACGTCGAGGTTCCGGAATCCGGGCGACGCATGATGGCAAAAGCGACGTCTACATCGATCTCGTGAAAAATCTGCACGTCCTCATGTGCAGACAATGCGTCAAATGTTGGGGTGACGGGGCCATCGACCGAGTTCTCAATTGCCACACACGCGTACTCCACTGCGCCATTGGCCACAGCTGCAACTGCCTCGGCAGGGGAGGAAACTGGAATTCCTTCGGGCGGTTCAATGACGCCACTGCGAGCAAACTCCAGCATCGCTGCCTCGGTAAAAGTGCCTTGAGGACCCAAAAATGCGACGCGAATTCCCATGGCTCACCAGCCTACTAGGCGCGCCTACCAGGTGCCCAGGTTCAGATGAACTTACCCCCACAACGCAAAAACCCGCACCCATGGTGGTGCGGGTCGAGATCACGTGCGTTTTGATACTACTTGTAAACGCCACGTCCCAAGGTATCGCAGGACTTCATAGTGCCTTCGTGGTAACCGGTCAGGAATGCCTTCGCGCGGGATTCCGAGGAACCGTGGGTCCACAGATCCGGGCGGACGTCGCCGCCGGTGCGGGACTGAATGTTGTCATCGCCAACCGCACGAGCGGTCTTCATCGCGCTTTGAACCTGTTCTTCGGTGATGGTCTCCAGTCGTGCGTCTGGGCCCTTATCTGCGTGGTGGGCCCAGATGCCGGCGTAGCAGTCGGCCTGGAGCTCAATCTTCACTGCGTTGGAGTCTGCGCCAGGGTCGTTGTAGTTGGACAGGCCCAGCGTGCCTTCGATCTTTTGCACGTGGTGGCCAAACTCGTGGGCAACGATATACATCTGAGACAGCGGTGCGTTCTCGCCACCGAGCTTGGTGAGCTGGTTGAAGAAGGACACGTCGAAGTAAGCGGAATCGTCGCCAGGGCAGTAGAACGGACCGGTGTTTGCGGACGCCATGCCACAACCCGACATCGTGGAGTTCTCAAAGACCACGAGCCCTGGATCCGTGTACTGGATTCCAGCCTGCTCAGGGAGGATCTTCTGCCAAACGTTGTTGACGGAAATACCCGTCTCTTCCACACGGCATTCAGCGCGGGTATTGGCGGCCTCCGCGGTGTCGCAGCCTTCGAGATGGCCAGACTCTTGTCCAGTTTGCTGGGTAGGCTCGCCGAGAATTTGGCCGATGTCTGCCGGGTTGCCACCGAGGAGAAGGAACAATCCCACCAAAACAAGGGACCCGATACCGCCACCGGCTGCCATGCGGCGTCCGCCGCCACCCTTTCGGGCGTAATTGGACGAGTAGTCTGCATCTTCACGGAATGTCATAGCAACAATCCTGACACAGTTCTTGGAGTTTTGGCAGCATTACCAAAGATTGCGGGTTAACGAACCTTGGCTACCTTCGTCCGGGTAAACTGGCTGAAGTTAAGTTCATCAATGCGCGTTGTTGCTGGAAGGACACGATCTACAAGTGTTGCGTACTCATCTTGCGGGCGAACTCCGTAAGGATACCGTTGGCCAAATTGTTACTCTTACTGGTTGGGTGGCGCGCCGTCGTGACCATGGCGGAGTTATCTTTATCGACCTTCGTGACCGCTCTGGCCTTGCCCAGGTAGTGTTCCGCGAGAGCGAAGTTGCTGAGCGCGCTCACGCGCTTCGTTCCGAATACTGCCTGCGCATCACGGGCACTGTAGAGGCTCGACCAGAGGGCTCGGAGAACCCGAACCTTGCTTCCGGTGACATTGAAGTGAACGTCACCGAGCTCGAGATCCTCAACGAGGCAGCACCGCTTCCATTCCAGATCGACGACCAGTCGAACTCTGGTGAAGTTGGCGAGGAAACCCGTCTTAAGTACCGCTACCTCGATCTTCGTCGCGAATCTCAGGGCAATGCGCTGCGTTTGCGATCTGAGGTTAACAAGGCAGCTCGTCGCGTCCTCGATGCTAACGACTTCACGGAAATCGAGACGCCAACGTTGACTCGTTCCACTCCAGAGGGCGCCCGCGACTTCCTGGTTCCAGCTCGCCTCAAGCCTGGTTCTTGGTACGCCCTTCCACAGTCACCACAGCTGTTCAAGCAGCTGCTGATGGTTGCAGGTATGGAGCGCTACTACCAGATTGCCCGTTGCTACCGTGACGAAGACTTCCGTGCTGACCGCCAGCCTGAGTTCACCCAGCTGGACATCGAGATGTCCTTCGTGGACCAGGACGATGTCATGGCGCTCGGTGAGCAGCTCGCCACCGAGATCTGGAAGCTCATCGGCTACAACGTACCAACTCCAATTCCGCGCATGACCTACGCAGATGCGATGAAGTACTACGGCTCCGACAAGCCGGACCTTCGTTTCGACATCAAGATCGTGGAATGCACCGACTTCTTCAAGGACACCACCTTCCGCGTGTTCAAGAACGACTACGTCGGCGCCGTCGTCATGCAGGGTGGCGCTTCCCAGCCACGTCGTCAGCTTGACGCATGGCAGGAGTGGGCAAAGCAGCGCGGTGCAAAGGGCCTGGCCTACATCCTCGTCGGTGAAGACGGCGAGCTCGGCGGCCCCGTAGCCAAGAACATCACCGACGAAGAGCGCGCAGGTATCGCAGCGCATGTCGGCGCTCAGCCTGGCGACTGCATCTTCTTCGCTGCTGGTGATGCCAAGAGCTCTCGCGCTCTGCTGGGTGCTGCCCGCGGTGAGATCGCTCGCAAGCTTGACTTGATCAAGGAAGGCGACTGGGCCTTCACCTGGATCGTCGACGCACCACTATTCGAGCCTTCCGCTGACGCTACTGCATCCGGCGATGTCGCCCTCGGACACTCCGCTTGGACGGCCGTGCACCACGCCTTCACCTCCCCGAAGCCAGAGTGCATCGACAACTTCGAGGAAAACCCTGGCGAGGCTCTGGCTTACGCCTACGACCTCGTATGCAACGGCAACGAGATCGGTGGCGGTTCGATCCGTATCCACCGTCGCGACGTTCAGGAGCGCGTGTTCAAGGTCATGGGCATCTCCGAAGAAGAGGCTCAGGAGAAGTTCGGTTTCCTGTTGGAGGCATTCTCCTACGGCGCGCCTCCTCACGGCGGCATCGCCTTCGGCTGGGACCGTATCGTGTCCCTGCTGGGTGGCTTTGACTCCATCCGCGACGTCATCGCCTTCCCTAAGTCCGGTGGCGGTGTCGATCCGTTGACCGACGCTCCTGCGCCAATTACTGCCCAGCAGCGTAAGGAAGCAGGCATCGACGCTAAGCCAAAGAAGCAAGAAGAGCAGCAGGCTGCAAAGGCCTAGGTTCGCCCTAATCGCCTAAGAAAGTGGCGCCAGTTGCGGCAAAGCCGGCTGGCGCCACTTTCTTAACTGGCACCCAAAAGGGCGCAGCTATCAATATTGATCTGTTTTCTGCAACCTCCAAGACGTAGAATAAGATCATCCTGAACTGATGGGTTCAAGAAAGGACCACGCAATGCCGACGGATTCAGAAATAGTCGGGCTAGCAGCTGAGCTACTCTCACGACGACTCGGTGGCGCCCAATCCCTTTCTGATCCGGAAGTTCTTGGCGGTTCTGGGGAGGCTCGTGTTCTCCGAGCTAGGGTGGCCCCATCGCCATTCCTTGATGAACGGTCCGTCGTCATCAAGTACGTACCAGCCTCTGAGGACCCAATCGATGATGCAGCTCTGCTGCGAGAAATCGTCGCTTACCAGTTCACGAATTCGTTGAGTGAAGACGTCCGTCCTGGCCCCATGCTTTTGGCCCATGATGTCGAACGTCGCATCATCGTGATCACCGATGCTGGAGACAGTTCTACCTACGAGGAATTGCTCAGCCATCCCGATATTGATGTGCGTATTCAGCACTTAAGGAATCTCGGTAGGTCGCTTGGCAAGCTTCACGTCGGCACTGCCATGCACGAGCAGGATTTCGATGTCCTGCTTGGTCGCATGCTGAAGACTCATCCTGACACTGAGCATCTGCAAAACTTGCGCGACATGTCTTTGCTGGCAAGCATCGACAATGGGCTAGAGCTCATCGCGCAATCCGGTGTGCATGTTCCCGAGACAATCTACTTGACAGCTCGGGAAGCGAAGCGTCGACTGATGTCTGGCAAACACCGGGCTTTCACTCCGTTCGACCTTTCCCCCGACAACATTGTTGCTGCTAAGCGCACCTATTTCCTCGACTACGAGTGGGCAGGATTCCGCGACGCGACTTTTGATGTAGCCTGTGTCATCGCAGGTTTTCCGCAATTCGTGGCAGCGCGCATCATCACCGATGAAGAGGTTGACGGCTTTATCGAAGCGTGGGCGCGCGAGGTGCGGGAGATCTGGCCCAATGCCGATGACGTCGATAGGCGAGGGGCCCGTATCATCACTGCGCTCGTTGGGTGGGCGCTGGCCAGCGTGGCGTACTTGTATCACGGCTCCATGAATCAGGCAGTTTCCTTCGTTGGTGCAATCGATGACTGGGAGGGCGAGCTCGATCCGGAGCTCGAAGCCTTGGTCTCAGCTGATGTGGATGCTGAATTCAACTTGTTTACCGCCGATTTCCTTTCGGAGGGCACTGCGGAAGGCAAGCTGGTTCGTAAGGACTTGTTCGAAACTTTTGAAGCGCTGGCGCGTTTCGCTGCCCGTTGGGAAGACGGTCGGTTCGATGACGTCCATCACTTCGCAGCGGATATCGCTGAGCGATTGCGCAGCTCGGAGGGGTAAAACGTGAGCCAGGATTCTTTGTTCCCTGGAGAGCCAAGTGCAGCGGCCGACGATTATTTTCACCCACAACACGACGCGCCGCTCGCGGTGCGTATGCGCCCTCGGTCGCTTGATGAAGTGGTCGGGCAAAAGCACGTCCTGGGCCCAGGCACGCCACTGCGCAGGATCATTGAGGGCTCCGGCGAAGCATCAGTTATTTTGTACGGGCCCCCGGGCACTGGCAAAACCACGATTGCATCCCTAATCAGCGCTGCTGCCGCCGACAATTTCGTCGCTCTGTCCGCGCTCACCTCCGGTGTTAAGGAGGTCCGAGCCGTCATCGATCAGGCTCGCCGAGATTTGGTGCACGGCACAAAAACGGTGCTCTTTATCGACGAAGTCCACCGCTTTTCCAAGACGCAGCAGGATGCGCTGCTTGCTGCCGTAGAAAATCGCACGGTGTTGCTTGTCGCAGCGACCACCGAAAACCCCTCATTTTCCGTCGTCGCTCCGCTATTGTCCCGCTCACTGTTGATTCAACTCGAGTCACTAAGCGCTGAGGATATCCGCCAAGTCATCATGAGGGCTGTGACTGACGAGCGTGGCCTGGCTGGGGCACTAACGGTGACCGAACCGGCCGTCGATATGCTCGTGCAACTTGCGGGTGGCGACGCGCGTCGTAGCCTGACGTACCTGGAAGCAGCCGCCGAGGCGGTGCCCGAGGGTGGCGAGCTTAACGACGACATCGTCGGTGCCAACATCAATCGGGCGGTCGCTCGCTATGACAGGGACGGCGACCAACACTACGACATCACGTCCGCGTTCATTAAGTCGATTCGTGGTTCTGACGTGGATGCTGCGTTGCACTACCTTGCGAGGATGATCGATGCAGGGGAGGACCCGCGATTCGTAGCCCGGCGCCTGGTCATTCACGCGAGCGAAGACATCGGTATGGCTGACCCGACCGCACTCCAGACCGCGATTGCTGCCTATCACGCCGTCAGTTTCATCGGTATGCCTGAGGCTCGCATTACCTTGGCTCAGGCCACCATCCACCTCGCGACGGCGCCAAAGTCTAACGCCGTCTACGTAGCCATTGACCGCGCGCTTGCCGACGTTCAAAGCGGCAACATTGGGGTAGTGCCTCCGCACCTTCGTGATGGGCACTATGCGGGAGCGGCAAAGCTCGGCAATGCCGTTGGATACCAGTATCCGCACGATGATCCACGCGGAGTAGTAACTCAGCAATATCTGCCGGAGGAGCTTCAGAGCGCGGTGTACTACGAACCGACAACACACGGAGCGGAAAAACGCCTATACGAGTTCTTGGGTCGCCTGCGACGTATCGTGCGCGGAAAAAGCTAAGCAACCGGGAGTCGACGTACTGTTCCTTCCGGGCCGTCCATTCGGACTTCGATGTACTCCGGGCCTCCGTGTGGTCCAAGATGGAACACATTCGGCGCCGGGTTGGCAAACACCCAATTCAGGTGACGTGCGAGCCCTCGTAATCCTAGGCCAAAGTCGTAGCGGTTAGTGACGCTCATGATGAGCAAGTCCGTCAGTTGATGAAAAACGTCCTCAAAGGTGATTGGTGGCGGCGCTGGAGAAAAATCGGAGGTGAGAACGACGAAACCTGACGTCGGGGAAGTGGATACCCACTGCGGGAAATAGCCCGGCCCCAGAACCTCGACTGCGACACCGCACAGGAAACGGTAAGCATCGACAAGCGCAGAGTGACGCTGTTCTTCGGGTGTTTCTGGATGTGCATAGTAAAAGGCTGCGGAACGAAAAGCCTGCAGACCGTGCTGAGCACCGAAGTCGAACAGCTTGTGGGGGACCGGTGACAAGTCGCGTCGGTCGGCAAACATGTCTGCAAAGCCCCACAGGACGGACGTGGGATCAGTAGCGATTGAAGCCATCAAGTGAGCTTTCGCTCTGATCACAGGCCGATCTTCTTCACCGGGCCGGTAGTACTGGGCGAAAGGCGGATTCGCAGCGAGTTCAATGTTTCGATGGAAATCGTTTCGAATACCATCCGGGTTATCCAGGCTCGGCACCATCTCAGGAAACACCGAACTACCAATCCACCTGGTAAGTACCTTTTGCTCAATTTCCGAATAGAACAGGCCATGAATCCCGACGGACTGTACTTGCCGATAATGCTCCAAAGAAGGCTCCATGTGCGCAATGGTAGCGAACAAGATGAAAACCTGTGGTCGTCGAAAAGCAAGAGAGTATTGCGGGTAAAGTAGGACGCTGTAACTTATTGGCTTAACAAGCGAGGAACATCCGTCGTGCAGACCCATGAGATTCGGGAACGTTTTACCCAACACTTTGTCAAGGCCGGCCACACCGCCGTGCCCAGCGCATCCCTGATTCTGGACGACCCAAACCTGCTGTTCGTCAACGCCGGCATGGTGCCGTTCAAGCCATACTTCCTCGGTCAGCAGACCCCTCCTTTTGAAACTGCGACCAGCATTCAGAAGTGCGTGCGCACCCTGGATATCGAAGAGGTGGGCATCACCACTCGCCACAACACCTTCTTCCAGATGGCAGGCAACTTCTCCTTCGGCAACTACTTCAAGGAGGGGGCGATTACGCACGCCTGGAACCTGCTCACCGGTTCCCTCGAAGACGGCGGCTATGGATTTGACCCAGAGCGACTGTGGGTGACTGTTTACCTGGATGACGATGAGGCAGCCGACATTTGGCACAACAAGATCGGCGTGCCAAAGGAGCGCATCCAGCGCCTGGGCATGGCTGATAACTACTGGTCCATGGGCGTGCCCGGCCCTTGTGGTCCTTGCTCCGAGATTTACTACGACCGTGGTCCTGAGCACGGCAAGGACGGCGGCCCAATCGCCGACGACAACCGCTACCTCGAGGTCTGGAACCTCGTCTTCATGCAGAACGAGCGTGGCGAGGGCATTGGCAAGGACAACTTCGAGATCCTCGGCCCACTGCCTAAGCAGAACATCGACACCGGCATGGGCGTCGAGCGCATCGCCTGCATCCTCCAGGGCGTGGACAACGTCTACGAAACCGACTTGCTGCGCCCGGTAATCGATGTCGCTGAGAAGCTCACCGGCGCAACCTACGGTGAAAAGCAGGAAGACAACATCCGTTTCCGCGTCATCGCCGACCACTCCCGCACCGGAATGATGCTGATCCTGGATGGCGTCACCCCAGGCAACGAAGGTCGCGGCTACATCCTGCGTCGCTTGCTGCGCCGCATCATCCGCTCCGCACGTCTGCTTGGCGCCCAGGGCGCCACGATGGAGCAGTTCATGAACACCATCATGGACACCATGACTCCGTCCTACCCAGAAATCGCAGACTCCCGTGAGCGTATCCTCGCTGTTGCCGTAAACGAGGAGAAGGCATTCCTCAACACCCTCGAATCCGGCACCAAGCTCTTCGAAGATGCAGCCGCCGAGGCAAAGGCAGCAGGTCAGACCACCCTCGCTGGCTCGGAAGCTTTCACCCTGCACGACACCTACGGCTTCCCAATTGACCTCACCCTTGAAATGGCTGCCGAAGCTGGCCTGAACGTTGACGAAGAAGGCTTCCACACCCTCATGGCCGAGCAGAAGGCCCGCGCCAAGGCAGATTCCCAGGCCAAGAAGCACGGCCACGCCGACCTGTCCATCTACCGCCAGTGGGTAGATGAACACCCAACCGAATTCGTTGGCTACGACAACCTCGAAGCAGAAGCGAACGTCATCGGCTTGCTGGCAGGCGGAGAGAAGAAGTCCTCCGTCTCCGCGGGCGAAGAGGTTGAGGTCATCCTCGATGTCACCCCAATGTATGCGGAGGCTGGCGGCCAGCTCGGCGACCGCGGCCTGATCCGCGCTGGTGGAGCGCTTCTCGACGTCTCCGACGTCCAGAAGATCGGTAAGAAGCTCTGGGTCCACAAGGCAGTGGTCAAGGAAGGCCAGCTCGGACTCGAATCCGTGACTGCGAGCGTCGATAAGCAATGGCGTCACGCAGCACGTCAGGCTCACACCGGCACCCACCTCATTCACGCGGCGCTGCGCCAGGTGCTCGGCCCAACCGCCGTGCAGGCAGGCTCCATGAACAAGCCTGGCTACCTGCGCTTTGACTTTAACTACACCGAGTCGCTCACCCCAGAGCAGCTGCACCAAATTGAGCAGATCACGAACCAGGCAGTGGACAACGACTGGACCGTGAACACCATCGAAACTTCCCTGGAGGAAGCTAAGGCCATGGGAGCGATGGCGCTGTTTGGCGAAAACTACGGCTCCGAAGTACGCCTCGTAGAGATTGGTGGCCCATTCTCCATGGAGCTGTGCGGTGGTACCCACGTAGCGCACTCCTCGCAGGTCGGCCCAGTTGCTGTTCTCGGTGAGAGCTCCGTTGGCTCCGGTGTTCGACGCATCGAGGCATACTCCGGTCTGGATTCTTTCACCTACCTGTCCAAGGAGCGCGCGCTTGCAGCAGGTCTTGCCGCATCGATGAAGGCGCCTTCTGAAGAGCTTCCAGAACGCATCGCTCAGCTCACTGAGAAGCTGAAGGCTGCTGAAAAGGAAGTCGAGCGCATGCGCCAGGCGCAGCTCGCAGCTGAAAGCCTGAAGTATGTTGAGTCTGCGCAGGATGTTAACGGTTTCCACGTCATCGCAGTGCAGCTCCCAGCTGGCATTGACGGCGGTGAACTTCGCAGTATTGCAACTGAACTTCGTGGCAAGGTTGCAGACAAGGATGCCGTCATCGTGCTGGGATCTGAGAACGAAGGTGGCAAGGCACCATACATTGTCGCTGCTACCAAGTCCGCTATTGCTCGTGGCGTGAAGTCCGGTGACCTTGTAAAGGTCATCGGGGAGTACGTCGATGGTCGTGGCGGCGGAAAGCCAGACATGGCACAGGGCGCTGGCAGCAACATCGCAGGCCTCCAAGCTGGTTTCGAGGCTGTTAAGTCCGCGCTCGAGCGAGTTTAAAGACACGCCCTCAGAGCTGCTGCAATTTAGTTGCAGCAGCTACTAGGTTGGAAGGCATGGTGAAACCGGACTCTCCTGGAGAAAACGACCCAGGACAAGGGCGCCGACTCGGACTCGATGTCGGTACCGTCCGTATTGGTGCCTCCTATTCCAACAAGGAGGCCACCATGGCTATGCCATTGGAAACGATTCCCCGCAAAACCGGGTTCAAGGATCGAGACCAAGAGGACATTGAGCGGATCCTCGACATTATCACTGAGTACGAGATCGTAGAAGTCGTTATCGGCCTACCACGCGATTTAAAGGGCAATGGCTCGTCCAGTGTGAAACACGCAAAGGAATTTGCATTTCGGATCCGCAGGCGCATGGACATCCCGGTTCGCTTTGCCGACGAACGGCTCACCACCGTCGCAGCCCTAGGAGCAATCCATTCCGCAGGCAAGACGGAGAAACAAACCCGCTCAATCATCGACCAGGTTGCAGCAGTAGCGATTTTGCAGTCTTGGCTCGACGCGCGCACTAGCTACCTAGAAAGGGCGAATGACGCATGAGAATGGAACCTAAATACCGTAAGCGTCGCGAGCGAGGTCTGGCGGTCCTCGTAGCCTGTTTGCTGTTGCTGGTCGGAACGATTGCCTATGTTGGCTACGTGCGATCAAATCCCCCGAGCATGATGGATTTTAAGGGTGCCGGTAGTGGCGAAGAAGTCATGGTCGAGATCGCCGAAGGCGAGACCATCTCTCAGCTCGGACCTGAGCTGGTCAAGGCCGGGGTGGTGAAGTCCAACGGCGCGTTCCAAGCTGCCGCGGGAAAAAACGACAAGGCCTCGAATGTCACCCCTGGTTTCTACCGAGTGCAGAAGCAGATGTCTGCGGAGGACGCTGTTGCTGCGCTGGTGGACCCTAAAAACAAGGTCGAACTCCTGCAGATTCCGGGTGGTCAAACACTGGCGGACGTGAAGGTCGTTGGTGGGCAAACCCGGAAGGGCATTTACTCCAGTATTGAACAAGTGACCTGTAAGCACTCCAATAATTGTGTGAAGGTAGCTCAACTGGAGCAGGTAGCTGCCACCACGGATCCTGTGGCATTGGGTGTTCCAGCCTGGGCCCTTGACCCGGTTAAGAAGCGGGGCAATGACCCGAAGCGATTGGAGGGCTTGATTGTTCCGGGACAGTACGTCATCAACCCGAAACACAATGCGGAAGAGATTCTGCGCGACCTGGTGACCCGATCTGCGAAGCAATACGAGGAGTCGGGGATTGTGAACCGGTCCCAGGCAGTTGGCCTGAGCCCATACGAACTGCTGACCGCTGCCTCGCTGGTTGAGCGTGAGGCGCCTCGAGGGGACTTTGACAAGGTAGCCCGCGTGATCCTCAACAGGCTCAAGGAGCCAATGAAGCTCGAGTTCGACTCAACGGTGAACTATGGGCTCGCTGAGCAAGAGATTGCAACGACGAACGAGGACCGCGCTCGCCAAACCCCGTGGAATACCTACGCCAAGGAGGGCCTGCCTGAGACTCCAATTTCCGCGGCCTCTATGGAAGCCATTCATGCGATGGAAAACCCGGCCCAGGGCGACTGGCTGTTCTTCGTCACCATCGACAAGCAGGGCACCACGGTCTTCAATAGGTCGTTTGAAGATCACCAGCGCGATACGCAGAAAGCCATCGACAACGGCGTTTTGGACAGTAACCGCTGATGACCAAGGCAGCCGTACTTGGAAGTCCCATCGACCACTCTTTATCCCCGGTGCTTCATACCGCGGGGTATCGAGCACTCGGCATGGACTGGACTTACGAGAAGATCGAGTGCACCGCTGAGCAACTCGAAGGCACCATTTCAGACGAATACGCCGGTTATTCGGTGACGATGCCTTGCAAGTTCGCAGCGCTCGAGTGTGCGGACAGCGTGTCTGACCGCGCCATCGAAATTGGGTCTGCAAACACATTGGTGCGTACTGCAACCGGGTGGCATGCGGACAATACAGACTGTCTCGGCGTGCTTGGAGCCATTGCTGAGCTTGGTTTCCAGCCCTCCTCAGCGGTCGTCCTCGGCGCCGGTGGCACCGCACGTGCTGTGCTGTGGGCGCTGCGATCCCTGGGGCTGTCCCACGTCACGGTCATGAACCGTAGCGATCGCACCGCGGAGCTTGCGAGCCTTATCGACGTCCATTGGCTGCCACTGGGCGAGATCCCCGCCACTGACCTGGTTGTATCGACGCTTCCGGGTGATAGCGCGAAATCCTTGTCGATTAATGCGCCCCTGTTTGACGTCAGCTACAGTCCGTGGCCGCCACCGCTTATCGAACAAGCGCAGGCGAAGGGAATTCCTTGCGTCGGCGGACACGTGATGTTGGCACACCAGGCTTACGCACAGTTTGAGCAGTTCACGGGCAAAGCAGCGCCGCGTGAACAGATGCGCGCGGCGCTGGAGGCTGCGCTATTCTAAGGCCCCATGGGGGTATTTCTATGGGCGACAGCCCTGTGTGGTTATGACATTTGCTTTCGGCGGTTGCCCAATTGGCTCACTTTGCCCGCGGCAGCCTTGACCTTTTATCTCTATCCAATGAGCATTCTTGGTGGCGTGCTCTGGGCGGCATTGTACTTACGCAAGGGGATTGGTGGCGGCGATACGAAACTGGCGCTGAGTCTCGGGACGGTGGCGTTGGCATCCGGATGGCTGCATTTGCTTGGTGCCATTGCCGTGGCTTCAGCTCTTACCGTTGGGCTGTGCATTCTCACGCGGCAGCGCTCGGCGCCTCATGGTCCCTCGATGCTAATCGGAACTGGGATGTTCACCTTGGTGTAGCGTCGGTCATTTTCGGTCACCTTTCATGTGACAAAAGGGGGGTGCCTGCTACCAATGATACGTGTCACATGAAAGAATAGACTGCATGCTTCGATGGACTACTGCAGGTGAATCCCACGGTCAGGCTCTGATTGCGCTCCTGGAAAACATGCCGGCCGGCGTGCCAATCTCGGCAGAGGAAGTGAGCTTTCAGCTCGCACGACGCCGACTCGGTTATGGTCGTGGCGCACGCATGAAGTTTGAAGCAGACGAAGTAACGCTCTTGACGGGTGTTCGCCTCGGTCACACACTTGGTTCACCAATCTCCATCATGGTTGGCAACACCGAATGGCCAAAATGGACGACCATCATGTCGGCAGATCCTGTGGACATGGAATCAGATGAGGTGCGTCAAGCCTTCGAATCTGGCCGTGGGGCCACACTCACGAGGCCACGCCCAGGCCACGCCGATTTCTCCGGCATGCTCAAATACGATTTTGACGATGCACGCAACGTTCTCGAACGAGCATCAGCCCGCGAAACGGCCGCACGTGTCGCAGCTGCCACGGTAGCTCGAAATTTCCTCAAGGAAGTTCTTGGCGTTGAGGTCATTTCTCACGTAGTTGGCATTGGCGCGTTCTCCTACGACGGCGTGGTTCCAACTCCTGCAGATCTGACTTCGATCGATGAATCGCCCGTTCGCGCCGCCGACAAGGAGGCGGAAGCGGGAATGATCGCTGAGATTGAGGCGGCGAAAAAGGCCGGCGACACGTTGGGGGGCGTCGTCGAGGTCGTAGTCCACGGACTTCCCGTTGGGCTGGGTACGCATGTTTCGAGCGAGCGCCGTCTCGACGCTCAATTGGCAGCGGCCCTCATGGGCATTCAAGCCATCAAGGGCGTGGAAATCGGCGACGGTTTTGCACAAGCCCGCAGCAGAGGAAGTGCAGCTCACGACCAGATCGTGCGCACCGAGTCGGGGATTGAAAGGCAGTCCAACCGCGCGGGGGGCCTAGAAGGTGGCATGACCAATGGTGAAACGTTGGTCGTTCGAGCTGCGATGAAACCTATATCCACGGTTCCACGTGCGCTGCGCACCATTGACATGAAAGATGGCTCTGCTGCAAGCGCGATCCACCAGCGCTCTGACGTTTGTGCAGTTCCCGCGGCAGGTGTAGTGGCAGAAGCTATGGTTGCCTTGGTGCTTGCGCGTGCAGTTTTGGAGAAGTTCGGTGGCGACAGCCTTACTGAGACGAAGCGCAACGTGGATAACTACCTCAAATACATTGAACAGCGATTGGAGTTTCACTAGTGCGTTCGTTGGTGTTGGTGGGCCCACCCGGGGCAGGTAAGTCAACCATTGGGCGTCGTCTAGCCCGCGCCCTCAGCCTTGACCTCATTGACACCGATGAGGCCATCGAACAGCGCTTTGGAAAGACCTGTGGTGAAGTGTTTTCCGAGCTTGGCGAACCGGCTTTTCGAAAGGTCGAAGAGGAAGTGGTCGCGGAGACACTGCAAGGCAGCGGGGTCATCAGCCTGGGCGGTGGCGCCGTGCTGAGCGCTGCTACCCGCGAATTGCTGCTGGACCGCGAGGTGATCTGGCTCGACGTGGACGTCCAGGAGGGCCTGCGTCGTACGCAAGATGATTCCCGCCCAGTTCTTCAATCGGAAGACCCAGAGGCGCGGTACAAGCAGATCCTGGCAGAGCGCGAGCCCCTCTATCGGGAGGTTGCGAGTTTTAAAGCTCGCACCAATGGGCTCACGCCACAGAAGATCGTCACGGAAATCTTGTCTTACCTGGAGAATCAATGAGCATTGCAGTAGGGGACTCCTACGAGGTCCATATCGGATCGGGCGTAATCGCCGAGGTTGCTCAGGTTGAAACGCGCAAGGCTCTTATCGTGCACCAACCTGTCATGCGCGAGTTGGCAGCAAAGTTGGCAGCGCAGTTCCCTGAGGGCTACACCTTCGAAATTCCAGATGCGGAAGAGGGAAAGACTCTCGCCGTTGCAGGACGGGCCTGGGACGAGCTAGGAAAGCGGAATTTCAGTCGTTCTGACTTGGTTGTTGGCCTGGGAGGAGGTGCGGCGACAGACATCGCTGGCTTCATTGCTTCCGCCTGGATGCGAGGCATTCGCGTGGTCCAGGTTCCGACTTCACTGCTAGCTATGGTCGATGCGGCAGTTGGGGGCAAGACGGGCATCAACACCTCGGCTGGCAAGAACTTGGTGGGTGCTTTTCACGAACCGCATGCCGTGTATGTTGACTTGGATTTTCTGAAGACCTTGCCACGCGAGGAACTCGTGTCTGGTTCTGCGGAGATTATCAAGACTGGATTCATCGCGGACGAAGAAATTTTGCGTATCTACGAATCCGGCGAAGACAAGCTACCTGAGCTCATTGAACGCTCCATCGCAGTGAAAGCAAAAGTAGTGGCGGCGGACCTGAAGGAAAGCTCGCTGCGAGAAATCCTCAACTACGGGCACACCTTTGGCCACGCCGTCGAACTCGTTGAAAACTACCAGTGGCGGCACGGCAACGCGGTTGCGGTGGGAATGTCTTTTATCGCGCACCTATCAAAGCAGCAAGGGCTTATCGACGACGCATTGGTGCGTCGCCACCTAGACATTCTGACTCGGGTTGGCCTGCCTACCAGGTATGACGGTGACTTTGATCAGCTGTATGAAGCGATGACCCGCGACAAAAAGAACCGAGGTGGGGCGATTCGATTCGTCGCGTTGGAAGCTGTCGGTAAGCCAACCCGCTTGGAAAACATGTCTAAGGCCGATTTGCGCGCAGCATTTGAGGAGATGAACGCATGATTCTCGTGCTCAATGGTCCGAACCTTAATCGGCTGGGGAAGCGTCAACCCGAGATTTATGGGACCACGACCTTAGCTGACGTGGAAAGCCGTCTAAGAGATGTAGCTACCGAGCTCGGGGCGGATATTGAGTGTCGGCAGTCGAATCATGAGGGAGAACTCATCGATTGGGTCCACGAGGCCGCTGAGAACAGCTGGCAGGTCATCATTAATCCAGGTGGATTCACTCACACCTCGGTGGCGCTACGCGACGCGCTGGTTGAAGTCGATTTCGTCGAAGTGCACATCTCCAATGTCCACGCTCGTGAGCCATTTCGCCAGCACAGCTACCTTTCCCCGGTTGCTCGCGGTGTCATCGCAGGGCTGGGAACAAAAGGATACGAATTAGCACTTCGAGCATTGGTCGAAGACGTATCATAATTGGCATGACTTCGTTTGCCGATACTCGTTTTTCTAATCGTCGTCGTGCGCTGGCCGCAGCTCTTGCAGGTCAGCGCATCGATTCGATGCTCATCACTCACCTGACGCATGTGCGCTTTCTCTCCAATTTCTCGGGCTCCAATGCTGCGTTGCTGGTGAATAAGGACCTTTCGGCAACCATTTGTACGGATGGGCGTTACACCACCCAAATCGCTGAAGAAGTTCCAGACGTTGAAGCCCTCATCGAACGAAACAGCGCGGCCACACTGCTCAGTACCGTAAAGGGCCCACGTCGCGTCGGATATGAAGCCAGCTACGTCACTGTGGAGCAGCTAGGCAAGCTCCAGGAAGCAGCAGGTGAGGACGTCACTTTGGTCCCGATAACTGGGGTTATCGAGGAGTTGCGTCTGACAAAGGACGCAGTATCACTGCAGCGTCTTCGTGAAGTCGCAGCGCTAGCAACATCCTGCTTGGAACAAGTGATCAAGGGCGAGCTCAAGGGGCGCACCGAACGTGATGTGGCCGCGGAACTCGAATACCTCATGCGCAAGGCGGGAGCAGAACGCCCGAGCTTTGACACGATCATTGCATCTGGTCCGAACAGTGCAAAGCCACACCACGGCGCCGGGGACCGGGTTATCCAAGAGGGTGACTTCGTCACCATCGACTTCGGCGCCCACGACCGTGGTTTCAACTCGGACATGACCCGAACCTTCGTCATCGGAGAGCCGTCTGAGAAGCACAAGGAAATCTACGAGCTGGTTCAGAAAGCGCAAGCAGCTGGTGTGGCCGCTGCGGTGCCGGGAACCAAACTGGTAGACGTCGATAAGGCGTGCCGCGACATCATTGAAGCCGGGGGCTATGGCGAATACTTCGTGCATTCAACCGGTCACGGTCTCGGATTGGACGTGCATGAGGCGCCATATGCTGCAGTCTCCGGCACCGGTGAGCTTGCTCCAGGTATGACCCTCACAATCGAGCCAGGCATCTATGTGCCAGGGTTCGGTGGAGTGCGCATCGAGGACTCCTTGATCATCACCGATGGCGCGCCTGAGGTCATCACCATTATGAGCACTGACCTCATCGTGTTGTAGGATGTACGGGTTAGAACCTAAAGAGGGAGATTTTCGTGGCGACTACCGCTGATTTTAAGAACGGCCTTGTCCTCAAGATGGAGGGCAAGCTCATGCAGATCCTGGAGTTCCAGCACGTGAAGCCTGGTAAGGGCCCAGCATTCGTTCGCACCAAGCTGAAGGATGTTGTTGGTGGCAAGATCATCGACAAGACCTTCAACGCTGGTGTCAAGGTTGAGACCGCAACCGTTGACCGTCGCGACATGACCTACCTCTACTTCGACGGCTCTTCTTACGTTCTCATGGACGCTAAGACCTTCGATCAGATCGAGCTCGCTCCACACCTCATGGGTGACGGTGCCAAGTTCCTGCTGGAGAACATGGTTGTTCAGGTTTCCTTCCACGAGGGTGAGCCACTGTTCGCTGAACTGCCAATCTCCGTTGACCTCAAGATCGAGCACACCGATCCAGGTCTGCAGGGTGACCGCTCCACCGGTGGCACTAAGCCAGCAACCCTCGAGACCGGTGCTGAGATCCAGGTTCCACTGTTCATCGAGACCGGCAACGTCGTCAAGGTCGACACCCGCGACGGCTCCTACCTCTCTCGCGTTAACAACTAATGAGCATCGATTTCAAGCGACGCGGCTCGCGCTACAAAGCGCGCCGTCGTGCCGTCGACATTCTGTTTGAGGCAGAAGCACGGGACGTTGATCCGGTTGCTGTGGTCGAAGACCGAGTGGAACTGGCGCGCCTTCCGGAACCACCGGTTGCACCGGTAGCTCCGTACACCCGAGAGATCGTGAAGGGCGTAGCCGAAGAGCTCGACCGCATTGATGAGACGATCGCCCAATACCTCGCAGAGGATTGGACCCTCCCTCGCATCCCTGCGGTCGATCGCGCAATCCTGCGTGTTTCCACCTGGGAATTGCTGTTCAACCCTGAGGTCCCTCGCAAGACCGCTGTGGCTGAAGGCATTGAGCTGGCATCCGAATATTCCACAGATGTCGCTCCGCCATACATCAACGCCGTGCTCGATGACGTGATGAATTCCGGCCCTGCCGAGGTAGCCGCGGAAGAAAATACGGAATCGAACGAAGCAAACGAGGAACAGGGGTAGCACACCTGCACTAGACTGGCCTAGCATGAGTACCTTTACTACTGCCGAGGCCAGGTCTCTCGTTGATCCTGCCGTTGATCCGACTAGCACGCCAGGGTTCAAGGCTGACAAAGACAAAATCGCTGCCCAGGTAGCTGCGATTGAACCAGAACTGCGTGAGCTCCAGGAAAAGCTCTACGCCAACATGCGTTCGGGAAACAACCCCGGCAACGTTCTGATCGTTCTCCAAGGCATGGACACCTCCGGTAAAGGTGGCGTGGTCAAGCACACCCTCGACCCGCTAGACTCGCAAGGTGTTCATATCGCAAGCTTCGGTAAACCGACCGAAGAAGAACTATCCCATGACTTTTTGTGGCGAGTGCGCAAGGCGCTTCCAGGTCAGGGCAAGATCGGCATTTTTGACCGCTCTCACTACGAAGATGTCATCGTCCATCGGGTCCACCAGCTATCGAGCGCGGAGGAAATCGAGCGACGGTACGGGGCCATCAATGCCTTCGAAAAAGAACTAGTCGAAGGCGGAACCCGCATCATCAAGGTGTTCCTGCACATCTCGAAGGAATTCCAGAAGCAAAACTTGGCCGAACGCCTCGAGGACCCCGCCAAGTATTGGAAGTACAATCCAGGCGACGTCGACGAACGCGCACACTGGGACGAGTACCAAGAGGCATATCGCATTGCCTTCGACAAGACCAGCACCGACTACGCGCCGTGGTACATCGTGCCCAGCGATAACAAGCCGTACGCCCGCATGGTCGTCAAGTTTTTGCTTCTCGACGCGCTCCGCAGCATGAAGCTCGAGTGGCCGGCAGCTGACTTTGATGTGGCAGCCGAAAAAGCTAGAGTAGCTGCTTCTTAGCTTCGAAAAGATGATCCAGCCCAGTTTTGAGAAGATGCTGGAGTTGGTCATCACTGAGACCTGCTGCTGTAGGGAAGGTGTATTCCAGACGGGAGCAGGCCTCGGGGCCGTCGATAAGCGCTGCAGACACGAACAGCGGTGAGGCGTTCACTGCGTTGCAAGTGGGGATCGATGCTGCAGGAAGGTCCACGCGCATGACGATACTCGCTGGTAGTAGCAGGAATTGGACGAGATGATCGTTCAGATTCGCAACCCACAGCCGGGCAGTTGGGGTGGGGGTGAGCTGGACACCGATGGCGCGGGCGGCACTGAGGAGCCGAGGGTTCGTTACTTCCATTGCTTAAACCATTCGCAGGCGGATCCAATCGCGCCGAGTGTGGCGGCGAGGAAGAACCCGAGTTGATTGTCGTTAAGGTCGGGGCAGGAGAGGCCTTGTTTGAAGTAGAGCTCGTCGTCGATGAGGAAAGCTACCGGACTGCTGTGGTGAGCGTTCCACTCGTTGATGGCCGCCAGGCTGGTCCAATTCTGCCGGAAACGTGCGCTCACCAACACGGACTGTTCGGTAGAGAAAACGGTGATGGCGACATCGTCGAAACCTGTGGACACCGATCGCTCATCTGAAATGAATTCGATGCCTTCTTCTGCAAAGAAGTTTTGAATTCTGCTAAGCATTGTTGCCCCCTAACTCGTGCTTAAGTGTCTCAATGAGGGTTGGGTGACGAAACTGCCTAAGCGAGGTAGCGATCCGTTGGTCAGCCAATGCAAACTCGGTGGCGCCCTCCTTACCGAGCAGCAATTTCGGGCCTAGGCTTGGGATGTTGACTACCGCGGGTCGTCGAAGCTCTTTGGAAAGTACTTCCGCAAACTCCGCGTTTTGTACTGGATGCGGAGCTACGGCATTTAATGGTCCGGAAACAGTGGTGAAGAGGGCCTCGGCGTAGGCATCCACTAGGTCATCGATGCTGATCCACGACATCCACTGTTCGCCACTGCCCAGCGAGCCGCCAAGGCCGGTGGAGAACAGGGCCTTAAAGACCGGAAGCGCACCACCGCGGCCCGAGAAAACCATTCCGGTTCGCATCACCACGGTGCGCTTTGTGCAGCTAAGTGCGGCCGCCTCCCATTGAGATACCACGTCAGCGAGAAAGCCCTCGCCGGCTGGAGCAGCTGCGTCAACCGGCTCGTCGGAGCCACAGCGCGGGCCGTAGAACCCAATGGCAGATGCGGAAATCAACGTAGTGCACGTGTCGCTGCGTGACACTAGTTCGGCGAGTTTCCGGGTCGGTTCGACTCGGGAATCGCGCAACGCTCGCTTGTGGGATTCGCTGAATCGGCCGAACACGGGTTCTCCGGCCAAGTGGATGAGGGCGTCGAGGCCGTCGAGAAGCTGCGGTGATGGGGCTGATGGATCCCACAGACGCTGACCTTGTTTGGCATTGGTTCGAACCAACTGAACGACGCGGACACCCAGCGTGGTGAGGAATGCTGTGAGAGCGCGGCCGACCAGCCCCCTGGACCCGGTGATCCCGACAGTTATGGGTGCTATGTCTAGACGGGCAGCGGTAGCTAAATCGCCGAGCAGCTGGCGCTGGCGATACCCAAACGATGCACGAAGAGCAGCATGGGGGACACGCGTGTCAACGGTATCGGTCACTCTCGTGCCGTTGGCCTCATCTTCAAAGGTGTGGACGTGGCGCCAGTGCGCGAGAGACTTAATGGGAGCAGACACACATTCGTCGGCAAACTGCCGGCCACGGCGGTATGCGGTGATGTCGTGGCGGGCGATCCACTTGAGACCAGCAGGGAGTGCAAACACGGTGGTGCCATCAGCAAGACTGGTGGATTGACGCACGGGAGTCATGGGGAGAAAGGGGGGAGTCAGGCGTGCGACGGCACCCGAACGGGTGTGATATCTCCACACGGTATCGCGGTCGAAGGGCAAAAACTGCGAGGTGGTATAACTCATCGATCGTGCCTTTCGTCAGCGAGCGCCAACCGGTGCTAAGGTGGCTGTTGTCATACCAGCATAGAGACATCCTTTAATGGTCCGCACAGAGAGGCGGGGAAGGAGGTCACGATGAGCGACACCATGGAAACCGAATTGCTGTCCGCAGCAGATGTCGGTCGCACCGTGGCGCGAATCGCGCACCAAATTATTGAAAAGACGGCCCTAGACGCGGGGCAGACCCGCGTGCTTTTGCTTGGCATTCCATCTGGGGGAGTACCCCTCGCGCAGCGTCTGGCTGCAAAGATCGAAGAATTTTCTGGTGTGGCGGTGCCCACCGGCTCCCTCGATATCACCCTCTACCGCGATGACCTGCGCACTAAGCCGCATCGCGCGCTTCTTCCAACAGTTATCCCAGAATCCATCGACGATGGGACTGTGATCCTCGTCGATGATGTGCTGTTTTCCGGACGCACCATCCGCGCCGCGCTCGATGCGCTCCGCGATGAAGGCCGTCCAGCCAACATTCAACTAGCGGTACTGGTTGACCGCGGTCACCGGCAGCTGCCCATCCGTGCGGATTACGTCGGCAAGAATCTTCCCACGTCCAAGGACGAAGACGTCATCGTTCGCTTGTCGGAAATCGACGACCATGACGGCGTTTTTATCAAGCGAGAGAGCTAGAGCATGAAGCACCTCCTGAGCATTTCCGATCTCACCAAAGACGAAATCATTGGCCTCCTCGATGAGGCAGACAAATTCCGGGAAGCGCTCGAAGGACGGGAGGTGAAGAAGCTGCCGACCTTGCGTGGTCGCACCATCTTCACCATGTTCTACGAGAACTCCACCCGTACTCGGTCCTCATTCGAAACCGCTGGTAAGTGGATGAGCGCGGACGTTATCAACGTCTCCGCCACTGGATCCTCGGTGAAGAAGGGCGAATCCCTCAAGGACACTGCGTCCACCCTTGGAGCCGTTGGTGCCGACGCAATTGTCATGCGTCACCCGTCGTCAGGCGCTGCCCAGCAGGTTGCGCAGTGGCTCGGCCCAAACGGTCCGTCCATCATCAATGCTGGCGATGGCGCGCACCAGCACCCAACCCAGGCGCTTCTCGACGCCGTGACGATGCGTCAGTGCCTCGGTCGCCTCACCGGGCTCAAGATCGTCATCGTCGGTGACTGCCTGCACTCTCGTGTCGTTCGTTCCAACGTCGAGCTTCACGCAGCTCTGGGCAACGAGGTTGTGCTGATTGCGCCACCAACGCTGCTGCCTACCGGAGTCGAGAATTGGCCGGTGCGCTTCGGCTACGACATGGACGCCGAAATCAAGGATGCCGACGTGGTGATGATGCTCCGTGTTCAGCAAGAACGTATGCACGGTGGATTCTTCCCATCGCACCGCGAGTACGCCACCTTGTACGGCATGTCAAAGGCGCGCGCTGCTTCGATGCGTGAAGATGCGATTGTCATGCACCCAGGTCCAATGCTTCGCGGCATGGAAATGAACTACCACGTGGCGGATGCCCCTCAAACCGCAGTACTGCAGCAGGTCAGCAACGGTGTGCACGTGCGCATGGCTGTGCTGTTCACCACCTTGATCGGGACGGAGAGCTAGACATGAACTTCCCTGAAACTGGACAATTGGCTCCGGCAGCACAACAGACGCTGCTCATCAAGAATGTCCGTCCCTACGGTGAAGATGCTGTTGACGTTTACATCGTCGATGGCGTCATTGACCGGATCGGTGCAGCTTTGGATGTTGAAGCTGACCGCATTATCGACGGCCGTGGGCAGGTCCTGCTTCCAGGCCTCGTCGACATGCACGTTCACCTCCGTGAGCCTGGTCGCGAGGATACGGAAACGTTGGCAACCGGCTCCGCCGCAGCGGCAAAGGGTGGCTTCACCGCGGTGTTCACCATGGCCAACACCATGCCAGTCCTTGATCAGCCAACCATTGCTGAATCGGTATGGCTGAAGTCCCAAGCTATCGGCCTGTGCGATGTCCACCCGGTTGGTTCCATCACCAAGGGGCTGGAAGGCAAAGAGATCACCGAGTTCGGCATGATGGCCCGCTCTGCTGCGAAGGTCCGCATGTTCTCCGACGACGGCAAGTGCGTGGATAATCCAATGATCATGCGCCGCGCCATCGAATACGCCAAGGGCCAGGACGTACTGCTGGCACAGCACTGCGAAGACCTACGACTGACCGACAACGCTCCAGCCCACGAGGGCGAAACCGCAGCGCGCCTCGGCCTGCGCGGCTGGCCGCGTGCAGCGGAAGAGTCCATTGTCGCCCGTGACTCCCTGCTGACCCGTGACTACGGCACTCGCATGCACATCTGCCACTTGTCCACCGTTGGATCGGTTGAGCTGGTGAAGTGGGCAAAGTCCCAAGGTATTCCGATCACCGCAGAAGTGACGCCACACCACCTCATTCTGACAGACAAGCTGCTTGAGACCTACGACGGCGTTTACCGCGTCAACCCTCCACTTCGCGAGGATCACGACACCGTCGCGCTTCGCCAGGCACTTCTGGACGGCGTCATCGACTGCGTCGCGACCGACCATGCACCGCACGGCTCCGAGGAAAAGTGCGTGGAGTTCGAACACGCTCGCCCGGGCATGCTCGGCCTCGAAACCTCATTGGCGATCATCGCCGACACTTTTGTCCGGACCGGCCTTGCGGATTGGCGCTGGGTGGCAAAAGTCATGTCCGAGCGCCCAGCCGAGATCACCCGCTTGCCTGGTCACGGCCGACCAGTTGCAGAAGGCGAGCCAGCAAACCTCACATTGATTGATCCAGACTGCACGTGGATCGCCCGAGGTGAAGACATGGACTCCAAGGCCGAAAACACGCCGTATGAGGGCATGGAGTTCCACACCAAGGTCACCACCACGATCCTTCGTGGCCACGTAACCTGTGCTGAGGGTAAGGCTGCAGAGCCACACACCGTATAATTTGCATTAGACTGAATAATTTCTGAAAGGCTCTACTGTGTTTAACGACGTACCTGCAAAGTTGGTGCTCGCGGACGGTCGCATTTTTACCGGCCTCGGTTTCGGCGCAACCGGAACCACCCTGGGCGAAGCGGTTTTTACCACGGCTATGACCGGTTACCAGGAGTCCATGACGGACCCGTCATTCCATCGTCAGATCGTGGTCGCTGCGGCGCCACAGATTGGCAACACTGGCTGGAACGATGAGGACTACGAGTCCCACGACCACCGAATTTGGGTCGCCGGCCTCGTGATTCGTGACCTCTCGGCCCGCGTCTCCAACTGGCGTGCAGAGCGCTCGCTGGAAGATGAGATGAAGAAGCAGGGTGTTATCGGCATCTCTGGCATCGATACTCGCGCTCTGGTTCGCCACCTTCGTAATCACGGCTCCATCGCGGCCGGCATTTTTGCTGGTGACGACGCCCTGAAGTCCGACGAAGAGTTGGTGAAGGTAGTCAAGGATCAACCATCGATGGCGGGAGCTGACCTTGCAGCTGAGGTCGCTACGAAGGAGCCATACGTGCTCGATCCGGAGGGGGAGCACAAGTACACCGTCGTGGCATACGACATGGGTATCAAGTCCCAGACCCCGCGTAACTTCGCAGCACGCGGCATTCGCACCGTCGTCGTTCCGGCGAACACCCCATTTGAACAGATCAAGCAGTACAACCCGGATGGAGTCTTTATCTCCAACGGGCCCGGTGACCCTGCCACCGCAGACGTCATGGTCGGCATCGTAGGGGAGATCATTAAGGCAGACCTGCCTCTGTTCGGCATTTGCTTCGGTAACCAGATTCTCGGCCGTGCTCTGGGACTGAAGACCTACAAGATGAAGTTCGGCCACCGCGGTATCAACATTCCGGTCAAGGACCTGATCTCCGGCCGGATCGACATCACCTCCCAGAACCATGGCTTCGCCCTGGAAGGCGAGGCTGGCATGGAGTTTGAATCTCCGTTCGGCCCTGCACGCGTCACGCACGTTTGCCTCAACGACGGCACCGTCGAGGGCGTCGCGCTGAAGAACGGTCGCGCCTTCTCAGTCCAGTACCACCCAGAGTCTGCGGCTGGTCCGCACGATGCTAATCCATTGTTCGATCAGTTCCTGGCTCTGCTGGGTTCTAAGTAAACCGACGACCGCTACGAGGAGATAACAATGCCAAAGCGTAACGACATCAAGCACGTACTGGTCATCGGTTCCGGCCCGATCGTCATCGGCCAGGCCTGCGAATTCGACTACTCGGGCACCCAGGCGTGCCGCGTGCTCAAGCAGGAGGGCCTGCGCGTCACCCTGATCAACTCCAACCCGGCCACCATCATGACCGACCCGGAGTTCGCCGACCACACCTACGTGGAGCCTATTCAGCCGGAATACATCGAGAAGATCTTTGAAAAGGAGATCGAGCAGGGCCACCCAATTGACGCCGTGCTTGCAACGCTCGGTGGCCAGACCGCACTGAATGCCGCCATCCAGCTGGATCGCCGTGGCTCTCTGGAGAAGTACAACGTCGAGCTCATCGGCGCTGACATCCCAGCCATCCAGCGTGGCGAGGATCGCCAGATGTTCAAAGACATCGTGGCCAAGATCGGTGGCGAGTCCGCACGTTCCCGCGTTTGCCACAACATGGAAGAGGTTCACGAGACCGTCGCAGAACTCGGTCTGCCAGTGGTCGTTCGCCCATCCTTCACCATGGGTGGCCTCGGATCCGGCCTTGCGTTCAACAACGAGGACCTCGAGCGTATCGCAGGCGGTGGCCTGGCCGCGTCCCCTGAGGCCAACGTCCTCATCGAGGAATCGATCCTCGGTTGGAAGGAATATGAGCTCGAGCTCATGCGTGACGGCGACGACAACGTCGTGGTTGTCTGCTCCATCGAGAACGTGGACGCCCTCGGCGTGCACACGGGTGACTCTGTCACCGTGGCTCCTTCCATGACCCTGACCGACCGCGAGTTCCAGGTCATGCGCGACCAGGGCATCGCCATCATCCGTGAGGTCGGCGTGGACACCGGTGGCTGCAACATCCAGTTCGCCATCAACCCGAAGGACGGACGCATCATCACCATCGAGATGAACCCACGCGTATCCCGTTCCTCCGCACTCGCTTCTAAAGCCACCGGCTTCCCAATCGCGAAGATCGCAGCGAAGCTCGCCATCGGCTACACCCTGGACGAGATCACCAACGACATCACGGGCGAGACGCCAGCGGCGTTCGAGCCAACCCTTGACTATGTCGTCGTAAAGGCGCCACGCTTCGCTTTCGAGAAGTTCGTTGGCGCAGACGACACCCTCACCACCACCATGAAGTCTGTAGGCGAGGCCATGGCACTGGGGCGCAACTACATCGGCGCACTGGGCAAAGTCATGCGCTCCCTGGAGAACAAGCAGGCTGGCTTCTGGACCGTACCTGACGAGGTGTTCGCTGGCGAGCGCGCCACCGACGTTGCTGCCGTGCTTGAGGATCTGAAGCGCCCGACCGAGGGACGCCTTTACGACGCCGAACTGGCCTTGCGCCTCGGCGCGAGCGTTGAGGATGTGTACGCAGCATCCGGCATTGATCCTTGGTTCCTCGGAGAGCTCAAGGAACTGGTTAACTTCCGTCAGGTGCTCATCGATGCACCAACCCTGAATGAGACGCTGCTGCGTCGCGCAAAGTTCATGGGTCTGTCTGACCGCCAGATCGCTGCACTGCGCCCTGAGTTTGCTGGCGAGGACGGCATTCGCCGCCTGCGCTGGTCGCTCGGCATCCGCCCGGTTTTCAAGACTGTGGACACCTGTGCTGCAGAGTTCGAGGCAAAGACTCCGTACCACTACTCGGCCTACGAGCTCGATCCAAACGCTGAATCTGAGGTAGCTCCTCAGACCGAACGAGACAAGGTCATCATCCTTGGCTCTGGCCCGAACCGCATCGGCCAGGGTATCGAATTCGACTACTCCTGTGTCCACGCAGCACTCGAGCTCTCTCGCGTCGGATACGAGACCGTCATGGTTAACTGCAACCCAGAGACCGTCTCTACCGACTACGACACTGCCGACCGTCTGTACTTCGAGCCACTGACCTTCGAAGACGTGATGGAGGTCTACCACGCGGAATCCCAGTCCGGCAACGTAGCTGGCGTTATCGTTCAGCTCGGAGGCCAGACCCCGCTCGGACTCGCACAGCGCCTCCGCGACGCCGGCGTTCCGGTAGTTGGCACCACTCCTGAGGCCATCAACCTGGCTGAAGACCGTGGCGAGTTCGGCGAGGTGTTGCGCAAGGCAGTACTGCCTGCTCCTGCGTTCGGCACCGCAACCTCCTTCGAGGAGGCCCGCTCCGTAGCCAACTCCATCGGCTACCCAGTGCTCGTTCGCCCGTCCTACGTGCTTGGTGGCCGCGGCATGGAGATCGTCTACGACGAAGATTCCCTCAAGGACTACATCGAGCGCGCAACCGAAATCACGTCGGACCACCCAGTGCTCGTTGACCGCTTCCTGGACAACGCCATCGAGATTGACGTCGACGCCCTGTGCGATGGGGAAGAGGTCTACCTCGCTGGCGTGATGGAGCACATCGAGGAAGCTGGCATTCACTCCGGCGACTCTGCTTGTGCACTCCCTCCGATGACTCTTGGCGCGGAAGACATCAATAAGGTCCGTGAATCCACCAAGGCGCTGGCCCATGGCATCGGCGTTAAGGGCTTGATGAACGTCCAGTTCGCCCTGAAGGACGACATTCTGTACGTCATCGAGGCCAACCCTCGCGCGTCTCGTACCGTGCCTTTTGTCTCTAAGGCAACCGGTGTGCCGCTGGCTAAGGCCGCTTCCCGCATCATGCTGGGTGCAACCATCGCGGATCTGAAGGCTGAGGGCATGATTCCTTCTGACCACGATGGCGGTTCCTTGCCACTCGACGCACCAATTGCAGTCAAGGAAGCAGTCTTGCCATTCAACCGTTTCCGCCGCCCAGACGGTACCATGTTGGACTCCCTGCTTAGCCCGGAAATGAAGTCCACCGGTGAGGTCATGGGTCTTGCCGATAACTTCGGCGCGGCCTACAACAAGGCTGAGGCAGCTGCATTCGGCGAGCTTCCTGTTGAAGGCACTGTCTTCGTTTCTGTTGCTAACCGCGACAAGCGCAGCCTGATCTTCCCGATCCAACGCCTGGCTACCCTCGGCTTCCGAATCCTCGCAACCTCCGGCACCGCTGGCATGCTGCGTCGCAACGGTGTCCCTTGTGAGACCGTTTTGAAGCAGCACGAGGCAGGCGAAGGCGAGCAGTCTATCGTCGACATGATCAACGCAGGTGGCGTGAACCTGATCCTGAACACTCCGGCAGGAACCGCAGGCGCACGAACCGATGGCTACGACATTCGCGCGGCAGCCGTTAACGCAGGCATTCCGCTCGTGACCACGGTTCAGGGTGTCACGGCCGCTGTCCAGGGCATCGAGGCACTGCGCGCTGGCGATCTAGGCGTGCGCGCGCTGCAGGAACTCGACCATTCCGTAGGGGAGAAGTAAATGGAAACCTTCGGCAGCAAACTGCTCGCCATCACCGCAACCCGCGGACGGCTGTGCGTGGGCATTGATCCGCACCCTTCGCTGCTCAGTGCCTGGAACCTACCGGTGTCTGCCGAAGGTGTTGCCGAGTTCTCGCGGCTGTGCGTCGAAGCTTTCGGAGACACCGTGGCCATGGTGAAGCCACAGGTCGCATTCTTCGAGGCCTACGGCTCGCGTGGCTATGCAATCCTGGAAGAAACCATGGGTGCGCTGCGTGAAAAGGGCACGTTGGTGCTTGCCGACGCCAAAAGGGGCGATATCGGGTCCACGATGGCTGCCTATGCCATGGCTTGGCTTCATCCAGAATCCTCTCTTACCTGCGACGCAGTGACAGTGTCCCCATACCTTGGAGTCGGCTCTTTGGAGCCTGCGTTTGAGCTCGCCAATGCTCATGGAAAGGGTGTGTACGTCCTGGCTGCTACGTCGAACCCTGAAGGTGTTTCTATCCAGGGAAACCGCAACAGCGGGGGAGAGACCGTTGCTCAGCAAGTCGTCGATGAGCTTGCTCAGTTGAACCGCGTAAGTACTCCGCAGGGGCAGCCAGGCAATTTTGGTGTCGTCGTTGGAGCTACATTGCAGAATGCTCCGCGACTAAATGACCTTGGTGGTTCCGTCTTGTTGCCGGGTGTCGGCGCCCAAGGCGGATCAGCTGAGGACGTTGCTCGCCTGTCGGCGGGGGTAGAAGCGTTGGCTGTCCCTAACATCTCCCGCGCAGTGCTCAAAGCCGGCCCTGATGTTGAGGCCCTGCGGGCTGCGGCACAGGTAGCGGCACGAGATTTTCCTGGTATTTCTCCGCGCTAAACAATGCAAGTGACCTGGGGTTTTCCCGGGTCGCTTTTGCATTCTCTTAGAGTTGCGACATGCGATTATGCAAGTGTCACCACGGCTTTTGCTGGATTAGTGCTAGACTTATCGAAGCTCGCCAGGAAACACCTGAAAAGGCACAGTTTCCGGTGGGAAGTAATGGATTGCATGAGATGTGCATGACCAACCAAATTTATTTGAATCGGAGGAACTCGTGGCCCTTCCAAAGTTGACCGACGAGCAGCGCAAAGAAGCCCTCGCAAAGGCTGCTGAGGCCCGCAAGGCTCGTGCAGAGCTGAAGGAAAAGCTCAAGCGCGGTGGCACCAACCTGAAGGAAGTTCTTGATCAGGCACAGTCTGACGAGATCATCGGCAAGACCAAGGTTTCCGCACTTCTCGAGGCTATGCCAAAGGTTGGCAAGGTCAAGGCTAAGGAAATCATGGAAGAGCTTGAGATCGCTCAGACCCGTCGTCTGCGTGGCCTTGGCGACCGTCAGCGTCGTGCTCTGCTCGAGCGCTTCGGTTTCTCTGAGGACGACTAATCCACGATGACTGGCGATAACCAAAGGGGCAACCTCGTCGTTCTGGCGGGCCCGTCTGCGGTAGGAAAATCTACTGTGGTTAGTCGCCTTCGGGAAGAAGTTCCCGGTCTTTACTTCTCTGTTTCAATGACCACCCGGGCTCCTCGCCCGGGTGAGGTCCATGGGCGTGACTACTTCTATGTCACACCAGAGGAGTTTCAGCAGCACATCGACCGTGGCGAAATGCTCGAATGGGCAGACATTCACGGTGGATTGCAGCGTTCCGGAACCCCCGCCGGTCCTGTGCTTGAAGCTCTTGAGGCTGGCCGTCCAGTGCTGGTTGAGGTTGATCTCATCGGTGCTCGGAACGTCGTCAAGGCGCTGCCTGAGGCGCAGACCGTGTTCCTGGCGCCTCCGTCTTGGGAAGTGCTCGTCGAGCGCTTGACCGGACGTGGAACTGAAGCTGAAGAAGTAATTGCACGACGTCTCGAAACTGCTCGCGAAGAACTTGCGGCGCAGGAAGAGTTTGACCACATCGTTGTCAATGACAATGTTGATGATGCGGTCAACGCTATTTCGACGATTCTCTGCACCCCACGCGCTAGCTAGGGATTAGCCAAATTCTTTGCGGGCTGGCTAAAATAAGAGCCCGCATTGATCTACATGTAACCAACGAACCTTGAAAAGGTGTAAGTGACTCCAGTGAGCAACGAAACCGCCACCACTGCTGCAGTATTTGACCAGCCTGTGGGTATTACCGATCCGCCGATCGATGAGCTATTGGACAAGGTGTCCTCTAAGTACGCTTTGGTAATCTTCGCTGCGAAGCGTGCGCGTCAGATCAACAGCTACTACCAGCAGGCGGACGAAGGCGTATTCGAGTTCGTTGGCCCGCTGGTAACTCCTGAACCTCAGGAGAAGCCACTTTCTATCGCATTGCGAGAAATTAACCGCGGAATGCTTGATCACGAAGAGGGATAATAAACCTTTCGCAACGTGATAACGCCCGATTCTCCCTGGTGAGAATCGGGTTTCCTGCGT
The DNA here is from genome assembly GCF_037572395.1 of Corynebacterium sp. H130. NCBI lineage: Bacteria > Bacillati > Actinomycetota > Actinomycetes > Mycobacteriales > Corynebacteriaceae > Corynebacterium > Corynebacterium sp. H130. Next base: position 192,615 of record NZ_JBBHLA010000001.1, on the reverse strand, counting down.
TTTTAGGTGGAAAAAGTTGGCCAATCTCACAGTGTGATAATAAACGCCCTCTCAGACTAATAAAGTTATTGCGCTAAGAAATTTCTTTCTTTACGATGAGAAGTGATCCCGAGGAAACAACGGGAATATGAAGAACCAACAGTTAAATCTTGTGATGTGTTGTGGGCACTGTCGGATCGACAAACTTCCTGAAAGTTTCTTCTCCCTTCTCACCTAAGTTGGAGATTTCCCATGGCAAGTCAGCTGGCACACGACGTGCGTTCATCTGATCCAAACTCACCTGCACCTCGTTGGGGCAAGACCGACACTCTTTGGACCCTCAGCCTCTTCGGCACCGCAATCGGCGCAGGCGTTCTCTTCCTCCCAATCAACGCGGGCATCGGCGGTATCATCCCGCTCCTCATCATGACCGCCATCGCCTTCCCAATGACCTTCTGGGCTCACCGCGGCCTCACCCGCTTTGTGCTTTCCGGTAAGGGCGAAGAAGACGACCTCACCGCAGTCGTCACCGAGCACTTCGGCCTCGGAGCCGGCTCGTTCATGACGATCCTGTACTTCCTCTCCGTCTACCCAATCCTCTTGGTGTACTCGGTCACCATCACCAACACGGTGAACTCCTTCATGTCTCACCAGTTGGGCATGACGCCTCCACCACGCGCAATCATGTCCTTCATCCTGGTTGCCGCCCTCATCTTTATCGTTCGTCTGGGCCAAGACGTCGTGGTCAAGGTTATGTCCGCCCTGGTCTTCCCATTCATCGCAGTTCTCGTTGCACTGTCTCTGTACCTGATTCCTAACTGGAACACTGCACTGTTCAAGACCTTCGATCTCGAGGTTGCTTCCCAGGCTTCCGGCCACGGCCTCGTTGTCACCCTGCTGCTGCTCGTCCCAGTTATGGTGTTCTCCTTCAACCACTCTCCAATCATCTCCTCCTTCGCAGTGGACAAGAAGAAGGAATACGGCGTACACGCAGACAAGAAGACCGGCCACATCCTCGCCGCTGCTGAAGCCCTCATGGTTATCGTGGTTATGTTCTTCGTGTTCTCCTGCGCACTGAGCCTGTCTCCAGAGAATCTTGCAGAAGCTAAGGCACAGAACATCACCGTCCTGTCCTACCTGGCAAACCACTTCGACAACCCAGTTATCGCATGGGCTGCACCAATCATTGCAATGGTCGCCGTCGCAAAGTCCTTCCTTGGTCACTACCTCGGTGCAGCAGAAGGCTTCGAAGGCCTCATCATCGAAGCTGCTCACGCTCGTGGCAAGGAATTGAAGCGCACCAAGTCGCTGTCCACCATCACGCTGCTGTTCATGCTGATCACCGCATGGCTCACCGCCTGGTCTAACCCATCCATCCTCGGCATGATCGAGACCCTGTGTGGCCCAACCATCGCAGTCCTGCTCTTCCTGATGCCAATGTGGGCAATCCACAAGGTCCCTGCACTCGCAAAGTACAAGGGCAAGGCCTCGAACTACTTCACCTTCTTCATGGGCCTGGTTGCCTTCGGCACCATCTTCTACACCGTCATCCACGCCTTCATGTAGCGCTGAAACCGAAAAGGAAACAAGAAAATGTTTATCAGTGCACTCGATATGTTCAAGATCGGCATCGGTCCATCGAGCTCTCACACGCTCGGCCCAATGAAGGCTGGTAAGGCCTTCGTGGATCAGCTCGCCGAAGAAGGATTGATCGAAAAGGTAACCCGAGTTCAGGGCGACGTCTACGGCTCCCTTTCTCTCACCGGCATCGGTCACTCCACTGACAAGGCCATCATCATGGGTCTGGCTGGCTTCAGCCCAGAAACCGTTGACATCGACGGCATGCCAGTGTTCCTCGAGCGGGTATACCAGAACGAAAAGTTCTGTCTCCGCTGCGGCGACATCGAAGTTGACTTCCCACGCAACAAGGGCATCGTGTTCCACGAGGAAAACCTTCCTCTCCACGAAAATGGCATGACTCTCACCGCTTTCGCTGGGGAAGAGATCCTGCTCCACAAGACCTACTACTCGGTTGGTGGCGGCTTCATTGTCGACGCTGAGAGCTTCGGCAAGGCGCAGGATAACCCGGTCAAGGTTCCCTACGAGTTCGCAAACGCAGAGGAAATGCTTGAGTTCTGCGAGCGCGATGGCCTGACGCTCCCAGAGCTCGCATGGGCCAACGAACTTGCAGTCCGTCCGGAAAACGAAGTTATCCACCACCTGGTCAAGGTCTGGGACGTCATGCAGACCGGCATTCGACGTGGATCCTCAGAAGGCGGCGTGCTGCCAGGCGATCTCATGGTCCCTCGTCGAGCAGCCAGCCTGCGCGAGCAGCTCGAAAAGGGCATGGGTGATGATCCATTGGTCATCATGTCCTGGATCAACATGTTCGCACTGGCCGTCTCTGAAGAGAACGCCCTCGGCGGTCGTGTAGTCACTGCTCCGACCAACGGTGCGTGTGGCATCATCCCAGCTGTGCTTTCTTACTACGACAAGTTCGTGAAGAAGGTCGAACGCGACGACTTCATCAATTACTTCCTCGTTTGCACCCAAATCGGCGCGCTCTACAAGATGAACGCATCGATCTCTGGCGCAGAGGTTGGTTGCCAGGGTGAAGTAGGCGTTGCCTGCTCCATGGCTGCCGGTGGACTCGCTCAGCTCCTCGGCGGTACCCCCGACCAGGTGTGTAGTGCAGCGGAAATCGGCATGGAACACAACCTTGGACTCACCTGTGATCCAGTGTGCGGACAGGTCCAGGTTCCGTGCATCGAGCGCAACGCAGTGGCAGCTGTCTCGGCCATCAATGCCGCTCGTATGGCACTCCAGCGCGACACGAAACCTACCGTATCCTTGGACAAGGTCATCACGACCATGTACGAGACCGGCAAGGACATGAACGCCAAGTACCGTGAAACATCTCTGGGTGGTCTAGCCAAGAATGTGCACCCTGCTTTGGCTCCCTGCTCTTAGTGGGAGGTCAAATGCATCATGGTTCGCACAGTGAAGTTGTATTCTATAGAGAATCAACTACCTAGAGTCACCACCCAGAATCGAGTCCACATGCCAGAGGCACAATCCATCCTCCCAGATCAGGAGCGTGCACAACGACCCAACATTCTGAACGCCTACATTCCGCTCGTGCACTTTCTCGGTGAGGCCATCGGCCCCAACTGCGAACTAGTTCTGCACGATCTGGATGTACCGGATCACTCGATCGTGGCCATCGCCAATGGCCACATCAGTGGCCGTCAGATTGGTGGTCCAGTGACTGACTTCGCACTCCGCTTTATGCGCCAGGGTTCAAAGTCAAACGCTACATCCATGACTGGCTATCGAGCAGTCAATGCTGAGGGTCGGATCTGTCGCTCATCCAGCTACTTCATTCGAGATGAAGACGGCACGCTTCGCGGCATGTTGTGCATCAACGTGGATATCACCGAACTGGAAGTTGCGCGAGATAACTTGACCAAGTTCCTCGGTGATGGTGAGGTGCAGCCAAAGACAACCTCATACCCCGATAAGCTCGAAGCTATTCGGAACCTGTTCCCTGAGCAGCAGGAGGCTCCAGCAGAGGAGACTCCAGCTGCGGAGGAGACCAGTGGCCAAGGGGATGAGATGTTGGAGAGCCTGCGCTCCAGCCTGCAAAGCTTGCTGGATTCGATGTTGGATACCGCCGTCGCAAAGCAAAGCGTGGCCCCTGACAGGATGCAATCTGCGGAGCGCATCGAAGTGGTTGCGGATTTGGACGAAGCTGGATTCTTCCTCCTCAAGGGTGGAATCGCAGCGGCAGCCAAGCGACTGCAGGTATCCGAGCCAACAATCTATCGCTACCTGGTAAAGGCACGCGCATAACAGAGTTCGTCTATCGTTGGGGTGTGAACAAATGCCTCAACATCGTAGTCGGAGTCTCCGGCGGGATCGCAGCCTACAAGGCCTGCGGTCTCGTCCGCATTTTCAAGGAGTTGGGCCACAACGTCACCGTGGTACCAACTCCTTCTGCGCTTCAATTCGTCGGCGCGGCCACATTCGAAGCTCTTTCTGGTAATCGAGTGTCCACGACCGTGTTTGAGGCAGTCGATGAAGTGCAACACGTCCGCGTCGGCCAAGAAGCTGATCTGGTCGTGATTGCCCCGGCAACAGCAGATGTAATGGCCAGGCTTGTGGCTGGGCGAGCTGACGACTTGCTTACCGCAACCTGTCTAGTGGCGACTTGCCCTATCGTGGTGGCGCCTGCGATGCACACCGAGATGTGGAACAACGCTGCAACAGTCGCAAATGTGCAGACACTGCGCTCGCGCGGAGTCACTGTGCTCGACCCAGCCTATGGACGCCTCACAGGCAAAGATTCGGGCCCAGGGCGTCTACCGGAGCCGATCCAAATTGCCAATCTGGCTCTTACTGCACACTCGGTAGGCGGCTTCTCTCGCGACATGGAGGGCAAAAAGGTCCTCATTACGGCTGGCGGCACTCAGGAGAACCTGGACCCTGTCCGATACCTCGGCAATCGATCCTCGGGACGACAGGGATTCGCGCTAGCTGAAATAGCGGCTCAACGTGGCGCTCAGGTGACCATTATCGCTGGTTCTACGGACGCTCTGGAAACTCCGTGTGGCGCGACTGTAGTCAAGGTTTCGTCTGCGCGTGAGATGGCAGCAGCCGTCGATGAGCGAGCTGAGGGTGCTAACGTGATCATCATGGCGGCGGCCGTCGCAGACTTCCGTCCCGAGACGGAGGCAGGGGCAAAACTGAAGAAGGGCAGCGACGACGATTCGCTTCACACTCTGCGCCTCGTGGAAAACCCAGACATTCTTGCTGGAACTGTTGAGCGACGGAAGCGTGGTGAGATCGGAGAGTGCATCATCGTCGGTTTTGCAGCCGAGACCGGTTCCGATACCCAATCGCCACTGGAGCTTGCGCAGGCAAAACTGGCCCGAAAGGGTTGTGACCTCTTGATGTGCAATCAGGTGGGCAAGGGGAAGGTGTTTGGCCAACTTGATAACGCTGGCTGGTTGCTCTCGCCAGGTGCGGAACCGGTGGAAGTCCCGAGCGGTACCAAGTTTGAAGTCGCGTCCAAAATTTTGGATGAAGTAGTGGGCAAGGACATTTTGCCTTCTTAGACAGCTTAGTCTATTGTTGGTGTCATTCAAGTAATCCACGTTCTTTAAGTGAAAGAAACACATTGACTAACGCACATTCAGCTGTTCGTCTCTTTACCAGCGAATCAGTCACTGAAGGCCACCCAGATAAGATCTGCGATGCTATCTCTGACACGATTCTGGACGCCCTCTTGTCTGAAGATAAGAACGCGCGTGTTGCCGTGGAGACGGTTGTCACCACCGGTTTGGTGCACATTGTTGGCGAGGTTCGTACCACGGGCTATGTGGAAATCCCGGCGCTTGTTCGACACAAGCTTCGTGAAATCGGCTTCACCAGCTCCGAAGTCGGCTTCGATGGCACCACGTGTGGCGTAACCGTTGCAATTGGCGAGCAGTCCCAGGAAATTGGTGCGGGCGTCGACAATTCGCTCGAAACACGCGACGGTGACAGCGACGATGAGTTCGCCAAGGCAGGCGCCGGCGACCAGGGTCTGATGTTTGGCTACGCTTCCAACGAAACCCCGGAGTACATGCCACTTCCGATCGCGCTGGCTCACCGGCTTGCTCGTCGGCTGACCCAGGTCCGTAAGGAAGGCATCGTTCCTAACCTGCGTCCAGACGGCAAGACCCAGGTCACCTTCGCTTACGATGCTGATGATAAGCCTAAGTACCTGGACACGGTGGTTATTTCGACTCAGCACAGCCCAGAGGCAACTCAGGAATGGCTGCGCGAACAACTCCAAGAGCACGTTCTGGATTGGGTTATCAAGGACGCAGGCCTCGAACACTTCGTAACCGACGAGTTGAAGCTGCTGGTCAATCCATCAGGTTCCTTCATTCTAGGTGGCCCAATGGGTGATGCCGGTCTTACCGGCCGAAAGATCATCGTTGACACCTACGGTGGCATGGCTCGCCACGGTGGCGGAGCATTCTCCGGTAAGGATCCAAGCAAGGTTGACCGCTCGGCTGCCTACGCAATGCGTTGGGTGGCGAAGAATATCGTTGCGGCGGGACTTGCTGACCGCGCAGAAGTCCAGGTTGCCTACGCCATCGGTCGCGCGACCCCAGTTGGCCTGTACGTGGAAACCTTCGGCACGGCTCGCGAGGGCCTTACCGACGAGGCAATCCAGGCAGCGGTCAATGAAGTTTTCGACCTTCGACCTGCAGCCATCATCCGCGACCTCGACCTCCTGCGACCTATCTACGCGCAAACTGCGGCCTACGGTCACTTCGGACGCACCGACCTCGATGTGCCATGGGAGCAACTCAATCGGGTTGACCAGCTCCGCACTGCCGCTTTGGGGTAAACTCCCCAAGCATGAAGACCCGCACCGCAGCCGAACATTTGCCTGTGGCGCGGGTTTTGCCATTGTTGGGACTTGCGCACCTTGACCGCACCTTCGACTATTTGGTCGACACCGACCTCGACGCGGTCGCGCAGCCAGGGGTGCGACTGCGCATCCGGTTTAGTGGCAGGCTTGTCGACGCGATCCTCCTGGAACGCCTCCCCGAAAGTGACCATCCCGGGAAGCTTGCTTGGCTGGAGCGCGTGATCTCACCAGACGTGGTGTATCCGCCGGAACTTGCCCGCCTAGTGGATTCTTTGTGCGATCGCTACGCGGGGACTAGATCCGATTTGATCCGCGCGGCGATCCCGCCTCGTCATGCGGGAGCTGAGTCTGCAGACACGGAAACTCCCTGGGAGGAACTGGGAAAAGCAGGGGAGCCTGACCTTTCACCTTGGGCAATCTATGAGCACGGTACGTCGTTTGTCGATGCCGTTGTGCGGGGTGAAACCGCCCGCGCAGCCTGGCAGATATGCCCCGGGACGTCTTGGCACCGGGCTGTCGCTGCATTAGCCACAAAGGTGGCAGTCGATGGCGGTGGGGCATTGATCATCGTCCCGGATCAACGCGACGTTGATCGCCTTGAATCAGTGTTTCAGGAATTCGTGGGTGCCCGGCAAGTGACCACTCTGAGCGCTTCGCTTGGACCACAGGCTCGCTACCGTCGATTCTTGTCTATTCTCAACGGACAGTCGCGCATCGTCATCGGGACGCGAAGTGCCGCTTTTGCGCCCGTAAACAACCTGCGGCTCTGCGTGGTGATGTTTGACCAAGACGAAAACCTCTCAGATCCGCGGGCGCCTTATGTCCACGCCAGGGAAGTACTAACCACGAGGAGCCACCACACTGGTAGCGCGCTGTTGATTGGTGGCTACTCTCGCAGTGCAGAGGCCCAATTGCTGGTAGAGACAGGTTGGGCTCACAGTGTTGTTGCTGATCGCGAGCGCGTACGTACATCGATGCCTCGCATAACTGGAATCGATGAGCGCGCACTGGAACGCGACCCCCACGCAAGAAACGCCCGCATTCCGCACCTGGCCTTCGAATCGATGCGTCGCGCGTTGGAGCGCGGTGAACCGGTGCTCGTGCAAACCCCTCGCAAGGGATACGTACCGAGCCTGTCGTGCGGAACGTGCCGAGCGCCAGCTAGGTGCCGTGCCTGCAATGGGCCATTGGAGTTGCCTCAAGGACAACCTGATCAACCGGGTGTGATCCGCTGCCGTTGGTGTGGCCGACCCGAGCTGAAATTCAATTGTGGCAACTGTGGATCGACGAAAGTACGCGCACAGGTACTCGGTAGTGGCAGGACCGCAGAAGAGCTCGGCCGAGCGTTTCCTGGAGTCAAGGTTGTCACTTCGGGCGGATCCAGAATTCTCGATAGTGTCGAGGAAGAGGCAGCTATCGTCGTCGCAACGCCAGGCGCTGAACCTGCTGGTAGATACGGTGCAGCGGTGATGCTGGATCCTTGGGCACTGTTATCTCGACCAGACCTGAGGGCAGCAGAGGACACTTTGGCCCGATGGTTCGCGGTGGCAGCCCTGGTTCGTGCTGGTGGCGACGTTGTCGTGTGTGCCGACCACAATTTGCGGGTAGTACAGGCACTAGTGCGTTGGGATCCCATTTGGATCGCACGTCTCGAGCTCTATTCGAGAAAAGAGGTCAGTCTGCCACCAACCGTTCATATGGCGGTGGTCGATGGACCTGTACGAACTGTGGAGTCCTACCTTGAGGTTGTCGACCTACCGGAGGGGGCCGAGATCTTGGGTCCGGTGGACCTACCACTCGGTGTTTCTTTGCCTGGCGAATACAACGAGGAGGAATTGGGGCCGCCGCAGCGTTTTCTGATCCGGACAGCCTTAGGACCTCGATCAGAGTTGGGCAAGGCTCTCCGAGTTGGTTTGGTCGCAAGAGCTGCCCTGAAGGATTCCGCGCCCCTTCGGGTACAGGTGGATCCAATCAATATTGGCTAGTGGCTAAGATTACGAGCAACAGAAGAAACGCTTTTGGAGATGAGGTAGCCCTTGACATCCCGCCCAGTTCGCATGTTTGGTGACCCGGTGCTGCGCACCCGCGCTGATGAGGTCACTGAATTTGATGAGTCGCTTGCCACGCTGATCGACGACATGCTCGAGACAATGGACGACAACCAGGGCGTCGGCCTGGCTGCGAACCAGGTGGGCGTCACGCGACGTGTGTTCGTTTACGACTGCTCTCACGTGACAGAAGGTGCACGAGGACACATCGTAAACCCGGTGTGGGAGCCGGTGGGAGAGGAAACCCAAGTTGGCAGTGAGGGGTGCCTCTCGATTCCCAACATTTCGAAGGACACGGAACGCTTCGAGAAGGTCATTGTCCGGGGCGTAGACAAAGATGCAAATCCCGTTGAATTCGAGTGCGAAGGGCTGCTAGCGCGATGTGTGCAGCACGAAACTGATCATCTCGACGGTGTGCTGTTCTTGCAGCGTCTCTCACCTGAGCTCAGGAAAGAAGCAATGGCGGAAATTCGCCAATCGGAGTGGTTTAACAAATGAAGCTAGTTTTCGCTGGAACCCCGGAGCCTGCAGTCGTAGCGCTTCAAAAGCTACTTGCCTCTGAACACGAGGTTGTGGCAGTTATTACCCGCCCGGACGCCCGGAAAGGACGCGGTCGCACGCTGCATCCATCTCCAGTTGCTGCGTTGGCGCAGGAACACGGCATTGAGACGCTGAAGCCGACGACGCTCAAGCCCGGCACAGAGGATGGTGAGTCAATTCGCCAGCGTTTGGGTGAATTAGCTCCTGACTGCATACCTGTGGTGGCTTACGGCAACTTGGTCACCAAGGACTTGTTGGAGATCGCGCCACATGGTTGGGTTAACCTCCACTTTTCTCTCCTTCCAGCGTGGCGCGGTGCGGCTCCGGTGCAGGCAGCGATCTTCGCCGGCGACGACATCACCGGTGCTACCACTTTCCGCATCGAAGAAGGCCTGGACACCGGTCCCGTTTTGGGGACTTTGACCCAAGAGATCAAGGCTTCCGACACCGCGGACAGCCTCCTCACGTCATTGGCGTATTCAGGTGCGGATCTGCTGGTCGCCACGATGGATGGGCTCGAAAGTGGAACTATTCAGGCTGTTCCGCAGCAAGGTGAGGCGAGCTACGCTCCGAAAATCACCAAGGACGACGCCAAGGTTGACTGGACGAGACCTGACTTCGCCATCGATCGCCAGATCCGCGCCTTCACGCCAGCCCCAGGGCCATGGACCGAGCTTGGCCAAGACCGCTTCAAGATCGGCGGTGTGCAGCTCACCACGGACAACTTTTTGGCACCCGGTGAACTCTCTATCTCCAAATCAGCGGTGCTGGTGGGCACCGGCACGAACGATCTCCAGATCACTCACATTCAGCCTCCTGGAAAGAAGATGATGGTAGCTGCCGACTGGGCGCGTGGCGCGAACCTGGCAGAAAAGGCGGTGTTCTCCTCATGACGTTGGAGAAAGCAGGTGGTTTCAGAGCTCGCACTCAGGCTGGAGCTCCGAAGAAAGTCACGTCCAAGCAGGGGCCACAGCGGTCCCAAACAAGTACGGCCAAGCGTCAGGATAGGACTAAGCGCCGTCAGGAGTCGTCGCGGGTAAGTGGAGTGCTGGCTGCAGGCGTCGATAAGGCGCGTGCGGTAGCTTTTGAGGTGCTTGTTGCTGTCGCGACGCAGGAGGCGTACGCGAACTTGGTGCTGCCAAAGGCGCTGACAACGGCGCGACTGGAAGGTCGCGATGCCGCTTTTGCCACGGAGTTGACCTATGGCAGCTTGCGTGCGCTTGGCACCCTCGATGCCGTTATCGACGCGGTATCGTCGCGCCCAACGTCCAAGCTCGATGCGGAGGTGCTGTCGGCACTGCGACTTGGTGCGTATCAAGTCCTCTTTACACGGGTCGAGCCCCATGCCGCTGTAGATACGACCGTCCGCATTGTGCAGGGAGTTGGCCACGAAAAGGCCAAGGGCTTTGCAAATGCAGTGATGCGTTCGATTACCCGCACGTCTCCGGAGCGGTGGCTGGAAAAACTTACCCCCGAGGACGAGCTAGCCGCATTGGCTTTCCGGACCTCGCATCCTGAGTGGATCGCGCGGAGCTTCGCACAAATTCTTGATCCTGCCGAGCTCGAGGAGGCACTGACCGAGGATTCTGCGCGCCCACGAGTTCACCTGGTGGCAAAACCCGGAGAGATGTCCGCTGAGGAACTCGCACTCATCGCCGGCGGTGACGAAGGCAAGTACTCGCCGTATGCCGTCTATTTGGAGGGCGGTGACCCTGGGGCACTCGAGCCGGTGAAGCAGGGTCTCGCCGCAGTACAGGACGAGGGCAGCCAGATCATTGCACGCGCACTGACTGTTGCCCCGGTAGACGGGGTAGACGGCGGTCGCTGGCTTGACCTGTGTGCAGGTCCTGGCGGCAAAGCAGCGTTGATCGGCGGGCTGGCCCGCATTGATGGGGCTCGCGTGGATGCCGTTGAAGTTGCGCCACACCGCGCCAGGTTGATCGAGAATGCGACTCGCGGTCTTCCCGTCAAGGTTCACGTCGCTGATGGCCGTAAGCCGGGTCTCAATTCCGGTTACGACCGCATTTTGGTCGACGCGCCATGTTCAGGGCTGGGCGCTTTGCGACGCCGACCTGAGGCACGTTGGCGCAAGAAAGAATCCGACATCGCGGAACTGGCAACCCTGCAGTTCGAGTTGCTGAGCTCTGCGGTAGAGCTCACTCGACCAGGTGGTGTCATCGTCTATTCCACCTGTTCTCCGGATCTTCGCGAGACACGTGCCATCGTGGATCGCGCGGTTGCCGAACTGGGTGTTGAGGAATTGGATGCCAAGGAATTCGCCTGTGGGTTGGAAAACACCGGCGAACACAAGTCGGTCCAGATGTGGCCACACCGCCATGGCACCGACGCCATGTTTTTCGCCGTCCTTAGGCGGCCGGCAACGCCTAGGATGGACGTATGACCACGTTCGAGTGCCCCATCATCGCCCCGTCAATCCTGGCAGCAGACTTTGCGGCCCTGGGCGAGCAACTGAAGTTGACTGACAACGCAGGCTGGATTCACGTCGATGTGATGGACGGGCACTTTGTGCCCAACCTCTCCTTTGGCGCTGACGTGACCGCAGCCGTCGACCGCTGTACTGACCTGCCGCTTGATGTGCACCTGATGATCGAAGACCCGGAAAAGTGGGTGGATTCCTACATCAAAGCCGGGGCGGACTGCGTGATTTTCCACGTTGAAGCCACCGACGACCCAGTCTCTTTGGCGCGCCATCTCCGCGAGCGCGGCGTTCGAGCTGGTTTTTCTCTCCGCCCTGGCACGCCGATTGAGGACTTCCTGGACATCGTCCCCGAGTTCGATCTTGTTCTCGTGATGAGCGTTGAGCCCGGCTTCGGTGGCCAAAGCTTCATGCCGGACCAGTTGGACAAAGTACGGGCCCTTCGTGAGCTTATCGACGGCCAAGGGCTTGCCACCCTCATCGAAATTGATGGCGGAATCAACGCTTCCACCATCCAGAGCGCCGCTGAAGCTGGGTGCGATGCCTTCGTGGCAGGCTCCGCAGTTTATGGCGCTGAGGATCCCCGTGGCGCAGTTGAACAACTACGACAGTTGGCGACGCTGAATTGATCGATCCAATCGAGCTTGCGATCGAGCAAGGAGAGCTGGCCTGGGGCCTGACTTCTCCAAACCCGCCGGTTGGGTGCGTAATTGTTTCTGCCGATAACGAGGTTGTTGGTCATGGGCACACGCAACCGCCCACTGGCCCGGGCGAGCACGCTGAGGTCATGGCCTTGCGGATGGCGGGGGACATGGCGAGGGGAGCGACAGCCGTCGTAACGCTAGAGCCGTGCAACCACACCGGGCGCACCGGACCGTGTTCGCACGCTTTGTTGGACGCCGGCATTGCTCGCGTGGTGTACCTCACACCAGATCCGAACCCGCAGGCTGCCGGCGGAGCGGAGTTCCTTGCTGTTCACGGAGTGGAAGTGCGCTATGCTGCCCGCTACGTTGCGGCGCTGGCGCCGTGGCTCGCGAGCGTGCGCCAGGGACGTCCAAGCGTGACAGTCAAAATGGCGCAAACACTCGACGGGTTCTCAGCGGCGAGCGATCGGTCTTCGCAATGGATTACCGGCGAAGGGGCCCGAAGCTATGCAACGAAACACCGCTCAAGTTTCGACGCCATTGTCGTTGGAACTGGCACCGTGCTAGCAGACAACCCTAAGCTGACCGCGCGCGAACCTGACGGAGCTCTCTGCGCTCACCAACCGCAACCAGTGATCATCGGAACGCGGGAAATTCCCGCGGATTTTGCTCTCGCTCGCGACGGCGTATTGCGGTTTCGCTCGATCGACGAAGCTTTGGACGACCTGTACCAAAGAGGAATGCGTTCTGTCTTGGTGGAAGGCGGGCCGAACCTCGTTGCGTCCTTCTTTGAAGCAGGCGTGGTCGACTTTTGCCACACGTATGTGAACGCTTCATTCCTGGGCGCTGGCGTCAGAGCGATCGATTTTCCGGCAGAAAAGACCACCACCATGGCGGATATCTGCAGAAACGAAATTCTGCGCATCAGACAGTTTGAAAACGATATCCTTATTGAATCTCGTCCGAAAACCACAGAGGAGTAAATCCAGCAATGTTCACTGGGATCATTGAGGAGCTTGGTCGCATCGATGGCATCGAGGACCTTGGAGACTCCATTCGGTTGCGCATTGGCGCGCAGAAAGTGCTGGAGGATGCCGAGCTCGGCGATTCGATTGCGGTCAATGGCGTGTGCTTGACTGTTGCAGAACGTGACAATGGCTCCTTCGTTGCCGACTGCATGCAGGAGACCCTGAACCGCTCCAGCCTTGGCGCGCTAAACGTCGGGGATGCAGTGAACCTGGAACGCGCAGCACAGGTCAACGCGCGACTGGATGGACACATTGTGCAGGGCCACGTCGATGCCACAAGCCCACTGCTGAGTCGAGAGCATTCCGAGAATTGGGATGTCCTTAGGTTCGAGCTCCCGGATAACCTTGCTCGGTATGTGGTGGAAAAGGGCTCAATAGCTATCAATGGTACGTCACTTACGGTGTCGACCTTGGGCGACGATTTCTTTGAAGTGTCTTTAATTCCGGTGACGCTGCGGGACACCGTATTTGGTTCCCTTGAGGTGGGCAATACGGTGAACCTGGAGGTAGACGTCATCGCAAAGTACGTGGAACGGATGCTTGGCGATCGCGCCAAGTAACGCCCCAAAGCATCAGCATCAAACCCATCGAGATTAGGCTAGGACAGCGTGGCGAATAGTTTTTCTGAAGAGGCCGAGAACCAGGTGCGCCTGGATTCTGTTGAGGATGCAATCGTAGACATCGCAGCGGGCAAAGCTGTTGTCGTTGTCGACGACGAGGACCGCGAGAATGAAGGTGACTTGATTTTCGCGGCTGAAAAGGCAACTCCGGAGCTCGTCGCATTCATGGTGCGCTATACCTCCGGCTACATTTGCGCCTCGCTGACTGAGGCGGAGGCGGATCGACTTCACCTGCCACCAATGATTTCTCACAATGAGGACGCACGTGGCACGGCATACACGGTGACAGTTGATGCCAACACCGGGACCACCGGTATTTCGGCGTCCTCGCGCGCGGAGACCCTGCGCAGGCTCGCAGATTCTTCTTTTGGTCCGGACGATTTCACACGCCCAGGCCACGTTGTGCCGTTGCGGGCACGCGACGGTGGCGTTTTGGTGCGCGCCGGACACACGGAGGCGGCCGTTGATATGGCTCGCATGGCTGGGCTGACACCAGCTGGTGTGTTGTGTGAAATTGTCAGCGAGCAGGATCCGACGGATATGGCTCGTGGTCCTGAACTGCGTGCTTTCGCCGACGCTCACGGTTTGAAGATGATTTCGATCGAGCAATTGATCGCATGGCGTCGCCTCAATGAGGTACAGATTCGCCGAGTGGTTGAAACCCGGCTGCCCACCGACTTCGGTGAATTCCGCGCCATTGGTTACCAGAGCACAATCAATGGCATGGAGCACGTAGCACTCGTCGTGGGACATCCGGAAATCGACGGCGGCGAGGACGTCTTGGTTCGAGTTCACTCCGAGTGCCTGACCGGTGATGTCTTCGGTTCCCGCCGCTGTGATTGTGGTCAGCAGCTGCATGCTTCGATGAAGGTTGTTCAGGATGCCGGCAGGGGAGTAATCCTGTACATGCGCGGGCACGAAGGTCGCGGCATTGGCTTGATGGCCAAGCTAAAGGCCTACCAACTGCAAGATGCAGGCGTCGACACTGTCGATGCCAACCTGCAACTCGGGTTGCCCGCCGATGCACGGGAATTCGGTACCGGCGCTCAGATCCTGCACGACCTTGGCGTCAAGACCATGAACTTGATCTCCAACAACCCTGATAAGAGAGCAGGCCTCTCCGGCCACGACCTCCGCATTGTGGGTCGCACCGCGATCAACGTTGACATTCACGAAGACAACATCACCTACCTGAAGACGAAGCGTGACCGTATGGGGCACACCGTCCCTGGTCTGGAAGAGAAGTTGGGGGAGAGCGAATGAGTGGCGAAGGTCGTCCAACCCTCGAGCTTGTCGACGCCTCCGGCCTTCGGGTCGCAGTAGTCACCGCTACCTGGAACGCCGACATCTGCGATCAGCTCCATAACAGGGCAGTGCAGGTGGGCCGGGAATGTGGCGCAGAAGTTTCCGAGTACCGAGTTGTCGGAGCCCTCGAGCTTGGTGTTATCGTGCAAGAGCTCGCGCAATCCTTTGATGCAGTCGTCGCACTTGGCTGCGTCATTAAGGGTGGCACTCCTCACTTTGAGTATGTGTGCCAGTCCGTCACCGACGCTCTCACTCGCATTTCCTTGGACACTCAGACGCCGATTGGCAACGGTGTGCTGACCACATTGACTCACGAACAAGCTGTCGATCGCAGTGGCGTTCCTGGGGCAATGGAGGACAAGGGCGGAGAATCCATGGTGGCAGCTCTGCACACTGCGCTGGTGCTTTCCCGGATTCGTCAGCAAAGCAGCTAAGCTAAGCAACTGACGATTTTCATTCAAAGAAGGATGGGCTCACTGTGTCTGATCTGGATCGCGAGCGCGAGCGCCTTGCCGTTCTGCATGCGGAGACCACAACGACCAAACCTTGGGAGTTCGAACTTCGCTCACGGTATCTAGCTCGAATGTCCTGGCTCGCCATCATCGTGGTGATGGCGGTACACATTTTCATGGCGCTCGTGGTGGGCGTTGACTACACAGGTGCTGCGGTGACGCTGATCGATAAGATCGCTTTCATCGGTGTTGGCATCATCATTTCCTTCTTTGCCTACCATCTCCGCCGCCCGCGCGTGCGCGCTAACAGTGATGGCGTAGAAGTCCGCAACTTCATTGGAACAAGGTTCTACCCATGGTCCGTTGTCTACGGTCTCAACTTTCCGAAGGGCGATCGCATGGCTCGACTCGAACTGCCTGAGTTTGAATACGTTCCGATGTGGGCATTCCAGTCCGGAGATGGCGCTACAGTTGTGAAAGCAGTCTCCGAATTCCGCGCGCTTGAAGATGCGTACATGCCGGAAGACTAGCCTTGGCTGATCCATCGACTTACCGCCCGGCTGCTGGGACTATCCCGACGCAGCCGGGTGTCTACCGTTTTCGGGACGAGTCTTCTCGGGTTGTGTATGTGGGTAAGGCCAAGAACCTCCGGGCCCGGCTATCCAACTATTTCCAAGACCTGACCCAACTGCACCCTCGCACTCGACAAATGGTGCAGACTGCTGCCAGTGTGGAGTGGACAGTGGTCGCCAGCGAAGTCGAGGCGCTGCAGCTCGAATACACGTGGATCAAGAAGTACGACCCGCGATTCAACGTCAAGTATCGCGACGATAAGTCTTATCCGTATCTCGCGATCACCATGAACGAGCCCTTCCCCAGGGCATTCGTGTACCGGGGCCCACAGCGCAAGGGCGTTCGCTATTTTGGCCCCTACTCGCATGCGTGGGCAATCCGAGAGACACTCGATCTGCTCACTCGCGTGTTTCCCATGCGCACCTGCTCAAAAGGCGTGTTCAATCGACACGCTCAACTGGGCAGACCGTGCTTGCTCGGCTACATCGACAAGTGCTGTGCCCCTTGCGTAGACAAAGTGACGGCACCAGAACACATGGAGGTCGTGCGGGGATTTATATCTTTTCTTTCCGGTAACACCGGTGCCGTGACTGCCCGGCTTGAAAAAGACATGATGGCTGCAGCAGCGGACCTCGATTTCGAACGCGCCGCCCGGCTTCGCGACGACCTAGAAGCAATCGCCAAGGTCATGGAGCGTCAATCCATTGTCTTTAGTGACGGGACTGACGCGGACGTTATCGCTACCTATGGGGATGAGCTGGAATCGTCAATTCAGTTGTTCCACATCCGCGACGGCCGGGTGAAGGGACAGCGAGGCTTTGTCGTCGAAAAGCCCGGCGGGAGCAGCGACGCTGAGCTCGTCACCGACTTCCTCATGCAGTTCTATGGCGAGCAGCGGGACGGTGGCGCCGAAATCCCTCGCGACATCATGGTCTCGGCGGAACCAGAGAATCTCGCGGATGTTGAGCAGGTGCTGGCCGGTTACCGTGAGGGGCCGGTGCACATTCGGATCCCGGTCCGCGGGGAAAAGCGGGAGTTGATGGAAACTGTCGAGGGCAACGCGAAGGAGGCGCTGCGGCAGCACAAATTGAAGCGCCAAGGCGACCTGACCACTCGTTCCGCAGCTTTGCAACAACTCCAGGAAGCGCTGTTCATGGATGAGGCGCCCCTACGCATTGAGTGCACAGATATCTCTCATATCCAGGGCACCGACGTGGTTGCCTCCTTGGTGGTGTTTGAAGACGGATTGCCGAAGAAATCGGACTATCGCCGGTACCGGATCAGGGATGCTGCCGGAGACGGTCATTCCAACGATGTCGCGTCCATCGCTGAGATTACGCGTCGCAGGTTCGCTCGGCACGTGGAAGACAAGACAACGGTGCCGGATGCGGAGGAGTTTGACGGCACCAGGTTCAGCGACGAACAAATAACCGAGTACACCACTACAGGTAAGCGATTCGCCTACCCGCCGCAGCTGTTCATCGTGGATGGTGGCGCCCCACAGGTCAATGCTGCCGCGGAAGTCCTTGCAGAGCTCGGGGTAGACGACGTAATGCTCATTGGTCTTGCCAAGCGACTCGAAGAGGTGTGGCTACCAGGAGATGATGAACCCGTCATCCTTCCGCGCAATTCCCAAGGGCTGTACTTGTTGCAGCACATTCGCGACGAAGCGCATCGCTTCGCCATCACCTACCACCGGCAGCAACGCTCAGCGCGCTTGCGAGTGTCCGAACTGGATCGGATCAAGGGGCTAGGCGACAGTAGAAAAGCTGAGCTGGTGAAACATTTTGGTTCCGTGAAGAAACTCCGCGCCGCCAGAGTGGAAGAGATCCAAGAAGTCAAGGGATTCGGACCGAAGCTAGCGCAGAACATTTACGATCAGCTACACCCAGAATCAAGCTAGGGGACATAAAGTCACGTTAGACTGTGAATATGACTCAAAGCGACATTGTGGTGACGCCAGAAGGAGATAGCGCGCGCCTCCGCGAAGCCGTTGTTTCAAAGCTGGACTCGGCACACCCTAGCGAAGCCCCTGTGCTTATCACCGGTATGTCCGGCGCCGGCCTCAATTCTGCGGCCCGCGTGCTCGAGGACATGGGTTGGTACGTAGCACAGAACCTACCCTCAGCCCTGGTGCTACAGATGGTGGAGATGTGCCAAGCTGAAGATTCGCCCGTGAAGCGACTGGCGTTGGTTTCCGACGTTCGTTCCCGTCCATTCAACGGCAACCTTGTGCAGGTCATCGATGAACTTGATGCCCGTGGCACCAGGCCGATCATCCTGTTCATGGAGGCGCGCGACGACATCCTTATTCGTCGCTTTGATTCGGTACGTCGTACTCACCCTATGCAGGGGCCCGATACTCTGCAGCACGGGATTACTCGCGAACGACGTACCCTGTTCGAGGTCAAGGAACAAGCGGATATTGTTATCGACACCTCTGAACTGTCGGTCCACGATCTCCGTCGCGCGATTGAGTCGAGCTTCGATTCTGTCACTGCGAACAAGGAACATGTCACGCTGCAGTCCTTCGGCTTCAAACGAGGCGCACCGCACGATACTGACTTGATCCTGGATGTCCGTTTCCTGCCAAACCCATATTGGGTCGGGGACCTGCGGAAATTCCGTGGCGTCGACAAGCCTGTCTCTGACTATGTGTTGGCGCAAAAGGGAGCTCGTGAGTTCATCGATTCCTTCGTCGCCATGTTCAATACGATGATCCGGGGATACCGTCGGGAGGGCAAACGCTTTGTTACGGTCAGCATTGGTTGTACCGGTGGACATCACCGCTCCGTTGCGATTGCCGAGGAAATCGGCCGTGTGCTCTCCGAAAACAGTGAGCTGGAAGTCGCAGTCATTCACCGAGACATCAAACTGAGCTAGATCCACAAAAAGAAGGATTTCATGACCTCCGAACTCCTCTCCGCCCCAGACAACGTCAATTCGATCGTGTGCTTGGGGGGCGGACACGGGCTGTTCCAAACCCTGCGCGCTGCGCGGTGCCTGCGGTTCCCTGAGATTAAAGCTATCGTCACTGTTGCTGATGACGGTGGTTCTTCGGGGCGCATTCGTCGCGAATTGGGCCATATTCCGCCGGGCGATCTCCGCATGGCCCTCTGCGCGTTGGCACGCGACGATGACGAAGGCGAATTGTGGGAAAACGTCCTACAACACCGTTTTGGTGGCACCGGTGCTCTCGCAGGGCACGCTGTCGGAAACCTGCTAATTTCCGGGCTCACCGACGTCCTCGGCAGCGAAACCGAAGCCCTTGACGCAGTTGCACGCTTGACCCGCTCTTATGGGCGCGTCATTCCAATGTGCCCGCAGCCACTCGACATTGAAGCGGAAGTAGCGGGCCTTGCCGACGACCCCCGGATCATGCGCATGTTGCGTGGCCAGGTCGCAATTGCAACGACGCCTGGAGAAGTGCGTCGTGTCCGCCTCATTCCCGAACAGCCAGCAGCTTCGCCAGAGGCACTAGAAGCAATCGCCAATGCAGATCTCATCACCCTGGGCCCAGGTTCGTGGTTCTCCAGCGTGATCCCGCACCTGTTGGTTCCGGAAATTGTCGAGGCCATTAGTTCCGCGCGTGCCCTTCGTGTGGTCGTGTTGAACCTCTCCAATACACAGCTCGAGACCACTGGTTTTTCTATGGAGCGCCACATTCACATGTTGCTGCAGCATGCTCCGGGGCTGCGTGTTGATCGCGTCTTGGTCGATAAGGCATCTCCCATTGACTCCACTGACCTCACTCACCTTGAGCGGGCAGCGGCTTCCATGGGTGCGATGATTGTCGTGGATGACGTGCGGGAATACGCTAGCGACGGGCTCGGGACCGAGCGTCACAGTCCAGAGAAACTGGCCCAATCATTGGTTCGCTTGTGCCAGAACCGCTAAAATACGCTGAACATTGTTGACCAGGAAAGAGGGAAGTGGCGTGTCACTGACTGCCAAAGCAAAAACGGAGTTAGCTAAGACCGCACTCACTCGTTCGACGGCGCGGACCGCGGAAATTGCGGCCGTGGTACGTTTCGCCGGTCAGCTCGATGTCGTTGCAGGGAGGCCGGTTCTCGACATTGAGCTCGACAACCAGGCCGTAGCTCATCGCGTCAAAGACGAAATCAGCGAACTGTTTTTCAAGGACGTGCAGCTCAACACTATTGGGCCTGGTGGTATGAGCAAAAATACCCGGTATGTCCTGCGCATTACTGACGGCGTCGACGACATCATTCGCAGACTGGGGCTGGTCACAAAGTCCGGTCATGCCGTTCGAGGTTTGCCACCTCAAGTGGTGTCTGGCACGGTATCTGACGTCGAAGCCGCGTGGCGAGGCGCATTTATGGCTACTGGAACTTTGACTGAGCCGGGCCGTACGTGCACGTTGGAAATTGAATGCCCTTGCCAGGAGGCGGCACTCGCTCTCGTCGGTTGTGCGCGACGCATGGGAATGGTGACCAAGACAAAGGAAACTCGTGGTAGTGAGCGCGTCTTCGTTCGCGATGGCGACGCTATCGGTGCGCTTCTTACCCGAATGGGGGCAATGAGCACCCGCATTGAGTGGGAGAAGCACCGCGAGCGCAAAGCTCAACAGCACGGTGGTCACCGGCTCGCTAACTTTGACGATGCTAATCTCCGGCGCTCAGCGCGTGCAGCCATTGCAGCAGCTGCACGTGTTGAACGTGCCTTGGAGATCCTTGGCGACGACATCCCAGCTCATCTTGCCGAGGCCGGACAATTGCGCATCAAGCACAGGCAAGCATCACTGGAAGAGCTTGGCAGGCTTGCAGATCCACAGATGACCAAGGACGCAGTTGCTGGACGCATTCGACGCCTGCTGTCGATGGCGGATGCTCGCGCAAAGGAAATGGGTATTCCGGACACCAATTCCGCTGTTACCGACGAGCTGTTGGAAGACATTTAACACTGTTGCTTTAGTCACATTGCGATGGTCGGTATAGTGCAGCCCGCAGTCGCAATTTGGGGGTAGTGCCGTTCATAGGCGTTCGCGAGCCCCCAAGTCTCCTCATGGCACTCTCGTGAAATAAATTGGTCTCAGCGCGGATTTTGGTCAAATCCTGCCCACCGGACCGCGGTTTATAGGTTGTCTGAGTTTGCAGACTTCATTTAGTCCTGGTCCATGCGTTCCCACATTTTAGGTGTGGGATTGGGTCTGTTTTTGTGGTTTTCAAGGGGTGATTGCGCCCAAGCAAAAATAGATCTTCTGCGCGTTGGCGCAACCGTCGGTACCCTTGAGTCATACGCGGATGCATCTCAGCCAGCACGATTTTAGTTAAGGCAGTGACGCATTCTCGGTGCACATAACGCCTACTTAGAGGAGAAAACTCGTGACCATTCGTGTGGGAATTAACGGCTTTGGCCGCATCGGACGCAACTTCTTCCGCGCAGTTCTCGAGCGCGGTTCTGAAATCGAAATCGTTGCAGTCAACGACCTGACCGACAATGCCACCCTGGCTCAGCTGCTCAAGTACGACTCCATCCTCGGCCGCCTGGGCAAGTCCGTTGAGTTTGACGATGAGTCCATCACCGTTGACGGCAAGAAGATGATCGTCACCGCTGAGCGCGATCCAAAGAACCTCAAGTGGGGCGAGTGGGGCGTAGACATCGTTGTCGAGTCCACCGGCTTCTTCACCAAGAAGGAAGATGCACAGGCTCACATCGACGCTGGTGCTAAGAAGGTCATCATCTCCGCACCGGGCAAGGGTGTCGACGGCACTTTCGTTGTTGGCGTGAACCACACCGACTACGACCCAGCAACGATGACCATCATCTCCAACGCATCTTGCACCACCAACTGCCTGGCCCCAATGGCCAAGGTCCTGAACGATAAGTTCGGCATCGTCAAGGGCCTGATGACCACGATCCACGCTTACACCGGCGACCAGCGCCTGCACGACGCACCACACCGCGACCTGCGTCGTGCCCGTGCAGCAGCTGTTAACATCGTTCCTACCTCCACCGGTGCAGCAAAGGCTGTTTCCCTGGTTCTCCCAGAGCTCGAGGGCAAGCTCGACGGCTTCGCGATGCGTGTTCCAGTAATCACTGGTTCCGCTACTGACCTCACCTTCGAGGCTTCCCGCGACGTCACCGTTGAAGAAGTCAACGCTGCTATGAAGGAAGCTGCAGAGGGTGATCTCAATGGCGTTCTTCTGTACTCCGAGGATCCACTGGTTTCCTCCGACATCGTCACCGACCCACACGCTTCCATCTTCGACTCCGGTCTGACCAAGGTCATGGGCAACCAGGTCAAGGTTGTTTCTTGGTACGACAACGAGTGGGGTTACACCAACCAGCTCGTAACCATGACCGAATACGTCGGCGGCAAGCTCTAATCTTTCGCTAGACTAAAAGTAGTGGCCCGCGCCTTCGACAGGCTGCGGGCCAGCTGCCTGTTTGGACCTCTTTTTCCGCAGCTTAGTACAGGAGAAACACACCATGAAGAACCTCAATGACCTGCTCGCCGAAGGCGTCGAAGGACGCAACGTCCTCGTCCGCTCGGACCTCAACGTTCCTCTCAACGAGGCTGGCGATATCACCGACCCAGGTCGCATCAATGCCTCCCTGCCAACCATCAAGGCACTGTCCGAAGCTGGCGCTCGCGTAATCGTTATGGCACACCTTGGTCGTCCAAAGGGCGAGGTCAACCCTAAGTTCTCCCTCGCACCTTGCGCGGAAGCACTGTCTGAGGCACTGGGCCAGTACGTGGCCCTCGCTGGTGACGTGGTAGGCGAGGATGCTCACGAGCGTGCCAACGGCCTCAACGACGGCGACGTCATGCTGCTCGAGAACGTGCGTTTCGACGCCCGCGAAACCTCCAAGGACGAGGCTGAGCGTGGCGAGTTCGCAGATCAGCTTGTCGCTCTGACTGGTGACAATGGTGCCTTCGTGTCCGACGGTTTCGGCGTTGTCCACCGTGCGCAGGCTTCGGTCTATGACGTCGCTAAGCGTCTGCCTCATTACGCAGGTGGCCTCGTGGAGAAGGAAATCGACGTTCTCAAGCGCATTGCCGACGAGCCAGTGGCACCATACGTGGTTGTCCTCGGCGGCTCCAAGGTTTCCGACAAGCTGGGCGTCATTGAGGCACTGGCTCCTAAGACCG
Source organism: Corynebacterium sp. H130 (assembly GCF_037572395.1). Classification (NCBI taxonomy): domain Bacteria; kingdom Bacillati; phylum Actinomycetota; class Actinomycetes; order Mycobacteriales; family Corynebacteriaceae; genus Corynebacterium; species Corynebacterium sp. H130. The sequence goes on along the minus strand of NZ_JBBHLA010000001.1, from coordinate 169,445 downwards.
ATGCCCTCATCATTGGCGGTGGCATGTGCTACACCTTCCTCGCAGCTCAGGGCTACAACGTACAGAAGTCCATGCTGCAGGAAGAAATGATCGAGACCTGCAAGGACCTGCTTGCACGCTACGGCGACAAGATCAACCTTCCAGTTGACCTCGCATGGGCACCTGAGTTCTCCGCTGATGCACCAAAGACCATCTCCGGCCTGGAAGACACCCCAGAGGGTCAGCTCTCCCTCGATATCGGACCTAAGTCCGTGGAGAAGTTCGCTGAGGTTCTCGGTTCCGCCAAGACCATTTTCTGGAACGGCCCAATGGGCGTGTTCGAGTTCGAGACCTTCTCCGACGGTACCCGTGGCGTCGCTCAGGCGATCATCGATGCCACCGCAAACGGTGCATTCTCCGTGGTCGGCGGTGGCGACTCCGCTGCGTCCGTCCGCGTGCTCGGCCTCGACGAAGGAGGCTTCTCCCACATTTCCACCGGCGGCGGTGCTTCCCTCGAATACCTCGAGGGCAAGGAACTCCCAGGCGTTGCAGCGCTGGCATAGAAAGGTTGATGAACATGTCTCGTAAGCCACTCATTGCTGGCAACTGGAAGATGAACCTGACCCACCTCCAAGCGGTCGGTTCTGCACAGAAGCTTGCCTTCAAGCTCCCAAAGGATCGTTACGAAAAGGTTGACGTCGCCCTCATGGTGCCGTTCACCGATATTCGCAGCATCCAGACGCTTGTCGACGGCGATAAGCTCGACTTCACCTACGGCGCGCAGGATGTCTCCGTGCACGAATCCGGTGCATACACCGGTGAGGTTTCTGCTGAAATGCTCAAGGCACTGGGCTGCGCCTGGGTTGTTGTAGGCCACTCGGAGCGTCGCGAGTACCACGGCGAATCCGACGAGCTTGTTGCAGCCAAGGCTGCCATCGCTATCAAGCACGAGATGACTCCAATCGTGTGCGTCGGCGAGAAGCTGGAAATCCGTGAAGCTGGAACCCACGTTGCCTTCGTGGTCGAGCAGACCAAGGCATCCCTGGCTGGCATTGAGGACCTGTCCAAGGTCGTCATAGCCTACGAGCCAGTGTGGGCTATCGGTACCGGCAAGGTTGCTTCCGCTGCAGACGCGCAGGAAGTGTGCGCTGCTATCCGTGGCGCAATCGAGGAGCTCGCCGGGGCAGAGGTCGCAGCCGGCATCCGTATCCTGTACGGCGGTTCCGTGAAGACCGATTCCGTTGGCGAACTGGTTTCCCAGCCAGATGTCGACGGCGGACTGGTTGGTGGAGCTTCCCTCGACGGCGAACAGTTCGGTGAGCTGTGCGCTGCCGCAGCTGCCGCTGTCTAAACCCGCGCGCCTGTTAACTTCAGTCTGAGGCCTTCGTGTACAATGGCTGAAGTTAACCGCTTTTTACCCTTAAGGACTTCGTTACATGGCTCTCGCACTCCAAATTGTCCTGGTCGTGGCCAGCATTTTGATGACCATCTTGGTCTTGCTGCACAAGGGCAAAGGTGGCGGTTTGTCCAGCCTTTTCGGTGGCGGCATGCAGTCTAACCTCGCAGGCTCCACCGTGGTGGAAAAGAACCTCGACCGGTTCACCATCATCACCGCAGTAATCTGGATCGTGTGCATAATCGGTCTGAACCTGCTGCAGACTTACGCTTAAGGCCGAAATAGAGAGGGCCCCTCACGTTTCGTACGTGAGGGGCCTAGTCTTTTGCCTAGCTCCTGGCGTCGTCGGCTAGATACAGCCGAGTCTCGACAGTGCCGTGTGCTCCTGCAGCAGGCCAATCGAGAGCATCGGAACGCGCGATTACTTGGGACGCGGCTTCAGCCTTTTCGGCTCCCGAGACAAGCAGCCACACGTGCGACGCAGAGTTCACAGCTGGCATCGTTAGCGTCACACGCTCCGCTGGTGGCTTCGGGGAATCAAAGACCGGAACTACCAGGGCAGCGTCCTCCCGTACAGCAGCGGTGTGCGGAAACAGTGAGTTGATGTGTCCCTCGCCACCCATGCCGAGAAGGTGCAGGTCGAATCCCTTAGGCGCCCACTGCTCGAGTTCCTGCCCGTAAAACAGTGCTGACTCTTTAGGTGATAGTGAACCCAACTTGTATGAGTGAATCCACTCAGGATTCAGGGCGACATGGTCCAGGAGAGCTTCGCGTGCTTGGCCTTCGTTGGAATCAGGGTGGTCGACGGGCACGACGCGTTCATCGCCGAAGAAAATGTGGACTCGGGACCAATCGACGCGCTGAATAGGGAAGTCCTCAGCCTGCGCCTCCGCTGCCCAGTCCAGAGAGCGAAGCTCCTTCAGCAGACCGATTCCAGCGCCACCTCCGGTAACCACGACGCGAGCGATGCCGTCGTCGTAAAGCCCAGCACCAGCTTGGACGCGAGAAATAAGCGCGACGAAATCCGCAGCTGCCTGTTTGACGAGGGCGTCGCGGTCAGCAACGTTAATGACCTGCATGTTAGACCTCCTGAATACGGTAGAGCCCGCGCAATGCCTTGGCGTAGGCCTGATCTGGGTCGAGGTGGCGAAGTTCTTCGGCTAGGCAGTCAGAGAGTGCGCGACGGCCAACGGCTACGAGTGAGGCCGGGCGGCCAGGCAGCTGCACTGACATGGTGTGTGCGTCGGTGACTTCGACGATCACTGGGCCGGATTCGCGGTGCAACTCAATCTTGGAAACCGGGTGGCACATCTCGCCTTGACTGTCGAGATCAGTGCACTCCGCGCTGGTCCGGTGGAGTCGAATTGGAACAGCGAGGCGATCTGCAAGCCAACCCGCAGCAATGGAAACCGAAGGGTCTTGGGTACCGTAGATGTCCACCGAGGTAACTGGCTCGTGAGGTGGCTGGTCCAACGCAGAGGCCAGGACGCCACGCCATGGGGTCAAACGGGACCAAGAAAGATCCGAGTCGCCCGGTGCGTAGTGATTGCGGCGTGCCAGATGCGCAGTTGGGCTCGGATCAGCCACAACATCAGTGATGCGACGCTGAGCAATCTGTCCGATTGGATCATGCGCGAGTTGCTTAGGAGCGGCGCCAGGCCACCAGGCGACGATCGGGGTATCCGGCAGCAGCAACGGCGTGACAAGTGAGGCAAGATGTTCGACGATCTCGCCGCCAACGCGCATGATCACGATCTCCGAGGCGCCGGCGTCGCCGCCAATTCGGATTTCGGCATCGAGCTGAGTTGCTGCCGTCGCATCGCCACGTACGAGGAACAGCACGCGAGAGGGGTGCTCGCCCGAGGAGTCATTGATCGAATGCAAGATCTCATCGAGTGGGCTCGACGAGTCGGTGACCACGATCAAAGTGAGCACGCGACCAGTAGTCACCTGGTTGCCCATTTCGCGGATGGATACGAGCTTCTTGGCGATATCCCGGGTAGTAGTGTTCTCGAGTTCAAAAATCATGGCAGAGCTACTCCTATGGTCGTCGCCAAGTGCGGCCCTCGCGGGCGAGCATACGGTCGGCACTTTCCGGTCCCCACGTGCCGGCAGGGTAGTCGTCTGGCTTTCCGCGATTCTCCCAGTACTCCAGGATCGGATCCAGAATTGCCCAGCTCAGCTCGACCTCTTCGTTGGTAGGGAAGAGGCTGTTTTCGTCCAGGAGGGCATCAAGGATGAGGCGTTCGTAGGCCTCCGGGGACTCCTCGGTGAATGCTTCGGAGTAGGCGAAGTCCATGTTCACGTCACGCACTTCCATGGTCGAACCTGGAACCTTGGAACCGAAGCGCATCAGGACGCCTTCATCAGGTTGCACTCGGATGACCAGAGCATTAGGCCCCTGGGCGGAGGTCATCGACTCGGCAAAAGTCAGGTGCGGAGCCTGCTTAAACACCACTGCAATTTCAGTGACGCGACGACCGAGACGCTTGCCGGTACGCAGGTAGAACGGCACGCCGGCCCAGCGGCGGGAATTGATCTGCAAAGTACACGCAGCGTACGTTTCGGTGTTGGAATCGGGATCGAAGCCCTCCTCCTCGCGCAGGCCCACGACGCGCTCGGAACCCTGCCAACCAGCGGTGTATTGGCCACGGGCAGTTGTCTTGGCCAGCGGATACACCGGCGCCGTCGCCCGCAGCACCTTGATCTTTTCCGTGCGCAGCTCGCGCGGGTTGTAGGTGATCGGCTCTTCCATGGCCACCAGCGCAAGCAGCTGCAGCAGGTGATTCTGGATCACGTCGCGGGCGGCACCGATGCCGTCGTAGTAACCGGCACGGCCACCAAGTCCGATGTCCTCGGCCATGGTGATCTGCACGTGGTCCACGAAGTTCGCGTTCCACAGCGGATCAAAGAGCTGGTTGGCAAAACGCAGTGCCATGATGTTTTGGACGGTCTCTTTGCCCAGGTAGTGGTCGATGCGGAACACCGAATCTTCGGGGAACACCGAGTTGACTACTTGGTTGAGTTCGCGTGCAGTGGCTTGATCGTGCCCGAACGGCTTTTCAATGATGACGCGACGCCAGGATCCGTCCTTGCCGTGAGCCATTCCGGATCGATCCAGCTGGTGCACAACGTCGTCGAAGAAGTTCGGTGGCACGGAGAGATAGAAGGCCCAGTTTCCGGCGGTGCCACGGGACGTATCGAGGTCCGACAGGAGAGTAGACAGGTTGTCGAACGCAGCTTCGTCGTCAAACGCACCGCTGACGAAGTGCATGCCTTCGGCGAGTCGCTCCCAGACATTTTGCCGGATTTCGGTGCGTGCCCCGGCAAGAACTGCCTGGTAGACGTAGTCTTCGAAGTCCTGTTTGGACCACGTCCGTCGGCCAAATCCCACGAGCGCAAATCCAGCGGGGAGGAGGCCGCGGTTGGCTAGGTCGTAAATGGCCGGGAGTAGCTTTTTGCGGGCGAGATCGCCCGTGACTCCGAAGATCACCATGCCGGAAGGTCCGGCGATGCGAGGTAAGCGTTTGTCTTGTGGATCCTTCAGTGGATTCACCCAGTGCTGGCTTGAAACTGGCACGCGACGGACCTTTCCGGTGATATGTAGATAATTAGCTAGCTTAAGCCAGCTGACCCTCCATCGAAGTTAGCAGGTCGCTCCAACTGCTGATAAATTTGTCGACCCCTTCGCGCTCCAGAACAGCAAACACGTCCTCAGTGTCAATACCTACAGCGAGCAGCTTGGCAAAGAGCTCTTCTGCTTCCTGCTGCTTTCCGGAGACGGTGTCACTCGCAATCGCGGTGCCTTCGAGCACGGCACGCAGCGTCGGTTCTGGCATAGTGTTCACGGTGTCAGGCCCCGCAAGCTCAGACACGTACAGAGTGGCAGGGTAGTTCTGGTTTTTCACGCCTGTCGACGCCCACAGAGGTCGCTGCACGTGTGCGCCCGTCGGAAGTTCGGCTGCAGCGAAGCACTTTTCAAAGGCTGCGTAGGCCAGTCGTGCGTTTGCCAGGCCGGCCTTACCCTTCAATTCCAATGCCTCTGGGGTGCCAATAGCATCGAGTCGCTTATCGATTTCGGTGTCGACACGGGAAACGAAGAAGCTTGCCACAGAGTGAATCTTGCTGACATCGAGTCCGTCGGCGTATGCCCGACCGATGCCGTCGATGAAGGCTGCAACGACCTCACGGTAGCGTGCCACGGAGAAGATCAAGGTGACGTTTACGCTGATGCCTTCGGCAAGGGCGTCGCTGATGGCTGGCAGAGATTCCGGAGTGGCCGGGATCTTGATCATGACGTTCTCGCGGTCGACGCGCTTGTAGAGCTCACGTGCCTGTGCCAAGGTGGCGTCGCGGTCGGCGTAGAGACGAGGGTCAACCTCGATGGAAACGCGGCCATCTTTGCCACCGGAGCTGCGGTAAATCTCCGCGAATTCATCGCAGGCTGCGCGAACGTCGTCCACGGCCATGGCATAAACAGCCTCATCAGCGCTGGTACCGCGCGCCTTGAGCTCGGCAATCTGCGCATCATAAGCGGTGCCCTGGGACATTGCTGCTGCGAAGATTGCAGGGTTGGTGGTCACACCGACGATACCGGTCGTCTCAATCATCTCCTTCAGATTGCCGGATGCGAGGCGTTCCCGGGAGAGATCATCGAGCCATACGGAGGTTCCGATTTCGGCGAGCTTTGCTACTTGAGTCATGTTCTTACTTTCCTAGTGCTTCGCGGGCTGCAGAAACAACGGCATCAACAGTGATGCCGAATTCGCGGTAGAGAGTCTGGTAGTCAGCAGAGGCGCCAAAGTGCTCCAGGGAAACTGCCTTGCCCTGCGTGCCGAGGAATCGGTGCCATGGCATGGCAATGCCAGCCTCAACGGACACACGAGCTGTGACTGCGGCCGGCAAAACTTCTTCCTGGTAGTCGGCGTCCTGCTCAAGGAACCAATCCATGCATGGGAAGGAAACAACCCGAGCCTTCACGCCAGCTTCGGCGAGCTGTTCAGCTGCCTCAACAGCGAGGGAGACTTCAGAACCAGATCCCATCAGGATGACATCGGGGGTGCCCGCGGTATCGACGAGCACGTAAGCGCCACGAGCGACGCCCGCCATGGCCTTGTCCTTCGTGCCTTCCAGGACCGGGACGTTCTGGCGGGTGAGCGCCAGGCCCTTTGGTCCGGCCGGTGCTTCGATAGCGCACTTCCAGGCTGCTGCAGTTTCGTTGGCGTCGGCAGGGCGGAGCAGTGCCATACCCGGAATTGCGCGCAAAGCGGCAAGTTGCTCAATTGGCTGGTGAGTCGGGCCGTCTTCTCCGAGGCCGATGGAGTCGTGCGTCCATACGTAGTAGGTGTCGATTCCCATCAGGGCTGCCTGGCGCACTGCCGGGCGCATGTACTCGGAGAAGATCAGGAAGGTGCCACCGTATGGGTAGTTGCGGCCGTGCAGAGTCATGCCGTTGAGGATCGCGCCCATGGCGTGCTCGCGGATACCGAAGTGCAGGTTACGACCGTATGGAGAGGTCGACCACGTCTCGGTGGTGATGGATTCAGGGCCAAAGGACTTCTCACCCTTGATCACCGTGTTGTTGGATCCAGCCAAGTCGGCGGAGCCACCCCACAATTCAGGCAGAGTCTTGCCGAGTGCCTGCAGAGTTGTCTCGGAGGCCTTTCGAGTTGCTACGCCCTTCGGATCCGCATCCCACTGCGGAAGTGCATCGGCCCAGCCCTCAGGGAGCTTGCGCGCAGCAGTGCGGTCAAAGAAGGCCTTGCGCTCCGGGTGCTCGGTGGCCCAGGCGTCGAAACGCTGCTGCCACTCATTTTGCAGCTGGTCACCGCGCTCGGCAGCCTTACGGGTGTGCGCGAGGACGGCGTCGTCGATGAAGAAGTGCTGTTCAGGGTCGAAGCCCAGCGCTTTCTTCGTTCCAGCGACCTCTTCTGCGCCCAGTGCCGCACCGTGGACCCCACCGGTGTTCATCATGGTTGGTGCAGGGTAGCCGATGATCGTACGGAGGCGGATGAAGGTCGGGCGTGACGTTTCTGCCTTTGCCTTTTCGACGGCTTCCAGAATCGCTGCTACGTTTTCACCACCTTCGATCTCCAAGACTTGCCAACCGTAAGCGCGGTAGCGAGCACACACGTCTTCGGTGAATGCGATCTGAGTGTTGTCCTCAATGGAGATGCGGTTGTCGTCCCAGAAGACAATCAGGTTACCCAGGCCTTGAGTACCGGCCAGGGAGCAGGCCTCTGCGGTAACGCCTTCCTGTACATCGCCATCGGAAGCGATGACGTATACGAAGTGGTCCCAAATGGATTCGCCTGGTGCGGATTCCGGATCGAGGAGGCCGCGTTCGCGACGGGCAGCCATCGCCATGCCCACAGCGGAAGCGAGGCCCTGGCCGAGTGGGCCCGTGGTGATTTCGACGCCTGCGGTGTGGCCGTATTCTGGGTGACCTGGCGTCAGCGCGCCCCAGGTGCGAAGCGCCTTGAGGTCATCCATTTCAAGACCGAAGCCAGCGAGGTACAGCTGAATGTACTGGGTGAGTGAGGTGTGGCCACAGGACAGGACGAAGCGATCGCGACCAACCCACTCAGGGTCCTTAGGATTATGGCGCAGAACGTGCTGGTAGAGGGTGTACGCGAGGGGAGCGAGGCTCATTGCGGTACCTGGGTGTCCGGAACCCACCTTTTGTACGGCATCAGCCGCCAAGACGCGAGCAGTGTCAATTGCCTTGGTGTCCAGGTCGGACCAGTCAGCAGGGTAGGTGCGCTCGGTAAGAGCGAGGAGATCAGGTGTCAGAGCCACGTTAAATGTTCCTTCAAACTAGACATGTGCAGGAAATGAAAAGCGCTTCCAGGTAGCAATGGGTGCAGCTGCCGAAGCTCATGCGAACCAGTTTAGTGAAGTTCTGCAAGTGGGTAACCGATTCGTGAATAGAAGTTTCAAGGGCTACCATGACTCAGTTAGGTTTTTTAGCCCGGGAACTTTTTCATTCGTTAATCCGACAACTATCGGTAGCGTCCACGTCCACAATTTTGGTGGCGAGGAACTGGGTTCGCGATTTTCTTAGTAATGTGCTGGAGGAACATCCTTGGAGACAATCAAGGCTTACATCGCTCTGACAAAGCCCAAAGTGATTGAGCTCCTGCTGGTGGCGACCATTCCAGCAATGTTGCAGGCTGATCGCGGACAGCATCACGCTGGGTTGATCTTGCTCACAGTCATCGGTGGCTGGATGGGGGCGGCAGCTGCGAATACCTTCAATATGGTTGCCGACTCTGACATCGACAAGCTCATGGGACGCACCCAAAAGCGACCACTAGCAAAAGCGACAGTCACGGACCGCGCAGCAGCGATCTTCGCCTGGGCACTGACTATCGTCAGCTTCCTCTGGCTGTGGCTGCTGTGCCATTCCTTACTTGCCGCAGTATTCGTCATGGCGACCATCGCCTTTTATATTTTCGTCTACACAAAGTGGCTGAAGCGCTCGACCCCGATGAACATCGTGTGGGGTGGCGCTGCCGGCTGTATGCCTGTGATGGTTGGCTGGGCCGTAATCAAGGACAATCTGCCTGCCGGAGTTTCCTACGACTGGTGGCAGCCACTCGTACTCTTCCTGGTCATCTTCTTCTGGACCCCGCCACACACCTGGGCGCTGGCAATGAAGTACAAGGAAGACTACAAAGCAGCTGGCGTGCCTATGTTGCCCGTCGTTAAGCCTGCGCACGAGGTGACTAAGCAGATCCTCTGGTACACGTGGGGCACGGTGTTTGTTTCCTTGCTGATCGTACCGGCTGCTGGTTGGATTTATGCCGGCGCTGCTGTCATTGCGGGCATTTGGTTCATCGTTATGGCGACCAGCCTGCATGGAAAGGTCTCCCGTGGTGAGGAGACCAAGCCGCTGGCGTTGTTTATTCTTTCCAACAACTACCTCGCGGCGTTGTTCGTGGCGCTTTCGGTAGACGCCATCCTGAATATGACCACGCTCGGAAGTATGTTCCTGTAGGAACTGTGTTTAACTAAATGGCATGGGTCTTTCTACTGCCATCGGCCTCGCTACTTCAGCGGGGCTTAATGCATATATTCCGCTGCTCGCGTATGGTCTTCTAGCTCGATACACCGATATTGTTACGTTGCCGGAAGGCTGGATGTGGCTCACTAATCCAGTCTTGCTCGTAATTGTGGGACTGTTGCTCTTGATTGAGCTCGTCGCAGACAAGATCCCGGCGGTCGATTCGGTTAACGACGTTATCCAGACCCTGGTTCGTCCAACCTCCGGCGGCATCATGTTTGCCTCCGTCTTCGGCGATCAGACGGTTTCTTCTACCGAAATATTCTCCGACCCACAGACATGGGTTTTACTTGTGGTCGGCTTTGTTGTCGCCCTCATCATGCACTTGATGAAGTCCACGACCCGCCCAGTGGTGAACGCTGGAACCGTGGGCGTTGGTGCCCCGATTGTGTCGACTGCCGAAAATGTTGCAGCGGCCTCGCTCACAGGAGCTGCGCTGCTCGCACCGCTACTGGTCTTTGTGCTGCTGATTCCGGTGGTGTTTGGCTTCTTCTGGTTCTTGTCCAAGTTCCGCCGAAAGTCCGCCTAGTCAACGAAAAAGGAGCCTATGAAAGGCTCCTTAGTTGTTTTAGGCGATAACTCGCTCGCGTCCGGCTGCGTACAACAACGCGGTGTATGCAGTCACGATGCCGGACATTCCGACGTGGACTGGAATTGTCCAACTTGGAATACCGAACCAGTACTGGATCAGACCAATACCCGCCTGCGCGACGATAAGGGCGATGAGGAGGGCACCTAGCTTACGGGCCTTTTCGGAAGCACGTACCGTGTACAGGGCAACGACAAGACCAATCGTAAGGCCAAGGTAGAGGTACATGAAGTGGGCGTGGATGTGCGAGATCTCCACGATCGGAACATTCAAACGTCCTTCCATGCCGATTCCCTTATCGCCCGAGTGCACTCCAGCACCGGTAACCATGGTTCCGGTGACGAGCGTGCCGGCTAGAGCAAGCGCAGAACCGACCGTAAGTCCACGAAGAGGACGAGGATAGCGCCATTCGTCAACGCCCTCGTCAGGGCTCTGCACGTGCACATAAAGCAGCGCTGCCAGCCATACCAAGAGCATGGACGGCAGGAAGTGCAAGGCAACAGACCACCACTGCAGGTTCACGCGAACGGAGATACCGCCAATGACCGCCTGGAAGAGCACACCAAGGAACTGGTACCAGGCGTGGAGAACGATGTCGCGACGTCGGCCAGCTCGATATACCGCAACCAGCAACCCGAGAACCAAAAAACCAAGCACGACTGCGAGCCCGCGGTTACCGAACTCAATGAGCTGGTGAATCCATGGGGCAGCGCCCTCAACTGGAACCAGGGAACCTTCATGGCAGTTCGGCCAGGTGTTGCAGCCGAGGCCAGAGCCGGTGACGCGAACGAGAGAGCCCGTCACCACGATCACGATCTGACTGATGAGCACGGTGAGCGCGAGGCGCTTCACCCAGGTATTAGCTGCTGTATTCACGGTTATGAATCCTATCCAAGCTAAGCGGTGAACCTAAAACTGCGAACCGCAGCCAACCCGCCAATGATGAGCCAAACGAAAAGCACAAAGAGGAAAACCCAGGGGACTGTGCCGGAAAAACCAACAGCTAGCGCCTTAACGACGGCAACTGATGGCACCCAGTCCAGCCACGGACTGTCACCTCGGAAAGTTGCGTAGCCGGCGGCGCCAATCAGTACGAACCAGATCAAGTTCGCGCTGGCCAGCACTATCTCCGAGCCAAGTGTGCCACCGAGCAGCAATCCCAATGCCGTGAAGGTTGCCACCCCGACGATCACGCCAAGAAGTCCTAACCCCACGCCGAGCAGGGAGGTGCGGAACCCGAGAATGGCTGCGACCGTGCCCAAAATCACCGTCTGGAAGAGTGCAACGCCCAACACCGCGAGGATCTTGCCGCCGATGATCGTCCAGGAGGGCACTCCCGAAGCACCGATTCGCTTGAGTGCGCCGTATCGACGGTCAAAGGCAACGGCAATCGCCTGGCCGGTAAAACCTGCGCTCATCCCCGCGACGCCGAGGGCAAATGGGAATACGTCAGCGATTGGATCATCCTGGGGAAGGACCGGAACCAAGGTCAGACCAATGAGCATGGCCACCGGGATCACCAGGGAAAGCAATTGCTGTTCGCCATGCCTGAGGAAGAGTTTTGCCTCGATCGACGCTTGAGCCAGCAACATGGAACGAACAGAAGCACGTGCAGGAGCTGGGGTGAATGTGCCGGAAGTGAACATTTAGTTCCTCATCTCTCTGCCGGTGATGTCAAGGAAGACTTCTTCAAGGGAGGCTTTATTGACCTCTAGCTTCCGGATTAACACGTCTTGTTTGGCTGCCATGGAAACAATAGCTGCAAGGCCCTGGGGTGTTGCTGGCATCTGGAAACGATAGGTGAGAGGCCGGATGGCTTCCACTGGCACATTAAAGCCGGTGAGGTCTAGGGCGGAGGCTGTTGAAACGTGCACGAAGGAGCGTTCGCTGCCTTCGCTCATCAACTCAGCCGGCGTGCCTGCAGCGACGAGGGAGCCATGGTCGATGATGAGAACCTGATCAGCCAATGCCTCGGCCTCGTCCATGAGGTGAGTAGTCAAGACGACGGTGACCCCATCATTCTTGAGCTGCTGGATGAGGTCCCAAACGAGGAGTCGGGACTGCGCGTCCATGCCAGCGGTAGGTTCATCAAGAAAGACCAGTTCTGGCCGGCCCATCAGGGCGAGCGCAAGCGACAATCGTTGCTGCTGGCCTCCAGATAGGCGTCGGTAAGGCGTGCGACGGTGCGCGTCCAAGCCAACCAAGGACAGCAGCCAATCAGGATCCATTGGGTTGTCGCTGTAGGAGGCGGTGAGACGCATCATTTCTTCGACTCGGATGCCGGGGTAGGCGCCACCGCCTTGTAGCATGATACCGATGCGCCGGCGAACTCCAGTGGGGTCGGAGGTTGGGTCGAGCCCGAGGACCCTGATTTCACCGGAGTCAGGGGCCAGAAATCCCTCGCACATTTCGATTGTGGTGGTCTTGCCTGCACCATTGGGCCCCAGAAGCGCCAAAACGCTGGCGCGAGAAACTTCAAAACTCAAGGCCGACACAGCTACCTTGTCACCGAAACGCTTGGACACATTTCGCACTGCTAGAGCCGGGGTGGTTGCATTCACAGGCAATCAGTCTAAGCCAAGGAGTCGGCGGCTCCTAAGCAGCCACCACATAAGTCCCAGCAAACACGCGAAAAGAATGGCCGAACCGACGTAGATACTGATCACGGTGTCTGCAGGAAGCCGGAGGCCTCGTGGCAGCACGAAGAAGCTCATGATCGCTGAGTAAACAACGGTCAGTACACGGAAGAGCGGCCGGTTTGCCCATGCAGCAAGTGGAACGATAGCCCACAGGAGGTACCAAGGATGTACCACTGGGAACAGCACCACCATGACGAACATGGCTGATCCGAGCCCGCCAACTGGGTGGATCCTGCCGGAATAGACGGCAAACAGCATGCGCAGCATAAACGCACCTGCGATCACGAGTCCGATGAGGCGTGTGACCACAAGGATATTGTCGGTGTGGTCCCCGAGGCCGAGCCAACCACCGGCAAAACCTGCGATGACGCCGATGTCAGTGGTGATTGACATCCAGCTCTTGATCGTCGCTGCGCCGCCTTGACCGGTGATCCAGCCAAGGCCAATGCCGGAGATGAGAGTGACGAAAGCAATGGTTGCGCCGAGAATTCCGGTCTCTGCTACGGCCGCGCCGCCGATCGAAAAGTAGGGACCACGCCCGGACTGTCGTAGACGCCTCGCCAAAGCCATTCCGACAAAGCCCAAAGCAATGAAGCCTGTCACCTTGACCAAACCGGCACAAGTGATGAGGAAACTGCCGAATCCAATGAGCAACCAACCCTGGCGACCAGTACGGTCTACTCCACGCAGCGCAAATTCGAGACCGGCCACCATGAAGCCGAGCATGACGGCCTCATTGTGGATTCCCGCGATGAGGTGGAGCATGCACAGCGGATTAAGGATTCCGAGCCACAGCGCGGCCTGCTTAGACACGTGACAACGCCCAGCGAGCTTCACGACGCCCCAGGCCGCGCACACAAGTCCTATGACTGACAGCAGTCGATGGGCAAGCACACCAAGCAGAATGCTGTTTCCCGTGGCCTCGCTGATGACGGAGGCAAACATGAGCGCAACTGGACCGTACGGCGATGGCGAGTGCGCCCAAATAAACGGCACACTTCGCGCGAGCACGTTGTCAGGACCCAAAATGTCGATGGGCCCAGCGCTGTAAGGGTCGAGCCCTTGCGCAACAATCGCGCCCTGCGCGAGATATGAGTAAATGTCTTGCGTGAAGAGGGGAGCAGTCAGTGCAATGGGAAACACCCACGCAATAAATGTGCGACGGAGGAGATACATGTCGACTCGGGCAGCCTGACCTGCTGAACCTGTAAGAGGTGCCGCCAATGTGGTGCTGACGAAAGGTGCCATGAGAACCCACGCCAAAACAAGGAACCCGACGCCTATCAACGTGACCATTGATGAGGTCGACAGCATACGAGCCATGATTTCGCCGCCGGGGAAGCCTGGATAAGGATTTTCTACGACGGGGAATGCGCCGGCTCCCAGGGCACCTAGGCCCATCATCAGTGCGCCGAGCGTACCTAACCAGCGAAGCGCGATAAACCGCTGGAGTTCACGAACATTGAGACGACGAGCCTCCAGTGAACGTTCGTCGTGAAGCTCTGCAGAACGTGAACCGGGAGTGCCGAGCCTCGGCAAGGCATCTTTCAGCCAGTTGAGTCGGGGCGGGGTTAATGGGCTCACGACCCAAAATCCTACAGGTTGGCCCTCAAAAACTGCTTTAACGACGTGCCTGTGCGTGGGCGCTGGACAAAGCGGAGGAATTACGGAACACTTGTGTTGTCTAATAGCTATAGTTGGACAACGTTAGATACAGATACATGTGCATTGACCAAGCCGGAGGTGACCAGTCATGAGCAACGCGGAAACTGCCGATGGGCGCACCCGCAGTGACATCATGGTCATGCTTCTTAAGAATGGCCCCTGCAGCGCCACGGAGCTTGGCGAACGCCTCGGCTTGTCCGCGGCGGGCGTACGACGTCATCTCGACATCCTGGAAGAGGAAGGCCTTGCCGAAGTGTCCGCTGTCAGACCAGTCGGGCAACGCGGCCGCGGTCGACCAGCGAAGTCCTTTGTCCTAACCGATAAGGGACGCAGCGAATTCGGACACGACTACGACGGCCTCGCCGCCCTAGCTCTCGAGGCATTGCGAGAAACCGGTGGGGAAGAAGCCGTTCGAGCTTTCGCTCGGAAGCGGATCCAAAAGATCGTCGCCGGAATCACTCCAGCAGATGCGTCGGAAGAGTCCGTGAAAGCTACGACTGAGGAAATCGTCAAGGCCTTCGCGAAGAGTGGCTATGCGGCGTCGACAAGCGCTGCGGGGGGCGGTGTGCAGCTGTGCCAGCACCACTGCCCAATTTCGCACGTAGCCTCCGAGTTTCCGGAGTTGTGTGAGGCTGAACACCGCGTCATCGCGGAACTGCTGGGGCAGCACGTACAACCATTGGCGACCATCGTGGATGGGCACGGTATCTGCACGACTAATATTCCACTGACTCCTATTAACAACTCACCCAAGAACCAACGCGAACCTTACAAGGAAGGAGCGGCAGATGACTCAGGCAACTAACGACGTCAAACCGCAGCTCACCGACGATGAGATTATTGACTCCATTGGTGCATACCAGTTCGGTTGGCATGATCCCGACGTAGCAGGCGCCTCCGCAAAGCGCGGTTTGTCTCGCGAGGTCGTGGCCGACATTTCCCGGATGAAGAACGAGCCGGAGTGGATGCTCGAACGACGACTGAAGTCGCTGGAGATCTTTGAGAAGAAGCCAATGCCAACCTGGGGCGCAGACCTGTCCGGCATTGACTTCGACAACATTAAGTACTTCGTCCGCTCCACCGAAAAGCAGGCTACGAGCTGGGAAGACCTGCCTGAAGACATCAAGAACACTTATGACAAGCTCGGTATTCCAGAGGCTGAGAAGCAGCGTCTGGTCGCTGGTGTCGCCGCCCAGTACGAATCCGAGGTGGTTTACCACCAGATCCGTGAGGACCTGGAGAGCCAGGGCGTTATCTTCGTCGACACCGACACCGCGCTGCGCGAGCACGAGGAGCTCTTCCGCGAGCACTTCGGCACCGTTATCCCAGCTGGCGACAACAAGTTCTCCGCTCTGAACACCGCAGTTTGGTCCGGTGGTTCCTTCATCTACGTGCCAAAGGGCGTCCACGTGGACATCCCGCTGCAGGCTTACTTCCGCATCAACACGGAGAACATGGGCCAGTTCGAGCGCACCCTGATCATCGTGGATGAGGATGCCTACGTCCACTACGTCGAGGGCTGCACCGCTCCGATCTACAAGTCTGACTCCCTGCACTCCGCTGTGGTGGAGATCATCGTGAAGAAGGGCGGTCGCTGCCGCTACACGACCATCCAGAACTGGTCGAACAACGTCTACAACCTGGTGACCAAGCGCACCAAGTGTGAAGAAGGCGCCACCATGGAGTGGGTCGACGGCAACATCGGCTCCAAGGTCACCATGAAGTACCCAGCTGTTTGGATGACCGGTCCACACGCAAAGGGCGAGGTACTTTCCGTGGCGTTCGCTGGCGAGGGCCAGTTCCAGGACACCGGCGCGAAGATGGTGCACATGGCGCCGTACACCTCCTCGAACATTGTGTCTAAGTCTGTTGCCCGTGCAGGTGGTCGCGCTGCCTACCGTGGCCTGGTTCAGATCAACAAGGACGCACACCACTCCACCTCTAACGTCGAGTGTGACGCCTTGCTGGTGGACAACATCTCCCGCTCTGACACTTACCCGTACAACGACATCCGCAACGACCACGTGTCCCTCGGCCACGAGGCAAAGGTGTCCCAGGTCTCCGAGGACCAGCTCTTCTACCTGATGTCCCGCGGCGTCGCTGAAGACGAGGCCATGGCGATGATCGTGCGCGGCTTTGTCGAGCCGATCGCCAAGGAGCTCCCGATGGAGTACGCCCTCGAGCTCAACCGCCTGATCGAACTGCAAATGGAAGGATCTGTGGGTTAATGACCGCCCCTGTGAAGAACGCAACCTACCACAACAACAAGGGCGACCTGTTCACCTCGTTTGACGTCGAGCAGTTCGAGATCCCTCACGGCCGCGACGAAGTCTGGCGCTTCGTGCCAATGCGACGCCTCCGTGGTCTGCACGATGGCAGCTTTGCGACGGCCACCACCGCCGACATCCGCGTTGAAGTTCCGGCATCCGCTAGTGGCGTCACCGTTGAGTCCGTTTCCAAGGACGACCCACGTCTCGGCCAAGCCGGTGCACCAGTTGATCGCACCTCTGCGCAGGCGTGGACTTCGATGACGGAAGCTACCGTCATCACTTTTGCTCGCGACAGCGTGACCAAGGAACCAGTCAATATCACTGTTGCCGGTAAGGGCGACGACGTCACTTCTTTCGGTGCCATCACTGTCATCGCAGAAGAGGGCTCCGAAGCAGTAATAAACTTGCACTTCGTTGGCTCCGGCACGCACTCCGATAACCACGAGTTCGTCGTCCGCGACAACGCTCGTCTGTCCGTAGTCGTCCATGAGGACTGGAACGATGACGCAGTGCACCTTGCTAACGAGCGAGCAGTGATCGGTCGCGACGCCGTTTTCCACCACTCCGCTGCGGTATTCGGCGGATCTTTGGTCCGCCTGGTGCCACAGGTCAAGTTCGCAGCTCCTGGTGGTGAGGCCGAAATGCTCGGCGTCTACTTCGCAGACGACGGTCAGTTCTTTGAACAGCGCCTCCTGGTTGACCACTCACAGCCGAACTGCAAGTCCAACGTGCTGTACAAAGGCGCACTCCAGGGCGATGCCAGCTCCGAGCGCACCGAGGCCCGCACCTCATGGGTCGGCGACGTCCTAATCCGCGCAAATGCTCAGGGCACCGACACCTACGAGGCCAACCGCAACCTGGTCCTCACCGAGGGCGCCCGCGCCGACGCGGTTCCAAACCTCGAAATCGAGACCGGCGAAATTGCTGGCGCAGGCCACGCTGCCACCGTTGGTCGTTTCGACGACGAGCAGCTGTTCTATCTGCTCTCCCGTGGCATCAACGCTGAAGACGCTCGCCGCCTGATCGTGCGAGGCTTCTTCTCCGAGGTTATTAACCGGATCCCAGGTGAGGCGACCCGCGAACTGCTGGAAGCCAAGATCACCGAAGAACTCGACGGCACCGAACTCTAAATCAAAAAGGACAACTACATTGAGCACTCTTGAAATCCGCAACCTGACCGCGCAGGTTCTGCCAACCGGAGAAAACGCTGAGCCAAAGCAGATCCTCAACGGCGTCAACCTGACCATCAAGTCCGGCGAAACTCACGCCATCATGGGCCCAAACGGCTCCGGTAAGTCCACCCTGGCCTACACCCTGGCTGGCCACCCACGCTACGAAGTTACTGGTGGCGAGGTGCTTCTCGACGGCGAAAACATCCTTGACCTCGAGGTAGACGAGCGCGCTCGCGCTGGCCTGTTCCTTGCTATGCAGTACCCAGTTGAGGTCCCTGGCGTGTCCATGGCCAACTTCCTGCGCACCGCAGCTACCGCCGTCCGCGGCGAAGCTCCGAAACTGCGCGACTGGGTGAAGGAAGTGAAGGAAGCTCAGGACGAGCTTTCCATCTCCAAGGAGTTCGCAGAGCGTAGCGTCAACGAAGGCTTCTCCGGTGGTGAGAAGAAGCGTCACGAGGTACTCCAGCTCGGTCTGCTGAAGCCAAAGTTCGCTGTACTTGACGAGACCGACTCCGGCCTGGACGTCGACGCCCTGCGCGTCGTCTCCGAGGGCATCAACCGCTACCAGGAGCGCGAAAACGGTGGCGTCCTGATGATTACCCACTACAAGCGGATCCTGAACTACGTCAAGCCTGACTTTGTTCATGTTTTCGCTAATGGTCAGATCATCACCACTGGTGGCCCTGAGCTTGCTGATGAGCTCGAGGCAAACGGTTACGATAAGTACCTGTAAATGGTCGCCCTCACTCATTCCGACGGATCGCTCAACCTCGATGCGATCCGGTCGGAGTTTCCGATCCTCCAGCGCAAGGTCCGCGGTGATCAGCCACTGACGTACCTTGACTCCGGTGCCACTTCGCAGCGCCCTGAGCGCGTGTGGCGCGTGGAGGAGCAATTCGTGCTGCACACCAATGCCCCGGTCCACCGTGGTGCTTACTCGCTGGCGGAAGAGGCAACTGATGCTTACGAAGCTGCCCGCGACTCAATCGCAGCATTCGTCGGCGCTCATCCAGACGAATTGGCGTTCACCAAGAACGCCACCGAGGCCCTTAACCTGGTGGCTTACACGTTGGGCGACGACCGTGCTGGTGATCTACAGGTCAAAGCTGGAGACACGGTTGTGGTGACCGAGCTGGAGCACCACGCCAACCTCGTACCTTGGCAGGAGCTGTGCCGCCGTACCGGGGCAACTCTGAAGTGGTTTGGTACCACCGCTGACGGCCGAATCGACATGGACTCCCTGGAGCTCGACGATTCCGTGAAGGTTGTCGCGTTCACTCATCAGTCAAACGTCACCGGCGCTGTCGCCGACGTCGCCGAGATGGTTCGTCGCGCACGCGAAGTAGGAGCACTTGTCGTGCTCGATGCCTGCCAATCGGTGCCACACATGCCGATCAACTTCCACGATTTGGACGTCGATTTCGCTGCGTTTTCCGGGCACAAGATGTGTGGCCCTTCCGGCGTTGGCGCGCTTTATGGCCGTCGAGAAGTGCTCGCACAGTTGCCGCCGTTCCTGACAGGCGGATCGATGATCGAAATCGTGAAGATGGATGGCTCGACTTACGCGCCTGCACCACAACGCTTTGAGGCCGGCACCCAGATGACTTCTCAGGTCGTAGGTCTCGGCGCTGCGGTGCAATTCCTGAATGAGATCGGGATGGAGAACATCGCTGCCCACGAGCATGAGATCGTTGGTTACGCGCTGGAACAGCTGCAAACCATCGAAGGTCTGAGCATTTTCGGCCCGACGACCGCAGAGCAACGCGGTAGTGCAGTGTCGTTCGCGGTTGAAGGAATTCACCCGCACGATCTTGGTCAGGTTTTGGATGATCAGGGCGTCTGCATCCGAGTTGGTCACCACTGTGCGTGGCCGATTCACCGGGCTAAGGGCGTCCAGGCGTCCGCTCGCGCATCTTTCTACCTGTACAACACGCGGGAAGAAGTCGATCGCCTCGTAGCCGCCATCAAACATGCGCAAGAGTTCTTTGGAGTGGCATAGATGAAGCTGGAACAGATGTACCAAGAGGTCATTCTTGACCACTACAAAAACCCTCAGCACGCTGGACTTCGTGACCCATTTGATGCAGAAGTACACCACGTCAACACGTCTTGCGGTGACGAGCTGACCTTGCGTGTCCATCTCTCCGAGGACGGCACGACCGTGGAGGATATTTCCTACGAGGCCGAAGGCTGTTCCATCAGCCAAGCTTCGACGTCAGTGATGGCGGAGGAGATTGTCGGTCGTCCAGTTGAAGAAGCAATGGAGACCCTGGCTGCTTTCGAAGAGATGGTTACCTCGCGTGGCCAGATCGAGGGCGATGCCGAGGTTATCGGCGACGGTGTGGCGTTCGCCGGCGTGTCCAAGTACCCAGCACGAGTCAAGTGCGCCTTGCTCGGTTGGAAAGCATTCCAAGCTGCCACCTCGGAAGCATTGGAAGGAAAGAAGGACTAAATGTCTGAAGAGAACGTAACTGAAGAGAAGCCACCAGTACCACCGAAGCCGGAACAGTCCGAGGCAGACATTGCCAAGGCCTCTGACGTTGAGGAGTACATGCGTGACGTCATCGACCCAGAGCTCGGCATCAACGTCGTCGACCTCGGTCTGGTCTACGACATCTACATGGTGGACGGTAACCACGCAGTCATCGACATGACTCTGACGTCGCCTGCTTGCCCGCTCACCGATGTCATTGAGGAGCAAGCTGAGCAGGCAGTTGTCGGAAGTGGCACGGCGGAAAAGCTCACGCTCAACTGGGTGTGGCTGCCAGCTTGGGGGCCGCACATGATCACCGAGGACGGCCGCGATCAACTTCGCGCCCTTGGCTTCTCGGTCTAACTGTTAGGCATGTCCCTCGACCTAAAGGTCGGGGGATTTTTGCGTTGTCAGAGCCTTTAAAATCGCCATTTTGGTTCCAAGGCTAACCCTCGCGAAAACCCACGCCATGCCCGCCAGGGTGCCGCCTAGATCACCAAGGGTGAGGAAGCGCGCATGAAACGGAGACAACAACAGCGCCCGCAGCAGCTCCTGGAGCTGTAATGGCTCAAGCTTCAGCAGCACAAGCTGGAGTCGCATCGCAAGCGCCCTGTCTAGCTTGAAGCGGGGAGTGCGCCACGGCAGCTTACCCTCACCCCACAGCGCATCCAGTGTCGGCTCCGCCATGCTTATCGACGTGCCAAGGCTGAAACCCGAAATAGGATTAACAAAGCCCGCTCGTGCGCCATACCCAAGCGCTGGTCCAGGGGAGTCGTGCCCAGCTAATGAGATGGATACGCGCTCGACCCCTCGGACTTCTGTGTCGGGAAATCTCTTTCGTAGCTTGTCTTCCAGTACTTCCCACGCAACCGGTTCATCGATAGCCAGATACGTTTCCTCCACCAGATGACCGTTCCGGGTAGGGAAGCTGTACAGGAAAGAATCCGTGCCGAAGTCCATCCATGTCTGCGGGCCGTCATCGAGGAACCACCCCAGTGCCTGCTGAAGCGGTGGAGTGGGTGCGAGACCCCGCGCATCAACCACCACATCTGCCATGTACTCCTGGCCACCTGCGGTGACGTGGTTGGCTGACAGCACGTCTCCGGTAGCCCTTAAAACTTCGAAATCAAGCAATTGCTCGCGCCATGCCTTGCTGTCCACGATGCCGTATTCCCGGTCGAGACGGTATCCCAGGCCACCGAAACGCACGCTGGGATAGCAGCGGTGGGCCAGGGGGACGTCGACAAGCTCGTCCACCCAACCACCGTAGGTTGCAGACCACGTTGTCACTGGGTCAATACCGAGAACACGAAGACCACGGGCAGTAGCGCGGTGACCGAGGTAAGCGCCGGCGGGGCCGAGGCCAAGGATGATCATGTCGTAGGCGGTCATACTCAACACGCTATACTGACCTGCTGTGATTGTCACCGAAGATTTGGAAGTGCGCGTCGGCGCCCGCACCCTGCTCAACGCCCCTGGCCAGCACCTACGCGTGCAGCCCGGCGACCGCATCGGTCTGGTTGGTCGAAATGGTGCAGGCAAAACCACGACCATGCGCATCCTCGCAGGTGAAGGCGAGCCATACGGTGGCAAGGTGATTCGTTCCGGCGAGATCGGCTACCTGCCACAGGATTCCCGCGAAGGCAATATTGAACAGACCGCGCGCGACCGTGTGCTCTCTGCGCGCGGGCTCGACCGGATCAAGGCGTCGATGGAGCGCCAGCAGGAGCTGATCGAAACTGGCACCGACGCAGAGCGTGACCGCGCAGTGAACAAGTACTCCCGGCTGGAGGAGCAGTACTACTCGCTAGGCGGTTACGAAGCCGATGCTGAGGCAGCCCGCATTTGCGACGCCCTCGGCCTACCGGCACGCATCCTGGACCAGCCACTGAAAACCCTGTCCGGTGGTCAGCGTCGCCGCGTTGAGCTCGCGCAGATCCTCTTCGCAGCGACAGCAGGTTCGGGTCGCTCCCAGGTCACCCTGCTTCTTGACGAGCCCACCAACCACCTCGACGCAGATTCCATCACCTGGCTGCGTGACTTCCTCAAGAAGCACGAGGGCGGCCTCATCATGATCTCCCACGACGTTGAGCTTCTCGACGCCGTCTGCAATAAGGTTTGGTTCCTCGACGCCGTCCGTGGCGAAGCCGATGTCTACAACATGGGTTGGAAGAAATACCTCGATGCCCGAGCCACCGACGAACAGCGCCGGCGCCGCGAACGCGCCAACGCCGAGAAGAAGGCAGCTGCCTTGAAGCAGCAGGCAGCGAAGCTCGGCGCAAAGGCAACCAAGGCCGCTGCAGCAAAGCAGATGCTGGCACGCGCGGAGAAGATGGTTGCCTCGACGGATGAGCTGCGTCAGGCAGATAGGGTGGCACACATCCAATTCCCAGAGCCAGCTCCGTGTGGCAAGACACCACTGAACGCTACCGGGCTAACGAAGATGTACGGGTCTCTGGAAGTCTTTGCCGGCGTTGACCTTGCAATTGACAAGGGTTCGCGTGTGGTCGTGCTGGGCTTCAACGGTGCAGGTAAGACCACTTTGCTGAAGCTTCTTGCCGGCGTTGAACGCACTGACGGCGAAGGCGGCATCGTTTCCGGCCATGGCCTGAAAATCGGTTACTTCGCTCAGGAACACGACACCATCGATCCGAACAAGTCCGTGTGGCAGAACACCATCGAAGCCTGCCCAGACGCGGGGGAGCAGGACCTACGCTCCCTGCTCGGCGCCTTCATGTTTAGCGGCGAGCAACTCGATCAGCCTGCAGGAACTCTGTCCGGTGGTGAGAAGACCCGTCTCGCGCTGGCATCGCTGGTTTCTTCTCGCGCGAATGTCCTGCTCCTGGACGAGCCGACCAACAACCTGGACCCACAGTCCCGTGAACAGGTCCTGGACGCGCTTCGTACCTACACGGGCGCAGTCGTTCTCGTCACTCACGACCCGGGAGCCGTCAAGGCGCTAGAACCTGAACGCGTCATCGTGCTTCCGGACGGCACGGAAGATCTATGGTCGGACGAGTATATGGAGATCGTGGAGCTGGCTTAGTGGAAGAATCGGCTATTCTAAAGTGGTGCATTGACGTTTTGTCAGAAGGCGAAATTCGCGACCACAATTTGTTGGCACGCTGTGAGGCTGTGCGTCATCAGCCCTCCAAATACAGATCACCGTCCGCCAGCGCCTACAGCCTCTCCCCAAATGATCAGTAGTAGATACGATCGTTAAAAGCTGTTTCGATCAGATAAGTACGGGAATCGTGCGACAGACAAGCGTGCTTGGTTTTCCAGGCCCAGCTAGGGCACAACACAATATGAGCGTTGATGAGCGCCTAACATGTTACCTGTAGAAGAGACCAAGCAAGCTGGAACCGAACACATCCGCGAGCGCATGTGCGACGATCAGCGGGTAAAGAGTACCGAGACGCGTATACGCAGCGTAGTAGAACAAACCTGCGCCGAGACCAATACCTGCTGCGGTAGGCAAGCCCATATAGGTGTGGAAGCTCGTCCTCACCGCAATTGAGTACCACAAAGCGCGTACTCGATAACGCGTGGCAACGCACAGGCAAACACCTAAAAAGAAAAGCTCCTCGTAAACAGAGTTGAGGGCCGAGTAGCCCAACAAACTTGCTGTAACAGGTGAGGAGGCGGCGTCCTCGCCAACGAAATCAACGAATTGCTGTAGCACCGTGTAGTAGATGTCGAACATCGCTCCAAGGGCTAGAAAAATCCCTGCCCCCTGGAGGCTACCGCGCCAGGTTGGGGTCAGCTTCCACTGCGCGAAATCGAATCTGCGCAGGGCAAGGTAGCCCATACTAGCTGCAAGCATGACGCCTTGTTGCACCAAGGCCTGGACGTTATTGTCCGAACTAAACTCTACATATGGGGTCGCCTCTCCACTTAAAAGCGTCAAAGTGGAGGAGGCGATCGGCGCTCCGAAAAGCAGTGCGGTGACCGCCCCAATGTCGAACCAACGCAGGTGTTTACGCTTCTGACGCACCCACTCTCCTTTAACCTCAAGTTAACCTAAATTTATGTTATCGGAAACCATTGGTAATAGCGAGAACAGGTCTAGACAGCAGTAAGACACGATGGCTCAAACAGCGAAGAAAGGAAATTCAGTTCCTAAACCCATGCACCGGCGCTGGAATATAGCCACCACGCTGGATGAACTGGGCGTTGCCCACCATGTTGACCGGAATTACTGGTGCGTAGCCAAGTAGGCCGCCGAAGTTCACCTCGTCGCCAGGCTGGGTGCCTGGAACTGGGATAACGCGGACTGCGGTGGTCTTATGGTTCATGATGCCGATGGCGGATTCGTCGGCGATCATGCCGGCGATGAGTTCGGCGGAGGTATCGCCAGGGATTGCCACCATGTCAAGGCCGACGGAGCAGATGGCGGTCATTGCCTCGAGCTTGTCGATGGAGATCGAACCAGCACGAACTGCGTCGATCATGCCCTTGTCCTCGGAGACCGGAATGAAGGAGCCGGAAAGGCCACCGACACGTGAGCAGGCCATCATGCCACCCTTCTTCACGGCGTCGTTGAGCAAGGCGAGCGCAGCGGTGGTGCCGTGGGTGCCGACCTGGTCCAGCCCCATCGCTTCGAGAATGTTAGCCACGGAGTCGCCAACCTCAGCGGTTGGGGCGAGGGAGAGATCGACAATGCCGAATGGGACACCCAGCCGCTCGGACGCCATGTTGCCGACGAGCTGGCCAGCGCGGGTGATCTTGAAGGCAGCCTTCTTGATTTCCTCTGCAATCTCGTTCAGGGAAGCGTCGGCAGGCATGCGCTCGAGCGCGCGGGCAACAACACCCGGACCGGACACGCCAACGGAGACGACGCAGTCTGGCTCTTCAATGCCGTGGAAAGCACCGGCCATGAACGGGTTATCGCCGACGGAATTAGCGAAGACCACCAGCTTGGCGCAGGCGATGGCGCTGCGATCCTTGGTCAGGGCAGCGGCGTCCTTGATGACCTGACCCATGGTTGCAACAGCATCCATGTTGAGACCAGCGCGGGAGGTACCGACATTGACAGAGGAGCAGACATGCTCGGTAACGGTGAGCGCTTCTGGGATAGCCTCAATCAGGCGACGATCGCCAGAGGACATGCCCTTTTCCACCAGAGCGGAGAAGCCACCGATAAAGTTGACACCGGTCTCCATTGCCGCACGGTCAAGCGCCTTTGCGAGCTCAACTGGATTTCCCTCGACAGAAGCCGCGAGAAGAGCAATCGGGGTGACCGAGATGCGCTTGTTAACGATTGGAATGCCCAGCTCGCGCTCGATACCTTCCACGGTGGATACCAGGTCCTTAGCCTGCGTGGTGAGGCGGTCGTAGACGGCCTGGCAGGTTTCTTCCATGGTGCCACGCACGCAGTCCAGGAGGCTGATGCCCATCGTCACGGTACGAATATCGAGCCGGTACTGCTCGATCATTTCGATGGTGTCCCAGATAGCTTGGCTACGTTGTGCAAAACTCATAGCAGCCTCCTAGATATCGTTCGTTGCGGTAAACAGTGCTTCCGACTGAACGCGGATTGCTAGGTTTTCCTTTGCGCCGACAGCAGACATCCGCTCCTGCAGCGTGGTGATGTCAAGCTTTGCATCGTCAAAAGCGACGTGGAGGATCATGGTGAAGTAACCCTCCATAATGGTCTGGGAGACGTTCTCAATGTTGACGTCGAGCGCAGCTAGCTCGGTGGCTACGGCTGCAATAATGCCGGAATGGTCTGGACCGGTAACAGAGATAATCGCATACATGCATATTATTTTAGCGCTGCGGCCGCCCACATAGGACCGGGGCTAGAGTGGACGGTATGAAAATCGACATCAATCGCATTGACCGCGACGGTATGACGAAGCTCCAATGGTCTGACCTGGACCAATCTGCCAAGAATTGGATCATCGGCATGGGCATCTACGAGGTCCTCGAAAAGCTCGTGGCCTGGCACTTCATCTACCACACCCCGAAGGAAAAGACGCGCGGGTCCAAGTGGATGTGGTTCGCCTTAAGCTTCGTCAACTTTGTTGGCCCACTGTCCTACGCAATTTTTGGACGCAAGCGGGGGTAGTGCCACCGGTCCAATGCCGCTCCTGCCAAAATGAGAAGGTCACAACAAAAACTCAATTGGCTATTTATGGAGCGGTCATGGATATCTTCATTAAGGAATCTGCCGAAGGCGTCGCAAAGCTTGCGGCCGACATTTTGGGCAACTACGCGACGCGCGGTGCGGTCCTAGGTTTGGCCACCGGGTCTACTCCGCTGCCAACGTATCGCGAACTTATCTGCAGGTTCCAGGCTAAGGAACTGAGCTTCAAGGATTGTTCGTCGTTCTTGTTGGATGAGTACATCGGCCTTCCGCCTGAGCACGAACAGAGCTATCACCGCTTCATTCGCGACAACTTCACTCATCACATCGACATTGATGATGCTGCCGTGCACAGCCCAAACGGAATGGCCGACGACGTTCATGCCGAGGCAGCACGCTACGACGCCGCCATCACCGCAGCTGGTGGAGTTGACTGTCAGCTCGTTGGCGTTGGCGCAAACGGCCACATCGGTTTCAATGAGCCTGCCACGTCTTTGCAGTCTCTGACGCGCGTCGAGACGCTGCACCCCAAGACCATCGCAGACAATGCGCGTTTCTTTGACGGCGACGAGTCGCAGGTTCCGGTACACGTTCTCACGCAGGGGCTCGGCACGATTTCCCGAGCAAAGCACGTGCTGCTGCTTGCCACCGGCGCGCACAAGGCACAGGCGGTGAAGGCACTGGTAGAAGGCCCGGTCTCCGCATTCTGCCCGGCATCGGTGCTGCAGTTGCACAACCATGCCACCGTCATCGTCGATGAGGAAGCAGCGCAGCTACTCGAATACTCCGAGTACTACCGATTCGCAGCCTCTCACTTGGACGACTTCGCAGCGCAATAGGCCACAAAGTTCGCCAAAATCCGATTGGCGTAGCGTGTATCCATCCGGTGGATCCGTTCGACGATCCGGTCGAATTCGCCCGGATCAAAATAGCCATAGTCAAGGTAGAAACGCATCCTATTTTCCATGCCCAGGGGATCCATTTCCGCGTGGAACTGGCAGGCCCACGTTTCACCCGGCAGCCGGTACATCTGCGCAGGGCAGGTGGGGCCGGTAGCAAGCAACGTGGCTTTGGCTGGCAGCTTTTCGACGTTTTCCGTATGGCCCGTCAACGCCTCGAAACGCTGCGGCAGTCCTCGTAGCAGGGGATCGGTGCGCCCTGCTCCAGTGAGTTCGACGATCGTTGGACCCGCATCTTCTGCATACGCACGGCTAACGCTTCCGCCCAGGCTATGACTTAGCAGGCTCGAGCCGAAACAGACAAACATCTTCGGAATGCTGCGGTCCAACAGGCTGAGTAGCTGCTGGTGAACGTAAACCTGCACGTCACTGTAGTGTGCATCGGAGATGTTAAAAGGGCTACCACCGATAAAGATGCCCTGGTAACCGGACACGTCTGGCAGTCGTGCTGTAAACGAATCAAGGACGACGTGATCCAGTTGGCTGCGATTCAGCTTTGTGGCCATGAGGAAGTCACGGTACTCCGACGCCAGAATATCTTCACCGGAGCGTGCTGAGACCAACAGAAACTTAAACATACCGCTTAGTCTAGTTGATATAAGCGGTCAGAGGGCCTTTTTCACGTCTTTGCGACGAACGGAGGCTTCCACAAGGTCGAGCACGGGAGAAAAGGCTTCGGTATCTTCACCTGAGGCCAGTTTTGCGGTGAGACCGTCAAACATAGTCTCCAGGAAGAGATAGAGAACTTCTGGGTCGACATCCGTGCGCATCGTGCCGGCGTCAGCATTGGCCTGAAGGCGGCGCCGGATGGCGTCGTCAAGCACGGCCTGTTGCTCCTGCCACCGCGCGCGGAAGGCGGCGTCAGTCCGGAGGAGTCGCGTGATCTCAAGGCGGGTGGATAGCCACTCGTACCGATCGGGGTCTGCGAGCATGTCCCTCATTACCTGTACCAAGCCGTTTTGGGCCACTGTCTCGGCCATGCGCAAGGCGTCTTCTCGGCCGATCTCCAGGAACAGAGACTCTTTGTCCGCGAAGTGATGGAAAATGGCGCCTCGGGACTTACCGGTGGCTTCTTCCAAAAGGCGCACGGTGGCGCCCTCGTAGCCATGCTCGGCAAAGCACTTGCGGGCGCCCTCCAAGATTTCGTGGCGACGCTCGTTCAAAGCTGCGCTGCTCACCTTGGGCATTCGCGCTCCTTCGCGGTCAAAAGTATTGAAAAGAAACTGGGGCCGCGCGCCTTCGCGCGCAGCGAAAACGAACACAGCCCCAGTTAAGTGATCGAAAGGGGATTAGCCCTTGATCATGTTGCGCAGCACGTACTGCAGGATGCCACCGTTGCGGTAGTAGTCAGCCTCACCCGGGGTGTCGATACGGACGACAGCGTCGAACTCGACCTTGTCGCCGGACTCCTTGGTAGCGGTGACGTGAACCGTCTTAGGGGTCACACCGTTGTTGAGCTCCTCGATGCCTTCGATGTCGAAGACTTCGGTGCCGTCCAGGCCCAGGGAAACGTGGGACTCGCCAGCTGGGAACTGGAGAGGGATAACGCCCATGCCGATCAGGTTGGAACGGTGGATACGCTCGAAGGACTCGGTGATAACAGCCTTCACGCCGAGCAGGTTGGTGCCCTTAGCAGCCCAGTCACGGGAAGAACCGGTGCCGTACTCCTTACCAGCAAGGACGACCAGCGGGATGCCGGCTTCCTTGTAGTTCTGGCAAGCGTCGAAGATGAAGGCCTGCTCGCCACCCTTGGTGAAGTCGCGGGTGTAGCCACCAGCGATGTCAACCAGCTGGTTCTGGAGGCGGATGTTGGCGAAGGTACCACGCATCATGACCTCGTGGTTACCACGACGGGAACCGAGGGAGTTGTAGTCCTTGCGCTCAACGCCATTGGCGTCCAGGTACTGAGCAGCTGGGGTGCCTGGCTTGATGGAGGAAGCAGGGGAGATGTGGTCGGTGGTGACCGAGTCGCCCAGCTTAGCCAGAACGCGTGCGCCCTTGATGTCCTTGACAGGAGCTGGCTCGAGCTCCATGCCGTCGAAGTAAGGGGCCTTGCGGATGTAGGTGGACTTCTCATCCCACTCGAAGGTCTTGCCCTCTGGGGTTGGGAGGTTCTGCCACTGCTCGTCGCCCTTGAAGACGTCAGCGTAGTCAGCTTCGTAGAGCTCGCGAGAGATTGCCTGCTCGATGGTTGCTTCGATCTCTTCGGTGGATGGCCAGATGTCCTTCAGGAAGACGTCGTTGCCATTCTGATCCTGGCCGAGGGCCTGGGTCTCGAAGTCGAAGTCCATGGTGCCGGCGATGGCGTAAGCGATGACCATGATTGGCGAAGCCAGGTAGTTCATCTTTACGTCAGGGGAGATGCGGCCTTCGAAGTTACGGTTACCGGAGAGAACTGCGGTAGCTGCGAGGTCGTTGGCGTTGATTGCCTTGGAAACCTCGTCTGGCAGTGGGCCGGAGTTACCGATACAGGTGGTGCAGCCGAAGCCGGAGAGGTAGAAGCCCATGGCCTCCAGGTCCTTCCAGAGGTCGGCGCGCTTGTAGTAGCCGTCGACAACCTGGGAACCAGGTGCACAGATGGTCTTAACCCATGGCTTTGCCTTCAGGCCCTTTTCAGCAGCCTTGCGGGCGATGAGGCCTGCGCCGATCATCACGGATGGGTTAGAGGTGTTGGTGCAAGAGGTGATGGAAGCGATCGCAACCATGCCGTGGTCGAGGGTGTACTCGCCGCCCTTAGGGGAGGTCACGGTGATTGGGTTGGATGGGCGACCAACGCGGCCGATTGCAGCGGACTCGCCGTTGCCAGCCTGGGAAACGTTGAGGTCGGTGACCTGTGCGGAGGTCTCCTCCATAGCTTCACCTTCAGCCTCCATGCGCTTTGCAGGCAGGGACTCGTCGGTGCAGACTTCGTCGGAGGTGTAGTTGGCCAGATCCTTGCGGAACTGCTCCTTTGCCTCGGACAGCAGGATGCGGTCCTGTGGGCGCTTAGGGCCAGCGATGGAAGGAACAACGGTGGACAGGTCGAGCTCGAGGTACTCGGAGTAGGTAGCCTCTGGAGCGTCCTTCTCCAGCCACATGCCCTGAGCCTTGGCGTATGCCTCGACCAGTGCGCACTGCTCTTCGGAACGGCCGGTGAGGTGCATGTACTTGACGGTCTCCTCGTCGATCGGGAAGATCGCACAGGTGGAGCCGAACTCAGGGGACATGTTGCCGATGGTGGCACGGTTTGCCAGTGGGATGGACTTAACACCGTTGCCGTAGAACTCGACAAACTTCTGAACAACGCCGTGCTCGCGGAGCATCTGGGTGATGGTCAGAACGACGTCGGTAGCGGTGACGCCTACTGGGATCTCGCCGGTCAGCTTGAAGCCGACGACGCGAGGGATGAGCATGGACACTGGCTGGCCGAGCATTGCGGCCTCAGCCTCGATGCCGCCGACACCCCAGCCCAGGATGCCCAGGCCGTTTTCCATGGTGGTGTGGGAGTCAGTACCGATACAGGTGTCTGGGTAAGCCAGGCCCTCGTTGTCGAAGACAACGCGAGCGAGGTTCTCGATGTTCACCTGGTGGACGATGCCGGTTCCTGGAGGAACAACGCGGAAGTTGGAGAAGGCCTTGGAGCCCCAACGCAGGAACTTGTAGCGCTCTTCGTTGCGCTCGTATTCAATGTCAACGTTGGTCTTCAGCGCGTCCTTGGAGGCGAATGCCTCGACAATGACGGAGTGGTCAATGACCATCTCAGCTGGGTTCAGTGGGTTGACCTTGTCTGGGTCGCCGCCGAGAGTCTTGACAGCTTCGCGCATGGTAGCGAGGTCAACGACACAAGGAACACCGGTGAAGTCCTGCATCAGAACGCGTGCTGGGGTGAACTGGATCTCGATGCTTGGCTCTGCAGAGGCATCCCAGTTAGCAATAGCGTTGATGTGTTCGGTGGTGATGTTTGCGCCATCTTCGGTGCGCAGGAGGTTCTCGCCGAGAACCTTCAGGGAGTATGGCAGTTTCTCCATGCCTGGCACAGCGTTCAGAGCGAAGTAGTCGTAAGACTTGTCGCCAACCTGAAGGGTGCTCTTGGCATTGAAGGAGTTCTTGCTTTGCGTCACAGTCAGCTCCACTTCCTATGTTTATGGGTGAGTAAACGAGAGGTCCTAAAACATCGCTTGCAGACAGCTTAACAGTACGGGCGTTCTGTTGGGAGTAACGACGCGAACATGCCCCCAATGGGGGAGCCAAAACAAAGTCAGAAACTCCCTATATGCCTGTCCATCTACCAGGGTACGTGGTTTCCGAATGAGCTTCAGGCGCGCCGTCGACAAGCAGGGCGAATGTGACGCTAAACTCTCCGACATCCCGACCATCATGCAAGGAAGGCCCCTAAGCCGATGACTGTAGAAAACATCGACGTCAACTCGCTCCGCGACCAAATCAACGTCGATGCCGTAGCCATTGGAACAGTGGGACAGGACTACCCAGGGCTCGAGCAGGAGCTGATCGACGTTAGCAGGCACGGAGTCGAGACGGGCTTCGGGCGAACTGCCTTTGTCATCCTTGATCACACCCCGGCAGGTGTGGCCACTACTCGGGATGTTGCTCAGGAATTGCTCAATACGACTGACTTTGACACAGTCATCGTGCGGGCACCGATCTCGGGAGCTATTGTGAGCCGCGATTACTCGCGAGCTGCTATCGAGTCGGCCCAGTATGAGTTCCTGGGAGACCCAAACATCGCGCCGGCTGCTCGTACTTTTATCGACACACTGAACCATCAGACTTATCCGTGGGCAATCATCAATGTCGTTATTGCGTTGGTAGTTGCGGTCGCGGTGCTTGTTTCCGTCTATTTTGCCTGGAAAGTCAAGTCTGCAAACTAGAACTTATCCACTCCACCGCAAAGCAATCACGAAATTCCGCCCGGTAACGACACGCTGCCCAACCTAAAATGTGACATATTTCACATATGTAATCATTTCGCAATGTTTTCGCAGGCTAGCCCCAAAATGAAAGTCATGGGGCTAGCCTTTACTTGTGTGACTAATGGGTCGAGAGTATTCCTTTTGGGCGTTTGTAGCCTATTGTTTTGAGTTGTCAGCTCATGAGTTCTTTTGAGTCCATGGGTTAACACAAGCAACAATCGCTGATGTGGGGAAGCATTGCGCGGTTATCAAGTTGTGAAGGTTGACTCCTGGCGATCTTGTGGGCTGCTACAGCAGTAGGTTCGGTCATCATCGCCAACGCGCTGTCGAAGCAACCAGTGTTTCGGCGGTGGTGGAATGGAGTTTCTCGTGGCATCACATCAGGCATCGCCAGCACACACGCATGCAGCAAAGTCCTGGCTGGCAGCAGCGGCGTGCTGCGCCTCTCTCGGCAGTGGCGTCGCCGTCGCTCAACCGACGCCTCCACCGAACCCGTCCGACGCGGAGATCACCGCGGCGCAGAACGCAGTGGCAACAGGCAACGATGACGTCGCACGCCTGGCAACTAGCCTGTCTGCAAAAGAGGCGGAGGTAGCCAAGCTCGAAAACGAGATGGGCGGTCTCCGCGAAGCCGTCAATAAGGCTATGGTCGACCTTCAGAGCGCTCGAGAAGAAGCAACGAAGGCCCGCGATGAAGCTAACGCTGCGCGCGAGGATCTGAACAAGACCCAGGAAGACATCGAGAAGGCACAAGCCACACTCGACGAAGTATCCCGGTCGGCCTACCGTCGCGGATCTGGAAATAGTGCTGTTGCAGGTGCCGCCGGCACCGCCAATACCGAAGATGCTTTGGCCCGCCAGACCTACTTGCGTCAAAATGCAGCCAAACAGCGCGCAGCTATTGAAGAGCTGGATCGACTTCGCACTGAAGCCGCCAACAAGGAATCAGTTCTCCGTGAAAAGCAGATTATTGCCGAGCAGCGCGAGAAAGAAGCCGAGACAGCAGAGCAGAACGCAAAGTCTGCACTGGACACCAACACTGCGCTGCTCAACGAGCGCAATGGTGAGCACAAGAAGCTCGTCGAAGAGCGCAATCTGGCTAAGGCACGCCTCGAGGCGGCCAAGGCAAACCAGGGCACGCTAGACAAGCAGCGCAAGGAGTACCAGGACTTCGTCAAGGCAGAGGAGGAGCGTAAAGCCGCCGAAAAGGCTGCCGCCGAGGCTGCTGCTGCAAAGGCCAAGGCTGAAGAAGAGGCACGCGCAAAGGCCCAAGCTGAGGCAGAAGCCCGTGCTCAAGCTCAGGCTGCTGAAGAAGCGCGCCGTGCCGAAGCTGAACTGAAGGCTAAGCAGGCTGCTGAAGCTGCTGCTGCAGCGCAGGCAGAGGCCGAGGCGAAGCAGCGTGAGGAATCCGAAACTGTTAGCAAGGAACAGGCTGCCATCGCAGCCGCTGCAGCAGCAGCTGCCTCCCTCGCAGCTGCCCAGGCTTCGGAGGCTCAGGAGCCTGCCACACAGACAGCACCTGGTGGTGTCTTCGGTGAAGACGACTATTTGAACCTCGGCGGTGACACCGGAGCTAGCCCGGCGCCTAGCGTCTCCAAGCCATCGACACCAGCCGCATCTGGCAGCCGCGCTGAGATGATCGAGACCGTCATCGCTCGCGCAGAGTCTCAGCTCGGATTGCCATACGCATGGGGCGGTGGCGATGCCAATGGCCCAACCCGAGGCATCCGGGACGGTGGCGTCGCTGACTCCTACGGCGACTACAACAAGATCGGTTTCGACTGCTCTGGCTTGACGCTTTACGCATTCGCAGGCGTGGGAATTGAGCTGCCACACTACACCGGCTACCAGTACCAGCGTGGCACCCAAATTCCGACCAGCGAAATGCAGCGCGGTGACCTGATCTTCTACGGCCCTAATGCTGAGTACCACGTCGCGATCTACTTGGGTGACGGCATGATGATTGAGGCACCACAGTCCGGCTCCGTCGTTTCGATAAATCCGGTTCGATGGAGCGGCATGAGCCCTTATGCGGTGCGCCTGATCTAGTTGAGGGTGCGCTAACCTGATCCTCATGACATCTACGAAGGATCTGCTCTCAGGCCTGCCTTTCGACGCACTTCTGGTGCTGTCGTTTGGTGGGCCTGAAGGCGTTGCAGACGTCCGCCCATTCATGGAAAACGTCACGAGAGGCCGTGGAATCCCACCAGAGCGTCTCGACGAAGTCTCGGAACACTACTACAACTTCGACGGCATCAGCCCACTCAACGGCCTCAACCGTGAGATCATTGCGAATCTTCAGTCCGCGATCCCTGACCTGCCCATCTATTTCGGTAACCGCAACTGGCATCCTTTCGGAACCGAAGCTGCCGAGGAAATTGCGAAGGCTGGCCACACCAATGTGGCGGTCTTTTCGACGTCAGCGTGGGGCGGATACTCCGGCTGTCGCCAATACGATGAAGACATTCAGGTGATCCGAGATCATCTGGCTGAGCAAGGTCTGCCGGACATTACATTCACCAAGTTACGGCAGTTCTTCGACCACCCGTTGTTCATCCAAACAAGCGCCAAACATATTCGTGAGGCCTTCACCACCGTGGGCGACGATGCCCGTCTAGTCTTCACCGCGCATTCCATCCCAATTGCTGCCGACGAAGCCGCCGGAACACCAGAGGATGGCGCGCTGTACTCTCGTCAGGTTGCCGAGGCCTCTCAGCTGATCGCTGCTGAACTAGGAGTAAGTGACTACGACCTCGTTTGGCAGTCACGATCAGGTGCACCTCATATCCCGTGGCTCGAACCGGATATTGTCGACCACGCTGAAGCTCTCTCGGCCATGGGTATTAAGAAGCTGGTTGTTTACCCAGTCGGGTTCATTTCTGACCACATCGAGGTGGTGTGGGACCTCGACACTGAATTGATGAACGCAGCTGAAGAATTGGGCATGACGGTTGTTCGCGCAGCTACCGTTGGACCTACCGCTGAATTCACCCAAATGCTGGTGGAGCTCCTGGCCGAACACGCCGGGAACACCGAAGCCCGCTCACTCGGATCTGTGCCAGTCCGCGGTTGCACCATCAACGGCGCTCCTTGCGCCGAAAACTGCTGCGTCCCAGCGCGGCGACGCCACTAGTAGGTGCTGCTTGGCCCGTCGTTAAGGCGAGCCAGTTCGGCAGCTGCATAGGCGACGCCCGACATTCGCGCTAACCTGACGTGACGCATGAGCGGCAGCACATGAGGGTCGAAAGATGCGCCGCCGACATGAGTCCCCACGGTTTCGATGATGGCGGCGACCCGGTCGGCGCGTGCAAACAGCTTTGCTGCTCGTGGTGGTGTGCAGAACGGCAGGCCCGGGGTGTCGTAGAAATCCGACAATGTTCCCACCGTGAGGCGCGGATTGTGTAGGTCAGCCTGACGAACGCTGCTGCTGGAAATAAAGTCGGCTGCAGCGCGGGTAGCATCCGCAAGGAGCAAGTCGGCTTCGCCCGGCGAAAGATAGGCTGGCGCAGGGGCAGCCTCATGCTCTTCAAAATGCTGGAACCCCATGACGCCATCGCGCCAATGGACTGGAACTAACACGTGGTGGCTGAAAGTAGACTCACCAGGAAATACCAGAGCGCCGTGTCCTGCAGCTTGCGCCGCGCGATAACTCTCCGAGCCCGCGCGCAAGCCAATGGCTTCACCTGGGCCTGAAAGCACCAGACGCACAACCGGGTCCGTGCTGGCAAGGTGAGCTTCCCCCAGACGCCTCACAAGCTTCAACAGCTCCAATTGTGCTGCGGGTTCATCCGGGTCAGTACCGATCAAATACGTTCGCCCACCCAGCTCATCAAGAGCGTCGATGCACTCATCTGCGGATATCTGGCCATGCAGCCAAGCTGCGAACCAGACGGCAATATTTTGGAGCGGGGAGTACACATGCGCGCGGTGATCCATAATTCGTCAAGGCTACCCGATAGGCTGTACACCCATGAGTGATCCATACGCAGGCGATATTTTCTCTGGTCATTCCCGCACCAAAAAGCCCGTCTACCCGACAGTTCCTGCCGAGCCAGGCCTGGTAGTTGAAGTACTTGGCGATTCTTTCGTCGGCGCCGTCGTTGGATTTGAGCGAACCTACGACGGTGACTTTGTCTCCTTGGAGGATCGACACGGAGTCAAGCGACTATTTAAGCTGATGAACGGTGGTTTCCTGGTTGAGGGTCAGCGGGTTACTCTAACCCGATACGTGCCTAAACAGCAGCCTGCTCGATCCAAATCCGGCTCCGTACGAGTCGCGAATGTAGAAGCTAAGGTAGCTGCACCATCGCGCATTTGGGTCGAAGGTATCCATGACGCAGCGATCGTAGAAAAGGTCTGGGGTCACGACCTACGCGTCGAAGGTGTTGTCGTCGAGTACTTGGAAGGCCTCGACAACCTTCCGGAGCGCCTCGCAGAATTCCAGCCAGGCCCTGGCCGTCGCGTGGGAGTTCTCGCTGACCACCTGGTTGAGGGCTCCAAGGAAACACGACTGGTTGCAGAGGTAGGACCTCATGTCTTGGTCACCGGCCACCCATTCATCGATATTTGGGCTGCCGTCAAGCCTCAAAAGCTCGGTATGCGGGCCTGGCCGGAGGTTCCTTACGGTGAGGACTGGAAGACAGGCATCTGCAATCGGCTGGGCTGGTCCGACCCGAAAGAGGGCTGGAATCGCGTCTACAACGCAGTCGAAAGCTTCCGAGACCTCGATCCGACACTGATCGGTGCCGTCGAAAAGCTTGTGGACTGGGTGACGGTCCCGGAACTAACTAAAGAAGATTTTCGATAAGAAGCCGTCACCGCAGGTAATTAGGTAGGTTGGTGGGTGTGGGTTCCCTTGTCTGGTTTATTGTCGCGCTGCTACTAGCCACCGCTGAGTTGCTTGCTGGCGAGTTCACCATGCTCATGCTCGCCGGGGCCGCTCTGACAACGGCTGGGGTCGCGCTTTTCGACGTCCCAGTCTGGGCCGAAGTGGTGTGCTTCGCGATATCTGCCCTCCTGTTGTTGGTCTTCCTCAAGCCGTACCTCAACAAGCACCTTAAGTCCGCTCCAGTGCTAGATACCTCGGTGAAAGCGCTGGAGGGCACGAACGCCCAAGTGCTTGAGCGAGTGACCGGCACTGACGGCCAGGTCCGGCTCGATGGGTCCATTTGGTCGGCACGCAGCATAGATCCCACCGTCTCCTTTGAAGTAGGGGAGTCAGTCAATGTAGTCAAGATCGATGGCGCAACCGCCGTCGTGTGGAAGGAGCTGTAGATGCCGGGGATAATTGCCCTTGCCGTCATTTTGCTCTTTGTGGTGATTGTGCTGGTCAAATCGATCGCGTTGATCCCGCAGGGAGAGGCAGCCGTCATTGAACGGCTGGGTCGCTACACGCGCACTGTCTCAGGTGGCATTACTTTGCTGGTGCCGTTTATTGACCGCGTCCGTGCCAAGGTCGATACGCGTGAGCGAGTCGTTTCATTCCCACCACAAGCAGTGATCACGCAAGACAACCTCACCGTTGCCATCGATACAGTGGTGACTTTCCAGATCAACGATCCTGCGCGCGCTATTTACGGCGTTGACAACTACATTGTGGGCGTCGAACAGATCTCTACCGCAACGCTTCGCGACGTCGTAGGTGGCATGACGCTGGAAGAAACCCTGACCTCTCGCGAGGTCATCAACCGGCGACTGCGTGGCGAGCTTGATGCAGCCACTACGAAGTGGGGCCTGCGCATTTCCCGCGTTGAGCTTAAAGCCATTGATCCACCGCCATCGATCCAGCAGTCGATGGAAAAGCAGATGAAGGCTGACCGCGAGAAGCGTGCGACGATTCTCGCAGCTGAAGGCCAACGTGAGGCCGACATCAAGACCGCGGAAGGCGAGAAGCAGGCGAAAATCCTGGCTGCCGAGGGCGAAAAGCACGCCATGATTTTGGCCGCCGAAGCCGAGCGTCAGGCGATGATCCTGCGAGCGGAAGGTGAGCGTGCCGCCAAGTACCTCAAGGCACAGGGTGAAGCGCGCTCCATCCAAAAGGTCAACGCTGCAATCAAGGCTGCGCAGCTTACCCCTGAGGTTTTGGCTTACCAATACCTGGACAAGTTGCCGAAAATGGCACAAGGATCTGCGAACAAGACCTGGATCATTCCGAGCCAGTTTGGAGACTCATTGGAGCAGTTCGCCAAGGCCATGGCCAAGAAAGACGATGAAGGCATCTTCCGTTATGAGCCACCTGCTGTCTCTGAGGAGACCAAGGACATGGCTTCTCAGGACGATACCGAAGAGTGGTTCAACACTGATTCAGATCCTGAAATCGCGGCCGCAGTTGCTGCAGCGAATGCCGTAGCGAATAAGCCGGTTGATCCGGAATTGCCAGCTACACCGCCATCGCCACCGGCTCCGCCAGTAACTGGCAACGGTGAGCTAAACGCTATTCCGCAGTTCCCTCAGCAGCCCTAGCAAGGAGATTGACCGCTAGCTGCCAGCCGGCAGTTTCAGCATGCCACCCAGCCGCCTGTAGGCGCTGTGACATCGCCTGCTTGGTGATGCCCAGCTCCTCGGCGGCTTCATTTTGGTTATAGCCACGTCGCATGTATGAGGTAGCCTCTCGGCCTTCCGCACTGCGCTTGCTCAAAACTGTCGCGAGCAGCAGGAAGCAGGATGCGATGTCCATTCCCCAGCGATCAGCCACTTCTTTTGCGCCCCGTTGGGCCTTCACCTTCACTTTGACGGTTCCAATGCGCGCCCGAGAGCCTAAGGCACTGCCGGCGAGCTTCTTTACTTGTTCATCGCCCGCTTTCACCGTTGCTGGGATGATGCCGATGCCCACGGCCCATTCCCCAGCAGAGAGCAATGCCATGGTGGTATCGGCGACTGCCTCGGGTGTGTCGATGACAGCACAGATATCCTCAACACCGATGACATCGAAGGTGCCGACACCTTCCAAGGTAGAGAGCGCTTCGGCAGATCGCGCAACCAATTCTGCGCGACGTACAGCGCGACCTCGATACCGGGCATGAATCGCAAACATACCCTAAAGTCTACGCTTTAGCCTTGACTGGCAGCAATAGATCTACCCCGATCCCAATGAGTCCCAGCACTCCAAGGCAGCCCAACAGCACGAGGGCTCCCTGCCCATTGCCGGACGTTAAGGAATCACCGAGCAAAACGCCAATGATCGTCGAAGGCGCAGAGCCAAAGAAGGTGGCGATGACGAAGTCTCGGCGCCGAACTGGCGTGACCACACAGGCGTAATTGAGTACCGAAAACGGCAGTCCCGGAATCAGGCGCAAACAGAAGACCGATAGCCAACCACGGTGCTCCAACCTCTCGGTGATTTTGGCGAGCGACTTGTGCCGCCCTTGGCTGCGCGCCCAACGCTTGACCAAACTATCGCCAGCCAGTGGATCGTCTTGGTCGACGCCCAAGAGTGCCCGCAACATAGTTATCGATACCGTTGCGGCCACCGTCGTCGAAAGGAGTGCAACCATCACACCAACTACCGGGCCAAACAGCACCCCTGATGAAACAGTGAGCGCGGTACGCGGAATAGGGAATTGGGTCACCAGGATGTAAAGCATAGAAAATGCGACAACACTCATCGGCCCCAACGCCGCGTTCCACCGCCGTAGCTGGTCAAGCGTCGGCACATCGACGGTGGTCGCGAGGATCAGCCCGACGGCGAGAAAGGCGACGAAGGCCAACTCACGCCATCTCTTACGGATGAGTGTCTGCACGAAACTTACGCTAGTCCCCGTTAGTGCGGGTGTAGTGTATCCCCCTCCGATATGTTCCTGCTGGCTGCGAATTTGGCTATGGGAGGGGAGTGAATCAACAAAGTCGCCCGGTCTAGCGCGGTCCTAGCTACACTTGAAGTGTAATTGTGAGCCAGATTGCGACCAATATGGTTCATAGTGACATTTAATGTGAACTAATGGCGACCCGTTCCGCGAATTGGTTTCGGCTTCGGGTTCAAGCACAAGGGGAGAAGGTCCGTAGTGACTGATGTACAGTCTGACGCGGTAAACACCTCGCTGCCAGCTGATTTTGCTGATAATCAGCAGGATTGGTACAAGGCAGTTGCCAAGGTGTTTGCACGTGTGCAAAAGAAGGACATCGCGGATGTTCCAATGGACGTGTGGACTCGACTCATCCACACCACCTACGAGGGCATCGATGTCAATCCGCTCTACACCCGCGCAGATGAGCTGGCAGAAGTCTCTGCGCCTGGCGTATTTCCTTTCACTCGCGGCGGCGTAGCCTCTGATGCCGAGCGCATCGGATGGGGCGTTACCGAAACCTTCGGTGGCGAGCTCTCTGGCACCGCTGGCGATGCTGCAGCAACGAACAAGGCAATCCTCCACGCTATTAACAACGGCACTTCGGTCATCGTCGTCGATCTGACTGCTGGCCTGCAGGTTTCTGACCTCGCCACCGTCTTGCAGGGCGTACTGCTCGAGCACATCGAGATCCGTGTGATCGCAGCCGGAGCTGCCAAGGAAGCCAGCGACGAGCTGAAGAAGCTGGCAGAATCCGCTGGCGTCGCCAATAAGGCCCGCTTCGAGATTTCCATGTCACCACTGACCAGCAAGGACATCGAGCTTGCGGATGCCGTGGCTGTGGCCGTCGATAATGCAGCGTGGTCCGGCAGCGTCCGCACCCTGCTTGTCGACGCGGTAGCCTTCTCCAACCAGGGCGCGACCGACGCTCAGGAAGTTGGCTTCGCACTCGCCACCGGTGTTGCCTACGTCCGCGCACTCGTCGCTGCCGGCCTCACCACTGAGCAGGCGCTCGGCCAGATCGCTTTCCGCTTTGCCGCAACTGATGATCAGTTTGCTCAGATCGCAAAGTTCCGTGCTGCTCGTACTCTGTGGGCTCGCGTCGCCGAGGTACTCGGCGCACCGGAAGCTGGACTTGCACCGCAGCACGCACTGACCGCGCCAGTGATGTTCTCGCAGCGTGACCCATGGGTCAACATGCTTCGCGTTACTGTTGCAGCTTTCGCAGCTGGTGTGGGTGGCGCAACCGACGTTGAGGTGCTGCCATTCGACAACGCAATCAAGGGTGGCCTGCAAGGCACGTCCCGCGTGTTTGCATCCCGCATTGCTCGCAACACGAACCTGTTGCTGCTGGAAGAGTCTCACCTCGGCTACGTGGTCGACCCAGCGGGTGGCTCGTTCTTCGTTGAGTCGCTGACTGAGCAGCTCGCGGAGAAGGCATGGGCTGCGTTCACCGCAGTTGAGGCTGCCGGTGGTGTTGAGAGCGCTGACCTGCAGAAGGAACTGGACGCTTCCTTCGAGAAGATGCGCTCTGATGTCGCTCACCGCATCAAGAAGGTTACCGGTGTCAACGAGTTCCCTAACCTCGGTGAAAAGGCGTTGCCAGCTGAGCAGCGTGTCGAGGCTGAGAACATTCGCCGTTGGGCTGCCGAGTTCGAAGCGCTGCGCAACCGCTCCGATGCTTTCCTTGAAGCCAACGGCAAGCGCCCGCTGATCGGCCTGATTCCAATCGGCCCGCTGGCCAAGCACAACGTTCGCACTGGTTTCACCGCCAACCTGCTGGCTTCCGGTGGCATTGAGTCCGTGAACCCTGGCCAGGTCACGCCAGGCACCGACGAATTCATTGCTGCCGCCAAGGCAGCTGACATCGTGGTGATTTGCGGTACCGACCAGGAGTACGAGGCAACTGGCGCTGACGTCGTGAAGGCCCTGCGCGAAGCGGGCGCAGGCACCATCCTGCTCGCCGGCGCAGAGAAGTCCTTCGCTGACGCCGCTGACAAGCCGGACGGATACGTCAACATGAAGATCAATGCGGCGTCGACCCTGTCCGACCTGCTGACCAAGCTGGGAGCGTAAGGAAACATGACTACTATCCCGAATTTCGCTGAAGTTCCACGCACCGCCGACGCAGCAGCCAAGACTGACGCGCCAGCTGCGTCCACCGCGGATCAGGTGTGGGCAACCCCAGAGGGCATCGATGTCAAGCGCGTCTACACCCGCGCTGACCGTGATGCTGCAGCTGAGGCGGGCCACCCGCTCGATTCCTTCCCAGGTATCGCACCATTCATGCGTGGTCCTTACCCGACCATGTACACCAACCAGCCATGGACGATTCGCCAGTACGCTGGCTTCTCGACGGCTGCTGAGTCCAACGCCTTCTACCGTCGCAACCTTGCCGCTGGTCAGAAGGGCCTGTCGGTCGCATTTGACCTGGCAACCCACCGTGGTTACGACTCCGATAACGAGCGCGTTGTCGGTGACGTCGGTATGGCAGGTGTCGCCATCGACTCCATCCTGGACATGCGCCAACTGTTCGAGGGCATTGACCTCAGCAGCGTGTCCGTGTCCATGACCATGAACGGCGCTGTGCTGCCGATCCTCGCGCTGTACATTGTGGCAGCAGAGGAGCAGGGCGTTGCCCCTGAGCAGCTCGCCGGAACCATTCAGAACGACATTCTCAAGGAGTTCATGGTCCGTAACACCTACATTTACCCACCGAAGCCTTCGATGCGCATCATCTCGAACATCTTCGAGTACACCTCGCTGAAAATGCCTCGTTGGAACTCCATTTCCATCTCCGGCTACCACATCCAGGAAGCTGGCGCGACCGCCGACCTCGAGCTCGCCTACACGCTTGCCGACGGCATCGAGTACATTCGCGCCGGCCTGGACGTTGGCCTGGACGTTGACAAGTTCGCACCTCGTCTGTCCTTCTTCTGGGGCATTTCCATGAATACCTTCATGGAGATTGCGAAGCTGCGTGCTGGTCGTCTCCTGTGGAGCGAGCTGGTGGGTAAGTTCGATCCGAAGAACCCGAAGTCCCAGTCGCTGCGTACCCACTCCCAAACCTCTGGTTGGTCGCTGACCGCACAGGACGTCTTCAACAACGTGTCCCGTACCGCGATCGAAGCTATGGCTGCGACCCAGGGCCACACCCAGTCGCTCCACACCAACGCGCTGGATGAGGCACTGGCTCTGCCTACCGACTTCTCCGCACGTATTGCTCGTAACACCCAGCTGCTGCTGCAGCAGGAGTCTGGCACGGTGCGCCCTGTCGACCCATGGGCTGGTTCCTACTACATTGAGTGGCTGACCAACGAGCTGGCCAACCGTGCCCGCAAGCACATCGAAGAGGTCGAAGCTGCTGGCGGTATGGCTCAGGCTACGATCCAGGGCATTCCGAAGCTGCGCATTGAGGAGTCTGCAGCTCGTACCCAGGCACGTATTGACTCTGGCCGCCAAGCGCTCATCGGCGTGAACAAGTACATCGTGGAGGAAGACGAAGCGATTGAGGTTCTCAAGGTTGAGAACTCCAAGGTTCGTGCCGAGCAGCTGGAGAAGCTGGAGCGACTGCGCGCTGAGCGCGACGAGGCTGAGGTTCAGCGCACCCTTGATGCTCTGACCGCAGCGGCTGCCACCGAAGAACGTGAGGCAGGCGACCTGGAGTCCAACCTGCTCAAGCTCGCGGTTGACTGTGCGCGCGCCAAGGCTACCGTTGGCGAAATCTCCATGGCTTTGGAGAAGGTCTTCGGCCGCCACGAGGCTGAGATCAAGACCCTGTCCGGCGTCTACAAGGACGAGGTCGGAAAGGAAGGCACCGTGTCTAACGTTGCCAAGGCCATCGCTATGGCCGACGCTTTCGAGAAGGAAGAGGGCCGTCGTCCTCGTATCTTCATCGCGAAGATGG
Organism: Corynebacterium sp. H130; assembly: GCF_037572395.1. Taxonomy (NCBI): domain Bacteria; kingdom Bacillati; phylum Actinomycetota; class Actinomycetes; order Mycobacteriales; family Corynebacteriaceae; genus Corynebacterium; species Corynebacterium sp. H130. Next base: position 125,549 of record NZ_JBBHLA010000001.1, on the reverse strand, counting down.
GCCAGGATGGTCACGACCGTGGCCAAAAGGTCGTCGCATCCGCCTACGCCGACCTCGGCATGGACGTGGACGTCGGACCTCTGTTCCAGACCCCTGCGGAGGCAGCTCGCAGCGCTGTCGACGCTGACGTCCACGTCGTGGGCGTGTCCTCCCTCGCCGCCGGCCACCTGACCCTGGTGCCTGCGCTGAAGGAGGAGTTGGCCAAGCTTGGCCGCGAGGACATCATGATCATCGTCGGTGGCGTCATCCCTCCTGGAGACTTCCAGGAGCTGTACGACATGGGCGCTGCCGCGATCTACCCTCCAGGAACGGTCATTGCGGAGTCCGCAATTGACATGCTGACCAAGCTGTCGGCAAACCTCGGCTTCGACCTCGAGGTCTAGTTTCAACCACGCCAGCGGCGTACGGGCTCCTCGCAGCTTGTGCGCCGCTGTGCTTTATCCGCTTCTCGACGACCACAGGAGTGCTTCCACCATGGGACATGACTTCCTCGAGCATTCGCTCGGCTCCCTCACAACCACCGCCGGCACCGATCTGGGTGCTCAGACTGCTGTTGCTCCGGAGGTGGTCAAGCGTGCGCGGCAACGCATTGACGTCGAGAAGCTTTATGAGGGCGTGCTGGCAGGGGACCGCACCACCATCGCCCGCGCTGTGACGCTCCTCGAGTCCACTGCGCCGGCACACCGAGTCCTTGCTCAGGAGCTCCTGGTTAAGTTGTTGCCACACTCGGGCAAGGCCCTCCGAGTTGGTCTCACCGGCGTGCCGGGAGTAGGAAAGTCCACCACGATTGAATCGCTGGGCATGATGCTCATTGAGAAGGGGCATCGTGTTGCCGTGCTGGCGATTGACCCGTCGTCAACCAAGACTCGTGGCTCGATTTTGGGTGATAAGACACGCATGGCAAAGCTGTCTGCAGAGAACAATGCTTTTATTCGACCATCTCCGTCGGCGGGCACGCTTGGTGGTGTGGCGAAGGCGACTCGCGAATCCATGGTGGTCTTTGAAGCTGCTGGCTATGACGTGATCATCGTGGAGACGGTGGGCGTGGGGCAGTCCGAGGTCGCGGTATCGCAGATGGTGGACGTGTTCTGTTTCCTGGCCCTGGCTGGCGCTGGTGACCAGCTGCAGGGCATCAAGAAGGGCGTGCTCGAGATGGCGGAGATCGTGGCCATCAACAAGGCCGACGGCCCGAACCTGAAGCCAGCCAAGCGCGCTGCCCGCGAACTTGCAGCCGCAATGCGGATGGTGCGCTCCGAGAACGAGCTGTGGCATCCACCGACAATGACGATGTCTGCGGTTGAGGATGAAGGCATCGACGAGTTCTGGGGCCACATCCTGGAGCACAACAAGGTGATGCGCGAGTCTGGGCAGTTCGAGGAGCGCCGTCGCGAACAGCAAGTGGGCTGGATGTGGTCGATGGTGCACGAAACCATCCTGCAGCGTCTGAACACCAACCTGAATGTCGTTTCTGTTCGCGAAAAGGTGGAGGCGCAGCTGAGGCATGGGGAAATTACCCCAACCTTGGCGGCGGAGGAAATCTTGAGTGCGTTTGATCAGGCCATCAACTAGACATTAGAACACCCGTTCTAGCACTAACCCGAATTTTTCGTTAGGCTGATAGGTAGCACAGCCGTCGAAAAGCAAAGGAGCAAAGAATGTCTGATTTGTTGAAGGACCACGGCCCGCACCCATACGTGCTGGACATTGAAAAGGCCACGAAGGACAACGAAAACTTCCGCGACACCCTGTGGACCGGCGAGTACCTCCAGATGACTGTGATGAGCATTCCAGCTGGTGGCGAGATCGGCGCTGAGGTTCACGACGACCATGACCAGTTCCTCCGTATCGAGGCCGGCAAGGGCCACGTGATGATCGGCAAGGACGAAAACAACCTGGACATCGATCAGGTTGTCGAGGATGACTGGGCAATCTTCGTTCCTGCCGGCAAGTGGCACAACGTGGTCAATGAAGGCACCGAACCGCTCAAGGTCTACTCAATTTACGCAGCACCTGACCACAAGCCAGGCACCGTACACAAGACCAAGGAAGACGCGGACAACGATCCTAATGAGCAGCACTAATTAGCTGCAGGCTCGAACCATCCCCACTTCGTTGACCCACGGGTCACGGGTGGGGATTTCGCTTTTCACGACGAATCCAAATCGTTCGTAGAGGCGCTGAGATCCTTGTGTCGTCGCTTCCAAGTAAGTGGCGTGTCCGGTCTCGTCCGCCCGGCTCAAACCGTGTTGCAGGAGCTTGGAACCAATTCCTTGGCCTTGGGCCTTGGGGGAAACCGCCAAGGTGTACAAGTACCAGTGAGGATCCGCTGGGTGGAATTTGAGTGAGTAGGCATCACGGCGAGCCATGCGGAAACAATGTGCGCCGTACTGGTCAATGTAGCTCCGGAAATCAAACCAGGCGCCCTCCCAGGGGCGGGACCAGCACGCAGCACCAACGATTTCGCCGTCGGATTCGATGACATCGACGACGCCTTCCGGACAGTAATCCACTTCCAATTGCTTGTGGAAAATAGGCGCCAAAGCGCTCACTCGCTCAGCTTCGGACGTTGCGCGATCGAGTGCGCCGAAGCCTTTGAAGTACCGCCGGAAAGCGTCATCGTCCCAGAACGCTTCAGCCATAAGATTAGCTACAGCGGGAATATCAGAAAATTCAGCAGACCTTATCACAAAGTGCCAGGTTACCACGGGTGCGGCTGGTAGTCCTTGAGAAAGCATCCGTACAGGTCAACGCCGTTTTCGCCCTGCACAATCGGGTCGTACACGCGGGCTGCGCCGTCGACAAGGTCCAAAGGCGCCTTAAAGCCCTCCGCGGCCAAGCGCTCCTTGACCGTGTGCGGGCGTTCGTCAGTGATCCACCCGGTATCTACCGCTGTCATCAAAATGCCGTGTTTGAACAGCTCACCAGCAGCAGTACGAGTGAGCATGTTCAGAGCTGCCTTCGACATGTTGGTGTGCGGATGGCCAGGCCCTTTGTAGCCCCGACCAAATACGCCCTCCATAGCTGAGACATTCACGACATATTTCCGTCGCGCCTTCGAAGCCTCAAGGGCAGGGCGCAGTCGATTAACCAGGATGAACGGTGCCGTTTGGTTGCACAGCTGCACTTCGAGCAGTTCCATCGGATCGACTTCGCCGATGGTCGCCACCCAAGAATTGTGGTCGACCAAGTCGGGGATGAGTCCGCCTGCATCGATGGCTGTTCCATCTTTTACCCGCTCCAGAGACGCCGAGCCGCCCACCATGGCATCACGCGCCAACAATTCCGCATGGGACTGGCCTTTGCCGGACACGAGAGCTGCCGGGTGTACATCGGAGGTGCGACCAATCGCCACCATGTCGACATCCTGCTGCGCCCCTTCCAACGGCGCACTTTCCGCGTCAACCAGGCCAGAGTAGGCGCCGGGGGAGCGTCGCACGGTTTGCGCTGCGTTGTTAATCAAGATGTCGAGCGGACCTTCGGCCGCAACGTGATCAGCAAAATCAGCGACTTGCCCCGGGTTTCGCAGGTCAATGCCCACGATGTGCAGTCGTTCGAGCCAGCCGTCACTATCTCCGACGGCCGTAAAACGCCGTACCGCGTCCTTTGGAAAACGCGTCGTGATGGTGAGATCGGCCCCATCACGCAACAGCTTCAGGGCAATGTACATGCCGATCTTTGCCCGGCCACCGGTCAAAACCGCCCGTCGGCCCGTGAGATCAACCCGCGCGTCCCGGCGGGCGCGGTTGTCCGCTGCACAATCTGGGCACAGTTGATGATGGAAAGAGTCAACGAGGGTGTATGGCCGCTTGCACACATAGCAGTTTTGAGATCTGTAGAGCTTGCCTGCCCAGCCATGTGGCGTAGCAACTGCGCCTCTCTCCAGGGCCACGGGTTCAGCGCCGGCGGGCCGAACGAGGAGGCCTGCGGTCTCGTCGTCGATACGCTGCGGGTTCGCGGTCGCGGTACGTGCCAACACAGCCTCATCTGCTTCCCGACGCGCACGCTTCGCCTCCGCCCGCCGCTGGCGCTTGACCTCTTTGAAAAGCTTCCCGACAGCGCGTTGCAGCGTGATTGAGTCTTCACTCGTCGGGTCCAGTGAACCGGCCTCGTCCAGAACTTTGAGGCAGATTGCCAGTTCGTCGGGATCGATCATCATGCCCATAGTCAACCACATCGCTATCGGCCTACAGTGGAAGGCATGAAGCCGAAAATGATGTTCGTTGCGACCGCTCTCGCCACAGTCCTCCTCGGCGGAGGTGCGGCCGCGACGGCATATTCACTGGTCGATGTCCCCGATCAATCGACATATGAAATCTCCGCTCCCACACAACAAGGGGTGGCGCACGCCGAGGTCCACGACCCCCACGACGTGCTCAGTGCCGAAGACGAACAACGCATGCTTCGCGACGTGCAGCAGCTCACCATCCCAACTGAAGTGGAACAGATCCACTACATCGTGTTCAAAAACAACCGCAACAATGTCAACGATTCTGTGGAGGAATACCTTCGCGACAACAAGCCCGAGATTATTGGCGCTGAAAAATACACAGACGGCGTTTTGATCGTGGGCGTCGGCCTCGATCCCCGGAAAGCGTTCGTGGGAGCAGGGGAGGATGTCGCTCGTTTGCTCACGCTCCACAAAGGGGACACAAACCTCGAACGCTCCCTCGACGCGATTAAGCCCGGTGTGAAGGACGGCAATATTCCGGCGGGCCTTCTTGCAGGTGTAAGGCAGGCAACGGACGTCGAAAAGCTTGGGCAAGCTCGCTACGACTCGCAAGTGGAAAACCGCACCATCACCACTGCGGTCACTGGTCTGACCACCGCAGGTGGCGTCATGCTCGGCGCGGGAATAGTCTCGGCTCGGCGCAAAAAGCGCGAGAAGCAATTGGCTGAGGCTCGCGAAAACCTCGCCTTCGTTTCCAAGGAATATGGCGCGCTCGCGTCCCGCCTTGATGGAATAGACATCCGTGCCCACTCTCTTTCCTCACCTTTGGCCCACCACACGATGCGGCAACAGTGGGGCGACGTGCGAGATCGCTTCCTCAAGCTGCACGACGCTGTGGACAGTTTCGGGAACCTTTCTCCATCTTCAGACCCTGAGTTGATCTTGACCCAGGCTCCCAAAATCAACGAGGCTGCGACGGTCGCACGACAAGTCGGCTACGCGGAGGAGAACATCGACGTGCTGTTTAAGCTCGAGCACGGGGATGCTGCGACACGCAGGACTCAGGCCTCCGATCTCTTGTCCGACATTGACGAGGCACTTGCGACAGTCTCAGACTCCTCGGGCGGCCTGTACATGTCGCTCACCGAATCGAAGCAGGAAGCCACTGCGCTTGCCTCTGCTCCAACTGCACCCGACTTTTTGGAGCGCTACGCACGCTTGCTGGAAAAGTACCAGCGGGCGTTGGTGATCTTGAAGAACCAACAGCTTGCAGACGTTAAAGAACCGACTACTGCGCCAACCGCGCCCGCCATCTACGATGCCAACTACCGACCGGGTTACGGTTACGCAGACTTCGTGCCGTTCTGGGCTCTCAGCTCGTGGCATTCCACTGAAGTTGCGGCTCAAGAGGCTTCAGCGTCGAGCGTCAATTCGTCCTATAGCTCTGGTTTCAGTGGGGCAGGCGGGTCCTCGAGCTTTTAGAGTGCCTTGCCTTCAGACTTCAGATTCCTCCGACGTCCAGTCACCCCGGAGGAATCTGACCTCTTGGGTACATTCCTCCCGGATAGCACACTTGCCTGCAGGGCAAACCTTCTGAAAGGCCGGGGAAATCTACACCCGGTCTCAAATTCCTCCGGGCTCTGTCCCAAAGACGAATCAGCAACAAGAAAACCCCGGTTCATGATGAACTGGGGTTTTGAAGATTGTGCCCGAGGGGGGACTTGAACCCCCACGTCCATTAGTAGGACACTAGCACCTCAAGCTAGCGCGTCTGCCATTCCGCCACCCGGGCTGGGTTTTGTTTTCAGCCTTTCGGCTGGGCACTCGTAAACAATAGCCCGAAAGTTCAAACAAAAACAAATCTGCAGGTCAAGTAGAGTTTCATCGTTGCAATTTTGGCGGTAATGTGTGGGTTCATGTTCACTCATCCAGCGAAGGTTCCTAAGCCTTTGAAGACGTGGTCATGGTTCGTACCAGAAACGCCTGGCGCAACCACGACGTCGATGTTCGCCGGCAAGCGCACGCCGAGGGGTTTGGTGTTTCGCACTCTGGTGAGCCATCGCAGGGCCTTTTGGCTGCTGGTTGGTTGTTGGATATTTTCCGCCGCCAATGCGACCGTCATGTCTCGACTCATTGGTTTTGGCCTAGACAAGGTCATCCCACATGGACAGTTCACGCAGGTGGCAAGCCTAGTGGGTGCGGTGGCTCTCACGATGCTGCTGATGTTCATTGTTGATGCCACAGGGGATTCCTTGACCACGCTGTCGAGCGCTCGCGTTGCACACGATCTTCGCCTCGAGTCGATTGCCACGCTGGTGAGAAGTAGAGTCCAGCACACCCCGGGCGAGCTTTTGAACACCGTAGATGAGGATGTTCAGCAGCTCGGCGAAGTAAAGCAGGTGCTGAATTTTCCGCTGGTCATGGTGACTTATCTCGCCTCTTCGGCAACGGTCATCGGCACTTTCTCAATGTCACTCGCAGGGATTGTCTTGCTAGGTGGCGTGGGCACTGCAGTGGCCTCGTATTTCACGGGTAAGGCAATTTCGAAGGTGTCGAGTGATCGGCGCGCTGCGGAGGCGAAGTCCATTTCTTTGGCCACTGACTTCGCACAGGGCTCTAGAGTTCTTAAAGGCCTCGGTGCTGTGGGGGAGAGCGAACGCACGTTTTCGAATGCTGCGAGAGGCGCTTTGGACGTCATGATCAAGGACGCCCGGATTGCCGCGATTTCGACGTTCTTGCGACAGGTTGTGCCCCTTATTGCCAACATCACGGTGCTGGCCATCGCTGGCTGGTACGCGGTGTCTGGGCGCATTTCGGCCGGTGAGTTCTTTACCGTCACGCTGCTTGCTCCACCTGCGCTGACGGTCACTGGGCATGCGTTGGGCTTCTTCACCGAGTACTGGGCCCGTGCCCATGCTTCGGCTGCCAGAATCGAAGAATTGATCGTTGATTCTGACCACGTAACCAGCGCCCAGTCAGTGTCGGAATCAAAACGTTGCGGTCTTGAGGTCTGGCACGCGTCTACCGAACGTGGTCGGCGCAGCCTTGAGGCGGAGCTTCAACAGCTGGGCGGAGTGCACGCTCCGCACTCAGCCAATGTGTTTGAGGGAACGTTGTCCGACAACGTCGATCCAACTGGCAACGCCCCCGCGGTCTTTGATGCGATCCGAGCTGCTGCTTGTGGCGACATCGTTCGCCGACTGGGCGGATTTGGCCCCGACAACAGTCTGCCGGACGCACCAATCGGGGAGGCTGGACTGAACCTTTCTGGAGGGCAACGACAGCGTGTGGCCTTGGCTAGAGTGCTCGCACTGGATCCTCAGGTTCTTGTCCTCGATGACCCGACTACCGGACTTGATTCCGTCACTTTGGAGGCGGTGGCCCAGAATGTGGCGCAGCTGCGCAAGCACCGGCTGACCATTGTGCTCACCACCTCCAGGGGCTGGAGAGCTGTTGCGGACACGATTCGGGATTTTGACCAGGAGGTGGGGAAGTGAAACCGGCGTCGATAAGCGACATTGGGCGCTACCTACAGACCCTTCCGGAGCGTCCGCACGCGCGCTGGTGGTTGGCCGCCGGCGTGGTATTTGTGGGCACGCTGACGGCGATGATGGGTACGACGGCGGCGATCGGCAAGCTTGTCGACGTCATAGCCCGCGCCGACACCAGTTCTTACGCCCTGCTCATCACCTTCATTGGTCTTGGGCTCACGATCGAAGCAGCGGGTCGAGCTAGCGCCCAATACCTGCTTCAATCGCGAGCAAGACGGCTTTCTGTGGGTGTACGCGAGGCAGCACTTTCTGCCGCGCTACGCGCACCGGTCCCGGACATGTTGGAACTCGGGACGGGTAACGTCATATCGCGATTGACCAAGGACATCGATGCTGCCGTTCGCATGGTCAATGCGATGGGCGTTCGCATCGTAATCACGGCCCTGATGTTTCCCTTCACCTTCGTGTCGCTGGTGATCGTCCACTGGAGTTACGGTGTGATGTTCATCCTCGTGGGCGTTTTGATTTACCCGCTGGCCCAAGCGAATCTGGCGTTGCTGCCGGATGCCTCAAATCGGGTGGCTGACAGGGATGCTGCGCGAAATAATCAGCTGCTCGACACCATCCGGGGCCTGCCGACTCTGCGCGCCCTTGGGCTCGAAAGCTGGGCTACAACAAGGTTCAAGAATTCTTCCTGGGCGTCGGTCCGCGAGACCGCGCGGCGCGAGCCCCTTTTCAACCGCCTCACTGCCCACGGTGTGCTCGCCTACGGTGGTTTGGTCGTGTTCTGCTTCGCGCTTTCCGCTTTTCACGTGAAGACCGGGGCGTTGTCCCTTGGCGAGGCGTCCACGGCAATGCTGCTGATCTCCCGCATGGAGGTCCATGTCTTCAACGTCATGTACTTCGCAGGCGAAATTCAAAACGCTATGACCTGCCTGGGGCGCGCCGTCGCGCTGGCGAAGCTCAAGACACCCCAGCGTGTTGATCCTGCTCCGCTAACCACCAGCCCAGAGATCAAAATTGAGGATCTGACCTTTGGGTACCCTGGGGGCGCGCCAATTCTGTCCGGGCTAAACCTCAAGTTAACCCCCGGAACCACCACGGCTCTCGTGGGGGCCTCTGGCGCTGGCAAGTCAACGCTGGCAGGCCTCATTGCGGGCCTCCAACGTCCGACGTCAGGTCGTATCCTCATCGACGGAATCGACACCGCTGAGGTGTCCGACGCTTGGGTGTCCCAGCAGGTTGTTCTCATCAGTCAGGAAGTGCACATCTTTTCAGGCACGCTTGCCGACGACCTCCGGCTCGCCGCCCGCAATGCCTCAGACGCAGACCTGTTAGCAGCGCTTGCCGAGGTAGGCCTGACTGAGGATTCAGCAGCCTGGCGCCGCTGGTTCTCGCAGGGCCTGGGTACGCCAGTGGGGGCTGGTAACAACGAGTTGCCACCAGAAGTCCAGCAGCAGATTTCACTGGCGAGGATCATTTTGCTCGATCCGCCCGCGCTCCTCATGGACGAAGCAACTGCCGAAGCCGGAAGCGAGAACGCTCGTTCCTTGGAGCGGGCTGCGACGGCTGTGGCACATGGTCGCACGTCGTTGGTAGTTGCCCACAGGCTTGACCAAGCACGTGCCGCGGATCGAATCATCGTCATGGAAGAAGGGGCGATTCTAGAAGACGGCACCCACGATGAGCTGCTTGCTTTGGGCGGCCGTTACGCCCGGCTATACCAAAAGTGGGAATCCTAGCGAATGTGACCTAGTCGCAGGTATAAGGGAAGTATGACTTCCTACACTGATTCCCGCTTTCCTGGCCCCGATCCCTACGCCCCTCTTGGCGACAAGCCAAGCTTTCCACTGAGCTCGACTGACTTTGTCGATGGTGGCACCTTCAAGCCCGAACAACTGGGCGGCACGGATATTTCCCCACAGCTGAAGTGGTCGGATCTTCCGGAGGGCACCAAGTCAATTGCCATCACTTGCTTTGATCCAGACGCTCCAACCGGTTCTGGCTTCTGGCACTGGGCAGTCTTCAACATCCCAGCAACCGTCAGCGAGATTCCGACTGGCGCCGGCGACGAAACCCTCGGCGGCATCGAAGGGGTAGTCACTCTCAAGGGCGATTCGGGCAAGCGTGGCTACTATGGCCCTAATCCACCTGCAGGTCATGCCCCACACCGCTACCTTTTCGCGGTGCACGCCCTGGACGTCGAAAAGCTCGATATCCCAGCTGACGCTACCCCCACCGTGCTGGGCTTCAACCTATACTTCCACACCCTCGGCCGCGCTATTACCTGGGGCTGGCACGAAAACCACTAAGCTCATCACCCATGAGTGATGTAGCTTACACTGCAAGCCTTCCTGTGCCCCTGCGCGTCGGTGGCGCCTTCATGGCGATCGCGATTGTGCTCGCGATCTTCACCTTCGTTGCCGTGGTGACGGAAGGCTTTCTTGCTCCTTTTGCTGTGACACCGCGTTTCTTGCTGATCGTGGCAGCAGGAGCGATTCTCGGGGCTTTCGGGATGACCGTACCAGGCAGGCCACGCAGTGCATGGAGTGTCTTTGCCCTCATCGTCGCGCTCATGCTCGTGGTGGGTGGCAGGTTCATCCCCAACGAGCCTCTGCACGTAATGGAGCAGTTCTGGCTGCCCGCCTATGCCATCGCCGCGTTACTCTGCGGATTGATCCTTAGGCGCGCAGCCGCACGTTAACTTCTAACGGTTCTCGCTGCCCACTGCTTCGGAGATGTTTCGGAAGCCGTTCTCGCGCAGCTTTTCCGCGATTCCGAGGTGGATATCCCGGATCCAATCCGGACCTCCGTAGATGAACGGAGTGTAGCCCTGCAGCAGGGTTGCGCCAGCGCAGATGCGTTCCCATGCGTCCTCCGGCGTCACAATGCCGCCAACGGAAATCAGGACGATCTTGTCTCCGACGCGGGTGTAGAGGCGACGCAGGACCTCCAGCGAACGCTCATTGAGAGGTGCGCCCGAAATTCCGCCCGCACCAAGCTTCTCGACGTCGGAGAGTGGCGTCGTGAGGCCCTCGCGAGAAATCGTGGTGTTAGTGGCTACGATGCCCGCCAAACCCAATTCGACGGCAAGATCTGCGACTGCGTCGATATCCTCATCCAACAAGTCCGGAGCAATCTTGACCAGTACTGGGGAGGAGGTCGACTCGAGCACAGCGCTCAAGATTGGACGCAGTGATTCCACAGCCTGTAGATCGCGCAGGCCAGGAGTATTTGGCGAAGACACATTCACAACAAGAAAGTCGGCCAAGTCCCCAAGGAGGGAGGCAGAGGCTCGATAATCGGACACTGCGTCCTCGGCTGGCACGACCTTGGTCTTGCCGATATTGATGCCAACGATATCCGTGGACTTGCGACGTCGCAGCTGCTCAGCAGCGAAAGCAGCGCCCTTGTTGTTAAAGCCCATTCGGTTCAAGATGGCCTTATCCGCAGGCAAGCGGAACAGACGCGGAGTTGGGTTTCCTGGCTGCGCCTGTGCAGTGACCGTGCCGAGCTCGGCATAGCCAAAACCTAGTGGTGCCCAGGCATCGGCACAGGTGGCATTCTTGTCAAAGCCAGCGGCCAGGCCTAGTGGACGCGGGAACTTAACCCCGAACACAGTCTGTTCGAGAATTGGATCGTGAACCGCTAGCACTTTTTCCATGCCACGGTTGATTGGAGTGGCGCCATGCAGAACTTGCAGCGCCTGCACCATCAGGATGTGGATACGCTCTGGCTTGAGCCGAAACATGGTGTGCAGGGCAAGCTCGTAGGCTTTTGTGCGCAGCGGGTGTGGTTTCACGATAGTTCCTTAATCGAGTTTGAGATCCTGCGACTTGATTACCTGCAGGCCATCTCCGGAATCGGAAAGAGCATAGATGGTGCCATCAGCGTCAATGGTCATGCTTCGCACATTGGCAACGGAAGACACTGAGCCTTGCAGCTCAGGAACGCCCGAGCTAAGGCGGAAAGCTTGAATGCGGTTGGTTTCGTTGGATGCAATCCACGCTAGCTTGCGGTGCGGATCCCACGCCACTGCCCACGGTGACTTCTCGGTGGCGATTGTTTGGTGAAGCATCAAGATATCGTCATCGGTGTATACCCCGAGCTGATGGCCTAGCGCATCGGCGGCGAGGAACAGCCCATTCTCACCTGCCGCAATCGACCCAACTCCAACACCCATGCGTAGCGCGCCACCTGGGCGGTTCTCTTTAAAGTCCACGCCCTGGATAACGGTCTTTTCCCGGTCGATGAAGACCACTCCGTCCCGAGTGCCGTCCACAGCACTCGCCACGATTTGGTGTGCCTTGCGGGAGGTTGCGATCTTCTTCACATTCGAGGAGTCCGTTCCACGGAACACATGAACGTCCGGCTGCTCTGAACTGCCACCGATTACTTCTCCAGTGGAGGTAAGTGCCGCCGAGGTAAACGGAACATCGGCGCGACGAGTGTTGTCGAGCTTCGGGTTCTTCGCGTCAATGAGATAAATGACGCCACCACCAGCGCCACCCAAAATCGGAACAGGACATGGCAGCACAAAGGTGTCGCCGGTGACAGTCAGATCGCCGCAGCGGGAATTGATCTCGATGTGTTCGGCGGAATTGGTACGGAACTTGTCGACGGTGCCAATGGCCAGCGTATCCCCACTGCGCACAGCAAGCACGTCGCCGGCCAATTCCACATCTTTGGCCTTGGAGAGAGGGCCCTCGAGCTTCAAAACTTCGCCCGCCGGGTTATCAGCTGCTGGGGAAGCTGCTGGAGTGGCATTGCCAAGTGCCCCAGAGACCGTCTGGCCCGATCCAGCTTGCTGTTCCGCCTGCTTCTGCGGATCTTGCACGTTTGGGGGAGTACAGGATGCCAGCGCACAGGTGCTGGCCGCCAGCAGGGCTACGACGGAACGACGGAGGGAATTCTTCACGGCTCCTAAGGTTACCAGAGGGTTACAGCGCTGAGATGTCGTCGAGGGCTGCGACAATGGCCGCTGGCAGGCTGCTCGTTGCGGCTGGCAAAATGTCTGCAAGTTGGCCGGGTTCGGTAATGCTCACCAGAGCTGAGCTGACCCCCGGACGCGCCTGCGTCCACGCGAGGGCTGCTGTGGCTGGAGATATTCCCAGACCCGCGGCCGCGGTGCCCAAGGCGTCGACAATGCGCGCGCTTCTCTCGTCCAACCTGGTGTGGATGGCAGCGTCCACGGGTGCCGATCCATCACGGTATTTGCCAGTGAGGATCCCTTGTGCCAACGAAGAACTGGCGATAAAACCAACTCCGAGGTGCTGCGATGCCGGAAGCAATTCCTGCTCGGCTGTGCGATCAAGCAAGTTGTACTCGGACTGCGCAACGCTCACCCACGGGCTGTAAGAGACGGCCAGTTGCCAACCCGAATAGTCCCGGACTCCCGCATAGTGGGCCTTTCCAGAACGCACGATCAGGTCAAGCGTGTCCTTCACCTCTTCAGGAGGGGTGTGTTCATCCCAATATTCGACACTGAAAATATCCAGGCAGTCAGTGCTGAGTTCCTGCAAGGTTCGGTCGATCGCTGCGATGAGCGACTTGCGAGAGCAATCAACTCGGGCACCTAGTGGCGCCTCAGGGCGAACTCCAGCTGAAGCAGACAGCACAATCTCATCGCGAGGGAAGTCGGAAAGCACGGCGCCAAGTAAGCGCACGGCGGCTCCTGAATTGGTGGACAGGGAAGCGTCGATAAGCGTGCCACCCGCCCCGAGGAAGCCCGCGACGATGTCACGCACCGTTTCCACTGACATGTGCTGATCCCACGCCCGCGTGCCGAGGCCGATGTTGGATACTTTTAGACCGCTGCGTCCAAGTTGTCGCCTGATCATAGCCATCAACGATACGTATCCGCGGTGTCAAAGGAGAAAAGGCGCTGCTTGGGGACTACAGTTGTCCGGGTGAATACAGAAGCTATGTCGTGGTCACAGACTATCGTTTTGTCCATTGTGCAAGGCCTGACCGAATTTTTGCCGGTCAGTTCCTCCGGCCATTTGCGCATCATTTCAACATTGTTCTGGGGTCAAGACGCCGGAGCGTCCTTCACTGCGGTAATTCAGCTCGGCACCGAAGCGGCAGTGCTCGTGTACTTCGCGCGCGATATTTTCAACATCGCCAAGGGATGGCTGCAAGGCCTGTTTGATAAGTCCAAGCGCGGCTTCGACTACCGCATGGGCTGGATGGTCATTGTTGGTACGCTGCCGGTCGCGATCCTCGGATACCTGGGCAAGGACTTGATCCGCGACAATCTGCGCAACATGTGGATCACCGCAACCGTGCTGGTGCTGTTCTCATTTGTCTTCATCGCAGCTGAAAGACTGGGCTCCAAGAAGCGTTCCTTCGAGGAACTGACCATGAAAGACGCCATCATCATGGGCTTGGCACAATGTCTCGCACTGATCCCAGGCGTTTCTCGCTCGGGTGGCACCGTCGCCGCCGGTTTGTTCACCGGCCTGAACCGTGAAGTTGCAGCGCGATTTTCCTTCCTGCTCGCCATCCCGGCAGTGCTCGCCTCAGGTCTCTTCTCGCTTCCCGACGCCTTCGCCCCAGAAGCCGGCCAGGCAGCCTCCGGCGCACAACTGCTGGTGGGCACACTTATTGCATTTGGCCTCGGCTATGCCTCGATTGCGTGGTTGCTGAAGTTCGTGTCCCATCACTCCTTCTCTTGGTTCGCGGCTTACCGTATTCCAGCTGGTCTCGCAGTGATGGCGTTGCTTGCTCTTGGGGTATTGCAGCCCTAATTTTCGCGGTGCCTGAGCCTAAGCAGCTAAGGTTGAATCATGCATTCGTGGTCATGTCCAGAAGTTCCTCGCCTTGATTCATCCTTGGGAAAGCCCGTACCGCTCGTGCTTTTCGATACCGCTGACCAGGACTACGTTCCGGTCAACGCCCGCGATGGCAAGGTCGGGATGTATGTCTGTGGCATCACCCCTTACGACGCAACGCATCTTGGCCACGCAGCAACCTATCTCGCGTTTGACCTCGCGTACCGTCAGTTGCTTGATAACGGTCACGAGGTCACCTACGTACAGAACATCACGGATGTAGATGACCCGTTGTTCGAGCGTGCTGAGCGCGATGGGGTTGATTGGAAAGAGCTCGGAACCAGTCAGATTGATCTGTTCCGCTCCGACATGGCCGAGCTCGAGGTCCTACCACCGCAGCACTATGTGGGCGTTATGGATGCCGTGGACGAGGTAATCCAGATGGTGCAGGGGCTGCTGGACAACGGCAGCGCTTACCAAATCGAAGGCGACGAATACCCAGACATCTACGCGTCCATCGAAGCCACCGAGAGCTTCGGCTACGAGTCGAACTATGACCGACAGACCATGGACAAGTTCTTTGCTGAGCGCGGCGGCGATCCACAGCGCCCAGGGAAGAAAGATCCCCTTGACGCCTTGATTTGGCGGGCAGCTAGGGAAGGGGAGCCGTCGTGGGAAGCCCCGTTCGGCCGGGGACGCCCGGGCTGGCATATTGAGTGTTCCGCCATCGCAACCAACAGACTCGGACCCCATTTCGCGATCCAGGGTGGCGGTAGTGACCTGATCTTCCCGCATCACGAGTTCTCTGCTGCCCACGCGGAGGCCTTGCATGGGGAACCACGCATGGCCGACATTTACGCTCACACCGGCATGATTTCCCTTGATGGCGTGAAGATGTCCAAGTCTCTGGGCAACTTGGTCTTCGTTTCCAAGCTCACCGCGGCAGGCCATGATCCGAGCGCCATTCGTCTCGGTGTTTTCGCAGGCCATTACCGCAGTGATCGTGACTGGTCAGATGCCGTTCTCACCACTGCTGAAATGCGATTGGAGCATTGGCGCACCGCGATTCGTAGTGCACGAAACGTCGAGACGGCTAAGGCGCTCGTTGCCGAGCTGCGCAGCGCTTTGGCGGATGATCTTGACACGCCACGCGCCCTCGCAGCTGTTGATTCTTGGGCTGTCAGCGTCTCCGATGAGGACAGCGGAGAGGTATCCGAAGCTGGCGACATCGTGCGAACTGCGGTTCATGCTCTGCTTGGAATTCGGCTGTAATCCAGCACACGCGCCCGTTTTAGGGAACAATGAAAGTCATGAGCATTCGCGCAGATTTTCAGCCAGAAGTTGACGAGTTCCTTTCCAATCTCGAAGAGTTTGCTACCGGTTCCTACCTGCGTGAGGACGAACGCGAATTCTGGGATCAGCCTTTTGATCCTGCAGTACTGCCAGAGCTTCGCACCATCTTGGAAGCGTTCCTGGACGAACTGGATGCCCTGCCAGCTGAACCAGATGCAGACGCTGTGACCGCACTGGTAGGCGCCACTGTCTCTGCCATTGACGCTTTCAACGCAAAACATGAAGACGCAGTGGTTGAGCCGGAGGAACGCGAGGAACTGAACGCCATGTTCCGCAAGGCCGTCGCGGCATCTCCTGCAGATGCTGACGCGATTTCTTCACTTCCAGAACTGGAATAGTCTAAGCTGTCTAGTTTATGAAGACTAGTACAGCTTTCCTCGACGCCCTGTCCACACGAATTCTCGTTGGCGACGGTGCCATGGGCACCCAGCTACAGGCCTTCGATATGTCTGTCCACCAGGACTTTCTCGACTTGGAAGGCTGTAACGAGATCCTCAACGTCACGCGACCAGACGTTGTGGCCTCAATCCACCGCGCCTATTTCCAGGCTGGCGCCGATTTCGTAGAAACCAACACCTTCGGGTGTAACCTGCCAAACCTCGCTGACTATGGCATCGCCGACCGCTGCGAGGAGCTTGCTCGCGAAGGCGCACGCATCGCCCGCGAGGTCGCTGACGAGTTTGACGAAAAATTCGTCGTGGGTGCACTCGGCCCGGGCACCAAGCTCCCATCGCTGGGACACGCGCTTTTCGACGAGCTGTCGCACCACTACTTTTTGGCTGCAAAAGGTCTCATCCACGGGGGTGCTGACGCAATTCTCATCGAGACCGCCCAGGACTTGCTGCAGGTAAAGTGCGCTGTTTTGGCTTGTCAGCGAGCCTTTTCAGAATTGGACACCCAGCTTCCGATCATGGTGCACGTGACAGTGGAAACCACCGGCACCATGCTTTTGGGTTCCGAGATCGGAGCCGCTCTCACCGCACTTGAACGACTCGGCATCGCCTCCATTGGCCTCAACTGCGCCACCGGCCCCGCCGAAATGAGCGAACACCTGCGCTACTTGTCCCAGCATGCTTCTATCCCGGTGACTGTCATGCCTAACGCTGGTCTTCCAGTTCTGGGCAAAGACGGGGCTGTGTACCCGCTCACTGCGCCGGAGCTTGCTGAAGCCCTCAGCGGGTTCATTGATGAATTCGGCATCCGCGCTGTAGGCGGATGTTGTGGCACGACTCCGGAGCACATCCGGATGCTAGCTGAGGCCGTCGATAAGCAGGCCACGAAATCCCCGGCAGTGGCTGCGCCCGAGGATCAGGTGTCGTCGCTGTACCATTCGGTGCCGCTTACACAGGACACCGGCATCACGATCATCGGCGAGCGCACCAATGCAAACGGTTCCAAGGCATTCCGAGAGGCCATGCTGGCGGGGGATTGGGAGAAGTGCATCGACATCGCGAAAGGGCAGACCCGAGACGGTGCACACCTGCTAGATGTCTGTGTGGACTATGTGGGACGGGACGGCAGACAAGATATGCACGAGCTTGCTTCTAGGCTGGCGACTTCCACCACGTTGCCAATCATGCTCGATTCCACGGAGCCAGCAGTGCTCGAGGCAGGCCTCAAGGCCCTGGGTGGTCGCTGTGCTCTTAATTCGGTGAATTTTGAGGACGGCGACGGGCCTAACTCCCGCTACCAGCGCATTATGAGGCTCGCTAAGGAGCATGGCGCCGCCGTAGTCGCGCTGACCATCGACGAGGAAGGCCAGGCGCGCACTGCCGACCGTAAGGTGGCCGTTGCGGAACGGCTCATCACCGACATCACGAATACCTGGGGACTGCGCGAGGAAGACATCATCGTCGACTGCCTGACCTTCCCGATCTCGACCGGACAGGAAGAGACGCGACGGGATGGCATCGAAACCATTGAAGCGATCCGCAGGCTGAAACAAAAGTACCCGAAAGTCCACACCACGCTCGGCCTGTCAAACATCTCCTTCGGCCTCAATCCCGCCGCCCGCCAGGTGCTTAACTCCGTTTTCCTCAACGAGTGCATCGAGGCCGGCCTAGACACTGCGATTGCGCACAGCTCCAAGCTCATTCCAATGAACCGCATCGACGAACGCCAACGCGAGGTTGCCCTCGATATGGTCTACGATCGTCGCACGCCGGACTATGACCCACTGCAGGTCTTCATGGAGCTTTTCGACGGCGTCGACGCCACCTCCGCGAAGGATGCCCGCGCCGAGGCCCTAGCAGCAATGCCACTGTTCGAGCGCCTCGCGCAACGCATTATTGACGGCGAAAAGCAAGGCATCGAACTTGACCTTGACCTTGCTTTGAAGGAGAAGGGCCCCATCGAGATCATTAATCAGGATCTCTTGGCCGGCATGAAGACAGTGGGCGAGTTGTTTGGCTCTGGACAGATGCAGCTCCCGTTCGTGCTGCAGTCCGCGGAGACGATGAAGACCGCCGTGGCGTATCTGGAGCAGTTCATGGAGGCATCCGATTCCTCCGGGTCCAAGGGCAAACTGGTGATCGCAACCGTGAAGGGCGATGTGCATGACATCGGCAAGAACTTGGTGGACATCATTTTGTCCAACAACGGTTATGAGGTGGTCAATCTCGGCATTAAGCAGCCAATTCGTGACATCGCTGCCGCCGCTGAGGAGCATGGCGCCGATGTCATCGGCATGTCCGGTCTGCTGGTGAAATCCACCGTGGTGATGAAGGAAAACCTGGAGGAGCTCAACTCCTTGGGCCTTGCTGGTTACCCGGTGCTCCTGGGTGGCGCAGCCCTGACCCGCACCTACGTTGAAAACGACTTGGACGAGGTGTACGACGGTGACGTGTACTATGCCCGCGATGCTTTCGAAGGCCTAACGCTCATGGACAACGTCATGGCTCTCAAGCGTGGCAACGTGAGCCCTGAGCAGCACGAAGCTGCCCGCGTTGCTGAGGCGAAGAAGGCCGAACGCAAAGCCCGACGCGAGCGATCCCTGCGTATCGCTGCGGAGAGAAAGGCCAACGCCCCTGAGGTGCACCTGCCGGAACGCTCCGACGTGGCACTGGATGTCCCACGGGCCACGCCACCGTTTTGGGGAACCCGCATTTTGAAGGGCATCACCCTGGCGGACTTCTTGCCGATGCTGGACGAGCGCGCCCTGTTCCTCGGCCAGTGGGGTCTCAAACCGGCCAAGGGTTCAGACGAAACCTACGAGGAGCTGGTGGAACGGGAGGGGCGCCCGCGCCTGCGGATGTGGCTGGACCGCCTCAAGTCCGAAGGCATCCTGGATCATGCCGCCGCCGTGTACGGCTTCTTCCCAGCGCATGCAGATGGGCAGGAGATCTTGGTTCACGCCGAACCGTCACTGGATTCTCCGGTGATCGAGCGGTTTGCGTTCCCGCGCCAGAAGCGAGGCAGGTTCCTGTCCATCCCTGACTACGTGGCACCGGACCGCATCGACGTCCTTCCGTTCCAACTAGTGACCATGGGACAGCCGATCGCAGACTTCGCCAACGAACTCTTCGCTGCCAACAACTACCGTGATTACCTGGAAGTTCATGGCCTCGGCGTGCAACTGACCGAAGCGATGGCTGAATGGCTGCACAGTAGGATTCGCGCAGAGCTCACTTTGCCGGACGGTACGAGCGTGGGTGACAGTGATGCGAATGATCCACGACGTTTCTTTGATTTGGATTATTCCGGCGCTCGTTATTCCTTCGGATACGGGTCTTGCCCAGACTTGGAATCACGCCGTGGCCTGGTAGAACTGCTAGAGCCGGAACGCATTGGCGTGACGCTTTCAGAAGAGCTGCAGTTGCATCCTGAGCAGTCCACTGACGCTTTCGTGCTGTACCACCCTGAAGCGAAGTACTTCAACGTTTAAGCTTGGGAGCTGTGTATAAAGCAATCCTGTGGGACATGGACGGTACTCTTGTCGATTCCGAGCCACTGTGGGGCATCGCCACATATGAAATGAGCGAAGCCGTCGGGCGCCGGCTCACACCAGAGCTGCGCGCCCGCACCGTCGGCGGTACGTTCACCAACACCCTCAACATCTGTGCGCAGCATGCAGGTGTCTCGCTCACCGAAGAACAGGCAGCCGGACATAAGAAACAGCTGTTCAGCCGGATGCATGAACTCTTCGCCACGAAGTTGGAGCTTCGGCCTGGTGTCAAGGAACTTTTAACCACCTTGAAGGCAGCTGGCACGCCGATGATGCTTGTCACGAATACGAATAGGGAACTGGCGGACCCCGCCATCGACACCATTGGCCGTGATTTCTTCGTCGGCACGCTGTGCGGCAACGAAGTAGGAAAAGGCAAGCCGGATCCGGAGATTTATGTGACTGCTGCTTCGCGCCTTGAAGTCGAGCCACAAGAATGCCTCGTGTTTGAGGACTCCAATGCAGGCATGGCCTCCGCTACCGCTGCCGGCTGCCGAGTTATTGGTCTGCCCGAACACGGAGGGGTACCGGAAGCTGCCAAAGACATGCGCCAGCTTCATGGAAGTACCTCCTTTCTAGGGGTAACTCCTGAGCTTCTTGCCTCGTGGTACGCAACTTTTAACAGCTAGCTCTGCCCCTCTGTGAAACAATGGGCGGGTGAAGAATTTTGACTCGCTCTTTGAAGAACTTCTGTCCCGCGCCGAAACTCGCCCTGAGGGCTCCGGCACTGTTGCTGCGTTAGATAAGGGCGTGCATCATCTGGGCAAGAAGATCATTGAAGAAGCGGGCGAGGTATGGATTGCAGCCGAATACCAGTCCGATGAGGAACTAGCCGAAGAAATGTCACAGTTGCTGTACTGGACCCAGGTCATGATGGTGGCCAGGGGACTGAAGCCAGAAGACATCTACAAGTACCTTTAAGGACTCACCATGCTCAAAGTTGCCGTACCTAATAAGGGCTCACTCTCGGAACGCGCAGTAGAGATTCTGCGGGAGGCTGGCTACGAGGGGCGCCATGATCCGAAGGCGCTGACCGTTCTCGACCAAACCAACAACGTCGAGTTCTTCTTCCTTCGCCCCAAGGATATCGCCATTTACGTGGCCAAAGGCCACCTTGACCTGGGTATCACCGGTCGCGACCTGGCTGCCGACTCCATGGCAAAGGTACGAGAGGTGATGCCACTGGGCTTCGGAGCATCGACCTTCCGCTATGCCGGTCCACGAAATGCTGAACTGACCGTTAAGTCGCTCGCTGGTTTGCGTATCGCCACCTCTTATCCAAACCTCGTGCGCGAGGATTTGAAGCAACGCGGCATTGAAGCGGAAGTCATCCGACTCGACGGCGCAGTAGAAATTTCGATCAAGCTCGGAGTCGCCGACGCCATCGCCGACGTCGTTTCAACCGGTCGGACGCTCCGGAAGCAGGGACTGGTCCCGTTCGGTCCGGTCATTTGTGACTCTGAAGCTGTGGTCGTCGCGCGTGAGGGCATCGAGCTACTCGACGCGCATAAGGTGTTCCTTCGACGCGTGGAGGGCATCCTCCACGCCCAGAATTTCCTCATGCTTGACTACAACATCAATAAGGACTTGCTGGCAGAAGCTACCAAGATCACCCCTGGCCTTTCTGGTCCGACGGTGTCGCCACTGGCCCATGAGAATTGGGTTGCGGTTCGTGCAATGGTGCCAACGAAGGATGCCAACAACATCATGGACCAGCTTTCTGTCCTTGGAGCTAAGGCTATCTTGGCCTCCGAGATTCGAATTGCGCGTATGTAGTTGCCTGAGCCCGATTTACCTCAAGACCCAGTCCGATTGATGGCTGGGTCTTTTTGCTTTTGGAATAGATTTTTTGAATATGTGGGTTTTGTTGGAAATAGGTACCCCCACAAAAGTTGATCAAGGCACAATCAACCAACCCCATATTTGCGCCGGTGACACACCCCCAAGTTAGGGCGAACGAAAAGAAGTACAGGATTGTCATGATTTCCATTAGGTAAATGTTGCCTGGTTAACAAACCCTTCAAAGCGCTCCGACCTGCAGTGTTGAACATTTTCACTTATGGTTCCTTAAGGATTGGGTAGGGGGTGGAAGTTCCCACCGAAATACGTGTGGAATCCCACATCTTGATCCGTCAAAAATGTCTGTTTCACCTTGGTTTCCTCACATAAGCTCGCTACTATTAGTTATCGAGGCCATTGGCCAGAACAATTGTGTTATAGCTCTCATTTTTATCCAGTCACTCGACAAGGAGATCATCACCGTGACCGAAGTAAACTTCTCGGAAGGCACTCGCATTGAGGAAGACCTGCTGGGAACCAAAGAGGTATCCAACGAGTTCTACTACGGCGTTCACACCCTGCGCGCAGTAGAGAACTTTGTCATCTCTGGCAAAACCCACAATGAGGTACCTGACTTCATCCGAGGCATGGTCCAGGTGAAGAAGGCAACCGCAATGGCAAACCGCGCCTGCAAGACGCTGCCTAAGGACAAGTACGAAGCAATCGTTTGGGCTTGCGACCAGATCCTCGAAGAGGGTCGTTGCATGGATCAGTTCCCAACCGATGCCTTCCAGGGCGGCGCCGGCACTTCGATGAACATGAACACCAACGAGGTCGTTGCAAACCTGGCCCTTGAGCATATGGGCAAGCCAAAGGGCTCCTACCATGACCTGAATCCAAACGACGACGTCAACATGGCACAGTCCACCAATGACGCCTACCCAACCGGCCTGAAGCTCGGCATCTTCCACGCAGCCACCACCTACGTCGCAGAGCTGCGCAACCTCGCTGAAGCATTCAAGGCAAAGGGCGAGGAATTCAAGAACGTCCTCAAGATGGGCCGCACCCAGCTGCAGGACGCAGTCCCAATGACCCTTGGTGGCGAGTTCTACGCATTCGGCCACGGCCTGTCCGAAGAAGCAGACTTCATTGAGAACGCCATCAAGATTCTGCTGACCACCAACCTCGGCGCAACCGCTATCGGCACCGGCCTGAACACCCCAGACGGCTTCCAGGACGCAATCGTCAAGGCACTTGCAGAGGTCACCGGCCTCGAGATCAAGGGCGCACCAGATCTCCTCGTCGCAACCTACGACAACTCCTGCTACATGCATGCACACTCTGCAATCAAGCAGTCTGCAATGAACCTGTCCAAGATCTGCAACGACCTCCGCCTCCTGGCTTCCGGTCCGCGCGCAGGCCTCAAGGAAATCAACCTCCCTGAGATGCAGGCAGGCTCCTCGATCATGCCAGCAAAGGTCAACCCAGTTATCCCTGAGGTCGTCAACCAGGTTTGCTTCAAGGTCTTCGGTAACGACACCTGCGTCCTGATGTCCGCAGAGGCTGGCCAGCTCCAGCTCAACGTCATGGAGCCAGCACTGGCTCAGGCAATCTTCGAGTCCATCGAGCTGCTGACCAACGCCGTAATCACCCTGCGCGAAAAGTGCGTCGTTGGCATCACCGCCAACGAAGACATCTGCCGCGCATTCGTGGACAACTCCATCGGCATCATCACCTACCTGAACCCATTCATCGGTCACCTCAATGGCGACAAGATTGGTAAGGAAGCTGCTGAAACCGGTCGTTCCGTCCGCGATCTGGTCCTCGAGAAGGGCCTGATGGACGAGGAAAAGCTCAACGAAGTTCTTTCTGTTGAGAACCTCATGAACCCGGTTTACCGCGGAAAGCTGTACGAAGACTAGATCTTCGTACTCGGGGCATGCTCGCTACTTGCCCCGCCTTGGGTAGTCCCTCCCAGTGAGAGCGATTGCTGGGAGGGGCAGCCCAAAAACTTGAACGTGACAACTCAATATCTGTGAAGCCTATCTACCACAAGGAGCTTCACACGCGTGATGCCTACTGCATTGTGACATCGCCCCACGTGCGAAGCTTCTTCCTCACCCAAGGGAAAGAACAGTGTTACTCGCACTACAAATCATCATCGTCCTGGGCGCCATTTTCCTCGGCGCGCGCCTCGGATCTATTGCCATCGGTATGGCCGGTGGCGCTGGCGTCCTGTTGCTGGGCCTGACTGGTGTTCCAGTCACCATCAAGGACATTCCATTCGACGTCATCGGCATCATCATGTGTGTTATCGCAGCTATCGCTGCGATGCAGAAGGCCGGCGGCCTCGATTACCTCGTCTACCTCGCAGAGAAGGCTCTGCGTAAGAACCCTAAGCAGATCACCATCTGGGCCCCAATCGTGACCTGGCTGATGACGGTCTTCTGCGGTACCGGCCACACGGCGTTCTCCACGCTGCCAGTTATCGCCGAGGTTGCTAAGGAGGGTGGCGTTCGCCCATCCCGTCCGCTGTCCATCGCAGTTGTTGCATCCCAGATGGCTATTACGGCATCCCCAATTTCTGCAGCCGTGGTCTTCATGGCCTCGATTATGGAGCCTCTCGGCGTTGGCTACGTTTCCATGCTGGGTGTCTTCTTGCTTTCGACCTTCATCGCCTGTGTCGCAGCTGCATTCATCACGAACTTCCTCGGCAAGGATCTCGCCGATGATCCTGTATACAAGGAGCGCCTGGCAAACGGCACCTGTAAGCCACCTAGTGGCACCCACGACTACACCCCAGTTAAGGGTGCTAAGGCTTCTGTGATGATCTTCCTGATCGCCATCATCCTGGTCATGCTCTACGCCACCGCCATCTCGGATCAGGTCGGCTTGATCAAGGAACCTTCCATCCCACGTAACGAAGCCATCATGGCCATCATGCTCGGCGCCGCAACCGTGATCACGATGGTCTGCAAGATCCCTGCCGACACGATTCTGCAGTCCTCCGTATTCCGTTCCGGTATGTCTGCCTGCATCTGTGTGCTCGGTGTTGCATGGCTCGGTACCACGCTGATCAACCACTACATCGAGGACATTAAGCGCCTGTCCGGCACCATCCTGCAGGACAAGCCATGGATGCTCGCAGTGGTTCTCTTCTTCGCCGCAGCTCTGCTGTACTCCCAGGCAGCTACCGCGAAGGCTCTGCTCCCAGCAGCTCTCGCCGTCGGCGTCAGCCCACTGGTTGCAGTTGCTTCCTTCGCTGCAGTTTCCGCACTGTTTATCCTGCCTACCTACCCAACGCTGCTGGCAGCAGTGGAGATGGACGACACTGGTTCCACGAAGATCGGCAAGTTCGTCTTCAACCACTCCTTCATCATCCCAGGCACCTTGGCGATTATCTTCGCAGTCGCCCTCGGCTTCCTGTTCGGTAGCTTCATGCTGTAACTCCTCCTGAAGGAAAATGGGCCCCACAGCGGGCCCATTTTTCATTAGATTTAAGGTTATGACCACTCTTACTGACGCAGATATCGCACGTGCTCACACGTTGCTTCCCATTGAAGAAATCGCAGGTCGCGCCGGTCTCGATACCGCGCACGTTGTCGGATACGGACGTGGCAAGGCCAAGATCGACGTAGCCTCCCTGCCACAGAAGCCGCGCAGAGGAAAGCTAATCCTTGTCACCGCGATGTCCCCAACACCAGCCGGCGAGGGCAAGTCCACGGTGCTCATCGGCCTCTCCGACGCCGTGCGTGCCACAGGTGCTAACACGATCGTCGCCATCCGCGAACCATCCCTCGGCCCGGTATTCGGTATCAAGGGCGGCGCAGCTGGTGGCGGTTACGCTCAAATCGTGCCGATGGAGGATATCAACCTCCATTTCACGGGCGACCTCCACGCCATCGCAGCCGCAAACAACACCCTCGCTGCCATGATCGACAGCCACATCCACCATGGCAACGAGCTCGGCATCGATCCTCGCCGAGTTACCTGGCGACGCTGCCTTGATGTCAACGACCGTTCACTGCGCAACATCATCACCGGCCTCGGCGGACCAGCTCAAGGCACGCCGGCTGAATCCGGTTTCGACATCACCGCTGCCTCCGAAATCATGGCTGTACTGTGCTTGTCGCGCGATCTCAAGGACCTCAAGGAACGGCTCGGCCGCATCGTCATCGGCCAAACCTACGACCGCACCCCGGTCACCGTCGCAGATATTGGCGCTCAGGGTGCACTCACCGCCTTGCTTCGCGACGCCATCAACCCGAACCTCGTACAGACCCTTGGAGGCACGCCAGCCTTTGTTCACGGCGGACCTTTTGGCAATATCGCGCACGGTTGCAACTCAGTCATTGCCACCGACACCGCACTTCGCCACGCCGACATTGTCCTGACCGAAGCGGGATTCGGCTCGGATCTTGGTGCCGAAAAGTTCTTTGACATCAAGTCTCGCACCGGTGAGCTCGATATTGCCGCAGTCGTCGTCGTCGCCACGATTCGCTCCCTAAAGTTCAACGGTGGGGTAGCAAAGGACGAACTGGGTACCGAGAACCTTGAGGCTCTGGAAGCTGGTTTGGTCAACCTTGAGCGCCACTGCGCCAACGTGCAGAAGTTTGGCCTCACCCCAACCATTGCCTTAAACCACTTCGTACAAGACTCCGATGCGGAGGTCGAGCTTGTCCAGAAGTGGGCCGAGAAACGAGGCCTTAAGGCAGTAGTAACCAAGGTCTGGGCAGAAGGTGGCGCAGGAGCGAAGGAACTGGCTGACGTGGTGCTGGCTTCGCTCGTCGAAAAGCGCAGCGCACCGTTGTACGATCCTGCCGCGGGCACGATGGAGTCGCTGCGTACTGTGGCTCGGGAAATTTATGGCGCTGCGGACGTGGAGCTGAGCGCTGCGGCCCAAAAGGATCTTGAGTACATCAAGACCAACGGCTGGGACAAGCTTCCGGTCTGTATTTCGAAGACACAGTACTCGTTCTCTGATGATCCTCGTCAGCTGGGCGCACCGAGTGGGCACACCCTGCGAGTGAGGTCACTGGTACCACGCATCGGCGCCGGCTTCATCGTCGCTATGACTGGCGATGTGATGACTCTACCGGGCCTGGGGAAGAAGCCTGCTGCGCTCGGTATCGACGTGACAGAAAACGGCGAAATTACTGGCCTGTTTTAGCATCGGCCGTACTGCCCGGCCAGCCAGGGTACTCAGGGGGAGTACCTCCAAAGGCCGGGCACAGGTGCTGGTGGTTGCACCAGCCACACAGCTTGGAGGTCTTGGGGCGGAACGTTCCTTCTTTACCGTCCCCCTCAATCTTGGCCCACAGCTCACCCAAATCCCGCTCGAAGAACTCCAGCTCTTCTCGTGAAGGGGTGAGGATCAGCGAGTCCATGACCTTCAGGTACATGAGCCTTAGCTGCGTTGGAATTTGGTCAAATAGTCGCCAATAGACCAGGGCGTAGAAGCGCATCTGGAACTGCGCATCCTGCGAATACTGGGGGAGCGGCTTCTTGCCGGTCTTGTAGTCGACCACACGCACCTCACCAGTAGGGGCAATGTCGACACGGTCAATGAAACCGCGGACCGGGACTCCATTAGGAAGTACCTCGTCGACGTACATTTCGCAGTCGTGCGCGTCGAAGCCCTGTGGGTTTTCCATCTCAAAGTAGCCACGCAGCAACGTGCGACATTCAACGAGGAAATCGTAGAGCTCGTGCTCCGGAACAAGCTCCTCGAGTTGATCATCACTCGCGCACATCTGCGCCCAATTCGGCTTCAGTCGCTTCACCGCCGCCGGATAAGTGCGCTGCTCCCGAGGCAATTTGTGCATCTCCTCGAGCACAGCGTGGACGAGGGTGCCCTTCACCTGAGCAACCGTGCTCGGCTCCGGGAGCTTATCGATGGCCCGGAACCGGTAAAGCAGCGGGCACTGCTTGTAATCGGAGGCGCGGGAAGGGGAAAGGGCGAGAAGCTTCTTAGACGGCATAGTTCCTCCAGTGTAGCTTTTCACCCCTGGTTTCTATCCGCCGGCAGCACGGACCGCAGCGATAATCTCGCTTGCGACCACACGAGGGAGCTCAGACCACTTCACGAACTCCCAATCCCTCGAAATTGTGCCAGGATGCTTGCCAGGTACATGACCATAATCGAGTTCAACAGCGTCCTTTTTCCCAGCCACCAGATAGACACCTTCAATACTGACCTGATCATCCATGTAGTCGAAGTCGATTGAAAGATAATCGAATTGGAAAACTGCGGTCACGTTCGCGTTGTCGAAATAGCGGTAGTAGAGGGAGTAACCGCCAGCGTCCAGCACGGCACCTCTATCCCAGCCACTTCGCTTGAGGGAACCAACCATCCTGCGAGAATCGACAAGTCCCTGCTCCACGCCTTGCAGGACAAGATGATCCCCTTGATCCGCTGGTAGCTCATGAATCTGGCGCGAGAGCTGCGGGAACGCCTCCTGCAGCTCAAAGTCAGCCTGCACCTCGCCCCACTCGGCCTTCTCCATGTCGCTGAGATCGCCCGGGTGAATGATTCCTACGGTTGAATCTGATACGTCTATTGGCTCGTCACCGGCGTCAATAAGCTCGCCAGATTCATCGAGGCGACCGAGGCCGACGCGAGCGTCGTCGCGATAAATTCCCCACACGATGCCCGCCAACAACGAGCGCACCAGGGGATTCGAAGCAAAGAAGTTTGCAAACTCTTCGCCGGTCCAGCGACGACCCGAAATCATTGCTTGCTCAAATCTGATGGCTTGGAGCTTCGCCGCAGACGTCAGCCCCTTCTTGAGCAGGGAGTATTCCTTCTTGGAAGCCGCGGCAAGCTCTTGGTCATCTGACTTGTTTGGCGCGGGGAGCGAGGCCTTCGGCTTTCCAGTCGGACGCCCATCCTCATCCAGCAGGCGGGCGACCACCTTGCACTCCGGAGTCAGCGTGGCAACGAAAGAACGCGGGCCATAGGAAAACACGCGCCTTCCAGTGGAATCGAGGCCGCCATCAGGGATAATGCGGTCCTCAAGCTCATCTCGGGTGAGCCCCTTGGTCTCAGCAATCTCGTCCATCGCCTCGGCTGCGCGTTTCTTGATTCCGGCAAACTTGACCTTGGAGGCGATGCCAGAGATCTGCTGCAGCGCGAGATCACTGCCCACGTTACGCAGCGCATCAAGGCCATGTGTCGCGCGCTTGTGCTGCGACTGTCCCGGCCATTCCCGAATCATCGGGGTCAGCTGAAGCACAAAGCCATCGCCACCGATGCAGCCCGAACCTGTCATGAGCCACTTGTCCTTCGCCGGAGCACCATTGTCTAGCCAGCATTCGAGAAGCTCGGTGGCAAACGCATCCAAGGTGGTTGGTTGCACGTTGTCCCGCAGCGCCCGGAGAATCGGCAGATCCCGGTCTTCCGTCTGCAACGCAGCCAGCAGCATTTTCACCTCGGGTTCCATTAAGCGGGCACCTCCGACAACCAGCGGAGGCAACGCTGAAGGCTGCGCATAGACAGGCAGCTTCTTGCCCTTGCCCTTATATACGGCATCCGCCCACCATGAGGTCGACGGATCAAAGGCCGGGAGCTCAGCTTCCGCCACGATGTCGTCGATGAGGGCAGCCAGCGTGGAACATACAGTGTCGCGGTATTCCCGCAGCTTTTCGACGTCCATCGACCGCAAGATCGGCTGAACAGTCTTGGCTTCCTCATGATTGAGATCGGCATTCAGAATCAGCTCCGTATTCTTACGGAGCCAGTCCATCGCGCCCAGTGCGTGTTTCGTGGTCGCGATCTTGGCGAAGAGTGGGACGGCGCCCGGACCTTTCAGTCGTGCGCCGATGGTCTCGATGATTGGCTTGGCTTCGTCCTTGCTTCGCTCGCTCAGCTGCTGGACGAACGCGTCGAAGCCGACGGAACCTGTGTTGGCGAGCCACAGCATGGCGTATTCAGGCCTTGTCACGATGTCGATGATGTTCGCTAGCTTGGCGCGATCTTCCGGGGTGGGAGCAAAGTAAGCTGTCCAAGGTGCGTGCAGGGATGATGGCTCACCAGCATCCGCTTCTTTTAATGCTTGGTTAATGTGCGGAACTGTTTCTGAGGCATCTCCGGTGAAAATGGCTCGCAGATAAGCAGCCTGAATAATGTTTCCATTACCCAGGTGTTCAGTCCTGTCGGCCGCTCGGGTTAAGTCGTAGAGCTTGTAGCGTTGATCAGCAGTAAGCCGATCCCACACCAATCGCCAGCCGAGCGAGATCACGACGTCCGTCCTGTTGTAACGCTTCACTCGGAACTGGCCGTTGCAATAGTCCTCAACAAACCCCTCCGGGTCCGCCGCGTAGCGGAGCAGCACCATCAACGGTTTAGGTGGATCGGTCACATGCCACCAATCAGACGCCGATGGATCCCTGTGCGAGCGATCTGCAAGATAATCCAACCAAAATTGCGCTTCCTCTTGCGAAGGGAAACCGTTGACAGGAGGCTCACTGAAATTCCAGCCGAGCAGCTGACGAGAGTTGGAAAGGTGCTTTGCGATCTTGTCGGCCCTTGCTCGGGCAGTGGCCGGATCAAAACCAGTGGACTCCGGAACCTCTACCTTTCGGCTTAGATCCCACACCTTTTCGTACCAGCGCAGTTCAAGCCCCAGTTGATCAACAATATTGGTTTGATTCATGCGCCCTATAGTAACCAAGGTCACTGACGTTGGCAGCCGATGTTAACTACGGTTTTCAAGATAGGGCAACAGCCCACAGCAGCTTCCTGATCGAGGCTGGGCTGTGCTCGTCGACAAGCTCGCCCAGCCATGTTGCACCAGAATTCCGCAGCTTGGCTGCCCGGGTGGGGAAGAAGTGAGGGTCGCGTTCGAGACGTTCAGTTCCTGCGACCAGAATGTGCTGGAGTGTTTCCTCGGTGATTTGCCGGACCCGGAATAAGGCATCTGCATCCTTATCGAACCCGTCAGCGGACAGTGCAACGCCAGCCGACGCCCCTCGCGCAAGGTGGGGCTGAATGATGGCATGTTCGCCAACGAGCAGCATCGGATTGAGCACTTGTCGTCCATGCTCACTGTGCCACCTGCCGGAGAGTTGCACCTGCTTTCCACTATGTTGCGCACAGAATTCCTCCAGTTGCTTGTGCCCCGCAAACGTGCGCGAATTCGGAACGAAGGCCAATGTTGCGCTATCTCCGGCTTCATCCGTCAGCTCAGCAACAAAGGCCCGCGTGATGGGATCGATCCGCCAGTTAGATATGGTCACCCCAGTTACAGCGCACATTCCGTGTCCTGCTCCTCGAATCCCCAACGCCGCAGGCACGTCATCGTCGAAGAGCTCGGCAAATCCACTGGCCACCCACGGCGCGAACAGTTCGGTTAAGGCTGGGGAGGGGAACGCCTGGCTTTTGTACCTCGTTGTGTCGAGCCGACCACGAGCGTCGCGACGGCCGCCGCTGACCATCACTTGGCCGCTGCCCCACTGTGACAGCATCATTCCGCCGAAGGTTCTGTTCCCGATATCGGCGACATCACCGTCAATGACAGTGTGCACTGTAACTGGGGAGCCACTTCTGGCGTCTACAAGGTGTGCCACAACCTCGCAGCCGTCGGGTAGGTCGAGCACCTCTGTCCCTAGCCCGATGAATGTGGACCTGGACAGTTTGACCGGTTCCGCTTCCACGCCCGCCACGAGTCTGTGGGGAGTCGCAGGCTCAACGCGCTGCAAGCTGGCCAGACGTGTCGCGAGTTCCGCGACCAACGAAAGCAATCGTTGCGGGTCAAAAGAGCAATCGCGTGCAGCTCGTCGCTCCTGCAGCGCGATGATGGTGTCTGCGATGTCAGCTAAGTGAGGAATACCGTTGTCTAGGCACCGCTGTCGCACTCGGATCCAACCGGATTTCAATTGCTCATGGCTTGATTCGATACCCACTGCGCACAAGAGGTCAAGGTGCTTTTCGACGTCACTAAGCACGTCCGGATCAGGGTGCCATTCATCATCTCCCACTGCACGGATGGGATGTTCAGGTGCGCGCAACAAAGCTAAGGCTGGCGCTACGTGCCGACAAGGGTCCGGGTTCGCACAAGTGCACCGCGCATAATCCAGGTTTGTGCCTTGCAGAAAGCGCACAGTCACCGGTTCTGGGTACACCATGCGCACGATGTGGATGCCGTTCCGCTCGAACACCGTTCCCAGTGCTGGATCAGTAGTTTCTGGCTCATTTGAAGCAGCTGACTCGGCGATCGGCTCCGAATCCAGATGAGCATTTTGATAGGCGAGCACTGCTGCGACGATATGGTGGCAGCTCGTCGCTTTGGTGCATGTGCACGTCCAATCTGGGAAAGGCCGACCCACAGTGAGATCACAGGTGTGCTCGCCGACGTGTACCTGGACATGGCCACTTTCGTCTTCGAGCCAGGTCACTTCAGTAGCCGATAGCTGTTTGTGTGCGCGCCTGAGTGTGCCTCGGTTGGTGAGGTCTTCCAGCACCAGCTCGCTGAGTCCAATGATGTCTACCCGTGTCATGCCATTACCTCCGCTACCCAGTCAGCAAGCTGAAGCGGAGTCATCACTCCGACATGTGCGCCCAGACGCGCCAGTGTTTTGCCGCTAAAGACGTCGTAGCTGCCCGCACCCTGCTGATCCAAGGCACCAAGGATGAGGACCTTTACTCCGGAGTTCACCAGCCTGCGTACTGCCGACTCCATCCGGCCAAACCGGCTGCCTTCGTAGAGGTCCGAAATAAGAACCACCATGGTGCGACTCGGTGTGTCCACGAGCTGTTCAGCGTACTCGAGAGCCCGATAGATGGCGGTACCGCCGCCCAGCTGCACTTTCATCAGAGCTTCCACGGGATCGATGACATCTTGGCTGAGGTCAACGACTTCTGTATCGAAGGCAATGAGCCTGGTGTCCAATGACGGCAACTCAGCAAAGATCGCCGCGCTGACCGCAGCATGGATCACCGAATCAACCATCGAACCGGATTGGTCAACAGCAACGATGATGCGCCATTTCTCCCAGTGCCTGCGAGA
This sequence comes from Corynebacterium sp. H130, assembly GCF_037572395.1. NCBI lineage: Bacteria > Bacillati > Actinomycetota > Actinomycetes > Mycobacteriales > Corynebacteriaceae > Corynebacterium > Corynebacterium sp. H130. The sequence continues at coordinate 93,036 of NZ_JBBHLA010000001.1, read as the reverse complement.
TCGAGAAGAGAACAGCGGATCGCTAATGACTAGCTGGTTTCGCTCAGGCGAGTAGTTCTTCAGGTTTGCCCTGATCGTTGCCTTTGCGTCGAAGTTGACGGCAATCTGGCGTCGGCTCCTACGATGCGGGTCTTTGCGCCCGCTGAGCGATTCGCGGATTTCGCTGCGGATCTTCTCCATCATCTCCTTGACCACAACGTGCACTATCTCACGGGCAAGATCCAGCACCTCGTCCTGCATGAGATGTTTGGTCTGCAAGATGGCCCGCAACAGCGCTGCCGACGGCTCAATTGAGCGAAGCACCTCTGCATCCGTGACGAGTTCTGCCAACCCATATCGCTCAAAAGCGTCGCTTTCGATCCGTTCACACACCTCTTTGGGGAAAAGATCGCGAATCGCATTGATCCACGTAGGTACATTGAGCGTCGAGGGCCCAACGCCGCCAGACATGCCGACTGTTTCTCTGGAGTAGAGAAAATCTAGGGCTTCAACACGCTGCTCATCGGCGCCGTCTAGTTCACCGAGAACCTCGGCGCCTTCACCGAGAATTAGACGCCAACGGGCCATCCTTTGATCAGTCATTTTCAGCTCCTAGGAAGGTACGTATCCGCGCGCGCAGGTTCTCCTCCCACGCCATCACCTGAGCTGCTTCCTCGACGGTTGCATCGAATGCTTGCATCGCTGTTGAGGCTTGTTCACCAAGAACTTGAACAGCGATTCCGGCTCGTTCTCGAGGTGGATACGCTGAAAAAGCGAGTCTTAGACCCGGTAGAGCTGCCAGGAAGTCTTCTTGGCCCATGTCAGTGATCGCAGCATCCAATGCAGCAACAAACTCGGGTTTTCGCACCACAAGTTCCCGAGCCACTCGTAGGAGCCCATAGACAAAATCGCCTACGTTTGCGGGATCGGAAATTTCCTTCAGTGCTGTTGTGATGGATTCGCATGACTCATCGTTGCTCATCACCCACAGCGCGCCCGTCGCGGCGCCACGCACCGCGGTCGGTTGAGATGGATTCTTTGTGGTGGCTTCCATGGCGCTGCGCCACAGTGCAATGGATAGCGATACATCGGCGCAGCGCTCGAGAACTGCCACGGAACTCAAGATTGCATCTATCACTGGTTTCGAGGCGTCGGGAGCTGCGGGTGGCAGAGCTAGCAGCAATTCGCTAAAACGTCGATGCCCAACTCCAATCAGATCGCCGACCGCCGGCGACTCGACAAAGGCGAAGTTACGGAAACGATGGACGTCAACCAATGTTTCTAGTGCCTTCGCCAACGCAGGCAATTCTGTTGAAGTAGCAATCAACTCTTCACAGCGTGATCGGACCTTCTGGATGAGGGATACGACGCCACAACGCACCGCTGCAAGCAGCAGTTCAGCCACACGTTCCGGATCGTCCTCCACCTTCGCCAAGGACTCGAGCACTCTTGTGGTCACGGCTTCTTCCCGGCTTCCGCCATAACGCGACGCCTCGACCAGAGTTGACTCGAATTGCGGGCTCCACTCGATTCGCCACAGCTCAGCACCGGTGAGATCTGGGTCAGTGTCCAGCACAAACCCGACAACTCCCAGTGTTCCCAAACTATGGAGTAACTGCGACTGGGCGGGAGAATCACGGACGTTTAGCTGCAAAACTCGCGCTTCAACCTGTGGCATGAGTCCAAAACGCTGCAGTTCTTCCAACACACCAATGACGAACGGGGGCCTGGTGCTGCCGGCTGCCAAGGCACCGACTTCGTTGCCCCGCAACAACTCTTCAATGTGTGCAACGAGAGGGTGCTGCTGGCCACGATCGTCTTTCACTAAGCACATGGTCATCGCATCTAATAGGTCCGTGCGCCACACCTCCGGATGCCCACGCAGTGCCGCGAGGCCCTTAGCAGATGTGAGCACCGCGATGGCGTCAGCTACGGAAACGCGCTGGTTGCGGTTCCGCAAATCCGAGATGAGTGTCCTGAGTAGTCGCTCAGCGGTGTGGTGGATGCCGTGGCTGCGGTCGTCGAAAAGCGCGGCGTAGAAGCCTGGGTTCGGTTGGCCGGCGCGGTAGCCACGGAGCGCGTCGAGAGCAGCGTAGGAGGTTGGCGTGAGAGCGCATCCATAACGGGGATCCGTGGGCGGATGCCAGGGGGAGGGCTCGGTGTGCCGCGCTAGTTCGGTGCGTAGTCCCTCGATATGGGCGGCGCCACAGATGACGAGGATGGTGCCGTTGGTTTCCGCCATGGTCTCCCTGATGCGATCGGCCATGAAGCGCTCGCGGGAAAGGGTTGCCTCGTCGGTTGAGCGGAGCATCGCCCCGAAGGTTTCCATTCGGGTGCAGTATTCCGCGTAGCTGAGGTCGGCTTGGATATCGATGAGTTCATCGATCGCCGCGTCAATATCGTCCACGCCGAGACGTCGCAGCAGGTCATCGGGGATCTTTGCGCTGCTTTCAGCATTGCGTGACTTCAGATAAAAAGGCGCGTCAATGAAGCGGACGGGAATGTTTCGCTCCGCGGCCGTGCGAATCGCTTGCCACTCGGGTGAGTAGGAGCTCAGCGGATAGTAAACTCCTCGGCGTCCCTCGCCATCCGGCGCCCACGAATAGATCATGATGGGCAACGTGTGATCGAGTGCGAGCTCGGGCATGTGCTCATTGAACTCGGTTGGTCCCTCGATGAGCACCGCAGCCGGCGGACGGGTCCTGATCCGCTCCGCGACCAGAAGCGCGCCGGTGGGCGAGTGGTGCCTCACCCCGAAAAAGTCAATGTTGCGCATGGCTAACGAGCAGCGGGCTTATCGACGCCGCCAAGCTGCAAATACTGGTAGGCCTCCTGCCGCAGTGGTTCCTGCGATAACTTGAGGTGCCTTTCGGCGTATGCCCGTAACTTGGCTTTGTCCTCCTGATCGTCTTTGAGTGCTGTTCCGATCAGGGAGGCTGCCAGCTCTTTTCCACCTGGATTTCCGGTGCCGAACCAAGCGGATTCTAGCCCTGCGGCGACGCCCGTGGCCACTGCTTCCGCAGTCGACATGGCTGACCCAAGACGTTCGACGCCCTTATTTCCAGCACCGCCGTGGCGAAGCTCACGGAAGATCTCCACCAGAATCTTGGTGAATTCCGGTGGCAGACCATGAGGAATACCAGCCCGCTGCAGCGCATAGTCAGTTTCACGCTGTACAAGGAGGGTTTCTGTCCTCGCGTCCGAGATTGCGCCGATGGTCTCGAAGTTGAATCGTCGCTTGAGAGCAGCAGACATTTCATTGACGCCACGGTCCCGTGTGTTGGCAGTAGCGATGACACCGAAACCTTCAATCGCGTGCACACTGCGGTGTGCGCTGTCGAATTCGGGGACAGTAAGGACGCGGTCGGACAGAATTGAGAGCATTGCGTCTTGCACCTCTGGAGCGCATCGGGTGATCTCCTCAAAGCGCACCACTGAGCCCGTGGTCATCCCTTGGTACATCGGCGCAGGAACCAATGCCTTCTCGCTTGGCCCTTCCGCAAGGAGAAGTGCGTAGTTCCAGGAGTATTTGATTGCGTCTTCGGTTGTGGCGGCCGACCCCTGAATGGTGAGCGAACTGTCACCTGAAATCGCGGCTGCCAGCAGCTCTGAGAGTAGCGACTTTGCAGTGCCAGGCTCACCGATCAGCATCAAACCACGGTTCGTCGCCAAGGTGACCACACAGCGTTGAATCTGGGAAAGCGGTCCGATGAACTTTTGTTCAATGTAGTCCGCTTGCCCAGGCCTGCCAGTTCCCACAATGAACTCGACCACGGCGGGCGCAGACAATGCCCATCCCTTTGGCCTCATCCGACCGAGCTGGCGGTCACGCTCCTTGAGGATGCGAAGGTCCGCTGCGTATCGAACCTCTGCCGGTGGGCGCTGGAGTTGCTGGGCCATCGCTGCTTGTCTTCTCCGTATTAGGTAGCTTTGGGATATTGCCGTCCATTATTGCCATGGAAAGTAGCAATCGTGGCAAGCTAGATGGTATGTCGCTTGTATCCTTTATCGAATCTTCACCTAGCTCGTATCACGCCGCATCAGTAGTAGCAGCTATGTTGCGTGACGCTGGTTTTACTGAGCAATCAGAGTCGGCGTTATGGTCAGGTGCCCCTGGTGGTCATTTCATGGTTCGCGACGGAGCTGTCATGGCGTGGAAGATTCCTTCTGGTGAGCCTCGAGGATTCCGCATCGTAGGCTCCCACACCGATTCCCCAGGCTTTAAGTTGAAGCCACGCGCAGACCTTTCGGCTGCGGGGTTCCAGCAAGCTGGCGTTGAGGTCTACGGTGGACCAATCATCGCATCATGGCTGGATCGTGAGCTGCGTTTTGCCGGTCGCATTGTGCTTGCCGACGGAACGTCGCGGTTGGTTGCGACCGATGCCGACTTCCGCATTCCGCACCTTGCTATCCATCTGGACCGGAGTGTCAATGATTCGTTGACTTTGGACCGCCAGGCCCACACCCAGCCGATTTATGCGGTGGGTGCTACAGAGACTTCGGTGCTTGATCTGGTCGCAGCGGCAGCGGGCGTTTCCGTTAGCGACATCGTGGCGCACGATCTGATCACCGTAGATGGTCAGCCGGGTGCCTTGTTCGGCTTGGACGACAAGTTCATTGCGGCCGGTCGCATGGACAACCTTTCTTCTGTGTGGGCATCCCTGCAGGCTTTTCTGCGTGCATCGGCGAGTGACGATGTTCTCGTTTTTGCCGCCTTCGACCATGAGGAGATTGGCTCCGCGACAACGACGGGCGCAGCCGGTCCGATCCTGGAGACCGTGCTGACCCGCACCGCTGCAGCATTGGGCTGTGGCTACGAGGAAACTCAGCAGATGTTTGCCCGTTCTACCTGCGTTTCTGCTGACGCTGCGCACTCAATTCACCCGAACTACGCTTCCCGCCATGATCCGGTGAATTACCCGGTTCTTGGCGCCGGCCCGGTGGTGAAGGTGAACGCAAACCAGCGCTACGCTTCCAACGCAGTGACGGTGGGGATGTGGGAGCGTGCCTGCAGGGTCGCTGGCGTGCCGTCTCAGGTCTTTGCCGGAAACAACAACAGCCCGTGCGGCTCGACGATCGGCCCGATCACGGCAACTCGACTCGGCATCGAAACGGTCGACGTGGGAATTCCGCTGCTCTCCATGCACTCCGCACGTGAGTTGGCTCATGTGGACGACATGGCGTGGTTCGAGGAAGCGCTGTTTTCCTACTTGACCCTGGCCGATTAGACTACAGCGCATGGCAAATACGGGACCTTTCCAGGTGGGCGACCGCGTCCAACTCACGGACGCGAAGCGTCGTCACTTCACGATCATTTTGGAGCCTGGGGGAGAGCTACACACCCACAAGGGCATCATCGAACACGACAAGATCATCGGCGCCTCGGAAGGTACTGTCGTGGAGTCTGCGATGGGTGGCCAGTGGTTGTGCTTCCGCCACCTCCTCGTCGACCACATCCTCTCCATGCCACGTGGCGCCGCGGTCATCTACCCAAAGGACACCGCGCAGATCCTGGTGGAGGGCGACATCTTCCCAGGTGCCCGCGTGCTGGAAGCAGGCGCAGGTTCTGGCGCTCTTTCCATGGCGCTGCTCCGTGCGATCGGACCGACCGGCGAGTTGATTTCCTACGAGATCCGCGACGACCACTTGGAGTACGCGGAGTCTAACGTCGATGGCTGGTTCGGTGGTAGGCCTGATACGTGGTCACCACGCCTTGGCGACCTGCGTGACGTCACCCTCGACGACCTCGGGGGCAAGCCCGTCGACCGCATCATCCTCGACATGCTCGAGCCATGGGAATGCCTCGACGTCTGCTCCAAGATTCTCGTCCCCGGCGGCGTCTTCATGACCTACGTCGCCACCGTCCCACAGCTCATGAAGGTGATGGAAGGCCTCCGCGAGCTCAAATGCTTCACCGAACCAAAGGCCTGGGAATCCCTCGTCCGCGAATGGAAGGTCGAGGGCCTAGCCACCCGCCCTGAGCACCGCATGAACGCCCACACCGCGTTCCTGATCTGGGCACGCAGGCTTGCCGACGGCACCGTCGCCCCACGCCCACAGCGCCGCGGGCGCCGCTAGGTACTTTTTGAATTGGCCCCTTTGGGGGTCATTTCTTTTGACGTCCGTGAGTTCGCCGACCTGTTCTATTGTTTCGTTTGTTGCCATTGTTGTTACAGGTGTGTTAGTGGCCTAAGTTATTTTGATTAGATCTTGTATTCTAATTTCTTTTCGGTAAAATGGAGGTCATAAAAAGGGGGTGTCATGATGAAGCAGGCCATCGCATTACTGGAGCGCGCGCTTCAGTCTCCGCCGGACCTCGAACTTTTCGGGGACGTGATGAAATTGAAGGAAGTCGTCGCAAAGCTAGAAACACGCCTTGCTGCCGGACACTCCCGCCGCGACCTGGAACGCGCCGGTGCCAGCACCTCGGAGTCGTATCGCATTGAACGTCGCGCCAACAACTGGTGGAACCCAGGAGTTCACGTCGAACATCAAGATCTCATCCTGGGCGCCATGGAAAAGCTGTCTCCATCATCAGAGCGACACACCGAGATCTACCAGTTGGCTGCCGACGCTGCCTTGAAGTCCACCCCACGCCAGACTCATGAATACACAAAGAAGCTGGTCCGGGAAGAAAACGAGCGCCTGGCGAAAGACCCTTTCGAGGCCTACCGTCAACGTCGATTCTCCTTGGGAACTCAGGACGAACATGGTGGCTGCAAATTCAGCGGATATGCGCCAGCCGCGACCGCCGCATTATTTAAGTCCCTGCTGGACCAGGCGTTTCGCGCCGATCAAGCAAAGCAGTCAGAGGACGATGTTCGCACCATCACCCAACGCGAGGCCGATGCATTCGAGCAGGTCCTACGCTGGGCGTCCAGCGACCGTCGCTCCCACACCGGACACTGCTCCCTGGTGGTCAGCGTCACCGAAAACGACGAGTTCGATTGGCGCGCCAAGTTCGGCACCAACGCAGGCATCGACCTGAACCTTTTCGACATTGACTACCTCGGTGGCGACAACATCATCGACTACATCCTGGTCCACGACCACAACGGTGCCGTAAAAAGCCTGGTCACTGGCAACAGATCGGCGAGCTTCTACCAACGAATATCCCTGTTCGGTCGGGACGGAGTCTGTCAGCATCCGGGCTGCGACGAATCGGCAAGCAGATGCGATGCACACCACGCCGTTCCATGGGTGAGGGGCGGGCCAACCTCAATAGACAACTTGATACTCCTGTGCCCGAAGCACCACCGGCTTGTCGACGACAGCTGGCTCGAAGACCACTTCGAGCTAGAGCTCGGCCGTGCCATCATGGTCAAAGCAGACGGAACAAGAACTCGCAATGAGTCACCAGCCGCCCAACAAGCCGGGAGCTGGCAAGTCGTGGACGGCAAAACACGCCGAATAGCCTTCACGCTATCGTAGATACATGACCATCCCAACGCCCGAAGAAGCGCAGCACGCAGCCGAAGTGCGTCGCCTCAAAGGCCAACTCCGCGAGCTCGCAGACCGCAATACCAAACTCGCCGAGCTGCTGAAGGCATCCCGCGACAAACTCGCCCTTCTCTACGAAGAAATCGAAGGCCTCAAGACCCCACCTTCCACCTACGGAGTATTCCTCGACTACGCAGAACGCGGGCGCGCAGCAGAAGTCTTCACCGGAAACAGGCAGATGCGCCTGATGATCGACCCAGCGTTGGAACCCGAATCCCTCCAACCCGGCATGAAAATCCGCCTCGGCGAAGGATCCATCGTGGTCGAGGCCTGCGGATACACCGAAGAAGGCACCCTCGCCACACTCACCGAGCGCCTCGGGACCGACCGCGCCCTCATCGCCAACCAGGCAGGGGAGGAACAGGTCATCCGCCTCGCCAGCGCACTACTCAAGCAGGACCGCAAGCCCCGCCCCGGAGACACCCTCCTCGTCGATCTCAAGGCCGGTTACGCCTTCGAGGTCATCCCGAAGACCGAAGTCAGCCGCCTCGCACTGGAAGACGTTCCCGACGTCACCTACGCCGACGTCGGTGGCCTCGACGAACAAATCGAGCAGATCAAAGACGCCGTCGAGCTCCCGTTCGCGCACCCGGAGCTCTTCAAAAACTACGATCTACACCCGCCTAAAGGTGTCCTGCTGTACGGCCCGCCGGGCTGCGGCAAAACAATGATCGCGAAGGCAGTAGCACACTCACTGGCCGAAAGACTCGGCGTCACGGGCGGATCCTACTTCCTCAACGTCAAAGGCCCAGAGCTGCTCAACAAGTACGTCGGCGAAACCGAACGACAGATCCGCCTCATCTTCGAGCGGGCCCGCGAGCTAGCTGCCGAAGGTCGCCCAGTCATCGTCTTCTTCGACGAGATGGAATCAATCTTCCGCACCCGCGGGTCCGGCGTCAGCTCAGACGTCGAAACCACCGTGGTGCCGCAGCTGCTCGCAGAATTGGACGGCGTCGAGTCGCTCTCCAACGTGATCGTCATCGGCGCCACCAACCGTGAAGAGCTCATCGACCCCGCCATCCTGCGCCCCGGTCGCCTAGACGTGAAAATCCGCGTCCAACGCCCCGGAAAAGCGCAGGCCCAGGACATCTTCACCAGGTACCTCACCGGCAACATTCCGCTCTCCACCCGCCCCGAGGTACTCATCCAGGAAGCCACGGACTACCTCTACGAGGACAAACCCTTCGTCGAGCTCACCCTGCAAGATGGCACCACGGAAACGCTCCACTACCGCGACTTCGTTTCGGGAGCGATGATCGCCAACATCGTCGGCCGCGCCAAAAAGTTCGCCATCAAGGACGAGCTCGACGGTAAGGCTTCAGGCATCAGCCAAGAGCACCTGATCAGGGCGATCGACACCGAAAACAAAGAGAACGAGGATCTGCCGAACACTTCCAATCCAGACGAGTGGGCGCGCATCACCGGTCGCCACGGCGGCAAAGTCATCCAAGCGAAGATTGTGGGGTAGCACATGCCAAGATTCATGGGAACCGAAACTGAATACGGCATCGCCACCCCAAGCGATCCGCTGCTCAGCCCGATCATCACCTCGACTCACACGGTCGTGGGCTACGCGGCGTCGATAAGCGCGCGACGAGCCCGCTGGGACTTCGAGGGCGAACACCCGCTGCGTGACCTGCGAGGATTCGACCTCAAGCGCTACCACACGGTCCCGGTCATCGACCCGAACGCAGTGGGTGTGGCGAACGTCGTGCTCGGCAATGGTGCGCGCTTTTACGTTGACCACGCGCACCCGGAATATTCCGCGCCTGAGACCACGAACGCGTGGGACGCCATGCTTTACGACGCCGCCGGCGACGTCATCCTGCGCGAGGCCGTAGCGGCCGTTGCGGCACTTTCCAGACAGGGTTTGTCGGCGCTGGATGGGCATGAGCCGTGCCCGGAGCTGAAGATCTACAAGCACAACGTGGACGGCAAGGGCGCGTCCTACGGCAGTCACGAGAACTACCTGTACTCAAGGAATACGGACTTTGATGAGCTGGCAGCAGCGCTGATTCCCTTCTTTGTCACGCGGCAGGTGATTATCGGTGCTGGTCGCGTCGGGATTGGTGCCAGGGGAGAGCAGCCAGGCTTTCAGATTTCGCAGCGCGCTGACTACATCGAAACGGAAATCTCGCTGGAAACCACGCTGAACCGCGGCATCATCAACACGCGCGACGAACCGCACGCCGACGAAGAACGCTTCGGTCGCCTGCACGTCATCATCGGCGATGCGAATATGTCGCAGACCTCGAACTTCCTCAAGATGGGCATGACGGCGTTGGTGCTCGATGCAATCGAACAGGGTGTCTCGTTCGCTGATTTGGCGTTGAAGGAGCCGGTCGCGGAGGTTTCCAAGGTGTCCCGAGATCTGACGCTGACGCACAAGCTGGAACTGAAGGACGGCCGTTTCCTCACCGCGTTGGAGATTCTGGGCGTATACCACGCACGGGTTGCTGCAGGCTCTCGCGAGCATCAACTCTGGGGTTCCGTCATGGAACTTCTGGCAGACGATCCGCTGGGGACCAGCCACCTCCTGGACTGGACCGCGAAGCTGGCGCTGATGCAAGGGTTCATCGACCGCGGCCTGACTTGGGACAACCCCAAGATGCAGCTCATTGACCTGCAATACTGCGACATCGACCCAGCGAAATCCCTGTATCACGCGCTGGTACGCAAGGGGCGCATGCGTACTTTGGTGAGCGAGGAAGAGATCGCCTACGCCGCGAAGAATCCGCCACTGGATACTCGCGCCTACCTGCGAGGCACCCTCATGCGTGACCACAGCGAACGCGTCAGCGCCGCTAGTTGGGACAGCATGGTCGTCGATGAGCAGCGCATCAGCATGCCCGAGGTCGATTCCTACACCGCCAACGACCCCCGCGCCCTAGACTTGATCCAAGGAAAGGACTAACAATGACGCAAAGCTACGCATCCGGCCCCAGCAAGAAAGACGAAGACATCCTCGGCGAAGCCGGTCAAGTTCAGCTGAACACCCAAGGCACCGACGACCTGCTCGATGAAATCGACGGTCTGCTGGAGAACAACGCAGAGGAATTCGTCCGCTCCTACGTGCAAAAGGGCGGCCAGTGACCGCTTTGACCCGCAGGATCAAGGGAGTCGAGACCGAGTACGGAATCATGGTCCGCCTACCTGGCGACGTCGCGCCGATGACACCTGATGACATCGCCAGGTACATGTTCCGCCCCATAGTGGAAAAATACTCGAGCTCGAACATCTTCATCCCCAACGCATCGCGGCTGTACCTGGATGTTGGCTCTCACCCCGAGTACGCCACCGCCGAATGTGACTCGATCACCCAGCTTTTGACCTATGAAAAAGCCGGTGACCGCATCGTTTCCCAACTCGCAGAACAAGCCGAATCAGCCCTCGCAGCAGAGGGGAAGAATGCCCAGGTTTACCTGTTCAAGAACAACGTTGACAGCCAAGGCAATTCCTATGGCTGCCACGAGAACTACTTGGTCGGACGCAGCGCGGTACTCAAAGTGCTGGGCAAGAAGCTCATCCCGTTCCTGGTGACCCGCCAGCTCATCGCCGGCGCCGGCCTCATTTATCGACCTTTCCTCGGAAGCGCAAGCTCCCACTTTGGCCCAGGATGGTGCGTGTCCCAACGCGCAGATCACGTGTGGGAAGGCGTCTCTTCTGCAACCACCCGCAGCCGACCAATGATCAACACCCGCGACGAACCTCACGCCGACTCCTCCCAATACCGACGCCTGCACGTCATCGTCGGCGACTCAAACCTCGCAGAGCCCACGATCGCACTCAAGATCGGCGCCACGGAGCTCGTGCTCGAAATGATCGAGGCTGGCAAAGAACTCCCGGACTTCGAACTTGCCGACGACATCGCTACCATCCGCGAGATCGCACGCGACACCACAGGCGGCACAGTGATCGAGCTCAAGAATGGCACCACCGTCACTGCATTGGACATCCAGCGCGCCTACTTCGAAGCAGCGCGCACGTGGTATGAGCAGCGGGAGCATTCCGCCGAACTCGACCAAGTCTTGGACTTGTGGGGACGCATGCTGCGCGCGCTCGAGACGCAAGATTTCTCGCAGGTAGACACAGAGATCGATTGGGTAATCAAGAAGAAACTCATCGACCGCTATCAAGACAAGCTTGATGTGCCGATCGAGCATCCAAAGCTCGCGCAGATCGATCTGATGTACCACGACATCCGGCCAAGACGCGGCATTTTCCCAGTTCTGGAAGCTAAGGGGCTCATCAAGCGCTGGGTCACCAACGAAGCAATAACCCACGCCATGGATCATGCACCAGAGACAACCCGCGCCCATCTACGCGGAAAGTTTCTCTCCACTGCGCTCGAACGAGAAGCGTCGGTGACCGTAGACTGGATGCGATTGAAGGTCAATCAACCGGAGCCACACATGGTGGAACTTGGTGACCCTTTTGCCAATGCTGATGCTCGAGTGGAAGAACTCATCCAAAAGCTATGACAGACAAAGACCCCGGTCTGGAACGCCTGACCAACCTCACCTTCGCGTTTCTTAACGCTAAGGAGCTGGGTAGGCAGTTTCTCACCTCCGCATGGGTACGGAAGAACGTAGCCGGCTACACGGGCAGCGAAAAGCTCTTTCTCCGCGACCGCGCCGTCCTACAAAAGGTCGGCGTTCCCATCGAGGAAGTCGCCGACGCTGTAGTTGAAAACGGGGTCCGAGTCACCGGTTATCGCTTGCAAGAGGATGACTACTCGCTGCCAGAAATCAGCTTCACTCCCGAGGAAGCAACAGTCCTGGGCTTGGCAGGGGAGCGAGGCATGACCGGCGAGCTTTCCGCTTTCGCCCGCTCCGGCTGGACCAAAATCGCAGCAGCTGGGGCAACCCGCACCCTGGGCACTGCAGGAAGCTTGGGCACTAGCAGCGACCTCAATTCCATCAAGGCCAAGACCTTGGACCAGGTCATCGGCGCGTGCACCAAAGGTCAAGCTCTCAGCTTCAATTATCAAGTCCACAGCCAGGCTTCTGTTCAGCAGCGACACCTGGACCCCTGGGGTCTTGTTCCCTTGCGAGGGCGCATGTACCTCGTCGGTTTCGACACCGACCGGGGCGCCGTCCGCTCTTTCCGCATCACCCGCGTAGACAACATCACCGTGGGCGGAAAACTGCAGCATCCTCGCCCGGAAGGCGTCGACCTGCAGGACATCGTTGAAGAAGCTTTGCGACGCGGCCAGGAACTCATCTCCGCCACCGTGCGCATTCCACTTGGCGCCCATCCTGAATTGGAGGCCCAAGGAATTCGTGAGGGAGACGTTGTGCGCTTCAGTGACGTCGACAAGCACTGGCTCTTGCGTGAATGCATAGCGGGCGCCCCAGAGATTGTGGTGCTTGAGCCAGCCGAGCTGCGCGGCAATGTTGTTGCTGGTCTTCGACGAGCACAGGAGGTGCACTGATGGCCCGCGGAACCGAACGCTTGGCAGACTTGGTGCGGATGCTGAACCTCCTGCCATATTTCGAGGCGCACCCGGAACGCAGCGTCATGGAAGCAGCCCAGGATCTTGGCCGAGAGCCAGAGCAGATCATGGACGATCTCAATCGCCTGTGGTGCTGTGGCCTGCCCGGGCTCATGCCTGGTGATCTCGTCGATATGCAGCACGATTATAGACGCGTGCGCGTCACCAACGCCCAAGGGATGAACAAGCCACTGCGCCTAACGACGACTGAGGCAACGGCACTACTGTTGGCCCTCGAGAATCTGGAGGCGATGCCTGGGCTCGTCGACAAGTCGGCAGTCAACAGCGCAGCAGCTAAGCTTCGTGATCTTATGGGCCCGCAGGTGTCGTTTATTGTCGACCCAGATCAGGAGGCCGTGGACTCACCGGACGTGGAGCTAATTCGACGCGCGATGGAAGAAAAACGGCAGATCACGTTCACCTACTTTTCCCAAACCACGTTTACTTCAGCCACCCGCACCGTCTCGGCAGCCCACATCTTCAGCAACGACGGACACACCTACCTAAGGGCCTGGGACCACGACGTACGTAAACACCGCACATTCCGGGTGGATCGGATGAGCGACGTCACCGTCCTCGAGCAGCCGTCAGAGTCGCACTCCGCGCAGCTTAAGTTTTCAGAGAAGGACCCCTTTGCTTTTGGACGAGACAACGCCGAAATCGAGGTCCGGGAAGACTACGCCTGGGTGAGTGACTACGTACCTATCACCCTCACAAGTCAGCCAGAAAACGGCTGGATAACAGGCACAATGCCCATTGGCTCGCAGGAGTGGCTCGTCCGTTTCGTTCTCGCGGCTGAAGGCAAGATGCGGATCACTGCTCCGACACACTTAGCTAAAGCCGTAGCGGAACGAGCAACCCGTGCGCTGCAGGCGTATGATGAACCCTCGAACTAGTTTTCACTCACTATAAGGACTACACATGCCGAATCTTGGCCCAACCGAACTCATCATCCTCGTAGTTGTACTCGTCTTGCTGTTCGGTGCAAAGAAGCTCCCGGATGCTGCACGCTCCCTCGGCCGTTCCATGCGCATCTTCAAGTCTGAAGTGAAGGAAATGCAGAACGACGGCCAGCCACAGGCCATCGAGCAGCAGCCAATCCAGGCTCAGCCAATTCAGCCACAGCCTATCCAGCAGCCTCAGCCTGTGCAGCAGCCAACTCAGAACCAGACGCAGTACCCTCAGCAGGGTCAGCAGTAATCTGCGCGTAGTGTAGTGGCACCTAAGAAAGCACAGACGAAGCGACGCAATGACGACGGCTCAATGTCGCTCGTTGAGCACATTCAGGAACTTCGCCGTCGCATCCTCATTTCCATCGCGGCCCTGGCCGTTGGTACCGTCGTCGGTTTCATCTGGTACCAGCATTCCTTCTTTGGGATCATCTCACTAGGTGAAATCCTCCGCGGCCCGTATTGCAAGCTTGACCCGACGATACGCGCCGACTTCACGGCCGATGGCACCTGTCGTTTGCTCGCAACAGCACCGTTCGAAATGTTCATGCTGCGCCTGAAAGTGGGCGCCCTGGCGGGTTCGGTGCTGGCTTCGCCGGTATGGCTTGCCCAGATTTGGGGCTTTGTCACCCCAGGCCTGATGAAGAACGAGCGCAAGTGGACCTTCACGTTCGTTTCCATCGCGGTCCTGCTGTTCGTGGCAGGCGCCGGACTGGCGTATTTCGTCATGGCCTATGGCCTGGAGGTGCTGCTGCAAATTGGTGACAACACCCAGATCACGGCCCTTAGTGGTGAGCGTTACTACAGCTTCTTCCTTGCGCTGTTGCTCGTGTTCGGTGTCAGTTTCGAGGTTCCACTGCTCATCATCATGCTCAACATCATTGGGCTGTTGGAATACGAAACACTCAAGGACAAGCGCCGACTCATCATTCTTGCGCTGTTCATCTTTGCGGCGTTCATGACCCCGGGCCAGGATCCAATGTCCATGCTGGCGCTGTCCATCGCGCTGTGCATCCTCGTCGAATTCGCATTGCAGTTCTGTCGCCTCAACGACAAGCGTCGCGACCGCGCACGCCCTGATTGGCTTGATGGGGACGACGACTCTGCTTCCTCATTGGATCTCACACCGGGTGGCGTCGATGGGCCAAGCCCCGTCGCCCCAGCTTCTCCCGTGCAGGCCACACCGCAGTCCATGATTCGCTCCAACGAGCAGCTTGGCGATTTGTCGCAGCGTCCAGGGTCAGCATTCGACGACGTGCTCTAATCTGGAATACATGACACACCTTGCTGAATTCTCTGCTCGCCTGAAATTCCCCCTCGATGATTTCCAAATCGAGGGCTGCCAGGCAGTAGAGGATGGGCATGGTGTGTTGGTGTGTGCGCCTACCGGCGCAGGCAAGACGATCGTCGGCGAATTCGCAGTTTCCCTAGCTTTGAGCAGGGGAGTCAAGTGTTTTTACACCACACCGATCAAGGCCCTCAGCAATCAAAAATTCCATGACCTGCAAAAGGTGCACGGCGAGGACGCCGTAGGCCTCCTAACAGGTGATGTTTCCATCAACGGTGACGCCGATATTGTCGTGATGACCACCGAGGTCTTGCGCAACATGATCTACGCGGAGAACCGTCAGCTTGATCGCCTCGCCTACGTGGTCATGGACGAAATTCACTTCCTCGCCGACCAGTCCCGTGGCGCTGTGTGGGAAGAAGTGATCCTGAACCTCGATGAATCAGTGCAGATCATTGGACTGTCTGCAACGGTGTCGAACTACGAAGAGTTCGGTAACTGGCTCTCAACGGTCCGTGGCGACACCAAGGTTGTGGTGACCGAAAAGCGTCCAGTGCCACTGGATCAATACATGCTCGTCGGCCGGAAAATCTTTCCCCTGTTTGAAAACAGCGAAGGAAAAGTAAACCGCGAGCTCGAACACTACATTGAGCGACTCGAACGCGGAGAAGCGCAAAAAAGCTACAACTCTTCGGCAGGGTTTAGGTCCCGCAGCAAGCGCGGTGAAGTGCGAGAACGCATTACGAAGCCTTCCCGGCCACAGCAATATCGCCCACTTGGCAGGCCAGAGGTACTGCAGATTCTGCGGAACCAGAAGATGCTCCCGGCCATCACTTTCATCTTCTCCCGCGCGGGCTGCGACGGCGCCCTCTACCAATGCATGCGTTCGCAGCTAACCCTCACCACCCAGGAAGAGGCGGATCTGATCGCTGAGATCGTGGATAAGGGCGTTGAAGGCATCCCCGAGGAGGATCTTAAGGTCCTCGATTTCCGGCGGTGGAAGCAAGCCCTCATGCGCGGTTTCGCAGCCCACCACGCAGGCATGCTTCCAGCTTTCCGACACATCGTGGAGGAACTCTTTGTTAAGGGCCTCGTGCGGGCAGTCTTCGCGACGGAGACTCTCGCGATGGGCATCAACATGCCTGCGAGGTCGGTCGTGCTGGAGAAGCTGGTGAAATTTAACGGCGAGGCCCACGTCGATCTCACTCCGGGCCAGTACACCCAGCTCACTGGACGCGCCGGCAGGCGAGGCATCGATGTCCTCGGTAACGCCGTTGTCCAGTGGGCCCCAGCCATGGACGCTCGAGCCGTCGCCGGACTTGCTTCAACCCGCACGTACCCGCTCATTTCCACCTTTGCGCCCGGCTACAACATGAGCGTGAACCTGCTCAAGACCATCGGCTACGAGCCAGCGCACCGACTGCTGGAGAAGTCCTTCGCCCAGTACCAGGCCGACGGCTCAGTGGTGGATGAGGTCCGCGAGCTGGAGCGCGCTGAGGTCAAGGTTGCGGACTTGAAGCGCGAACTGCGCACGCTTATCGACGCCTCAAACCCGCCAGCCACCAGCGATGACCCAATCGCTGAGTTCATGGACTACATGAACATCAGGCGCGATCTAAAGGAGGCTGAGCGGAAGGCAAAGCGTCACGGTATCGAAGAACGCGTGCAGGAAGTAACCCGCGTGCTGGCCAAGCTCCAGAACGGCCAAGTCATCGCCATGCCTGGCAAGCGTCAGCCACTCTTGGCTGTGGTGGTGTCCGCCGCGAACAATTCCCGCGACCCTAAGCCGTGGATCATCATGGAATCTGGCTGGTCCGGCAGGGTAGACGTGGAGAGCTTTGCTATCCCGCCGATCGTCATTGGTCAGATGCGCCTATCCAAGGATGTCACGCACCATCCGAAGCGCCACTCGCGCTATGTGGTCGAGCAATTTAAACGTAATCACTACCCGCGCCCGAAGAAGATGCGGATGGAGCCCCGTCATCGTGGCAGCGCAGAGGTCTTGGAGCTTCGCGATAAGCTCCGGCAGCACCCTGTTCACGGTTGGGCCGATTTGGAGCCAATGGCCCGGATCGGAGAGCGGCTGACCCGCAGGCAGCGGGACCTGAATCGTCTCCAGTCACAAGTATCAGAAGCAACCGATACCCTCGGACGCACCTTTGACCGCATCCTCAGCTTGCTTGAGGAAATGACTTACGTCGAATTCGACTACACCGACGACGGCGCCAAGATTCCGATCATCACCGATGAGGGCGAACGTCTCGCGATGATCCACGGCGAGGCAGACCTCCTCGTGGCTCAGTGCCTGCGTCGCGGGGTGTGGAATGAGCTCGATCCCGCTGAGCTCGCCGGTGTAGTGTCCATGTGCATCTTTGAAAACCGCAAGGAAACCCAAGGCGAGGCCGAGGCTGCCACCGACGCCATGGCCACCGCCATGAACGCGACCTACAGCATCTGGACCGAGTTGGAGGCAGATGAGCGTCGCCACCGGCTCCCCGTCACCAAGATGCCGGAACCAGGATTCGCCCTGGCCATCCACCAGTGGGCAGCCGGCGCGCCTTTGGACTACTGCATGCAGGCAGCTGCTGCTTCCGGCGCGGAGCTAACCCCTGGTGACTTCGTACGCTGGTGCCGTCAGGTGATCGACGCCCTGGAGCAGGTGAAGAAGACCGGCTACACCGATGAGATTCAACGCAACGCCAGGAAGGCTGTTGACGCGATTAGGCGCGGCGTCGTCGCTATTGGTTCATAGCTGATCGGATTGCTGGTAGGTGTGGCCCGAGGAGGTTGATGGCGGCAAAACCGAGGGGCAGGCCCATGGGGACAGACACCATCGATTGGATGCCTGCCAGTTGGCCGTCGCGAAGCACAGGACCGCCCGAGTCACCGCGCCTTGACCATTGCAAACCTGTGGGGAGCAGGAGCGCTCCGTGGCGGGCGCGCGTCTTGAAGTCGTAGGTGACAATCCAGGGGAGGCCGGTGACCACGAGGCTGGAGACGTAGCGAGGGACGAGCCCGGATGGGGCAACTCGGTATTGGTCGCTGAAACCCAGCGACACCAGCTTTTGCCCAGGCTTTACCGTGCTTCCGGCAATCGGAAGCAGCTGGCAAGCCGGTGCTGGTGTGCGCA
The DNA here is from genome assembly GCF_037572395.1 of Corynebacterium sp. H130. Classification (NCBI taxonomy): domain Bacteria; kingdom Bacillati; phylum Actinomycetota; class Actinomycetes; order Mycobacteriales; family Corynebacteriaceae; genus Corynebacterium; species Corynebacterium sp. H130. The sequence continues at coordinate 74,695 of NZ_JBBHLA010000001.1, read as the reverse complement.
GTCGGCCAACCGCGATGTCGGTGCCCGGGATACATTCAAAGCTATCGGCGACACCGTCGAAGGTGGCATTAGCTACCCGCGCCTGCTGGATGTCCTTGGCGAAGTGCGCCGCGGTAATGACGTGGGTGGCGCGATCTCGAACCGGATCACACCTTTGCTGCTGGAAGTGGGCGGAGAGGGAGGCGTCGATAAGCTGCGCGTTGGTGAGCACACCACTGGCCAGTAAGTTGCGCGCGGTGAGCCTAACTGCGCTGTGCATGGCCGAACTCCTAGACTTGACGATATGCAAGGTTTTTCTCGTTCAGTCTATGCCAACCGCATCGAGCAGGCGCAGGAAAAGATGGGCTCATTGGGTGGCCTTGTCTTTGGTCCAAGCGCTGAGCTTGCTTATCTCACCGGTGCGTGGAATGCGACGCACGAGCGTTTTTCAGGCCTGGTCATTCCACGTGACGGGGAGGCCAAGTACATTGCTCCGGCAGTCGACGCTGGCAATGTGGATGTCCCCGTGGACGTCATTGGCTGGGAAGATGGGGAAGCACCCTACGAGATCGTTCGTGGTGTCCTTGGCGATGTCGACACTTTTGGTGTTGGGTCTCAGCTGGAAGCGTCTCACCTGATCGGACTGCAGGATTGCCTCGGGGCACGGGCAGAGCTCGCAACCCCGGTGCTCAGCGAATTGTTCATGCGCAAATCCGAAGAGGAAGTCGAGCAATTGCGGCAGGCTGGGCAGGCCATCGACCGGGTGCACGAACGGGTGCCTGAGTTGCTCCGACCAGGCCGAACGGAAGCAGAAGTTGCCGCAGAACTGCATGAGCTCATTCTGGAAATGGGTCACAGTAGCGTTGACTTCGTGATTGTTGGCTCCGGGCCGAACGGCGCGAACCCACATCATTCCTATTCGTCTCGCGTGATTGAGCCGGATGACATCGTGGTTGTCGACATCGGAGGCACCTGGGGCGCCGGTTATCACTCCGATTGCACCCGCACGTATCTGCTTGGCAGCATCCCAGAGTGGTATGAAGTGCTCCGCGAGGCGCAGTCGAAGGCCGTAGCGGAGGTTCGCCCCGGTGTCACCGCAGCGCATATCGACGCCATCGCCCGCGACCACATTTCCGCTGCCGGATACGGGGAGTATTTCATCCACCGCACTGGCCACGGCATTGGGCTTTCCCTGCACGAGGAGCCGTTCATTGTCGCAGGTAACGAACTGGTGTTAGAGCCGGGAATGGCGTTTTCGATTGAGCCCGGGATCTACTTGCCGGGGGAGTATGGGGCACGCATCGAGGACATCGTTGTGGTGACTGCGGATGGGTGTGAGAGGTTGAATCGCGCGCCTATTGCGTAAAGGTAGTTGACATGACATACTTGCTGACATGTCAACAATTAACGCACTTTTCGTAGGCCACGGCTCACCAATGAACGCCGTGGAAACCAACAACTTTACCCACGGCTGGAGCGATCTCGGAGCCGAGATCTTAAGGCAGCGCAAGCCCCGAGCCATCGTGGCAGTATCAGCACACTGGTACACCCGGGGCACCGCAGTTACTGCAATGCAGACTCCGCAGACCATTCACGATTTTTACGGTTTCCCGCAAGAGCTTTTTGACGTTCAATACCCAGCCCCAGGCGACCCCGAAATTGCTTCACTGGTGCAAGACATTGCCAAGCCAACCTTGGTGGCCAAGGATTACGAGTGGGGCATCGACCACGGCACCTGGTCCGTGCTCACCCATATGTTTCCCAAGGCCGACATCCCGGTGCTTCAGGTGAGCATCGACGCTACCCAGCCGCTTGCGCACCACATGGAGATGGGCCGCAAGCTCGCAAGTCTTAGCCAATCACACAACGTCCTCCTCGTCGGCTCCGGCAACGTCGTGCACAACCTCCGTGTGATCGACTGGCAGGCGGGGGACAAGGGCTTCGACTGGGCCGACCGATTCGACAACGCGACAATGGAGCTTATGCTCGACGATCCTTCCCGCATCGCATCACTCACCGATCACCAGGACTTTGCCAAAGCCGTCCCGACCCCGGATCACTTCTTGCCGTTGGCATACCTAGCCGGTGCAGCCATGGCCGGCGGTAAGGTCGGCACCTTTAACGAAATGCGCAGCCTTGGCTCACTGTCCATAACGGGATATACCCTGTCTGCATGACAGTTTTAATTCTGGGAGCAACCAGCGACATCGGCGGCGAGATCGCACGACGACTCTGCAAGAACCAAACAGTGGTGCTGTGCGCACGTCGCCCCGAGGCCATCCCAGAACTCCCCGAAGCAAAAGAGGTCCACGTCCTCCCATTCGAGGCCACCGACCTGCGTTCACACCGTTTCGTCGTACAGGAAGCACTGAATTTCGGGCCGATCACCCATGCCGTCGTCTGCTTCGGCATCCTCGGCGACCAGGAACGCGCGCTTCACGACGAATCCCACGCCACCGACATCGCCACGATCGACTACACCGCGCAGGTCAGCATGCTTACGGTGCTTGCCGACGTCATGCGCACGCAATCCGAACCAAGCTTCATTTACGCGTTCTCGTCCATCGCCGGCTGGCGAGCCCGCAAGGCGAATTACGTGTACGGTTCCACCAAAGCTGGCCTGGACGCATTCTGCCAGGGCCTCATGGATGAACTTCACGGCACGGGCGTATCGCTCGTATTGGCCCGGCCAGGATTCGTCATTGGTTCCATGACCGAGGGAATGAAGCCAGCGCCAATGTCTGTTCGACCGGAAGACGTGGCGGAAGCCGTCGTTAAGCAGCGGCGATCGACAACGGTGTGGATCCCAGGTCGACTGCGGGTGCTGGCGTGGGTGATGAAGCTCGTGCCGCGCCCCATCTGGCGGCATATGCCACGCTAAAGTACTAGTTATGACCAGCCCGGTGCCCGTTCCTAGTGAAGAGCCGACTCGGCCGACGCTGTCCGCCGTCGACCCAGACTTTTCGGTGAGAATTCCCTATTCGGGAGTGACCGTTGTGGGCATCAACCCTGGTGGCTTTGATGACCTGTCGGGGTCCGCCCAGCGCGCGATTTTGGAAGCCGGGTTGATTATTGGTTCGGCGAGGCAACTAGATCTGCTGCCCGTGGGACTTACCGCAGTGCTCAAGGCTTGGCCATCGCCACTTGTTCCGGCAATTCCGACGCTGCTAGCCAGCTGGCGCTACCAGAACATTGTTGTGCTGGGTAGCGGTGACCCGATGTTCTTTGGCATTGGTTCTACATTGCAGCGGGAGTTTGAGGGGGAGTTCCGGGTTATTCCGGCACCGTCATCGATTTCGCTCGCGTGTGCCGAGCTCAAGTGGCCAATGCAAAGCACCGAGGTGGTGTCGCTGGTGACAGCGGACGTCACCAGCATTATTCCCACTTTGGACAAGGGGCTGCCGTTCTTAGTGTTGGGGCGCGACCGGTCCACGCCGGGACAAGTTGGACAATTGCTCATTGAGCTCGGCCACGCAGATGCTGTGGTGTCGATTCTGAGTGACCTCGGGTCGGCGGACTGCACAATCGTGCACAGCTTTGCCTCTGAGGTGTCCGCGCCGGAAAGCTCACTGAACATCATCGCGATTACCCCCGCAAAGTCTCGTTCTTTGGTGCCCGGACTGCCGGACGAAGCCTATGAGACGGACGGGCAGCTGACGAAGAAGGATATCCGCGCACTGACCGTCGCAGCCCTGGAGCCGCGCCCTGGCCAGCTGCTGTGGGATGTCGGAGGCGGTTCAGGCTCAATTTCCATCGAATTTCTCCGTTCCACCCCCGGCACGCATGCCATCTGCTTTGAACAGTCGGAGCTGCGCCAAGCACGCATCAAGAACAACGCTTTCCGACTCGGCGTGCCTCACCTGGTCGTTGCAGGAGCGTTCCCTACAAAGGCCCCGGAGCCCAATGTCGTGTTCATCGGTGGCGGTCTCACGGCACCGGGGGTGTTCGAAGGGTGCTGGAACGCGCTGAAGGCCGGTGGCGTCCTCGTTGCGAACGCGGTGACCTTAGAATCATGTTCACTGCTTTATGATCTCCACGCGCAATACGGTGGCACTTTGACACAGTTGTCAGTCGCGCATTCTTCCATGGTCGGTTCCTTCAGGACCATGAAATCTGCGTTACCCGTCCTGCAGTGGAAGGTTGTCAAGGGGCTATAGTTGCTTCCATGACGGTTTACTTCATTGGCGCAGGCCCAGGTGCAGCTGACCTGCTCACATTGCGGGCTGATCGACTCATCCGATCCTGTCCGGTGTGCTTGTACGCTGGCTCGATCGTGCCACCAGAGGTGCTCGCGAATGTCCCTGATGATGCGGTTGTAGTTAACACTGCGCGCATGCCACTGGATGAGATCACCGCAGTGATTGCCGATGCGGACAGCCGCGGGCTCGACGTGGCCCGCCTGCAATCCGGTGACCCGTCCGTGTACTCGGCACTTGCGGAGCAGGCCCGTCGCCTCGTTGAATTGGGAATTGATTACGAAATCGTCCCTGGTGTGCCGTCTTTCGCAGCATCAGCGGCAGCTCTTGGACACGAGCTAACTGTTCCAACCGTGGGCCAGACGGTCATCTTGACCCGTGTTTCCGGGCGCGCGTCCGCTATGCCGGAAGGGGAGGACCTGGCAACACTGGGTGCTTCCAAGGCCACACTCTGTATTCACCTCGCAGCTCACGACATCGACCGAGTCGTTGATGAGCTAATTCCGAACTACGGTTCCGATTGCCCGGTGGCAGTTGTCGCTTTCGCTTCCCGGCCTGAGGAGCAGATCTTGCGGGGCACGCTTTCTGATATCGCCGCCCAAGTGCATGAATCTGGCATCACGCGTACCGCAATGATCATCGTCGGCCAGGTGCTTGGCGCGTCTGGCTTCCCAGATTCTTACCTGTACTCAGATGATCGCCCTCGCGACGCACACGGCAGGACCATCCCATGCGCGCCTTAATCCTTGGCGGTACCGGCGAAGCCCGCGAACTCGCCCGCCTCATGATGGGCCAGGGCTGGTGGGTCACCTCGTCCCTCGCCGGTCGCGTCTCGAATCCACACCTGCCGGTCGGTGAAGTGCGCATCGGTGGCTTCGGCGGTCCTGCAGGTATGGCTCGGTGGATCTTTGAGAACGGCATTGAGGTCATCATCGACGCCACCCACCCTTTTGCCGAACGCATATCGACGTCCGCCGCTGAGGCAGCTCGGGCGACAGGCCTGCCGCTCATCTGCCTGCATCGCCCAGCCTGGCAAGCAACTTCAGGAGATCGATGGATTCCGGTTCAGTCGATGGAGGAAGCTGCCACCGTAGTCGCCCGCGACTACCATCACATCTTCCTGACCATTGGCCGGCAACAGTTGGAGCCTTTCGCCGCTGACCCGCACAATTTGTACGTGATCAGGTGCGTCGAGAAGCCTTCAGTGCCACTTCCAGCGCGCCACCGACTTATCCTTTCGCGTGGCCCATTTGATGTGGCAGGCGAGAAGGAACTGATGGTCGGCAACCAGATTGACGTGCTGGTAACCAAGAACTCCGGAGGATCACTCACCGAGGCAAAGCTCGAAGCTGCGCGATCACTCGGAGTGCCGGTAGTGATGGTTCAGCGACCGCCACTGCCAGCGGGATCTCGCGCAATCGTGACACACACTCCAGTTGAAGTGCTCAGGGTCTTGCGGGAGATCTAATCTGGGCGGATTTGGTTTCGGTTTGTAGCGGCCAGTTACGCTGAATGGTCCAGCTCAGTTAAAGTAAGGGCAATCGTTCAGCCTGCCCCGTTTCTTTGAAATGGGAGCGGGCTGGATCTCTTTCGCCATTAGTTAGGGGGGTATTGATGGCAACCTCGAGATCTTTCAAGCTCGGAACACCAATTACCGAGCAAATTGAGTTGTTGAAAACCCGAGGTATGACGGTCGACGACGAATTGGCCATACAGTGGCAGCAAAATGTTTCATATTATCGTGGCCTGTGACATGTCATTGCTCCTTCGGAAGCACAGATGCGCGAGTGAGAATGCGGGACATCTTGTCAAAAACGTGCATGGTGGTGGCGACTTCAGCGTCGTTAAGCCCTGTCGTGCCCGGATGAGCTTTGCGGTGTGTTGGTGGCTCGTGCCGATCGTGGCGGCGATGTCTGCGGCCGTGGGATCGCTTGAGTTTGTGATGACGGCTAGGCAGAGCCAATAGTTGCTTTTCCCTTGAAGCGCTGTGACGTGGGTTGTCTACCGAAACTTAGTGCGCTTCGGGAAAGCTTGTGCTTAGCAAGCCAAAACCAATAAGTTGTGAGAAGCTTCTTATTACTTAATTCGATTATCCATAGGTAATAAGAATTGCAGGTGACCGTATGTTCGCACCCAAGCCACCACACCCAGGCGAAGTATTTCTCGCTGAATTCCTCAACAAAGTCGGGATCAACGTCACTGAAGCAGCACGACGACTCGGCATCTCACGCGTCGCACTCCACAGAGTTATCCAAGGCCAAGCATCCATGACACCGCGCCTCGCCATCAAGCTCGAAACTGCCGGCGCTGGCACCGCACAACAATGGCTCGAAATGCAGAACAGCCACGACCTAGCGATCCTTCGGCAAGGAGAGAAACCGAAAGTAGAGCGGATCATCTAGTCACAGCAGTCACAACTTTTGACTGCGACCAGCACTTAAGAAAAATCTTCAAAACCAATGGAACCTTTTGGGCCACTTCTTCCGTCTAAACCTAATGAGGGCATCTGCATTTATGATGCGAAATGATGACGCCCGTCACACCAAGACTTCAATCGGGGGGACCATGCGCCAGCACACAGCACCACAAACGCCGACGCTCTCACAAGCCATCGCCATCACACTCTTCACACTCAGCCTCACCGCCTGCACCACAACAGGTGCGGACACTGCGCCACACAGGGGGGACGAGCCCACAACGGGCAGCGCAGACACCGCACCCATCGACGTCCACGCACCAGCAACCTTCGACCCCAAAGACCCCAACTTCAAACTCTTCGACCCATGCACCGAGCTCAGCGAAGAAACCTTCCGACAGGCAGGGTTGGGGAAGAGGTCGCGGATTGGAAGCAATGCGAACGATCCGTACTTCCTGTGTGGATTTCAAACTGCACCAGAGGCACCGTTCTTTGGGTCAGTTTCAGTCGTTATGAACAAGGTCAATTTGGAGACTGTGGAAAGGAATCGGTATGTCATCAGCAAGGATGTAGACAGCAAGATTCCCGGGGTGTACCAGTATCGGTTTGATGAAACGAAGATCCATGATTGCTCGTCTGTCGCGCAAACTACGAATGGACAGTTGGAAGTCATGATCGGAGACCTCGACAAGATTGCTACGCCGAACGAAGTGTGCGATGCGTCGTTGGAGATTCTCGAAAAGCTCTATCCAGAAGTGGAGAAGAAGATCAATGACGGAATACGTAGACATTGACAGCGCTATATTGTCACGACAAATTAGCGACTTTGATTCGTTGGCCTCTGATGCCACTGGTCTTTCCCAGTTGCATGAACAAGGTACCCTCTCCGCCGCCTATTCTTCGGTGTCCGGCTTGGACCAGATGGGCGCGTCTCACGGTTTGGTGTTGACTGGCGGGGTTGGGTCTGCGGTGGTGACGCTGCAGAAGTACGCGGAGCAGGTGTCGTGGCTTCGCGATGGATTGCGTGCGACGGAGCGTTCGCTGACCAGCCAGGAGGAATTTGCTTCACATGCGCTTGGGATCGCCGATGAGGGCGGTCAGGTTGGGGCCGAGGCGATTGCGTTTCCTGCGCGTCCTGACCAGGTGTTTGAGGACTTCGATTTTCCTTCGCCTGTGGTGACGATTCCTGGGAGCGTCGCCGAGCTGAGCGCTGCTTTTGCAGCGACGGACGGTGGCGCTGTGGCATCGTCCGCGCAGGCCTGGGAATCGATGGGCAAGAATGCGGCGCAGCTGGCGGAGAGCATCCGGATGACTGCCTGGGATATTGCGGAGATCAATAAGGCGGACAGCATTAATGTGGCCGTCGATAAGGCGCTGGAGGTTGCGGATGCGGCGGATGTGTTCGCGAAGAATGCGGGGCTGATGTCGACCACGGTGACGTACATGGGGCAGGTCGCGGAGGCGGGTGCGCTCCAGGTGCAGATGGCCGAGCTGGCGCTTGCGTTCATCACCGACCCCGTCGAACGCGAGGCGGCTGAGCAGGCGTTTTTGCAGTCGTTTATGGGTGCGGAGTTTCCGGCGGCGGTGGAAAGCGCGATGCCGGTAATCCGCAACCTGATGTCGCTGGAGATGGGGGACTCTGCGGGTGGCACACTGCAGGCATCGATGGGGCTTGTCGACGGCCACGGCAAACCAGGCCCGGTCGCACGCCTAAATTCTGGGGCGCAGGCTTTCGAATCAATGATTGCCGAACCAGGTTCAATCGGCGCTGGCTCTTTCGCAGAGGTAGCTCGCAACGCGGACGGCCTCGCAGGAATTGGTGGTGGCGCTGGCGCACCGATTGGGCAGCTAGCCACGGGAGCCCAAAGCCTGTCTGCGCCTGACTTCGGCGGTGTCAGCCCGGTCGGGGGAATGTCACCGAGCACACCTGGCTCAGGCTATTCACCAGCAGTAGGCGTTGGCACGCTGCCAACTGGAGGCAAGCATTCTGCGCAGGCTACTCCATTGGGCATCGGTGGCCCTAGCAGCCAATTTGCCGGCCTACGAGACTTTGGCAGCCGGACCACGTCCGCAGCGAGCATTGGAGCTCCAGCACTGAGTATGGCTGCTGGTGGCGGGATCGCACCGGTCGGAGCACCAGTCGGAGCCACACCGAAGGGACAAAAGTCACCTGGCGTATTGGCACCGGGTTTCCAATCTGGCACTGCCACTACCGGAGCGTCAACGCCAGGCGGCACATCCGCTCAGCACTTTGGGCGGGGCATGATGCCGATGGGCGGCATGCCAATGGGCGGCGCAGCCAGCGAAAACAAGAAGGGCAAAATCAAGTCCGTCACCACGGCGGTTGAAGAAGAAAACAACCTGCATGGGCTACTGGGTGATCTGCCACCCGTAGTCCCAGGCCCCATCGGGGCGTGGGCTAGGGGGTAGGTAGGCCTGTGGCCGTCGAGAAGCGCGTTCTTGACGGCCTTAAGCCTCGTACCTGCGTGAGGTGAAGACGCGGGTGCCGTCCACGCCCTCATAAACAGAGGTGGTGGACGCCCCGATGATGACCATGGTGCGCATGTCGACGATCTCAGGATCGAAGTTCTTGATGGTTGTGACCACTACGTTTTCCACGTCAGACCCCACGGCGCGAGCCACGATGACCGGGGTCTCGGGCGCCTGGTACTCGGCGACGATGTCGCGGAGCAAGGCGACCTGTTCGCGTCGAGTTTTCGATGCCGGGTTGTACACAGCGAAAGCCATATCGGCGCTGGCCAGGGCACGAATGCGTGTTTCGATGATCGGCCATGGCTTGAGTCGATCCGAAAGCGAAATCATGCCGAAATCGTGTCCAAGTGGCGCTCCGACGCGGGAAGCCACAGCCTGAGCTGCCGTCATGCCGGGAACGATGCGGACAGGGACGTCTCGCCAGAGATCATCATCTGCGGTCTCGAGCACCGCAGCCGCCATGGCAAACACGCCCGGATCGCCGGAAGAAACGACTGCGACGCGAGCACCACGCTTAGCCATATCCAGAGCCATCGCAGCGCGCTCCGCCTCGACCTTGTTATCGGACAGGTGCCGGTTCTGGCCCTCGCGAACCGGGACGCGATTGACGTAGGTGGAGTAGCCAACAATGTCCGTGGCTTGCGCCAACTCGGCGGCCACCTCCGGAGTGGTCCAACGGTCTGCGCCTGGGCCAAGGCCGACCACGACGACTTCGCCCTGTGGTTTAGTCAAAGGTGCCACCACCTTGGACGGAACAACCACGCAAGCGAAGTACGGCACCTCAGTCGCCTCAAGAACAGGCACTACCTGTTGCCCGGACATCGTGGCGCGGATGACCACATAAGCGCGATCAGCGAGACCAGCGGTGACCAGAGCCCGCTTGACCTTCTCAAACGTTCGGCCGAGTTTCATGATCACCGCGGTATCAGTCAACGCAAGGCGTCGCACCAAGTCCTGCTCCGGGAGGGTACCGGGAAGAATGGTAATCACTTCTTCATCCTCGGCCAGCGGCATCTCCAGGGTGTCTGCGACCGCAGTAATCGACGGGATGCCAGGGATGACCTGGGTTTGCGTGGCAAACTCGGAGAGCGTCCGGTGCAGGTGCTGATACGAGGAATAGAGCATCGGGTCGCCGAGTGAGAGGATCGCGACGGACTTGCCTTCTTGCAAGTGGCATGCGAGCCGCTCAGTAGCGTCAGCGTAGAAGTCTGCGAGCGCGCCCGCGTAGCCACCAGGGTGATTAGTGGAACCGGTGGTCACCGGGTATTCCAACAGCTCATGGATGTGGTTGTCTTTGAGATATGGGGCAGCGATCTGCGCCGCCGTAGAAGGCTTCCCAGGGGCTGCGTGATAGGCGACCACGTCGGCACTTTCGATGGCGCGGACAGCTTTCAGCGTCAGTAGCTCCGGGTCGCCGGGGCCGACTCCCACTCCATACAGCGTGCTCATGGCAGGATCTCCTGGTGCGTTGCGAGGGCATTGATAGCAGCGCAGGTGATCGCGGAACCGCCACGGCGACCGTGGACGGTGAGGAACTCTACGCCCAGATCAGCGGCAGCATTAGCAAGGTCAGCCTTCGACTCCGCAGCGCCAACGAAGCCGACCGGAATTCCGAGGATGGCGGCCGGGCGTGGCCTCGATGGATCCTCCGCCAGCCACTTCATTAGATGCACTAGAGCGGTCGGCGCGTTGCCGATGGCAACAACAGCGCCCTCGAGCACCGGCTCCCACAGCTCAACCGCAGCGGCAGAGCGAGTGGTTCCGAACTTTTCCGCCAGCTCAGGTACTCGCGGGTCACGCAGGAAGCACAGCACCTCATTATCGGCCGGCAAGCGCTTGCGAGTCACACCAGAGGCAACCATGTTCACGTCAGTGATAATCGGCTTACCTGCCTCCAACGCCTTGCGGGCAGCCGGGACAACACCCGCGGAAAACTCAATGTCATCCGCCAAATCAGTCTGACCAGCAGCGTGGATCATGCGCACCGCGACCTGCGCCTGCAGCTCGTCGAACGCTGACAAGTCCGATTCTTCGCGGATCATGGCAAACGACTGGCGGTAGATCTCGTTACCGTCGGTGATGTACTCGTGCATGCTGTCTAGATTAGCGAGTCGACACCTCATATTTGCCGTCACCCAACGCCAGATAGTCGGTGTATTCCACCCGGGGGTGACCACATCGACGCTCACAACCGGAGAAGTGCGTGCGCTCGGTCGCGCCGGAGGCCATCAATTGGAGGGCGTCCCGGCGGACGTCGTCACGCGACTTCGCACAACCCGGCAGCCCCGTGCACGCAGTGACCAGCAGCTTAGGGGAGTGGGCGTCGAAAATGAGCCCCATCGGTGCGAGCACCTTCGCGACTGCCTCCGCTTCACCTTCATCGAGGTCGTGGACGAGGACGCTGTGCCAAGGGGTGACCTGCACAGGTTTTTCGACGGCGCACAGCAACTCAGCCACCTTGGCTGTGATGATGCCAAATGGCAGGCCTGCACCCAGGGACACGGTGCCGTCCTCGCGGTCGAACCAACCGATGTGGGTAGGTTCTTGGGCCTCGAATTCCGCAGTGTCGTAGGTATTGAACGACGGATCTTCTGCGACGCGCCACTTTTCACCGCGGGCGCGCTGCCATTTGAGCGCATGTTCTGCGAGCTCAGCTGCGGGGTTATTCAAGACATGTGTGGTGAGCTGGCCACCAAGGATGAGCTGTTTCGAAGGTCCATAGACGCCAAAGTCGGGCTGCTGCGCCAAGATCGCGCCGTCGCCCTTGTCGATGCCAAACAGGGTGCGGCCGGAGAGTCCAGCAAGTTCATCGTTGGCGAGGAGGGCCTGGTCGAGCTCAGCTACAAGTTCCTCCAAGTCAGACAGTGGAGAGACGATGATGTTTCGGATCTTGTCATGCGGGATGCTGGGGACGAAGCCGGCATCAAGGACGGCCCGAGTGAAGGCCGCTTCGTCGGAAATGCCACGGATCTGCACGTTGCCTCGGGTCGTGAGGTGGATGTCGCCATCGCCCAACTCCGCGGATACTTTCGCAAACTGAGTAAACTGAGTCACGCTCATGGAGCCGCCAGGGAAGCGAACGCGTCCGACGGCGCCGTCCTCAGCATGGTGGAACGTTAACGCTCCAGGGCAGCCATCCGCTCGGCTGCGATCACCAAGCCCCAGGTCGCAGGCTACTTTTTCGGCGGAGGCATGGTTTGGCAAAGTCATGGCCACCATTCTAGGACTCGGCAAACCGCTACTGTGGGAAACATGAGGGAGACAACACGTGGCTACAAATGGTCTGACGCCACGTTGCTCGCGCAGATCTCCGCACCGCTGCGCAAAGACTTCCTCCGGCGACTCTTGCATCGAGAGCACGTCGAGCGCGACATCATCACCAACATCACAGTTCCCAATTTCGGCGGTTCGGAGCGCGTGTTCGGCATGGAGCCCGGCGCGATTACCGACGTCGGCCCACTTCATTTCCTGGGTGCAGGCAAGAATCCGCACAGCGCAAAGCGTTTTGAATATGTCACCACTGATTCCCACGGCCACCAGCTCACTGCCACCGGCGCTGTCATCCGCTCATCTTTCCCGTGGGAGCACGGAGAACGCCCGGTCATCGGTTTTGCGCCGTCTACCCAGGGCGTCGCACAGCATTGCGATCCTTCCCACAGCTCCGCCATCGGTTTCAAACTCTTCCTGGATCAGCCACGTGACGCGATCATGGCATATGAGCTGCCTGTCATGCTCGCCTTCCTCCGTCAAGGCTGCGATGTCGTCTTCATCGACTACCCGCGCGACCCGGACGCGGGCGTGCAGTACTACGTTGATCACATCGCAGCAGGCCAGTCCCTGTACGACGCACTCCGTGCTGCGCGTCAACTCGGAATTTCCCAGGAACAGCCAATAGGCTTGTGGGGCTTCTCCCAAGGTGGCGGGGCAGTGGGTTGGTGCGTCGAAAACCCGGACCTTCCTGCACAAGCGGCCGTCGTTGGTGCGCCACCGAGCACGCTTCTCGACGTCATGGGCCACGTCGACGGTTCCCTCGTGACTGGCACCCTGGCTTATTCCTTTATGGGACTCATGGCCGAAACTCCCGACCTATGGGAAGTGTTGTGGCCACTATTGAACGAACATGGCCGCAAGCAGGTACTCGCCAACATTGGCACCTGTGCCGGCGGGACGGTATTGGTTAGCGGGTGGGAACACACTCGTGATTGGACCGTGGATGGCAGATCCTTTTCCGAGGTGGTTAGTGAAATTCCGCTGGTACGGGCGGCGTTGGAGCGGCAGGAGCTGGGACATTCAGCTCCGGCTACGCCAGTTCGATTGTGGGGTTCGCGAAATGACGACGTGATTCCAGTTGGGCAGGTGCGCACCCTTCGGGATCGGTGGCTTGCCCTAGGCGGCACTGTTTCATATACAGAATCGCGATTGGTTCGCCTGCCTGGCAGGACCTCTCTCAACCATTTCTTACCGTACTACCTGTCGGTACCGCAGCAGATGGAGTGGCTTCTGGATCACTTGCGATAGATTCGGAAGGATTCTGCCGAGAATGTCCGAACGACACGACACTGAGGCCGAAGCAATCGGCAACGAAATTCGCGACATGCGCAAGCACTACATGCTCACTCAGCAGCAGCTTGCGGAAATGGCTGGAATTTCGGACCGCACCCTGCGAGACATCGAAAAGGGTACCGGTACACCAAGTCTCGGCACTGTGCTCACGGTCCTAGAGACTCTCGGACTCCGAGCCGAGGTACATCGGTGATCAATCTTGAAAAACTCCGGTTCGTCACCGATGCAGACGTGTACAAAACGGAGTCTTAGCAGGCAACCTCCACCGATCGAATACAGGGGAGGTCACGTTTAGATATCTGCCCGAATACACTGGCCCCGACATCTCAATGGGTCATTCACGAGACAATGCTCCGTTCAAAAACGCTGGTGGCGGGCTACCACCATTCTTTGCGGGGCTGCTTCCCGAAGGCCATTGGTGGAGATGTTCCCGGAGATGTTCAGATCACACCGCACGGCGAAGCGATTACATCACCGAATCCATTAATCAGCGAACCCCTAGAGACCCTTGACTTCCGAGAACTGACGAATCATGTGGATAGCTTCGGGCTGCCCGGAGTTCAAGCAAAAGCCTCTGCATCGATGATCAACATGCCGATCTCCGATACAAACGAGCAAGCCATCTTAAAAATTGATCCGCCAGAGCACCCCAACCTCGTTCTTAACGAACACTTGCATTTGGATCATGCACGACAGCTCAAAATCCCAGTAGCTCAGCATAAGGTTGCCTGGTTTGTGGGTAACTAGGTTTGATCGCGCCAACGGACAACGTTTTGCTTTAGAAGACGCAACCCAAGTGATCGGCATTCTGCCATCCCAAAAGTATTCCGTCCCCGCCGAAGAGGTAGTAACTGCTTTGGCAACTAAATGCGCTGCTGTTCCGCTCGCCCAAAGGAACCTCTACCTTCAGTTCCTAATTGCCTGGCTGACGGGAAACGGAGATCTTCATGCCAAGAACGTTTCTATCCTCAAGCAAGAAGGCCGTTGGGACGTCGCACCGATTCATGACCTGCTTTGTACTGCGCTCTACAGGGTTTTCACGTTGGCGCTACCACTAAACGCAAAGACGAAGAACTTAAAGCGCCAAGATTGGCTTGACTTCGCTGCTTCAATCGGCCTCCCGAAAACTGTGGCGGAGTCGTCGAAAAGGCAAGTGCTCACGGTTGTAGCGCGCATCAATCTCTCCCAGCTACCGGTTTCGGGCTCCACCTTAACTGGGGCAGAACGTGAGCTTCGCCACCGCCGATACCAAATCGAGGCCTAGCCATCACGTACGATGAGGGGAACGCCACACGCATTGGCCGTGGGGATTTCTTGAATCCGGTGTAAGTCCGGGCGGTCGCGCCACTGTCACAGTCAGACCTTGAATCCCAGTTTTCGCGGCGCAGCGACCAGGGCGCGTAACCCCGTCAACTGCACAGAAAGGTACGCAGACGTGATCGCACTGCTGTCCACCTCAGATACTGACCTGCTTTCGGCAAAGGCTGCCAATTCCGCACCCGATGTCGAATTCAAGTTCGCTAACCCCATGTCTCTCAAGGCCGAGCAGGTCGGAGAGTGGCTGGAAGGCTGCGACATTGCCGTCGTTAGGCTCCTTGGTGGCAAACGGGCCTGGGAGGACGGATTAAAATCCGTCCTGGGCAAAGGAATCCCGACCGTCGTCGTCTCAGGCGAGCTGGCCGTCGACGCCGAGCTCACCGAACTGTCCACCGTCCCAGCGGGCGTAACGACGACCGCACACACCTACCTGGCTGAAGGCTCAGCCAAGAACCTCGAGCACCTGTACCGCTTCCTCTCGGACACGGTTCTCCTTACCGGCTACGGCTTCGACCAACCGGAACACATGCCGATGTGGGGCCATTTGTCTCGCGACGAGTGGGCTGCAGGTGAGGCCCCACGAGGTCCCCGCATCGCTGTGCTGTACTACCGCGCCCAGCACCTGGCAGGTAACACCGAATACATCAGTGCCCTTAGTCGGGCACTGGAAAGGCAAGGTGCAACCGCTGTCCCGATGTTCACCGCTTCGCTACGCCAGGCAGCTCCTGAGCTGCTCCAGGAGCTCGCCACCATGGACGCCGCGATCACCACGGTTCTCGCAGCTGGTGGCACCAAACCAGCAACCGCGCAGGCCGGTGGCGATGACGAGGCTTGGGACGTCGCAGAGCTCGCTGCTCTTAATATCCCGATCATTCAGGGCCTGGCGCTCACCACACCGCGCAGTGCCTGGGACGAGAACGACGATGGCCTCACACCTCTGGACGTCGCAACGCAGGTCGCCGTGCCGGAGTTCGACGGACGCATTATCACCGTCCCGTTCTCCTTCAAGGAGTACGACTCCGACGGCCTCATCGCCTACGTCCCGGACCAGGAGCGTTGCGAGCGCCTGGCGGGCATTGCAGTCAAGCACGCGCGGCTGCGGTCTTTGGAGAACAAGGACAAGAAAATCGCCGTCATGCTCTCGGCGTACCCAACCAAGCACGCCCGCATCGGCAATGCGGTGGGCCTGGATACCCCAGCTTCTACGCTGCGCGTCCTGCGAGCTATGTCCGAAGCGGGCTACGACCTCGGCTCAGTGGCGGACATCCCTGGCTACGCGGACATGGACGGCGACGCCTTCATGCACGCCATCATCGAGGCAGGTGGCCACGACCCAGAATGGCTCACCGAAGACGTGCTGGCCAATAATCCTTTGAAGCTGTCTCGTGAGGAGTACCTGGAGTACTTCCTGACCTTGCCTTCGGCGGTACAAGAGGAGATGACTGAGCACTGGGGCGCGGCCCCTGGCACGCACTACGTGAATCCGACTACGGGCGAGATTTACATCGCCGGCCTGCAATTCGGCAATGTCGTGGTGATGGTCCAGCCACCACGTGGCTTCGGCGAAAACCCAGTCGGCATCTACCACGACCCGGACCTGCCAGCGAACCACCACTACCTGGGCACTTACCACTGGCTGCGCAGCGTATTCGGAGCTGACGCGATCGTCCACATGGGCAAGCACGGCAACATGGAATGGCTGCCGGGCAAGACCGTTGGCATGTCCGCCGAGTGCTACACCGACCAGGCCATCGCGGACATCCCGCTTATCTACCCGTTCCTGGTCAACGATCCTGGTGAGGGCACCCAAGCCAAGCGTCGCGCGCACGCAGTCTTGGTCGACCACATGATCCCGCCGATGTCCCGCGCCGAATCCTACGGCGATATCACCC
This sequence comes from Corynebacterium sp. H130, assembly GCF_037572395.1. Classification (NCBI taxonomy): domain Bacteria; kingdom Bacillati; phylum Actinomycetota; class Actinomycetes; order Mycobacteriales; family Corynebacteriaceae; genus Corynebacterium; species Corynebacterium sp. H130. The sequence continues at coordinate 57,839 of NZ_JBBHLA010000001.1, read as the reverse complement.
GCCTTGAGCAACTCCTGGACGAGCACCAGAACATCTCCGCCATGGACCCATCCAAGCTCCCGGCAATCCGCCAGGAGATCTGGACGCTGCTCACCGCAGCGAAAATGGACCAGGACCTCGGCTGGGGGGAGCGTCCGGACGAAGAAGTCTTCGACGACATGCTCATGCATATCGACGGCTGGCTCTGCGAAATCAAGGACGTCGCCATCCGCGGCGGCCTGCACATCCTGGGCGAACCGATCGAAGAAGAGATGCTCATCGACCTCGTCCTCGCCATGCTCCGCGCCCGTCAGCTCTGGGGTGGCGAACGCTCCGTCGCCGGCCTGCGCGAAGCCTTTGGACTGTCAGAAGCGGGGGATGAGTCCCGCGCACGTGTCGACGAGGTGGAAGCGCAGGCAAAGGAGTTGCTGACGCAACTCAGCCAGAAGGGTTGGGATGTAGGGGCCGTCGATAAGCTCGATGCCCCTGAGGCCGCGCGGGAGATCCTGCGTTTCGCCTGCGCCGAGATGGTGCCGCGCCTGCGCCAGACCCCGCGCGAGATCACTCAGATCCTGCGCGCACTGAACGGCGAATTCATCGAGGCCGGCCCGTCCGGCTCGCCGATGCGTGGCCTGCTCAACGTGCTGCCGACCGGCCGCAACTTCTACTCCGTGGACCCGAAGTCCATCCCTTCGCGCTTGGCCTGGGAGACGGGCACGCTGCTTGCCGACTCGCTCATCGAGCGCTACCTGGCAGAACACGGGAAGTACCCAGCTTCGGTGGGCCTGTCCGTCTGGGGTACCTCCGCGATGCGCACCTCAGGCGACGATATCGCCGAAGTATTCGCGCTGCTCGGCATGCGCCCGATCTGGGACGAAGCCTCCCGCCGTGTCATCGATCTGTCCGTGATTCCTTTGGAAGAGCTCGGCCGCCCGCGCATCGACGTCACCGTCCGCATCTCCGGCTTCTTCCGTGACGCTTTCCCGCACGTAGTCGCCCTGCTTGACGACGCCGTCCAGCTGGTCGCGGGCCTCGATGAGCCTGCTGACCAGAACTTTGTCCGCGCCCACGCTGAAGCTGGTAAGCCGGTCCGTCGCATATTTGGTTCCAAGCCAGGAACCTATGGTGCCGGCCTGCTGCAGCTCATCGAATCCGGCAACTGGCGCGATGACCAGGACCTGGCGGAGGTCTACACCACCTGGGGTGGCTACGCCTATGGTCGTGGCGTGGATGGCGTGGAGGCGAAGGAGGAAATGCGAGAGGCCTACCAGCGCATTTCGGTGGCTGCGAAGAACGTCGACTCGCAGGAGCACGACATCGCAGACTCCGATGACTACTTCCAATTCCACGGTGGCATGGTCGCAACGGTTCGCGCGCTAACCGGCAAGGATCCAGAGGCGTACATCGGTGATTCCACTCGTCAGGAAACCGTCAAGACCCGCACGCTGCACGAAGAATCCCGGCGCGTATTCCGAGCCCGCGTGGTCAATCCGCGCTGGCTGGAGGCTATGCGCAACCACGGTTACAAGGGTGCCTTCGAGATGAGCGCCACCGTGGATTACCTCTTCGGCTACGATGCCACCACCGGACTCATGGACGACTGGATGTACTCGACGCTGACGCAGGAATACGTCCGCGATGAGACGATGCGCGAATTCTTCGAAAAGTCCAACCCATGGGCGCTGCGCGACATCTCCGAACGCTTGCTAGAAGCAGCTGACCGTGGCATGTGGTCTGAGCCTTCCGCCGAGGATCTCGATACACTACGCCAGGCCTTCCTGGACATGGAAGGAAACCTGGAAGACAAGTAGTTCAAAAATCCCCCGTGAACGTGTCAATTTCTGGACGGTTTTGACATGTTGGCGGGGGATTTTTCGCTCCCGGCCATCTACAGTGGTGGGGTGCCACTCATCATTGCAATTCCGTATTTCCTCTTTGAGGCGCTGGCCTTCTGGGGCGTTTCCCAATTGATCGGCGTCGGTTGGGCCCTCGTCGCCCTCTTCCTTTGTTTCTTCGGCGGTCTTTTCCTCGCTGCATTCGAGATGAAGCGCATCGGCAGCGTCGCGTTGCATCAGCAGAACGTCAATCCAGGACGCCTTGCAGGCGACTACGGGCTACTAGCTGCCGGGGCAATCCTGGTGGCCTTGCCTGGTTTTGTCACCTCGTTTCTCGGCCTCCTGCTGATTCTTTCGCCGACCCGTGCGCTGGTCAGGGGAGTGTTGGCCAAGAAGCTCCGCGTGAAGGTCGAGAACTTGGGCATGAGGGGTTTTGAGCAGGCTAATCGCTACCGTCAGCAGGCCAGCTACGGCTCGTTCAAGGACCCAAATAAGCCAGTGATCGACGAAGAAGAGCTCCATAATTGGTCTGAAAACGTCAAGCCAGAGGACTTCAAGTGAGTCTGCTGTTTCGGTTCCTCCTGGCAGCCGCGGGTGGTGCTGCTTGTTATGCCTCTTTCGAGCCCGTGGGCTGGTGGTTTGCGGGAATCGTCGGCCTCGCGATGTTTGCAGCCTCTGTTGCCCCTTGGGGTAAGGATCAGCCACGCAAGCGCACCGGTGCCACGCTAGGTTTCATATTTGGCCTGGCGCTTTACCTGCCGTTGTTGCCGTGGGTGGGGGAGTTCGTCGGCACGCTGCCGTGGGTAGCGTTGGCGGTCACCGAGTCGCTGTATCTCATCGTGTTCGGCGCCATCGCGGTTCCCATCATGAGATGGAAAAACTTCGGCCCAATCGCTTTCGCGCTGTGGTTTGTGACCATGGAGTTCGTGCGTTCCAACTGGCCTTTTGGGGGCTTCGCCTGGGGGCGCCTCGCATGGGGGCAAATCGAGGGGCCGGTAGCGCAGTGGGCGTCGATAGGCGGGCCCGCGCTGGTCACCTTCGTTGCTGTGCTGGCGGGAGCGTTGCTGGCTTCTCGACGCGCCATTCCCGCCATCGCCTCGGTCCTTGTCGTGGCTTCTGGGCTACTCATCCCGGTCCTGACACCTGATTCTCCGAATGTGGGGGAGATGAAGGTCGCGGCGATTCAGGGCAATGTGCCACGCGCAGGCCTTGATTTCAACGCTCAGCAGCGTGCGGTCCTGGGCAACCATGCCCGCGTAACTTCAGAGGTAGATCAGCAAGTTGACCTGGCGATTTGGCCGGAGAATTCTTCGGACGTGAATCCATTTTCTGACGAGAAGGCCAGGGAGCTGATCACTTCCGCGGTGGCGGACATCAATGCCCCGACGTTGGTTGGCACGATCACTGTCGACGATGTTGGCCCACGAAACACGATGGTGGTGTTCAATCCAGACGGATCGACAGGGGAGTACCACTACAAGAAGTTTCTGCAGCCTTTTGGTGAGTACATGCCGTACCGGGATTTCTTCCGTAAGTTCTCCTCCTTCGTGGACATGGCGGGCAACTTCCAGCCGGGCACTGGCAACGGAGTTGTCACCATGAACGACGTAAAAATCGGCGTGGCCACCTGCTACGAGGTTGCCTTTGATGCGGCGGCGCGCACAGCCGTCGATAATGGCGCTCAGATGCTCACCACACCCACCAACAACGCAACCTTCGGCTACACCGACATGACCTACCAGCAGATGGCCATGAGCCGGCTGCGCGCGATCGAAACCGACAGAGCAGTGGTCATTGCTGCGACGTCGGGTTCTTCGGCGTTGATTCGACCCGATGGCTCGGTCATTGCGAAGACGCACCTGTTCGAGCCAGCCGTCTTGATCGACACGATGCCGCTTCGTGACACCCGAACCATCGCATTACGATTCGGTCACATCATCGAGTGGGGCATAGTCTTGGCGGGACTAGCACTTGCGATACTGGCTATCCTGGTCTCACGTCGGGACAGGTAGACTGTCACTAAACCAACAAAATAACTTTCAACCTCAGGGGAGTACTGCACAATCATGGGCAATCCAAGCGATCTCACGCTCGTTATCATTCCTACGTACAACGAGCTGGAGAACCTGCCTCTCATCACCTCTCGCGTGCGCAAGGCGACGCCGGAGGTCGACATCCTCATCGTCGATGACAACTCCCCAGACGGCACTGGCGAAGCAGCCGACAAGCTGGCAGCAGAGGACTCTCACATCAAGGTCCTGCACCGCGAAGGCAAGGGCGGCCTGCTGGGCGCCTACCTCGCAGGCTTCGAATGGGGCCTCGAGCAGGGCTACACCGTGCTCTGTGAAATGGATGCTGACGGTTCCCACGCCCCAGAGCAGCTCCACCTGCTCCTCGAAGCAGTCGACAACGGCGCTGACCTCGCCATCGGTTCCCGCTACGTGCCAGGCGGCAAGGTGGTGAACTGGCCGAAGAAGCGCTACATCCTGTCCAAGGGTGGCAACCTCTACATCGGCCTGATGCTCGGCTCCGGCCTCACGGACATGACCGCCGGCTACCGCGCTTTCCGACGCGAACTGCTGGAAGCCCTCGACTTTGAAGAGCTCTCCGCAGCCGGCTACATCTTCCAGGTCGACGTTGCCCGCCGCGCAGTAGCAGCTGGCTTCGACGTGGTCGAAGTTCCAATCACCTTCACCGAGCGTGAGATCGGCGAGTCCAAGCTTGACGGTTCCTTTGTCAAGGACTCCCTGCTTGAGGTCACCAAGTGGGGCCTGGCACACCGTGGCGAGCAGGCCCGCGAACTGGCTAAGGAAATGTACGGCCTGGTCAAGTACGAAATCGAGAACAAGCGCAAGAAGGCGCAGTTCTAGCAAATATAGAAATGGCCCCCAATTGGGGGCCATTTTTTGGTTACTGTTGAGCGGCAGCTTCTTCTTGCTGCTGCTTCAGCAAGCGTGCCGCATTGCGACGGCGCTTGCGCAGCAATTCAATACGCTCTTCGAGGAGCACATCCAGCTCCTCGATGCTGCGGCGCTCGCGAAGCATATCCCAGTGGGTACGTGGAGGCTTGACTTCCTTTGCCTCCTGGCCTTCGCCTTCCATCAGGACGCCAATTTGGCCGTTCTTGCACAGCCAGGTGCTTGGGATCTCGGCGTCGTCAGCGAAAGGAACCTCGTAAACTTCGCCAGTGTCAGTCTTGTACTTGACTAGCTGACGTGGCGCGAGGTCGTGGTCACGGTCAGTTTCATAGGAAACAGCGCCCATGCGGCTGCCACGAAGTACGCGATCTGCCATGTTTTCATCGTCCTTAAGATAGTGTGTCGTACACCCACGAATAGGTGACTTGGGGACAGTATTTCGCCATTATAGCCGTTTTGCGGAATTGGTTTAGGACGTAGCCTCAAACTTGGGATATGGTTTACGACGTGAAACCGTATTCTGCAGCGGAGTCGGAGCTTTCGGCAAGCCGCCAGCCTGCTACGTGTGCTTGGTGTGGCAAGCCCATCGATGCTGGTGGCAGGGGACGACCAAAGAAATACTGCGGTCATTCCTGTAGGCAGCGAGCCTACGAGCAGCGCAATGGTGTCGCCGGAACCGCGATTCCTGCAGAAGCCGTGATTTTGCGACCTGAAAAAGTCTCCAGACTGAAAGATTCACTTTTTGAGCTGCGGTGCGCCGCCGAAGACGTCGCAACTGCAGCGTCAGAGGGAGCGTCTGCCGAAGAGATGCGCCAGCTGTGTGATGATTTGGTTGAATTGGCGCGTGACATTGAAAAACTACGTTAGGTGAGCTACCCGGATGAATCAGACCTACAACAAGAAGCTTGTCATTGGACTGGTAATCGCGATCATCGCAATTGCGCTGGTCAGCGTCGCACCGGTAGCGTACAAGGCCTACATGACGCCAGGAGTGAAAACTGACGGCATTCAGACTGCCGGTGCGAAGAAGGCGAGTACTGATATCAACGGTGAGTGGTCGGTAATAAAGGCCGCTCCGGGCAACCCAACGTCGGTCGGCTACACATTCTGGGAGATTTTGCCTGGTGAGCGCCGTGCTACGTCGGGAAGCACTGAGCATGTCGACGGCAATGTCAGCATCAAGAACGGGAAGCTGACGGGAGCCACCCTGACAGTTGATATGTCAACCATTAAGACCGATCGCGAAAAGCGAGATATCAACGTGCGCATGAAGCTGCTCGAAACCGATACCTATCCTGAGGCCAAGTTCACCGCCGACGACAGTGTATCCGTAGACGTTTCCCACATTCCTGACAACGGCAGCCTCGGCAAAGTTACCGTGCCTGGCACGTTGACTATCCATGGCGTCGGCAAGCACATTGACGCTGAACTTGATGTGCTGCGCACGGGCGACAACATTGTGGTTGGCGCCAACATTCCAATCAACCGACACGACTTCGGCGTGGAGACGCCAGACTTCGTGGCCGCCAAGATTGACGCCGAAGGACATCTGAACATCCGAATCGCACTGGAGAAGTAGATGGCCGAGCGAGCGATCCCATTTCTTTGGTTCCGACTGTTCGCCGTTCTTGGCTTCTTCGTCTTTGTCATGTTCAAGGGGATGCCGATTGTCGCGCTCATCTCGATTGGACTGTTTGTTCTGACGGCAGTCCAACTTCGGGGCGCATATCGATCAAAATCGCCCCAAGAGCAACAGTAGAATACACCTGCAACTTACGTCACTGTGACAATAAAAGTAAAAGGTGGCAGTAAAAGCAAAAGTACTTAGTGTCCGATAATGTACATTATGTCAAATTGGATTTACCGGACATGCCCTAGCACTTACACATAGAGCTACCCCGCATCACTGAGCGGCTCAAGCTTCACCGCCCCCGTACCCACGTGACGCATCCGATCCTCTGGGTTGTACAGCGCGCAGCTTTCCAGGCTCAGGCAGCCGCAGCCGATGCAGCCGTCAAGATTGTCACGCAGGCGCTTGAGACGTTCAATCTGAAGGTCTAGGCGTGGACGCCACGCACCACTGAGGCGCTGCCAGTCTTCTTTGGTGGGCACTGCTTCGCCGTGTGGCAATTCATCCAGCGCCTCCGCGATGTCATCGAGGCTCAGTCCCACATTCTGCGCGACCTTGATGAACGCAACTCGTCGCAGAACGCTTCGGTCGAAGCGTCGCTGATTACCGGCATTGCGATGGCTCGTAATAAGTCCTTTTGATTCATAGAACCGAACCGCCGAGGGCGCAACTCCCGCACGGGAGGCAACTTCACCAACAGAAAGTTCCATCAGACCCCCTTCGATCGCTTGACTTAAAGTTAACTTTAACTTGTAGTTTTGAGTTATGTCAAACGAAACCCTCCACTACCTGCACGAATCTACCGATCCAGCAATCGAGCTATGGCACCAACTACACGGCCTTCGCTAGCGACGCCGCCACTGTCATGATTATCTCTTCACCATTCGACGGCCCAATCAGCTGCACACCGATCGGCAACCCATCTCGCCCCTTCCCCGTCGTGACGTGGGCGGCAGGCTGGCCGGCAATATTCAAAAAGCCCGTGTACCCAACCGACGACGCGGAGGTCAGCATCGCACCGATCATCCCCTTCCCACGCAGCGCAGGCACACGCGCGGGCCGCTTCTTGAGGGTTGGCGAAAGCAGCAGGTCATAGTCGTTAAACACCTCGTCTACAGCTACTCCAATAGCTGCGGAGCGACGCTTCGCCCACTCGACCAGACTGTTAGTAATCAATTTGCCAATGCGCACCACCGCTTTGCTGCGAGATTCCAGCAAGGCGGGCTCTTCCAGCAAGTCATACTCTGCCAGTGGCCCCGCGAAAAATTGGATCAGGAATGGCAAAGTCGGGTTCGGGAATTTGACCTCCACGGCTGTTACACGGTGGCCCTGCGACTCCAATAAGCGAGCAATTCGCTCCATCTCGACCCGGTGCTCCTTGCAGGCCTTCGTGCCGTCTGAGAATGATCCTTCAACCACTCCGATACGCAGGCCAGAGACCTCGCGCGAGCAGGCATCGACCAAGGAGCCGATGGGCTTCGCATGCCAGGCATCGGTGTCGGCCGTGCCGCTGATGACGTCGTAAAGCAAAGCAGAATCTCTCACGGTGCGCGTGAGAGGCCCGACGGTGCCGAGCGCATGCCACAGATCGCTAAACGGCGCGATAGAGACGCGCCCGCGCTGGGGCTTGAGACCAAACAGCCCGCATTGAGCTGCTGGAATGCGGATAGATCCGCCACCGTCACCGCCCATGCCTGCGGGTACCATTCCGGAGGCGACGGCCGCAGCAGTCCCGCCGGAGGAACCACCAGTTGTGCGCGTAATGTCGTGCGGGTTGCGGGTGATGCCTTTGGATTCGGTCTCGGTGAATGCCCAGCAGCCAAATTCAGGCATGCGCGTCTTCCCGACGATGATCGCGCCCGCCTCCAGCAGCCGCTCCACCGCCCACGCGTTACCCAACTCCGGTGTCTTGGTTGCCGTTCCGAAGGTGGTCGGCACCCCTGCGACCGGCATTTCATCTTTAATCACTAGTGGCACGCCATGCAGCACGCCACGCTTCTCGACGGGCACAGCGTCCAATTCCCTTGCCCTAGCCATCGCTTCGTCCCTCAGGACGTAGGACAAGGCGTTGAGGCTCGGATTGAGCTGGTCAATTCGCTGCAGGCACGCTTGAACGCCAGCAACGGCACTCGTTTCCGCCACGCGTTCGCGCCATTCATGTACGTCCAGTTCATGCCATTGCTTATGTTGCATGCGCTCAATTGTAATTGGTTTTTCTCGTTGAACAATTCCCACCTAGTGAACCAAATTGACCACTCTGCGGGATTGGTGTGCTACTGTTCATCTCACATTGTTCAAACAACGATCTGAATGTAGGTGGTGTTCATGACCCAAACCGTGACAACGGCCCAGGCCCAAGTGCCGGGCGCGCGCGTAGACAAGCAGACCAAGAGGCGGATTATCCTCGCTTCCACCGTGGGCACCACAATTGAGTTCTACGATTTCTATGCCTATGCCACGGCAGCGGTAGCCGTCTTCCCGTTTCTGTTCTTCCCAAAAAATCAGGACCCCACAGTCGGCCTGCTGGCCTCTTTCGCTACCTTCGGCCTAGCTTTCGTTGCTCGCCCTCTGGGATCGGTCCTGTTTGGACACTTCGGCGATCGCATCGGCCGTAAGGCTACTCTGGTCGGCTCCCTGTTGACGATGGGCATCGCCACCTTCATCATCGGTCTGCTGCCTACCTACGCACAGGCTGGCCTGTGGGCACCTGCACTGCTGGCATTGATGCGTTTTGGTCAAGGTCTTGGCCTGGGCGGCGAATGGTCCGGTGCCGCACTGCTGGCCACCGAGACTGCAGAAAAGGGCAAACGCGCGTGGGCTGCCATGTGGCCCCAGCTGGGCGCACCATTCGGATTCCTGGCAGCCAACGGTTTGTTCCTCATCTTGGTGTCCTGGTTGGGGCATACAAACGGCGACATTGAAGGCGCCTTCATGTCCTGGGGCTGGCGCATCCCGTTCTTGCTGTCCATCGTGATGGTCGCAGTTGGCTTGTATGTCCGCTTCAAGCTGGAAGAAACCCCTGTTTTCCAGGACGCTCTGAACAAGGGCAAGAAAGTGAAGGCTCCGCTGGGTGAGGTCTTCAAGTCCTCCTGGAAGGCCCTGATCATCGGCACCTTCGTCATGGTCAGCTGCTACACCTTGTTCTACCTGGTCACCACCTGGATCCTGTCCTACGGCATCGGTAAGAAGGACGCCGGCATTGGCCTGGGAATCCCATACACCCACTTCCTGAAGCTGCAGCTGATCTCCATCTTTGCGTTCATCGCGGGCATTCCGCTAGCGGGCTGGCTTGCCGACGTCTGGGGTCGTCGCCGCACCCTCATCGCAGTGTCTGTCCTCATGGTCGGCTTCGGTTTCACTTTCCCGGTCTTCCTGGCACCAAGCAGCGCCACCGAAGCTACGGTCTTGGCCTTCCTGACCATCGGTATGTTCCTCATGGGACTGATCTTCGGTCCGATGTCCGCAGTTCTCCCCGAGCTCTACCCCACCAACGTGCGCTACACCGGCTCCGGAATCGCCTACAACGTCTCCTCAATTCTGGGTGCTGCCATCGCACCGTTTGTGGCAACGTGGCTGGTCAAGCACCACGGTGTCGCCGCCGTCGGTGTTTACCTGATCGTGGTCACAATGATCTCGCTCATTGCCATGTTCGCTATGCAGGAAACGAAGGAAGCCGACCTGACGCAGATCTAGTACTGCGCCCCCTGACTCGTGGCCATAGACTTAGTCGTCATGACCACGCCAACTTCCAAGGGCAGCCCGTGGGAGGTGCTCAGAGTCTTTAGCGGACTGGGTTTCACCTCCTTCGGCGGCCCTACTGCTCATTTGGGCTACTTCAAAACGGCTTTCGTAGACAAGCGCAAGTGGCTCAGCGAATCCGATTACGCCAACACCGTGGCATTGTGCCAGTTCCTGCCAGGGCCCGCTTCTTCCCAGGTCGGCATGGTCATCGGGTTCCGTCGCGCCGGCTACCTCGGCATGCTCATGGCTTGGCTAGCTTTCACTCTGCCCTCGGCAGCCGCACTCACCGCCTTCGCCTTGCTCATCAAGCAATCCCACCTGGTAGATCCCAACGCGGGTTGGCTCAAGGGATTGCTTGCTGCCGCCGTCGCCGTCGTATTCCATGCGGTGGCAGGCATGGCAAAGAACCTAGCAAACACGAAGATCACGGCAACGATTACAGTGATCTCAGGCCTCACGGTTCTCGCCGTTCCGAGCCCCTGGACTCACGTTGCAGTCATTGCGGTTGCTGCGCTGCTCGGCGCTTTCCTGTGCGAGGCTACCTCTCCGAGCAACGCTGATGATGGCCGATCGGTGCCACAATCAGTTGCTCTCGGAGCCCTCGGGCTATTCATCGCAGCCCTAGTTGCGCTACCACTTCTTGCCCAGGCCACTGGGAACCACATCCTAGAGATGTTCTCGGCCTATTTCTCCGCCGGCGCACTCGTGTTCGGCGGCGGGCACGTGGTCATGCCTCTTCTTGAGCAACACACCGTTGCTCCAGGCTGAGTGAACCAAACGGAATTCCTAGCCGGCTACTCGGCTGCTCAGGCAGTCCCCGGCCCGCTGTTTACCTTCGCGTCATTCCTGGGTGGTGCGGACGCTGGAATCCTCGGCGCCACGATCGCCACCATCGCGATCTTCGCGCCCTCCGCCCTCCTCGTCCTCTTTGGCCTCCACTATTGGGATCGACTCTCCCACTCGCTGCGAACCCGCAAAGCATTCGCCGGCGCCAACGCAGCCGTCGTCGGACTTCTTGCAGCAGCTCTCTACAACCCCGTGTTCACGCACGGCATCAACGGCGTAGCTTCCCTCGGCATTGCAGCCGTCTGCTGGCTTGGCATGGCGAAATGGAATGTCCCGGCCTGGGCCATTGCACTTGGAGCTGCGCTTGCAGGTTGGGCCCTGCTGTAGCCGAAATCTTTCCCCTATTTGAACCAGAATTTTGACAAAACCCCAGGACAGCGTGCCCAAATACGGGAAAGATTTCTAAAGTTAGCGCCTTATCGACGCCCTGCCCTGTTCCTCGTGGTCAGCGTGAGCTGCACGGCGTCCAATGCTCCCACCCAAAACAGGGCCTCAAGCAGCGCGAAATGATAGATCCACATGCGTCGGAACACTGCGTCGTAACCTGCAGCGGCAGCTTCTCGGAGGTGGCTTTCGAACAGCTCGCGCTGAATCCGCAGGCTCTCGCGGTAGTGATCGCCGTAGTGTTTCTCCGCGATGATGCGCATTCCAGTTTCTTTATCAACTAGCTGATGGAGCTGCGTGGTCGTCGCAAAGCTTAAGGCAGGCCAGACGTACGCCCGCAGCATGCCCAAGGCCTCGCGGTTTACTCGGCTCAGCGGAGCTGCGGCCACGACGGTAGTCATTCCGATGAAACCGCCCATCGTCAGCATTCTGTCCAGAGACTTGAAATAAGACTGACGGCCCTGTTTGCCTAGATATTCCAACTTTTCCGCGGACAGAATGCAGTCATACCTGCCGCGCCAATCTTCTCGGGAAGGAAATGGCGCAGGCAGAGTGTACGGACGAACGTGGTGGGAAGCACCGTTGAGCGTAATAAATTCATCGAGCGCGATGCGGTGCTCGGCATCCGAGGTGAGCACATCGACGGTGGCTCCGCGAGCTGAAGCCAGCAAGGCCAGCGCGCCACCAGAGCTTGGGAACTCCAACACATCCGCGCCTTGATCAACAACCGCGGCGTCAAGCAGGCTTTCGAGAGCGCGCTGCTGGGCCGCCTCAAAGTCAGCTTTCTCGACGTCAATCGGGGCGGAGTATTCAGTGACATCAACGAAGTGGCTGGCAGGTTCACTTCCCCGCCCGGCACCGGAGACAAAACTCTTCATCGACTCGCGCACAGTCGTTGGCACACCAGAGGCGAACAATCCGCCACAGATCGTCGCACCATCTTCCGAAAACAGCTGCACGAGGTCTGCAGGAAGCTCCTGACCTTCGCTACGAGACTGTGCCTTCACGGTGTTGAGGGAACGGCGCCCCTGGGGTTTATAGCCTCCAGCCAGCAATTTTGCCAAGGTTCCTACTAGGTCCCGGGCTGTCCACTCGCCAGCCATATAGGACTCCGCGAGCCCCAACCAGCCAGACTCAGCCAGTCGTACAAAAAGCTCTTCGTGCACAACCGAAATATCCGGATTATCGCCATCCAGGACGATTCCGACCCGATTGCACACCTTTGCAAAGCGCTGCTCAGCCTTACGACTCCTGAAGCTCACCAAAGGACCAGGTTCGCTTACTTCGACGAGGGCTGGCCAACTTTCGGCGTCGACATGCGCGAGATGCTCGGGAGTATAGGTCGCCATCACTTCCCCACCTTCCGGGCGTCTCGTCCTCAAACAACCACAGCTTAATGCGACCGACCCCCGCCCGACCGATGCGACACGACCCCACGATGTGACCAGGATCAAACCACCGTCTAGAATGGGAGCCCTAACCCCATTACATACCCCCATTTATCAGGAGCTTAGATCCTTATGACTGAGAAGCCATTTCGCCCTTCTGAAGGACGCCACCACGTCGTCGTAATCGGCTCCGGCTTCGGCGGCCTGTTTGCCACCCAGCGTCTGAAGAAGGCGGATGTCGACGTCACCCTCATCGACCGCACCAACCACCACCTCTTCCAGCCACTGCTGTACCAGGTAGCAACCGGCCTGCTGGCCTCCGGCGAAATTGCACCAGCAACCCGTCAGATCCTGGCAGACCAGGACAACGCTTACGTCGTGAAGGCACGCGTCACCGGCATCGACATCAAGGCACAGACCGTCACCACCCAGCTGGGCAACAACACCAAGGTCTTTGCTTACGACTCCCTCATCGTCGCTGCAGGTGCAGGCCAGTCCTACTTCGGCAACGATCACTTCGCAGAGTTCGCGCCGGGCATGAAGGACATCGACGATGCTCTCGAGATCCGCGCCCGCATCATGGAAGCTTTCGAACGCGCCGACATGACCCAGGATCCAGTTAAGCGCGAGCGCTACATGACCTTCACCATCGTTGGTGCTGGCCCAACCGGTGTTGAGCTCGCCGGCCAGGTCGCCGAGATGGCAAACCGCACGCTGAAGAGCCAGTACCGCAACATCGATCCTTCCGACGCCAAGATCCTGCTCCTCGACGGCGCCCCACAGGTCCTGCCTCCATTTGGCAAGCGCCTCGGCCGCAATGCGCAGCGTCGCCTCGAAAAGCTTGGCGTCAAGGTCATGCTGAACTCCATCGTCACCGATGTGAACGAGGAAGCAGTCACTGTTAAGAACATGAAGGATGACTCCGTCACCTCCATCCCATCGTTCTGCAAGATCTGGTCCGCAGGCGTTTCTGCTTCCCCACTGGCGAAGATGATCGCCGACCAGGCTGGAACTGAGGTCGACCGTGCAGGACGCGCCATCGTGGGCGATGACCTCACTGTTGGCGAGTACAAGAACGTCTTCCTCGTCGGCGATATGGCCAACTACGAGAACCTCCCGGGCGTTGCTCAGGTGGCAATGCAGGGTGGCGAATACGCTGCTGAGCAGATCATTCACGAACTCGCCGGTCGCCCAAACACCGAGCGTCCAAAGTTCGAGTACTTCGACAAGGGCTCCATGGCTACCGTTTCTCGCTACTCCGCAGTAGTGAAGATGGGCAAGCTCGAGTTCACCGGTCTGATCGGTTGGATCATGTGGCTCGCAGTCCACATCATGTTCCTGGTTGGCTACCGCAACCGCTGGACCGCTGCATGGGCTTGGGGCCTGAACGTGCTGTCCCCTAAGCGTTGGCAGATGACGGTCACCGACCAGCAGCGTAAGGCACGCAACATGCTGGAAGGCTAATCGGCCAGTATTTAAGCCAGTGTTGTCCACTTCGGGCAATGCTGGCTTTTTTCGTATGAAAGTGGCCTAACCTTGAGGCATGATCACACCACGCCCCATTCCCCGAGTCCTTTCCATCGCTGGCACCGACCCAACCGGAGGCGCCGGACTCCACGCCGACCTGAAATCCATTTTGGCTGCTGGAGGCTACGGCATGGGCGTCATCACCGCCCTCGTCGCCCAAAACACCCACGGCGTACGGAGCGTGCACATCCCACCAATCGAATTCCTCACCGAACAACTCAAGGCTGTCTCCGACGACGTCCAGATCGATGCCATCAAAATCGGCATGCTAGGCAATTCAGACATCATCGAGGCCGTCGCCACCTGGCTCGCCAACATCGACGCCCCCGTCATCCTGGACCCCGTGATGATCGCTAGTTCTGGCGACCGCCTCCTTGATAGCGCCGCAGAAAACTCCCTCCGAAACCTCGCGCAGCGGGCCGACATCATTACCCCAAATCGGCCCGAACTCGCGGTACTCACCGGCTCCGAGATTCCCGATGCCGACGCCGCCCTCACAGCAGCTCAAAAGTTTGCTGGCGAACATGACACCATGGTCGTGGTCAAGGGCGGGCACTTGTCCGGCGCGGAAGCGGGCAACTGGCTTGTCGACGCCTCCGGAATCCTCTCCCATACCTCAACCCCACGCCTAGACACGAAGAACACGCACGGCACCGGGTGTTCCCTCAGCGCCGCGCTCGCAACTCGATTTGCAAAGTCCGGAGAGCCCGCTGCGGCTTTGGAATGGGCGACGCTCTGGCTACACGACGCCCTGCGCTCAGCCGATCAGCTTGAAGTTGGATCCGGGCACGGACCCGTCGACCACGGTGTCTGGCTTCGCGCGCTCAAGGATCGCGACGATGAAGCCTGACTTAGCGGTAAACGGCTTCATATCCCAGGTGGACAGGAGCAGGCTTTCTTGCAGTCCCGCTTCCTGGCAGTCACTGAGGAATTGGCGGTAGTGGTAGCCGCGGTCGGTGCCAAAACCGATGACGAGGCGTCCGCCGTCGGCAAGCTCGCGGGCAAAGGCTTGGAGTGCAGGGAGACGGCCCGCTGGTGCTAGGAAGGTCATGACGTTTCCGGCGGAGAAAATGACGTCGTAGGGCCCTTCGGGAAGTTCACCTGCTGCTAGGTCGCCAACCTTCCACGTGCATCCTGGGTAGTCGGCCTGGGCGTGGCTGATCAGCGTGTCATCAATATCCACGCCAGTGACCACATGGCCACGTTCAGCGAGCACTCCGCCCACACGACCGGTACCGCAGCCTGCGTCGAGAATCCGGGCATTTCGGGGCGCTAACGCATCAATGAAACGGGCCTCGCCGTTGATGTCCTTACCTTCGGCGACAAAGTTCTTCCAGCGCTGCGCGTAGTTTTCGGAGTGATCCGGGTTGGCAGCAACAATCTCTTTCCAGGTTCGCATAGCCACAGCTTACGCTGCGAGCACCATCGTCCTTAAGACGGTGGTCGAGAGCAGTTTGTCCCGGTGGTAGCAACGAATTTCAAAGGCCTGCGTGCTGCGCCCAGCATGAATGGTGGTCGCCTCCGCTTCAATCACTCCGGAGCCACAGGACGCCAGGAAGTTGGTGCTGTTGGACAGCCCGACAACCGGAGCCCCCGCGGACGCACACATCCCGGCGACAGATCCCAGAGTTTCCGCAATTGCGCAGTACACGCCACCGTTGACCAGCCCCGACACTTGCAGCAACTCCTGCGTCACTGGAATTTCAGCGCGTACTTTCTTGGCGCTTACCTGAGTAAAACGTAGACCAATGTGATTGGAAAAACCGCGATCCGCGGCGTTGAGTTCGGCGAGTTCGTCATCGGTGAGGAAGCGGTCCTTGGCTGCGATAAAAAGGGGCAGGATCTCCATGACATCTCATTTTAGACTCCGTGACTGAAGTTGCAGCGCGGGAAGCAGGTACGATGTGAACCATGACTGAGAACAATGCCCTCGCACACATCGGTGTTGTCGGTTTGGCCGTAATGGGCTCTAACTTGGCACGTAACTTTGCTTCCCGTGGCCACACGGTTGCGGTGTTCAACCGCACCTACGAAAAGACCGCCGTTCTCATGCACGAACACGGCACGGACGGAAACTTCATTCCTGCGAAGACCATGGAAGAGTTTGTCGCTTCTCTGGAGCGCCCACGTCGCGCGATCATCATGGTTCAGGCAGGTCCCGCAACCGACGCTGTGATTAATCAGCTTGCTGATTTGATGGAGCCAGGCGACATCATCATCGACGGTGGCAACGCGCTGTACACCGACACTGTTCGTCGCGAGAAGGAAATCTCTGCCAAGGGCCTTCACTTTGTGGGCGCTGGCATCTCCGGTGGCGAAGAAGGCGCGCTCAACGGACCTGCGATCATGCCTGGTGGCCCAAAGGAGTCCTACGAATCCCTCGGCCCACTGCTCGAATCCATCGCTGCTGTGGTTGATGGCACCCCTTGCTGCACCCACATCGGCTCAGATGGCGCCGGCCACTTTGTCAAGATGGTCCACAACGGCATCGAATACGCCGACATGCAGGTCATCGGCGAGGCCTACCACCTCCTGCGCTACGCAGCTGGCATGGAACCTGCTGAGATCGCAGAGGTGTTCAAGGAATGGAACACCGGCGACCTGGACTCCTACCTCGTGGAGATCACCGCGGAAGTTCTGTCTCAGGTTGATGCGGAAACGGGCAAGCCACTCATCGACGTCATCGTTGACGCCGCTGGACAGAAGGGCACTGGCCGCTGGACCGTCAAGGCTGCGCTTGACCTCGGCATTGCCACCACCGGCATCGGCGAAGCTGTTTTCGCCCGCGCACTGTCTGGCGCTCGTTCTCAGCGCGCAGCCACCATCGGCAATCTTCCAACCGGCGAGCTGACCACCCTCGATGCACTCGGCGTGGACAAGACCCAGTTCGTTGAGGATGTTCGACGCGCACTGTACGCCTCCAAGCTGGTTGCCTACGCCCAGGGCTTCGATGAGATCAAGGCGGGCTCCCAAGAAAACGGCTGGGATGTTGATCCTCGCGACCTCGCCACCATCTGGCGTGGCGGCTGCATCATCCGCGCCCAGTTCCTCAACCGCATCAAGGAAGCCTACGACACGAACCCTGATGTCGAATCCTTGCTGCTCGACCCATACTTCAATGGTGAGATGGCAAAGCTGGTCGATTCTTGGCGTCGCATCGTCGTGCTGGCTACCCAGCTCGGCCTGCCGATCCCAGTGTTCTCCTCTTCCCTGTCTTACTACGATTCCCTTCGTGCGGAACGCCTGCCAGCTGCCTTGATCCAGGGCCAGCGCGACTTCTTCGGTGCACACACCTATGAGCGCACCGACAAGCCAGGCAAGTTCCACACCCAGTGGAGCGCCGATCGCACCGAAATCGAGGCCTAGGACTTCTTGAGTACCTTTTCTGACCTGGGACTTCCCGTCTCCGTAGTCCACGAGCTCACCCGCCAAGGCATCACCGAGCCGTTTCCGATCCAGGAAGCTGCCATCCCCGATGCCCTGTCCGGTCGGGATGTCCTGGGTCGCGGCCCAACAGGCTCTGGCAAGACCTTCACCTTCGGCTTGCCCATGATCGATCGGCTCACCAAGGATGGGGCGTCCACGCCGAAGCATCCACGTGGGCTCATTCTGGCGCCCACCCGCGAGCTGGCCGCGCAGATCAGGCAGCGGCTCGAACCACTGTGCACGGCTGCTGGCCTGCGCATTATCGACGTCGTAGGCGGCGTCGCAATCAGTCGAAACATCCAGGCGTTGGTGCGTCCGGTGGACATTCTCGTCGCAACCCCAGGCCGCGCCCAGGACCTGGTCAACCAAAAGCAGCTCTTCCTCGACGATGTCCGCATCACCGCGATCGACGAAGCTGACCACATGGCCGACATGGGCTTTCTCCCACAAGTGCGAAAGCTCCTGGACCTGACTCCAAACGACGGCCAGCGCCTGCTGTTCTCGGCAACGCTTGATGGGGACGTCGATAAGCTTGTGCAGCGGTACATGCACGACCCAGTGACGCACTCGACGGCGCCAGTTGAGGCATCCGTTGACACCATGACGCACTACCGCTTGCTGTGTGGCGACCGTGACCAGCGCAATGACATCGTGCTGAAGATTGCGGCTCGTGAAGGTAAGACCATCATGTTCATGCGCACGAAGCACGGTGTGGATCGTCAGGTGAAGAAGCTACGTCGTGTCGGCATCAATGCGTTGGGCATTCACGGCGACAAGGGACAAACCACTCGCACCACCGCCATTGACGGCTTTACCTCCGGCGACGTGCCGGTGTTGGTGGCAACCGATATCGCTGCGCGTGGCATTGACATTTCCGGAGTGTCGCTCGTGGTTCATATCGATCCCCCTGCCGAGCACAAGGCTTATCTGCATCGTTCCGGGCGTACGGCACGCGCGGGAACTTCTGGCGCCGTCGTGACGTTGGTTATGCAGGACCAACGGGAGGAAGTGGAGAAGCTGTGTCATAAGGCTGGCGTCGACGCACCGGAGATCGACGTGCTCGCCCGACCAGGTGAACTCACCCGCATCACTGGTGCCCGCAAGCCAAAGGGCACCCCACTTCCTGCTCCAGGCCAACCACAGGCTAAGAAGGCTGCGCCGGCAACTGGTGGCCGTCGGCGCACCAAGAAGTCCGAACCTATTGCCCGACCACGGGGTTCCCGAACCAACTCCAGACGAAGAAAACAGAGCTAACTGCCCACACCCCTCATGGACATACTCATAAGCATCGCTTCCCTCCTAGGTTTTATCGCTCTCACCGCAGCAACCGGATTGTTCGTGGCCATTGAATTCGCACTCAGTGGCCTAGAGAAATCAACGGTTGAAGAACACGTTCGTGAAAAGGGCGATTCCCGCGCCCGCGCAGTGCAACGCGATCACAACCAACTCTCCTTTGTCCTCTCCGGCGCCCAGCTTGGCATCACGATCACTACCCTGGCCACGGGTTTTCTCGCTGAACCGATCCTGGCCGGATACTTCACGCCTGTGCTCAAAATGGTGGGGCTCAGCGAATCAGCTTCCACGGCAACTGCGCTGATCATCGCCATGATCGTGGCCACGTTGCTGTCGATGGTCTACGGCGAACTCGTTCCCAAAAACTACGCCATCACCCGACCACTCAGCGCAGCGCGCTTTGCCACCAGACCAGTGCACGCCTTCAACATGGTGTTCAAGTGGTTCATCATCGGCCTGAACTCCTCAGCAAATGCCGTGCTACGCAAGTTTGGTATTGAGCCCGCGGACGAACTGGCCTCCGCACGCTCCGCAGAGGAACTTCAGTCTCTCGTGCGCACCTCCGCAGAACACGGCGAATTCGACGACGCCAAAGCTCGGTTGGTCACGAATTCCCTCGAATTCGGCGAATCCAGCGCGGAAGACTTCATGACGCCACGCTCAACAATTGAGGCCCTCAGCGTCGACGATTCCGTCTCTGATTTGCTCGAACTCGCTCGGGAAACAGGCCATTCCCGCTTCCCGATCATCGACGGCGACCTGGACAACACCATCGGCGTTGTCCACGTGAAGAATGCTTTTGCTGTGCCCGTCGAGAAGCGAGCATCGGTATCGCTGCGTGCTATTGCCCGCCCCATCCCCGTGATCCCCGCCAGCCTCGACGGTGACGCAGTCCTGGAGGCCGTGCGCTCGGCAGGCTCCCAGGTGGTGCTCGTCGCGGATGAATACGGTGGCACCGCGGGTCTGGTGACGATCGAGGATGTTGTTGAGGAGATCCTCGGCGAAGTGTACGACGAATACGACGATGCTGACGCAGAGCGTGACTTTATTCGTGACGGCGCGGCCTGGACTGTCGCTGGCCTTGCCCGCGTTGATGACCTGCCGGAAACGATCGGCTACTACCCTCCGGAAGGTTCCTACGAAACGCTCGGCGGTCTCATCATGGCGGTGCTGGGACGAATCCCCGAAGAAGGAGACCTCCTTGTGTTGCCTGACGCAGAAAATGACTCCTTCAATGAGTTTGAATCGGGTATTCGTGGTCGCTGGACCGCGTTGGTCACCGCAATGGATGGTCGCCGTGTGGATCGCGTGACGCTACAGCCCGTGAGTAATGAGCAGGCAGAGGAGTTGCAGCAATGAGTTTTGGATCTGCCATCGCGCTGACCATAGGTTTGTTGGCGCTCAATGCTTTCTTCGTCGGCGCAGAGTTTTCGTTGATCACGTCCCGCAGGGATCGCCTCGAGGCGCTCGTCGCGCAGGGCAAGTCACGCGCCCGCCAGGTGCTCGCCGCCTCAGAAGATCTTTCGATGATGCTCGCTGGAGCCCAATTCGGCATCACCGTTGCCTCGCTGATCTTGGGCAAGGTCGGTGAGCCCGCCATCGCGCACCTGATTGAGGTGCCATTCCACGCCGCCGGACTTCCCGACGGTCTGCTCCACCCAGTATCCTTCGCCATCTCCCTGGCCATTGTGACCATTCTCCACATCCTTTTCGGCGAGATGGTGCCGAAGAACATCGCCATCGCAGGCCCGGAATCAGTGGCAATGATGCTCGTGCCAGCGCATATGCTGTTTGTGAAGATCACCAGGCCGTTGCTGCTCGGCATGAACGAGATGGCTCGCCTGACTCTGCGGATGTTCGGCATTGAGCAGCGGGACGAACTCGATTCCACGGTCAATCAGCAGCAGCTGGCCTCTATGATTCGGGAGTCTCGCTCCGAAGGCCTTCTGGATGCGGAGGAATCCGCCCGTCTGTCAAAGGCTTTGCGATCCGATGCACGCAACATCAAGGAAGTCGTCATCCCGATGGACGCCGCCAAGTGCCTGCAGTTTGGCACTACAGGCCCGTCCCTCGGCGCGCTGATGGATGCAGTGAACACCACCGGCTTCTCCCGTTTCCCAGTCTTGGCAAAGGGCGGGAACCCCGTCGGATACATCCACATCAAGGACATCCTCGATCGCCTCGGTGATGAAGCCGGCGAACGCGAACAGATTGTTCCGCGTTCCAGCTTGCGCCCACTCACCACTCTCGAAGCGGGAGCGACCCTCGACCAAGCCATGGCCACCATGCGCAAACGCAGGGCACACATGGCCCAGGTCCGAGAAAACGGCCAGCTCATTGGCCTGATCACGCTGGAGGACTTGATCGAGGAATACGTCGGAACAGTCAGGGACTGGACGCACAAGAATGCTTGAAATTCTCCGTCCTGAGCAGTGGCTACCTCTTCAGCACGCCCACGAGGAGCGCGCCAACGATCTTACGAGTGAGCACCTTTGGCGTCGCAAAGCAGGCAAAACGCACCCGGTCTGGGACTTTTTGTTCAACTACTACCCCGTCAAGCCAGCGATCCTGGCGCGCTGGCACCCGGGCGTCGGAAAGGCGCTGCTTTTCGACGACCAAGCCCCACCTCACCTTCAGTGGCGAGACTACGTCGTCATTGACACCCCAGAGGGGCCAGCAGTCACGCTCGACGGGCAGGGCCTTGCGCAGCGACGCGGCGAGGCGCTGGACTACGTCCTTGAGCTGCTCACCCGCACTGAGAGGAATCCTGCGCATTTTGATTGCTTTGGCCTGCACGAATGGGCCATGGTGTACCGCACCGACCAACCCCGACACGAGCTCCCGTTGCGATTGGGGCCGGAGGGAACCGCAAAGGTGGTTGAGAGCCATCACATCCGGTGCACGCATTTCGATGCGTTTCGATTCTTCACCGAACCTGCTCGGCCACTCAATTTCCGGGTCTTGACCAGGGATGACCAGTTGACGTGTGATCAACGTGGTTGTCTCCACGCAGGAATGGACCTGTACAAGTGGGCCTACAAGCTCGGTCCACTCATTCCTGGCACGGTGTGGCTCGACACGTTCGAGCTCGCCCGTGACATTCGGCAGCTCGATATGGAAGCCTCCGCCTATGACTGCACTAGCCTCGGATTGGGGATTGTTGCGGTCGAAACCCCTGAGGGGAAAGCAGAATATGTGTCTCGACAGCGAGTCTTTGCCGACCGGGGCAGCGTTTTAAGGCAAGATTTGATTCAAGCCTTGAGGACTTTCAACACAGAATTCAGGAGTTAGGAACTATGGGTCGCCATCGTGCCGAGCGCAGCAATTCCGGAATAGCCAAGGAACTGATCTACGCGGTGATCGCTGCCGTCGTTGTCCTTGCGTTGCTCGTTGGTTGGCTGATGCTCCGCGATCGCAATTCCGAGTCTCACACAACGGCAGGCAACTGCCCTGCCGGCACGATCACAGTCCCTACTGCTTTGATCGGCGGCGCTGGCTCACTGAAGTCTTTGCAGGAAGAGTACCTACAGACCAAGCCCGTGATTAAGGACTACTGCGTAAGTGAGTTCACCGACGCTGACGTGAAGAAGGCTGCCTTGGTGTACACGGAAAGTGGCGACCAAGCTACCAAGAAGGCGCTGCAAGGAGCCAAGAAATCGGCGGCAACCTCGCAGTGGCCGATTGTGGGGTTGAGCGAAATCGGTATCGCTGTTCCGCAGGAGAAGAACCCTGCTGACTTTGGTGACTGGGCCACCGTTTCCGACGTCGCTTTCATCAACGACGACGCGCTGTCTGGGACAATCGCGAAGCAGGCAATGAACACGAGCCCTGCCACCACCATTCCGCGGGACAAGGCTGTCGCTGAGAAGAAGGCGTTTGTCACCGCCTCCAGCGAAGTGCCCAATGGGTACACCTTCGTCGTTCCGCAGCAGCCTTCACTTCTGCAACTGCCTACCCGCGCAATGGCCATTGCTACGTCTGAAGGCGTGTCCGAGGAACAATCCCGAGCTGCCGCAGCTTTCCTCGAATTCGCAGCTTCCAAGACAACCAAGTTGGAGGGCCCCGCAGCTCAGGCCGTCGACCAAGCAGTCAAGGCAGCTCCACTCCCGGCTGCGGAGGCGCAGGCACCGCAGGCAGCACCGAAAAAGAGCGACACGCTGGTCGTGCTCGATACTTCTGATCAGATGGCTCCGCAGTACCCTGCTGTTTCTGCCAGCCTGGCGGAACGGATCACTCGCCTCGGCGCAGCAAACTTCACTGTTGGCCTGTGGAACTACTCCTCCCCGCTCAGTGCGGGAGTTGCTTCGGGGTGGAGACCAAATGTGCCACTAACTGATGCGTCCAATGGGGCGAACGCAGCGACTGCAGTGACCCGCTTCGGAACTGGAGGCAGTCCATACACGCACGAAGCAGTCGTCGCAGCGCTCAACCACGCACAAGAAGTCGCCGCTTCGAACAATAAGCCTGTGAAGGTTGTGCTGGTGACTGCTGGCACCGCAGATGCCGGTAGCCAGGGCAAGCTCGCTGCAGCTTTGCAGGGCGTTGACCGGTCCAAGGTCAGTCTCCACATCGTTAACCTGGGCGTTGACGATGCCGAGCTGTCCGAGTGGGCGAAGAATAATGGCGGAAGCGTTCGTTCGGCGAAGACCGATGCTGAGCTCGACACCGCAATCGATAAAGCTCTGGGACTCTAAGACAAAAAACGCCCTGCTGCTACCGGGGAGAAGTCGATAGCAGCAGGGCGTTTATTTAAGTGGCCTAGCCTACGATGCGACGACGGCGACGAGCCGCAAGTTCATCAGCGACAATCTCGTTGTCCTCGTCGATGCGCTCAGATGGGAATGCGGAAATCGTACCCGTCAGCTCACGCATAATGCCTGGAACTGCAATGCCGAACACGCCCTGGCCGCCGGCAAGGAGGTCGATTACTTCTTCGCTGGAACGGCACTCGTACACGGTGGTGCCATCGGAAACGAGGGTGATATTGGCGAGGTCGTCCACACCCAGATCACGCAGCTTATCGACGGCTAAGCGGATATTCTGCAGGGAAATGCCGGTATCAAGGAGCCCCTTCACGATCTTGAGCACCAGGATGTCCTTGAAGGAGTACAGTCGCTGCGAGCCGGAACCGTGTGCATTACGAATCGATGGGGTGACCAGCTTGGTACGAGCCCAGTAGTCCAGCTGTCGGTAGGTAATGCCCGCTACCTGGCAGGCGATAGGCACGCGGTAGCCGACTTCTTGATCTGGCCCTACATCGAACAGTGAGCCTTGTACGCCACGGTCTTCCATGTCGTCGCTGTGGTAGTTCACGTAATTTCTCCCTTGTAATTTTTGGCAAGGCGCGGATACCCCTTATCTTCAAGCAAGGTTAATCCATCGTCAAGTGTTCACCACGCGACACGCCCTAAACTTCAACCTCAAGTTTAGAGTTTAGGCTTAATGCGTCACTTTGTCACCTTTAGTCACACGCGTGTCATTAAAATACTTTAGTCACGACCGCGCAGGTCGTCCTCGGAGACGCCGAGACTGCGCATCAATTCTTCGAAATCAGCATCCGCCTGATCATCGCCCGATGCTGATTCTGACTGCTCAGGGATATCATCGACGACAATGTCGAAGTACCGTGCAAGATCGGGCGCGGAGACAAAAAGAGTGCTCTCATTGAGAATGTCTTCATCAACGAGGATCGGGATGTCGGCAATGCGCGCGATGATCATCGCGTCGCTAGCGCGGGCATCGACTTCTTCCCCGCTTCCAAGCACGAGCGAGGCAATGAATACGCCACGATAATGGCTGACGATTCGAATTTCTTGGACCCCACCAAGACCTTCGTACGCGGACACCAACAGATCATGGGACGTTGGTCGTCGTGGGGTGAGGCCGGCATCGCGGACATCCAGTTCATCTGCGGATGATGCAGTGACCCAAATCGGCAGGACCCGACCGCGTTCCGCCCAGCGCAGCAACACACAAGGGAACATCTCGGGCCCAATTGGTGTTACCCCGTAGTAGTCAACTGCAACGAAACCCATAGTGCTAGCCCAGCTGATCGCGAAGTGCAGACTTGACCAACGAGGCGTGGAGAGAGACCACCAAAGCCGTCATCTGCTGCGACATTTCGGTAGCTCGCTCGCGTGCGGTGTCGCTCTTCGACTTCGCCACAGGCCCCGCAACCTGCGCAATCAAATCAGCCTGGCGCAGCGCCGTATTACGCAGCGAACGCAGCTGGCGAATATCGAAACCGAATTCCTCAAGCGCAACACAGGTAGAGACGACGCGAACGTCGTCGGCAGTGAAGAAACCGGAGCGGTCGGAATGGATCAATCCAGCCGAGGCGAGGAGAGCAACGGTCTCCTCTGCCACGCCCGCTGCCTCGGCGACATCCATGCTGGTGAGACGAGTAGCGCTAGGTGCACGGAAATTTTCCGGGCTGATGATTGGGCTTGCTTCTTTTGCAGACAGCAAGGTCGTAACAGCACCGGAATCCATGGCCTCAAGCTGCTCACGAATCACCTTCAGTGGCAGGTAGTTATCCCGCTGCGTGATGAGAATGTAACGGAGCCGCTCAACGTCGGCTTCCGTGAAACGACGATAGCCAGAGGCGGTACGCTGTGGCGACACCAGGCCTTCGGACTCGAGGAATCGAATCTTGGAAACGGTGATGTCATCGAATTCCTGCTGCAACCGATCCAACACCACGCCAATAGACATGGTCTTTGGGGCCTTCTGCTTTTTCGGCGCAGAAATACGAGGGGCCTTAGCAGCAGAGGATGGTACCGCGCTCACGCTTCACTTCACTTTGTGGTCGTTTCGGACAGGGAAAAATAGCGCTTAGGCGCACCGATCTGTGTCAGGTGCGCCTAAGAGCCAAACAAGGCTTAGGCCTTTGGGCCAGCCAAGAATACCAGGCGGAACTTGCCGATCTGAACCTCGTCGCCAGTGGAGAGGATCTGGGAGTTCTTTGGCTCGCGGTTAACGTAGGTGCCGTTGAGGGATCCGACGTCAACGACCTCAAATTCGCCGTCGTTCATGCGGAACTCTGCGTGGCGACGAGAAACGGTGACATCGTCCAGGAAGATGTCAGACTCTGGGTGACGGCCCGCGGTGGTGGTCTCCTGGTCCAGCAAGAAGCGGGAGCCAGCGTTTGGGCCACGCTTGACTACCAGGAGGCCAGCACCGGCAGGCAGGTTGTCATTGCCCGCAACCTGAGAAGTGGAGCCAGCGCCGGATTCCATTTCCTTCAGCAGGTCAGCACGGAATACAGAGGTGGTCTCGACTTGTGCGTCAGGAATACCGGTGTTATCACTCATTGTTTCTAAACCTCCAGGTTGCGAAGTACACCTTGTAAGTAATGGCTCCATCATAGCGCCTACTGCTACACCGGGTGCAGGTGTTGGTGTCTGTTTTGCTTAACGAATCGAATAATTCCTGCTTATCGGAACATTGCGCCGATGCCATTGATCAACGAATTGCCTGACTCCGCAAGCGGATTGTCTCCCACCATGTACGTCCAGGTAGCCGATGGTCGGGCAAGTCCCGCATCCTCGAGATGCGCGCCCTGCTCGTCGATAAGCACGGAGTCAAAAGTGGTGACTGCCTGGTCAACCGCCTCTTGGGCCAGGGTTTTGAATTCGGTGACGGCGATCCGATGGAACTCGTCGATTGGGGTTTCGCGGGCGATGGCGCGCAGGTGGATGGATTCGCGGACGTCGTCGAGCAACGCGAGGTGGTCACTCCAGCCGCGGTCTAGGTGGAAAAGCATAATGTCGCGGGCAGCTTGCTCAAGGACGTGCTGAGGGAGGTGTTGCAGCGTTTCGGCACGCTCGGGGCTGCGTTGGCTCAGTTCTTCCCAGGCGCGAGGGGTGTCGAGGAGAGTGCTGCGACGTTCGTCGATGATCACGCGCTGATCGGAAATGAGCTTGTTGTATTTCCAGGTTTGGGCGTGAATTTCGAGCAACTGCCCCTCGGTTACGCGCTGGCAATGATCAATGAATTGCTGGGCGCGTTTGGAATCAATGAGGCCGGTGCTATCCGGAGTGAAAGTGTGATTCTCCCCTTCCCCTCCCGAGGTCACCACGTCGTCCTCAAGGGAGACGAAGAATACCGAGGTGCCAGGATCTCCCTGTCGTCCGGCACGGCCACGCAGCTGATTATCCAGGCGGGATGACTTGTGGCGTCCCGTGCCGATGACGGCCAAACCGCCCAAGGAAACCACCTGATCGCGGTCTTTTT
Source organism: Corynebacterium sp. H130 (assembly GCF_037572395.1). Classification (NCBI taxonomy): domain Bacteria; kingdom Bacillati; phylum Actinomycetota; class Actinomycetes; order Mycobacteriales; family Corynebacteriaceae; genus Corynebacterium; species Corynebacterium sp. H130. The sequence goes on along the minus strand of NZ_JBBHLA010000001.1, from coordinate 30,637 downwards.
CATCTGCGCCGCCGAGGCGAATATCGGTGCCTCGACCTGCCATCTGCGTCGAGACGGTCACTCGGCCGATGTCACCGGCTTCGGCGATGATCTTGGCCTCTTCGGCGTCATTCTTGGCGTTAAGCACACTGGTGACAATGCCCAAATCATCCAACGCCTCGGCGAGGGCTTCAGATTCCGCTACGTCATGCGTTCCCACGAGCACCGGGCGGCCCGTTTGATGCAATGCAGCAATCTCGGCAACAATTGCCTGCTGCTTGTCCTGAACGGTGGCAAAAATCCGGTCAGCTTCGTCGAAACGCTGCAGTTCACGGTTGCGTTCGATCACGGAGACACGCAGGTTGTAGAACTGACGCAGCTGATCGGTGGCCTCGACGGCAGTACCCGTCATGCCACACACCAGTGGGTAGCGACCCATAAGTGCCTGCAGCGTGATCGAATCAAGAATGCGACCGCCATCCGTGACCGCGAGGCCTTCCTTAGCCTCAACAGCAGCCTGAATACCGTCGGGCCAACGCTGCAGGTCCGCGACACGGCCCTTCGAAGCATCGATGAGCTGCACTTTTCCATCGCGCACGATGTAGTGGACATCGCGAATCAGCAGCGCACGGGCATGCAGCGCAAGGTTGACCTGCACAAGAGTGGTACCGACATGCTCGTCATCAAAGAGCGAATCAATTCCGAGCGCCTTTTCCACCCGACGCGCACCTTCATCAGTGAGGAAGGCATTCCGACCATCGGCATCGATGGTGAAGTCCCGCTTTTCTTCCAGCGTGCGCACAACCTGCGTGATGTGTCCCGTAGGCGCACTTCCCGGCTCCGCGCCCGCCAAGACGAGTGGCACCAACGCTTCGTCGACAAGCACGGAGTCCGCCTCGTCAACGATCGCGACGTCCGCACCGTGTTGCACGGCCTGGTCACGGGAGGTGATGAGCTGGTCGCGCAGGACGTCGAAGCCGATTTCGTTCACCGGGCCGTAAACAATGTCGCACGCATATGCTTCACGACGCGCAGCAGCGTCCATCGGCTCCGTGATGCTGGCGACCGTCAGACCGAAGAACTCAACAAGTGGGCGGTTCCATTCCGCATCGCGGTGCGCGAGGTAGTCATTCACGGTGATGGCGTGCACTCGCTTGCCCATGAGTGCGAAACCGGTTGCAGCCATGGCGCCGACCAGGGTTTTTCCTTCGCCGGTGGCCATGTGGACCACGTCGCCTTCGAGCAGGCGGAGCGTCGCCTGGGACTGCACGGCAAAGGGCTCAATCCCGAGGGTTCGTTTCGTAGCGATTCCTAAGATCGCGAGGAATTCGGCATGGTTTTTCAGCTCGCCACCAGCGGTGATATCACGAGCACGTTGCGCGAGTTCTGCGTCACTGAGCTGCTCAAGTTCCGTTGACGCGGCCTGTGCCTGATCGACGATCGCCTGACTACGCTTCTGGTTCCGCCCAGACTTTCCGCCAAGTGCTTTCCACAACCAATCCATGGGATGTCCTTCTTTCCTGCTGCCTATTCCTCCCACTTTAACGTCCTGAATGAACATTGATTAGGATTGCTGTCATTGCCCCCATTTACCCCCACAACGAGGAAGATAATTAGTGCACTCCATCAGTGTTACTTTCCCAAGCAGTGCCGGCTACCAGCTGGCGGGAACAATCGACATGCCAGAGACGGAGCCACGCGCGTGGGCGCTGTTTTCTCACTGCTTCGCCGGTAGCCGATTTACGCCAGCTGCTGCCCGAACCTGCAAGTGGCTCGCTGAGCACGGAATCGCATGCCTGCGATTCGACTACCCGGGCTTGGGCCAGTCCGAGGGCGACTTCGCTCACTCCTCCTTCAGCATGAACGTCGCTGACCTGCAGGGCGCCGCGACCTGGCTCGCTGAGAATTACGAGGCCCCTTCCCTGCTCATCGGCCATTCGCTAGGTGGCGCAGTGGCGATCCGTGCTGCAAAGGACATGCCGTCTATCAAGGCTGTCGCAACGATGGGCGCCCCGTTCGACCCCGCTCACTCTGTGCTGCACTTTGCGGACAAGATCGGTGAAGTCGACGAAACCGGCGCCGTGCCCGTCACCCTCGGTGGCCGCGAGCTCACCATTTCCCGCGACTACCTGGAAGACCTGGCCGAGATCAACCCTGAGGCTTACATCGGTCTGCTTCGCAAGCCACTGCTGATCCTGCATTCCCCAATTGACCAGACGGTGGGGATCGATTCGGCGCAGAAGATCTACCTTGTCGCCCGCTACCCGAAGTCCCTCGTCTCGCTGGACAAGGTCGATCACCTCATGACTCGCGAAGGCGCAGCCCAGTACGCCGCCAGCGTCATCTACTCCTGGTTCGAGAAGTACCTGCCTGCGGTTACCGCGAATGAGGTGCCAGAAAACCAGGCTGAAGCCCGGTCGACCCAGTCCACCAAGATGAGCGCCGTCGTCCGTTCCGGCGGACGCGAAATGTTCACCGACCTGCCTCGCTCCGGCGGTGGCAAAGACATGGACATCTCCCCGTTGTCGCTCATGCTGTCCGCACTCGCAGCAGACACCAACACTGCCGTTCGCGCCACAGCCAACGAGCAGCGCATTCGCACGCTTGACGACGTCCACGTCACCGTCACCCTCGACGGCGACGCCATCACCCGCACTGTGGCTCTCATTGGCGATCTTTCCGACGAGGAGCGTCGTACCCTCGCTGCTGCGGTGACCGGCGGTGGCGTCGAGAAGCTGTTGGGCGCGCAGATCACGGACGAGATCAAGTGATCACTGACGATTCCCGCTGTCCCTGTGGCACCGGTTTGACCTACGGAGAGTGCTGCGCCCGCTACCACCGTGGCCAGCCGGCGCCTACGGCCGAGACGCTGATGCGTTCGCGCTACAGCGCTTTCGTGACGCACGACGAGGCCTACTTGCTGGACACTTGGCACCCAGACACTCGCCCGACCCAGCTGGGTTTCGACATTCCGCTCGAGTTTTACCGGCTGGAGGTCATCTCCACGAGTGGCGGTGGACCGCTCGACAGCACGGGAAAGGTCGACTTTGAGGCGTTCTACCGGATCGACGGCCAGCGCGGTAGCCAGCGCGAACATTCTAGTTTCGTCCGCATCGATGGGAAGTGGGTTTACCATGCAGAACATTAATGTTTCCGCCGTCGTGCTTCGCGACGCCATTGGGCAAGTCCTCACTGTCCGCAAGCGGGGCACCTCCCTGTTCATGTTCCCCGGTGGCAAACCTGAACCTGGCGAGTCCTTCGCAGACGCAGCCATCCGCGAAGTGCAAGAAGAGCTGGGAATTCACCTGTCTGCAGTGACTTCTTTCGGCAACTTCACCGCAGCCGCAGCCAACGAGGCCGGCGCCAGTGTGACCGCTGAAGTATTCACAGGTGTCACTTTGGAAACACCAGTTCCGGCTGCGGAAATCGAGGAAATCGCCTGGGTTTCCCCACAAAACCCGTCCGTCCCGCTGGCACCACTGCTGGCTGAACAAGTCTTCCCTCAGCTGCCAGCTCCAATTTCAGCAGTGACTGTGTTCTGCGGCTCAGCTTTGGGCAACTCCCCAGCCTTCGCCAGCGCCGCCACCGCACTCGGAACGGAACTTGCAGCAAACGGTATCAAGCTCGCCTACGGCGGCGGAAAAGTCGGCCTCATGGGCACCATCGCCGATGCTGTGTTGGCGCATGGTGGCGAGGTCTCCGGGATTATCCCGCAAGGCCTCGCCGACAAAGAACTCGCCCATCCAGGAGTCCAGCACCTCGAGGTCGTCTCCACCATGCACGAGCGTAAGGCCCGTATGGCAGAGCTTGGCGACGCCTTCGTCGCACTCCCCGGTGGCGCGGGCACCCTCGAGGAACTGTTTGAGGCGTGGGTATGGCAAATGCTCGCCATCCACCACAAGCCAGTTGCCCTCTACGGGCGGGATTTCTGGGCGCCACTGATAGAGATGCTGAACCGGATGAGTGAACAAGGGTTCATTTCTTCGACTTTTGTGGATTCACTCATCGTCGCAGAAAACCCAACAGAGCTGCTTGTTTCCCTGCAGAACTGGGTGCCACCGCGCCCTAAGTGGGACTGATTACTTTCTCCTTAGTGACAGTGATGTAATCTGCTTGATGTTCCGTTGCCTTGACGGAGCAAAACGGGCTGTGGCGCAGTTTGGTAGCGCACTTGACTGGGGGTCAAGGGGTCGTCGGTTCAAATCCGGTCAGCCCGACATCTGGGCGCACTGCTCACCCACCCCGCTATGTTCCGTATTGGAACGGCGGGGTTTTGGTTTCTCGATACATTCCGAATTTCAGCATTTGACCAGGCGTAAACCACAGGGCTGGATTGAAATTGGCCCGGGGTCTTCGCTCTGGATCCATTTGTTTGGGTGGTTTCCACAGCATGTGTCCGGTTCTGGTGCAATACGTCCAGTATTTGTCCGGATCTTCGTGATCATCATCGAACAGTCCGTGATTTTTCGGAGATACGAGCGCAAGGTTAAAGCCGGTTGTTCGTCCCCCATATTTCCAGGGCAGCACGTGGTGCAATTCGCACCAGGCAGCTGGGATGTCAGATCCAGGGGTCATATCTCCGCCTTGCGCTGCTACCGCTCCCAGGTAGGCAAATAGGTCGCCACATCGCTTTGTTTTGCCAAGTTCAATCAGGTTTCCGGTGTCTTTGTCCAAGATTGCGAGGAAGGCATTGCGGGTTGCTCCCAACCGTAGGAGGTCGCGGATCGGCAGCAAAGTACCGACGTCCGTAGTCACAGCGCCCGCAGCTTGTTGCAGCTGTTCCAGGGGCATCGTCGCAACCACGGTCGCGCATCCTCGCGTTGGTTGCATTCCCCCGCCCTCCCCCATGGCTGTCTTGAGAGCTGCTACGAGCGCATCGTGGCGTCGCTGCGCTGCTCCCCGACGATCGCCTGCCTTCTCTTCTTCCGGAAGCAGGTCTCCAGGGCCGGCATAGTCCGCAAACAATCTGGACAGCAAAGCGTGCAGTTCCGGTGTGACGCTTCCGGTGAGGGTTGCCATGAGGTCTTCACCTTGGTTGCTCAGCCTGATTCCACGGCGGCGTTGCCTGTCTGCGTCTGTCGGAGCAGACTCAGCGTTGAGGCCTTGGAGGATCTTTCGTCCGGCCAGCTTCAAGTCATCCGGACCAAGTACCTGCGAGAGTTCCGCAAGTGTGCGTTCGGCGTAATCCCGCGCCTCCTTAGGCGCATCCATTGGAATTTGCTCCAGAATGCGGGAAATGACAACAGCAGCATCGATCCCACAATGTCCTTCTTCCATAGCCGCAGCGACCTGTGACATCCGAGGAGGTCGTCCCTCGGGGCATTCCAAGCCAGGAGCTGTTGGAGTGGTCTCTGCAGCGACTTTGAGTGAGTCATGCAGGTACTTCCTACTGACGCGCATTTCGTGGGCGAGCTGTGTCTTGGCAGTTCGCCCCTCCAGCGGTTCCACCATCGCTGTGGCCCGGACTGTTGCCACCTCGACAAGTCGACTAAGGTCCGCCAATTGCTTTAGAATCCCGCGGGCTTCCGTGTCGGACAATAGAGCTCCGTCCAGCGAACGCAAAACGGCCCGTTGGGCAGCAACAACCTGCTCAAGCTCCAATTCAATGCGTTCACGTGTGCTCATGACCGGAACAATAGAACACCACACAGACACCTCACCCACCACATTCGAACAGTGCTGGTAGAAGGAATTTACAGCTACCCCCATCTGTTCGAACCCCCTAAAAGATGACTATGCTCGTTGGTATGAAGAAGGAGAATGGTATCGCCATCGGCACCGCGGTTGGCATGATGCTCGGCGTTACCGTGGGCTTCGTAACCGACGACCTTGCCCTGTGGCTGAGTATTGGACTTGCTCTCGGCATCAGTATTGGCACTGCCTTCGAAGCGAAGAAATGACCTCGACGCCACCCACTTCTAACCGCGATAACCCAAAGTTCGCATCTACACAAAGCCGACTACATTCGGCAAATGCCTTCCAACAAGGGGCGAACACCTACGCCGACATTCGCCCTGGCTACCCCGACGCAGTGCTTGATCTCTTGGAAAAACGCCCCAAAGGCCCCATCCTTGACGTTGGTGCAGGCACCGGGAAGCTCACTGAATTACTTCCCGGCGAAAAGTTAGCGCTGGATCCAAGCCAGGACATGTTGTCTCAGCTTCGCTCGTCGATAAGCGTGCCCGCGTGGCAAGCAACGGCAGAAGCCACAGCCCTGCCTGAAAACTCAGTGGCAGCGGTCGCAAGCGCGCAGACGTGGCATTGGGTGGATCCTGCGCTGGCCAGCGCGGAGATGGCTCGAATCACCAAGCCAGGTGGCCCACTGATGCTGGTGTGGAACACGCTCGATGTCCGTGAGCCATGGGTGCATCGTCTGACTCGAATTATGCACGCGGGTGACGTGCAGAAGCCGGGGTTCTACCCGGAAGTGGCTGCGCCTTGGAAGCTGACGAAGGAGCTGAGACTCGATTGGGAGCAGGAACTGCAGGCTAAGGACCTGTTCCGACTTATGGCCACGCGCGCGTACTGGCTCCGAAATGGCGAAAAGGTCAGGCAGAAGATGACTTCTAACCTGACCTGGTATCTCTACGAACACCTTGGGTTCGAACCGGAACAGCTCATCAAGCTGCCGTACCGGACCGACGCTTTTCGTTACGAGCGTTAGCCCGCCGGGTAGTAAGCGATGCGGGAGAACTGCGTGTCGTAGGCGAAGATGCCATGGGCGGCGCTCTTCAGGTCGCGAGGCTGCTGCGCTCCAGCAACGATGCCGTGCTCGGAAACGGTGTGGCCATCGGCGAGGGAAATCGTACGAATCACGTTCGTCCCGTCAGCCTCATCACCGGCAACGAAGGTGAGGTTCTTGCCGTCAGTCGCGGTGCCCTCAGAAACCACACGGGATGGAATGCTCCACGTGCCAGAACTGATGCGGTCATCGACAGAGTTATCGACACGTACGTCACCAATGGTCTGGGCGATGTCGATGATCTTCGAGCCATCCTCAGGAGAGGCGAGTGTAGCCTCAGCTGCAAGTGGCACGCCAGCCTTCGTGAGCTCGATTTCAGCGGCCCCCATGACGACGCGAACAGTATCCGCAACGGTGATGCGAGCGCCCTGCCCCGGAACCATAGCTTCGGTAGCGCGTGGCACGGCAATAGTCCACAGCTTTGCAGGCTCGGCGACGGTTCCAGCTGCCACCTCAATCATGCCCGCGCCGTTCGTGCGTGCGGAGTACAGCACGCCGCCGGCAAAACCAAAGGCCTCAGGAGCGAACCCTGGGTTGATCGCCTCACCGAAAGCGGCAGCTGCTGGGTTGAACGGTGCCCACTGGCCGGAGTTCTGACGGCAAGGCAAGGCGCCGCCAAGGTCAACTGCCTGACATTCCAGGGATGGGTCCTGCCACAGCAAGGAACCGTCCTGCATGGAAAAGGCGGCGGTGCCCGCACGATTGAGCACGGAGCTACGAAGACCGACGATCATGGTGTTGCCGACCTGGAGTGGCTGCGCTTCCTCGGAACCGAACAACGGGCCAAGCCGCTTGCCCTCGATGCTCTCACCCAAGGTCAGGGACCAAGCCGCGTCCCGGCTCAGGCGAGAAAGGTCGCCGGACACAACGCCGTCGACGCTCGCTTGAGCGGTGACATCCATGACCTGTGCGGAAGTCGTAGATGGGAAAGCCGAGGTGACATCAGAGGTGGTGACGCCGGCCAGAGAGCTGAAGATAGATGGTGTGGAACGGTGCTGGCTTGGAGTGAGGGTGTCGGCGTAGCTCACAGCGCAGCCGGCAGCGGTCACGGATACAGCAACGAGACCAAGTGCGCCAAAGGCGCGCTTCATTACAGAAGTGCCTCGTGCCGAGTTCGTGGAAACTGCGTTCATTCTTACCTGTCTTCATAGTCTTGCTTCATGCGGGATTGTTCAACTCCCGCGCTACTTACATCTATTGAATCGATGAGGTTACGAAATCGTTAACAATTCACCGAAATTTCTTTATGTTTCCGTGATCTTTGACCCAAACCAAAGAGAGTCAATGCCGTAGCCTTGACCACCCAAAACCCGCTCTCACCAGGCGTTTCACGTGAAACATTGAAAACTTCAGCAACTTTGGACAATCCTAGCCCCAAAAAGATCGAAAGTCTCAAATTGATCACGCATGCACGCAAAATCCAGGAAAAACACTTGACTTTGAATGAAAACAAATCGCCCCCAAGTCCCCTTTTGCAATGGACAAACTATTCATAGGCAGATAACTTTTAAGGGCTATCAAAGTCATTCAAAAGAAAAGGGAATGAATTGTTCAAGAAAGTCGCAATGGCAAGCGTCATCACCGTTTCAGCCCTCTCCCTCACCGCTTGTGGCTCCGGAAAAATCGACGGCAAGTGGGAAGTCACGGATTCCGAGCAGATGAAGGAAGCCAAGATGAAGGAGTTCACCCTCGAGGTGAAGAAGGACTCCTGTGTCATCTCCATGACGGCTGAGACCTCGAAGGGGCGCACCGACAGCTCCACTGTTGACTGCACTGTCGACCGCAAGGCGAAGACGATCAGCTTTGCTGATGAGACCTTCCCTTACAGCTTCGACAACAAGAAGACCCTCCGCATCAAGGATCCTGATATCAAGGATGACCTTGTGATGAAGAGGGCCAAGAAGTAAGCGAAGTTACTTTCGCACTCGCTTTTCACGCACGCGCACGGCAATTTTCACCGGCGAGCCTTCGAATCCGAAGGACTCACGGAATTTGCGCTCGAGGTAGCGGCGGTAGCCGGCATCGAGGAAGCCCGTCGTGAACAGCACGATCACCGGCGGGCGTGTCGACGCCTGCGTCGCAAACAGCACGCGAGGCAGTCGGCCACCCTGCATCGGTGGTGGATTCTGAGCAATCACTGCGCGCAGCCAGTTGTTGAGCTGGCCAGTGGTGATGCGCTTATCCCATGCTTCCAGTGCCTCGATCATCGCCGGCTCAAGCTTTTGCAGCGCGCGACCCGTGGCAGCAGAAATATTGACTCGCTTAACCCACGGGATGTGGGCCAGCTGCAGTTCGATTTCTCGATCAAGCAGCTCACGGCGATCCTCGTCCACCAAGTCCCACTTGTTGAACGCGATAACCAGCGCGCGGCCGGATTCGATAATCATGCCGAGGACGCGCTGATCCTGCTCGGAAATTGGCTCGCTGGCGTCGATAAGCATGATGCATACTTCCGCTGCGTCGATAACGCTGCGGGTGCGCAGAGATGCGTAGTACTCGTGCCCCTGGGCCGTCTTTACTTTCTTACGCAGGCCAGCGGTGTCGATGAACTTCCACAGTTTCTGGTCCAGCTGCACGAGCGAGTCGACAGGATCAACGGTGGTACCGGCGACGTTGTCGACCACGGAGCGCTCTTCGCCCGAGATTTTGTTGAGCAGAGAGGACTTGCCAACGTTAGGTTTGCCGACCAGTGCCACACGACGTGGTCCCTGAACGATCGATGGGTGGCGTGGCTCCTCTGGGAAAAGGTCGAGTACGCGGTCGAGGACGTCAGCGCCGCCACGGCCGTGCTGAGCGGACACTGGGTATGGCTCCCCCAGGCCGAGCGCCCAGAATTCAGCCACATCGGCGAGCATGGCGTCGGAGTCACACTTGTTGGCTACGAGCACCACTGGCACTTCGGAGCGCTGCAGGTTGCGGGCCATAACCGAGTCAGTTTCGGTGATGCCCACCTTGGAGTCAACGACCATGATGATCACATCAGCGGTCGCCATTGCGGTCTCCGCCTGGCGCGCAATCGCAGCGTGGATGCCCTTCGCGTCTGGATCCCAGCCACCGGTGTCCTGAACCCAGAATCGACGCCCGTTCCAGTCGGCGAGGTAGGAGATGCGGTCGCGGGTCACGCCCGGGTGGTCCTCCACCACTGCTTCACGACGGCTCAAGAAGCGATTCGTCAGCGAGGACTTACCGACGTTTGGCCGACCAACGATAGCAACGGTGCACAGATTTTCCTCTTCAAAGGTTGGGCCCACACCGAACTCACGCTCGATGGCTTCCCAGTCCTCTTCGGATTCAGCATCATAGTCTTCGCCGAAGTCGGCGTCACCGAATTCGGAGTCGTCAAAGTCATCGTTGCCGAAGTCAAAGTTGAAGTCAGAGGCATCGAAGTCGGAGGAGGCGTAGCCGCCACCCGGTGCTACTTCGAGGTCGTCAGAGTAGGCGCGATCGGCGTTGATCTCGCCGCCCTGGGTGTGGAAAACAAAGGTGGTTTCCTGCTCTTCGTGTGCGTCACGTTCTTTGGAGCTCAACTTATGCCCCTTTCTTTGCGGCTTCGGCGGAGACTCGAGCAAGCTCAATGAGGGAGTCAACCACCTGGTCAAAAGTCATGTCAGAGGTGTCGACGATGGTGGCATCGTCTGCGGGGCGCAGTGGCGAGACCGCACGGTTGGAATCGAGTTCGTCGCGGCGCTGGACGTCGGCAAGGACGGCTTCGAACTCCACGGAGCGACCGGCAGCAATGTCCTGGTTGTAGCGACGACGCGCGCGGACCTCGGCGGAGGCGGTGAGGAAGATCTTCACCGGAGCGTTCACCAAAACGGTGGTACCGATGTCACGGCCATCCACGATGCAGCGGTGTGCCTCGGAGGCGAGGACACGCTGCAGAGCGACTAGGTTTTCGCGCACCTGCGGGTACGCCGAAACCTGGGAGACGTTCTTGGTTACCTCAGGGCCACGAATCTCACGGGAGACGTCTTCACCAGCAAGCAGCACCTCGGTGGACGCAGGATCGTCGTTGACCTGCATCGGCAGCGACGCGGTCGCTTCGACCACAGCCTGCTCATCAGCCGGGTCGATGCCCTTGCGCAGCACGTGCAGCGTAGCCACACGGTACATTGCGCCAGTATCCAGGTACTTCGCGTCCAGCTGATTAGCCACAGCGCGACATGCGGTGGACTTTCCGGCTCCGGAAGGACCGTCGACGGCGATGATGAGGCCGTCATTAGGCATGTTGGAGATCATCACATTTCCACCGCCTTGTACAGGGAAGCCAATTCGGCGTCATTGAGTGCGCGAACAGCGCCTGGGGTTTGCTCGCCGAGCTGGACGGTATGGATCTTGGTGCGAACCAGGCGCTCGACTGGGAAACCAGCGGCCTTGAGCAGACGACGAACGATGTGTTTGCGGCCTTCGTGCAGGTCAACACGCACGATAGTCTTTCCCTGCCACACTTCGATGATCTGGGCATTGTCGGCCTTAGCTGGGCCGTCGTCAAGCTCGATGCCGTTTTTGAGCGCGCGGATGTCCGCAGGCTTCATCTCGCCCACGACGGTGGCCAGGTAGGTCTTGTTGACCTCGTAGGACGGGTGCATGAGGCGGTTGGCCAGCTCGCCGTCGTTGGTGAGCAGGATGAGGCCTTCGGTGTTGGCGTCGAGGCGACCAACGTGGAAGAGGCGCTGACCAGCGTCGAGCTTTTCTCCGACGATGTCGCCGATGCATGGTCGGCCCATGTCATCGTGCATGGTGGACTGCACGCCGAATGGCTTGTTCAGCGCGAAGTACTGCAGGTCCTCGTTGATGCGGATGCGCACGCCGTCGACGCGCACGATGGCGGTGTCGGGGTTGATGCGCATGCCCTGCGTCATGACGATCTTGCCGTTAACCTCGACGCGACCTTGGTCGATCAGCTTTTCCGCCATGCGGCGCGATGCTACGCCAGCCTGAGCGAGCACCTTCTGCAGGCGGATGCCGTCGCCCTCTTCATGAGGTTCAAAGGTGTGAGTTGGGGCCACGTGCTGGTGGCGGGCAGGCTTTGCCTTGGAGACATAGATGCTGGCAGCGGTCTCACGGGTTTGGTTTTCGCCACGGCGCGGGCGAGATGAACTAGTGCCCTTTCGGGGCTGCCTTTTCTTGTCCGGTGTGCCGTCTCGGCGAGCGGGTTTGGTCACGAATCGTGTCCTATCTATGCGGTTATGAATATCGTCACCGAGCCTAGCTGACACGCAGCTGATTTGTCACCTTTGGAGCAGCTCGGGCAGCATCAGCTCAGAGGCAACCTGAGGGAGCCGATTAAGGCAGCCTTCGGGCAGAGATCCCAGATAAGGGACGCCCGTGACCTCCGGAAATTCCGTCAGATTCAACTGGGTTGCCAAATCCGGCGTTACCGGGAGCCGACCGCCGATCAAACCGAGTACCTCCAGCCCTCGGCGCTGAGCTGCCTCAACGGTGAGCTCCGCTGAATTGAGCGATCCCAGTCCCGTTGAGGTGACGACGATCAGCGGGGCTCGTAATTCCAGCGCCAGGTCAGCGAGCGTCCAGTCGTCGGCAAGGCGAACAAGCAAACCACCCGCGCCTTCCACCAGCACGACGCGGCCGGGCGCATCAAACTGGCGCACCCACGCGGCGACCTCGCTTTTCGACGCCTGCGGCAGCCCAGCCCGCTTGGCCGCCAGATTCGGGGCGAGCGGTTCCGGATACCGCGCGAACTCGAAAGTATCGAGACCCGTGAGAGCTTTCACTGTCAAAGCATCGCCCTGGCCTGGGGCTTCGCCCGTTTGCAGGGGCTTCGTCGGAATAACCTCCCAGCCTGCTTCCTTCAGTCGCAGCGAGAGCGCTGCCGTGGCGATGGTCTTTCCGACGTCAGTATTCGTGCCAGTGACGCAGATAATCATGGATTACTCCTCGTTTGCTTCGACGGATGCGCGGACGGCGCGACAAATCTGGGCGACGTTCTCGCTGGTAGATATGAACGGCGGCATGCAGTAGATGAGCTTGCCGAAGGGGCGCAGCCACACGCCTCCAGCAACAGCCGCATCGGTAGTGGCCTTCATATCGACAGGTCGCTTCATTTCCACGACGCCGATCGCGCCGAGAACTCGCACGTCTTGGACCCGAGGGTCCTCCGTGAGCGGCTTTAGGCCGGCCTTAAGTTCGGTTTCGATCCGCGGTACCTGCTCTCGCCACTGCCCTTCTTCAATCAGGCTGACTGCAGCGGACGCCACCGCGCAGGCCAGCGGGTTTCCCATGAAGGTGGGGCCGTGCATGAGTGCGCCACCACCGGCCGGTGAGCTGATCGCCTCTGCCACGGCATCGGTGGTGAGAGTAGCTGCGAACGTCATGAATCCGCCGGTCAGCGCCTTGCCTAGACACATGATGTCCGGATTCACTCCTGCGGTCTCGCAAGCGAACAGCGCGCCAGTGCGCCCAAAACCGGTGGCGATTTCGTCGGCAATGAAAAGAATCCCGTATTTGGTACACAGGCGACGCACCTCCGCCACCAACGCCGGCGAATGAAAGCGCATGCCTCCGGCACCCTGAACCATGGGCTCGATGATGATCGCGGCAATTGAGTCATCAATAGCCGCCTCCAGTTCAGCGACAAAGTCTCCGAAATCCGAGCCACTCGGCGGTGCGGACACAAACTTCTGCTCGGCAATCACTCCCCGCCACAGGCTGTGCATTCCGCCCTCCGGGTCGCATACCGACATCGGCGCAAAGGTGTCGCCATGATAGCCACCTCGCCAGGTCAGCAACTTGTTTCGCTCCGGGTGACCGATTCCCCGCTGATACTGCAGCGCCATTTTCACCGCCACCTCGACAGCCACGGATCCGGAATCCGAGTAAAAGACCTTGTCCAATCCCGTCAGTCTCGTGAGAGTTTCGGCTAGCCGCACGGCAGGCTCATGAGTAAGACCGCCGAACATGACGTGGCTCATGGCATCGATCTGCTGCTTGGCGGCAGCCACGATCTTTGGATGTGAATGGCCATGGGCGGCGGCCCACCAGGAGCTCATGCCGTCGATAAGCGTGCGGCCGTCGTGAAGCTGCAGGTACACCCCGCTTGTCGACGCCACCGGCAGGTTCGACATCGCACCGGGGGCGGGGCTGTAGGGGTGCCAGATCAGGCGAGAATCGAGGTCTTGGAGCTCGTCAACGCGGGAATTAAACACCGTTCAAGTATAGCTGCCATAATTATCGACATGACAATAATTGAACAACGTTCAACAGTGCCGGTTCAGGGACACCCCACGGGGCTAGTGTCTCTCGTGGGCATCGAGTTGTGGGAGCGCTTCAGTTTCTACGGTATGCAGGCCATCCTGGTGTTTTACCTGTACGCCGAAGACGGTCTAGGCCTAGCCAAGCAAGAAGCCACTGCGTTGATCGGCGCGTATGGCGCCTTCGTGTATCTTGCGACGATCGCGGGTGGCTGGCTCAGCGACCATTTCGCTGGCCCCGAGCGCACGCTGCTCGGCGGCGCGATATCCGTCATGGCCGGACACATTGTACTGAGTCTGATCCCGGGAACCACCGGAGCCATCATGGGGCTGCTCGCCATCGGCGCAGGGTCAGGCCTGCTCAAGACCTGCGCGATCACTACCCTGGGTTTGCTGTACTCAGACAGGCCGACCTTCCAAAAGAGCCAGGGCTTTCAGCTGTTTTACCTCGGCATTCAGCTGGGAGCGATGTTCGGCCCGATCATCACTGGTTACCTCGCGCACCGCTATTCCTGGCATGTGGGTTTCGGCGCCGCGGCCGTTCTCATGGCGGTCGGGCTGGCCAGCTACGCCACCCTGCGCCCGCGGATGTACCGGCAACTACCTAGCAACATCGTGGCCCGCATCTCGACGCCCACCAGTCCCCTTTCCCCACGCAACCGGCGAAAAGCGCTCGGAGGTTTCGTTATTGGCATCGCTTGTTTAGCGACTGGATCCCGCTGGCTCACCCCTTCTCGCTTGAGCTCAATTCTGCTCATCGTTGTCCTGTGCGCAGTCATCATTATTTTTGCTGGTCTGCTGCGCTCTTCACAGGTCACAGCCGTTGAACGGGTCAAACTCAGGGCATTCATCCCCCTGTTTCTCGCAGGAGCGGCTTTTTGGAGTGTTTCCTACCAAAACTTCGGTGTTTTCGCGGTGTACTCCGACGTTCAGCTCAACCGCATGATCGGCACATTTGAGATTCCTGCTGCCTGGGTCCAGACGCTCAATCCGATTCTGGTGATGGCCCTTGCCTACCCGGTCGCCCGCTTCTGGACGGTTCGCCCCAATGCCCCACTACCGGGCACAACGATGTCCATCGGGCTTTTCCTCGGAGGCGCAGCGTTCCTGCTGTTTCTCCCATTTGTTGGAGATGCGCCAGGAACCACCCCGCTCCTCGCAATGGTGGCAATCGCCCCGATCATCGCCATTGGCGAGCTGCTCATCGGCCCAATTTGCATGGCTGCCACTGCAGACTTTGCGCCGGAAGCCCACCGCACCACCTTCTCGGCCCTGTATTTCCTCACCTTCGCCGTAGGCATGGCCGCTTCTGGCAAGTTGTCGGAATTCTACATACCAGGCAGCCCGAAAGCGGAAACCACATATTTCCTCGGCACCGCGGTCACCACTATCGCACTGGCAGGCGCATTGTGGCTGTGGACTAAGCGAAGAGGTGCCTAGAATTCCTCGTCGATCGAATCAACATCAGGCAGCAGCGGGGCGAGGTCCGGCAGCCGGTGCAGCCCATCAATTCCCATCAGTTCCAGGAACAACTCAGTCGTCTCGTACTGGTGCGCGAGCCCCTCGGATGCCACCTCACGAATAAGCCCCCGCAACTCCAGCGTGCGCATCACACCATCCACGTTCACACCGCGCACCGCTGCGACCTGCGCGCGCGTCACGGGCTGCCGATACGCCACCACCGCGAGGGTTTCCAGGGCCGCCCGCGACAGCTTCGTCTGATTGCCGTCAAGCACAAGCTTTTCGACGACGCCAGCGTTGTCCTTCCTTGTGTAAAGACGCCACCCCTCAGCACTTTCCCGCAGGTCGATGCCACTGCCACGCTCGTCAAGCTCACTTTGCCACTGTTGGAGCACAGTTTCTACTGTGGCATCGTCGACCTCAAGCACCCGCGCGATTGTCGCGCTGGCGATTGGCGAATCGACGACCAGCAGCATCGACTCGATCTGGGAGCGCAGCGGAGAAATGAACGGAAGGGTCATGGGTAGAAAGCTTAGTCATCTCTTGTCTGATCGAAACTCAACCACAGAAAGCTTGAATGATTCGCGATGCAAAACTATTAACCCTCACCTATGATCACCATACGACAATGAAACCTCTATGCCACTGCCAGTTCTTAAGAAAGACGCAGCAATGACATACAGACTAAAAAAACTCGGGGCCACACTAACTGTGCTCGCTACAGTCTGCTTTAACCCGATCCCCGCAATCGCACAGGAAACCGACCTTCAGCCTTCCGAGGAAGCGATCGCTAGCAATATTTCGGAATTGCGTGCCCCTGGTGAGCGGGACATCTACGATGTCGACACCTCCGACTGGGACTTCAACGAGCCCGGCATGAACAAAAACAACATCGACAACCACTACTACGAACAGTTATTGCCTACAGATCTCGGTGAACCACAACCCGACATCATCGACGGAGCAATGCGCTCCGACCGCATCGACCTGCCCGACACCGTCACCAAACAAGAAGCTGACAAAGCCGAAGTCCTAGAAGCCAAGCAACGCGGCATCACGAAACCAGGCGACGAGCCTCTCATGCAGCCCATGGCAGCAGAGAACTGTCGTACCTACTGGCCCAGCTCCCACCAGGTTTGCGGCGCCATCCGGGAAAAATACGAATCCATGGCCGTCACCTGGGCCGGACAAACACCCATCAGCTTCCTGGGACTGCCAAAATCAGGAGAACTGACCAACCCCGACGGGGTCGGCAAACGCACCGAATTCGATAACGGGTTCATCTACTGGCACCCAGACACCGGAGCATGGTCAGTAACAACACATAACTCCATTGTCTGGGCACGAAACGGCTGGGAACAAGGACGCCTCGGCTACCCCACATCCGATGAAATCGGCACCGGCGACAACGTCGGCCGCAAGCAATCATTCCAACGCGGCCGAATCTACGGCTCCCTCTCCGGCGTTGTCTCCATCGAAGGCAAGATCCTGGAGAAATGGATCGAAACCGGGGAAGAAAAAGGCCCACTCGGATACCCAGCCACCGACGAAGAAGGCACCCCAGACGGAGTAGGACGCTTCAACCGCTTCGCCCTCGGCATGATCTACTGGCACCCACAACACGGAGCACACCCAGTCACGGGCGCAATCTCCGCAGTTTGGTCACATCAAGGATTTGAGAGAAGTGAATATGGATATCCGACGTCTGATGCAATAACGAATTCCGAAGGTGACATTTCACAAGCCTTTGAAAAATCGACGATTAATTTAGGAGAGATTTTTCGCAACAGTGGTTCGATCACTATCAATGGCAAAGAAATTGACCAGGGATTATATGAGTTTGCAAAGGTAGTTCTCGGTGTCGATCTTGCAAACAATATCCATGAGAATGATCCGTCTTCACCTGTAAACACAGCGCTCCAAGCTACAAGCCAAAGCCGATCGTACTTCCCCCCTCAGAATGCTGAATACCACCGAACTATCCCATCTGGCAATTATCGAATGGTTTCTCCAATTACCATACCGATCAATTACAGCTACAACCTAGCAGATCCAAGACGGAAGCTACATGATTTCTGTAGTCGCGGTGTTGATTTCTTTTCCGAAGAGCCCGAACTGGCAATTGTAAACGTTGCCGATTTTCGAGGCCCGTGTGCAACTCACGATCAATGCTATGAGAGCTTTCCAGACAAGGATTTCCGGGTTAGAAACTGCGACCCTTTGCTGAGGCAGCAGCTAAACTACGCTTGCAATCAAACGTCAGCTCGGACCGATGGCATTTTCCGTAGACCTCGGGCCTGCACAGGTCTGGCAGAAGCATACTATCAAGTCGCAAAGGAGTTATCGTAAATTGGGAAGCCCGGTCCATGGTAATCAAACCTCAAACATTTGGCGGTTTCCAGCACCTGAGCTAATCATTTTCCTTACACTCATCGTTTCATTTTTCTTGCCCTTGCAACTTTCCAAAGGCTGGATTTTCCTATCAGCTGGCGCAGTTGCAATTGCATTCCTCTGCTCAATTGGATTGGGGATGACCCGTTCATCCTGCTGGCTTCCATCTGTCATCTTACTCATCCTTGGGCTTATGCTCTTGTATGGAATGCGCTCATCTCCAAGCGGTGATCCGGATTTCGGAAAGGGTTGGCTGTTTGTTATGGGAGGCGGATTAACCTTTTCGGGCACCTCCGATCTGATACGCCGCCGGCTGGCAATTTTCAAAAAATTGCACCTTGATACCTAATTGAACGCTTTGCCTGTGCAACTATTCGAAATCCGACTTGGTATTCGATCACGAACACAAGCACGCGTTTTGAAGCTATTGTTTGATCAATGTGGCTTCTCCAGCTTTGTAGTTTAAAAGGGCGGCAATAATATCCCTTTTGGTAGGTTCAAGTGTGATCAATATCGTTACTATTCAGAAACCTGCGCATACCCCCAAACGATTGACGATCACTTATGACGGCTAAGCAATTCATTTCCATTTCTCCCAATTGGCGATCATTTTGCGAAAAGAATAGTCTACGGAATGTTTGCCAAGATGTACCTTTTGTAGAATCAGGCACTTTGAGCTGTCTAACTTCGATACCCCGCGAATCATGGTATCGATACGCCGTCACATTTTCGCAGCAAGGAAATGCTCCCCGGGTTTTCGACGTTGACTATTTTCCACAACTTGATGCTTGGCTATCTTTTGAAGCAGGGGTTCCCTATGAAAGGAGATGGCCTTTCGACAGTAAGGGAAATTTCAAACTGATGCGCCGGTCCCTTAGCGGGTCTACTTGGCCTTCCCTAGTATTCAAGTATCGGAATTTGTCAATTTGGGGCAATCCAACAACTTGCAAAAGAAACGAAGATTACCCGCAATACGCCTCCATTGCAGACGATCGGTACATTTATGTTGTTTCCAAAATTGGCAAGTTGGATATCGAAAGTGGAAATTTTTCTGAAATCATAATTGATACGCGCCATGGAGTTTGTACTCTGTTTGCAATTTGGTTTAACGGTGAAGAATTTCGGAAATGGGAACTAAATTCTCTAAGGATTGTGCCCAACACAGAGTTTCCAGATTTTCTGATGCGACACAACCTGTCTATCGGCAGTCCAATCAACTGAAGGCATACCTATTCCAACCGAATCACATTCGCCATTTTGCATTGCACGGAATACGATGCCTCGAATTCGTGCACATATATGTCACAATTTCGGGTAGCGAAACTTTAAGTTGATTTTCGGCTCATATTTCCATATATGCAATGCGCACAAGTTCGAGGACATGTTTGTTTTCGAAATTAATTGGAAAGTATTCGTTTTTGTTGATATCAATCATTTATGGGTGTTCGCTCACGAGCAACGACAGGTGAGGCTGAACCCTAGTTCCAATTCGCCGCTGCTACCACGGCGGGGTCGACATCGATGCCGGTCCAGGCGACGCGTAGCTCACCCAGCGATTCCTCCTGAGACACCCCAATCGCACGTGCCTTGTACAGCTCGAGCAGGGCGAGAAATCGGCCGATCTTTTCCATGGTGAGGGTGCAGTCGCGGGTGAGCGTGGCGAAGGTGAGCCAGGTGTCCTTGCCCGCAAGTCTCAGGGTATCCAGCACTTTTCCGGCCTGCTCAGGCACCGACACCGCAACCTGGTGGATATGGTCGGTGCCCACCAACTCGGGAGCTTTGGGGCGGAAGGCACCTGCAGCGATCTCGGCGAACTGGGCCAGTGACTTTCCGATGGTCACCGGTGGCAGCAGGTCCACAAACTGGGGCTCCAGCGAGACTTCGCGCGGGTAGCGTCGTTGCGCGCGGCGCTGCCATTCCGCCAACATGTCCGCCACCTGCTTGTACGCCTTGTATTGCAGCAGGCGGGCAAAAAGCAGGTCTCGAGTTTCCAGCAGCGCTAGGTCCTCGGCGTCCTCGACCTCGCCACGCGGAATGAGCCGAGCGGCCTTCAAATCCAGCAGCGTGGATGCAACCAGCAAGAACTCCGTGACTTCGTCTAGGTCAGCCGTCTCGCCGAGGGCGCGCGTGTAAGCGATGAACTCGTCGGTCACCTGGGACAGCGCCACCTCGGTCACATCAAGTTTCTTCGCCGAAATTAGCTGCAGGAGCAGGTCAAAAGGACCCTCGAAGTTCTTCAGGGCAACCTGAAAGCCTGTGATTTCTGGTTGCTCCGCTGCGCCGTCGGGAAGCGGAGGCGAAAGCCTAGGCCGTACGCTCAATGACTTCGCGGGCTAGGTTGCGGTACTGCTCAGCGCCTTGAGACTTCGGTGCCCAAGAAATGATTGGCTCGCCCGCCACAGAGGTTTCGGGGAAACGCACGGTGCGGGTGATGACGGTGTCAAAGACCTGGTCACCAAAGACTTCCACCACGCGGCTCATGACTTCGCGGGCGTGAGAGGTTCGACGGTCAAACATCGTCACCAGGATGCCGAGCACCTCGAGGTTGAAGTTGAGGCGATCGCGCACCTTCTCCACGGTATCCGTGAGCAGGGCAAGTCCGCGGAGGGAGAAGTATTCGCATTCCATCGGGATGACCACACCGTGGGCACAAGCGAGCGCGTTGACGGTGAGCAAGCCGAGGGATGGCTGGCAGTCCAGGATGATGTAGTCATAGTCCTTCATCACCGGACGTAGTACGCGGGCGAGGGTCTGCTCGCGGCCGACCTCGTTGACCAACTGGATCTCTGCTGCGGAAAGGTCAATGTTGGCTGGCACGAGCTCCAGGCCCGGCACGTTAGTCTTGTGGATCGCGTGGAAGATCGAGGTGTGCTGGTCTACGAGCAGGTTGTAGATGGTCAGGTCGAGCTCGTCATGACGAACGCCGAGGCCCGCGGACAGCGCGCCCTGCGGGTCGAGGTCAACCAGCAGCACCTTGCGCCCGGCCTCTGCTAGGCAGGCACCCAGGTTGATGGTGGACGTGGTTTTGCCCACGCCACCCTTTTGGTTACACATCGCAATGATGGTGGCAGGGCCATGCTTGTCCAGCGGCGCAGGTTCTGGAAGCTCACGAACCGGACGCCCCGTCAGGCCCAGCTCAGGTGCTGAAGCCTCGAACAGTGCGGACGATCCACCCTGATCCGAGTTCGCCATGGATCAACCCTTCTTCCTTGACTTTCGCGAAAATTCTCGGCATTGCAGCGCCGAATAACACATGTGTGATTCCCAGGATACAGGGCAGAAGCCCATTGTGGGTACTCTGCGTGCGCGTCGCGCCGAGTATAGCACCCAGACTTGACCAAGCTGGATCTTTACGCCCTAGGGTGTGCAGAGTTCCACACCTGGCGCAGATTCGCGGCGGTGACATGCGTATAGATCTGGGTGGTGGTCACAGAGGAATGTCCCAGCAGTTCCTGCACCACGCGAATGTCAGCCCCGCCTTCCAGCAAATGAGTGGCGAAGGAGTGCCGCAGGGTGTGGGGCGAAATATCCTTATCGATCCCCGCCCGCTGCGCAGCATCCTTGATGATCCCCCACGCACTTTGGCGCGACAACGCCCCTCCCCGCTTGTTGAGCAGCGCCGCATGACTCTTGCCTTTAGAAAGCGCGGGACGCCCTCGCACGAAATAATCCTCCACGGCTTGTCGCGCCATACTTCCCAGTGGCACGAGACGCTGCTTGTTGCCTTTACCGGTCACCCGCAGCATGGCATCTTCAGTGTGGAGGTCGTCCACAGTCAAGGCAGTGACCTCCGAGATTCGGGCACCAGTGCCATATAGCAGTTCGAGCAATGCTCGGTCGCGTAGGCCAATGGGAGTTTCGGGGCTGGTGGCGTCGATAAGCCTGCTTACTTCGGCAACGGACAGGGTATCTGGCAGGTGCTGCGCGGCGGCCGGCGGCGACACCGCAGCAGCGACGTCCACGTTCAACGCGCCCTCCGCCACGGCAAACTTGTGTAGTCCGCGCGCAACCACCAAGGCCCTAGCACTCGAGGAGGCTGCCAACGGTTTCCGCCCCTGCGCCGGGTTCCCGCGTCGCATTTCGGCGACATAGGTTTCCAGGTGTCCCGAGGTGACATCATTGAGGTCCGTGATCCCGGCCTCTTCGAGCCAGCCCACGTACCTATCCAGATCGCGCTTGTAGTTGCTCAGCGTGTTGGGTGACGCTCCCCGCTCGACCGCCAGGTGGCTCAGCCATTCCTGAGCAATCCCCCGCGGTGAGGTCATATCCGCTTCATGTCCGCGTGCAAGCCCGCAGCTTTGCGACGCTCTGCCATTGCGGTTGGTCGCAGCGCGAATGGCTCGTCGGTGGAACGGCCGTTGAGACCTTTTTCAATCAGTCGCGCACCGGTCATGATCGCAGCGATAGCAATGCCATTGACGATCTCCCCGCGCAGCACCATGTTCACGGCTTCGTCCACGGTGAACCATTCGAGCTGCATGTCGGCTTCTTCGTCTTCCGGCTCAGGTTGTTCAATCTCGCTGAGCTCCGTGGCGAGGAAAACGCGGATGGATTCCTCGCAAAAGCCCGGGCTGCTCACCAAGTCCACGATGAGCGACCAGTTTTGAGCCGCAAGACCCGTCTCTTCCTGCAGCTCACGTCGCGCACACTCCAGCGGATCTTCATCGGCCACATCGAGGATGCCGGCAGGAAGTTCCCACAGTCGTTGCTTCACGCAGTGGCGGTACTGGCGCACCATCGGGATCTTCTCCCCATCGAACGCCAAGATCGCGACCGCTCCGAAGTGCTCCACGATCTCCCGGTTTGCTACACCGCCACCAGGCATAACAACGCCATCACGACGCACCGCAATGATCGGCGAATCAAGGAGCAGTTCTGATGAAACGACCTCAAAGTTGTGCATCAGAGCTATCCCTTAGGCTTAGCCGGCGATACAGCATCCACACCATCGGCAGTGCCGTAAGCGCCCTGCTTGTTGTCCAACTGCTCGCGGGCTGCCAGAATCGTGGCGATCTGCCCGAAAGCACGATCCACGGAATCCACAGTGGATACGCCGGAGGCGGAATCCTTACGCAGCTGTCCGATCACACCGTTGTCGGAGGCAGTCTTAACGCGACCTGCCACGACAACGCCGTTTGCCTTCTTATCCAGTGCCTTGGCAAAGGTTGCCTGGTGAACAGCGGCGAAGTTCTTCTCGCCAACGCCATCAGAATCACCGGTGACAATCAGGATGATTTGGGCAGGCAGAATGGTTCCATCTGGGTAATTGATGAAGCCGCCGTCGCGCAATGCCTTCAGCAGCAGCGCACGATCTTCAGTCTTAGCCAGTGGCTCACCATTGTCCTTGTTGAGCAGCAGCGCAGCTCCCAACGCCTCACCGCCGTGCGTTCCAGGGTCAAGTTGAGTAGTTGACAGCTGAGCCCCAGCAGGAAGCGTATTGGCGACGATGGACTTGAGCGGATCCGCGCCATCAGCGGAGAAGAACTTCTCCGTCAAGGTAATCGTTCCGGCGTCCTTCGCACCCGACTTGTTGCGCAGCTCAGTGACGGCCTTCACGTCAGCCTCATCGGCGTCCGCAGTGCGGAAGATCAGAACAGGGCGGTCCTTGAGCACGTCAGCAACTGTTTCATTTGCCGTAGCTGCGATGTAGGAGTCAGCAGCCTTAGCCTGCGCTCCATTGATCGCAGCTTCGGATTTTGCTGACGCCAGCTCCTGGACTGCCTGCTGGCTTTCCTCGTTTGCGCCACCCGGCAGGTTTGGTGAGAGCACGTAGGTGCCGAAAGCGGTGCCGATTGCAACACCAAAGGCAAGGCCCGCGACGGCAATTCCGGTAGGTCGTTTCCTCTTAGCCATGTGTCTTAGGTCCCCTGATTACTTGAACAGCCCTTGGAACGCCAATGCGATGTTGTTCCACGTGTCAATTAGGTTGTCTACGAATGCGCCGTCACCGCTGAGGCCCGCGATCGCCACGATTACTGCAATTGCTGCCAGGATGCCGAGGATCGCCCAGATCCAGCCGCTGCCACCGGAGCGCTGGACGGTGTAGAGATCGGCGACCGTATTGCCGTCGATAAGCTTGCCGCCAAGCTTGGTGCGGGTGAGCAGCGCGGATGGCGTCGCGTAGGACGCTCCCGCGAAGATTTCAGACAGGTCCAGCTTGGAGCCGGCTGCCACGATCGTGCTGGCCTGGTGGTAGTCGGCGAGCAGGAGCGCCAAATCGGTCGCGGAGTCAGATGCAGCCGGGAAGGTCATCGCGCCAATGCCGAGATCCTGAATGCGCTCGAGGCCTGGAGCGTGACCGTCTGGTCCCGCAGGAAGCACGACCTTTGCGCCGGAGCGCAGCGCATCATTGCCGATGTTCGATGGGTCACCAACGATCAGGTCCGGGGTGTAACCAGACTCGACGAGCGTATCCGCTGCGCCGTCCACACCGATCAGGACTGGCTCGTATTCGCGAATGAAGTTTCGCAAGCGCTTCAGCTGCTCGCGGTGTCCCTGCCCTGGGCTCAGCACGAGAGCCTTCCTGCCCTCAAAATTAATGCCGGTGTCTGGGATACCGAGGCCGTCGATAAGCAGCGGAGATTCGGAGTGCAGGAACTCGATGGTGTTGCCGAAGAAGGCTTCCATGTGGTCGACGAGGGTGCGCTGCGCCTCGCTGAACTGTGCCTCAGCCTTGGCCGCGGTGAGGACCTCACCGGAAGCGATGGAGCGCTCGCCGACGAACAATTGTCCGTCATCCGTCAGGCGTACCTTCTTGCCGTCCTTCACGCCATCGCGAATGCTTTCGCCCACGCCCTCAACCAGGGTGATTCCGGCGTCAAGCAGGATCTGCGGCCCCACGTTCGGCATCGCGCCCGTGGTGAACTGCGCCATGTTGATGATCGCCGCTGGCGACGCATCCGCCAAGCGCTGGGCGTGCGCGCGCCCAAGATCTGGCTCATTGATCAGCGCGATGTCGCCGGAGTTGAGCTTTTTGGTTCGCTTGGTTTCCAGCGACAGATCGCGCAGCGTGGCGGTAAGTCCTGGCAGGTCGGAGTTGCGAGAGAACAGACTCATGGCAACCATTGTTGCGCCTGTGACGGCAATGCTGGGCTAGGCGCGCGGTGAAGGGACGATATTTTTAGACCATTGATTCCCTGTCGGCGCGGGCTCGCTCCAGCAGTTCTTGGGCATGGGCGCGACCGGTGTCTGATTCTTCAAGACCTGCCAGCATGCGCGCCAACTCCTCAATCCGGCGCTCCTGATTAAGCTTCTCGACGCCCGAGCGTTGCGTGGCGTCGGTGACCTCCTTGGACACGTGCAGGTGAGTGTCCGCATAAGCAGCTACCTGCGGCAAGTGGGTGACCACGATGACTTGGCAATGCTGCGACAGTCGCGCCAGACGCCGACCAATCTCCACTGCTGCCCTGCCACCGACACCGGCATCAACCTCGTCGAAGACGAGCGTGCCACCGATGGAATCGGCCGACAGGATCACTTCCAAGGCCAGCATGACTCGGGAAAGCTCGCCACCGGAAGCAGATGTGGCCAGTGGCCGTGCTTCGAGTTCGGGTGCGCCAGCCAGGCGGAACTCCACCTCATCCATGCCGGTTGGCGAGGGCTTCGCAGGCTCAAGAGCCACCTCAAATCGAGCCTTGGGCATGGCAAGCCCCTGGATTTCCGTGGTTACGCGCTTGGCAAGACTCTGAGCTGCGGCCGCGCGCTTCTTCGTGAGCGCTGCACCAGCCTGCAGCATCACCGTCTTTGCCTTGTCCACCTCTTCCTTCAGTTTGTCCAAAGCATCTGCAGAGACATCAATGCTGCGCAACTTGGATTCTGCCTTGTCGCGCCAGGCGATGACACCATCAATGTCCGGCGCGTACTTTCGTGTCAGGCTCTTGAGCTCCTGTTGCCGCTGCAAGCTGGATTCCAGCGCGTCCGGATCGGCTGGAAGATCCTCCAAGTACCGTCCCAACTCGCGAGACAATTCACTGAGCTCGCTGGTCAACGCGCTGATGCGCTCACCAAATTCAGCGAGCTCAGGATCGTCAGACCCCACCAAACCCGAGGTCACCCCACCGAGTAAGTCGGCAGCTCCAGGGGTGTCGCCGTCGTCGACACCGTCGATGGCAATCAGCGCAGCGCTTGCTTGTTCGCGTAGCGTATCGACGTCTTGCAGTCGCCGAATAAGCGCGAGGAGCTCCGTATCTTCCCCGGGCTGCGGATTGATCGAGGTAATGTCGTCGATGGCGAACTTGAGGCGATCAACTTCCTGCGCCAACTCTCGGCGACTCTCAGTGCGAGCCTTGAGATCCTTTGCCAAGGCTCGCCACTGGCTAAATGCAGCAGCGTACTTTTCCCGAAGCTTTGGCAGGGCAGAATCCGAGCGATCAAGTGCCTCTAACT
This sequence comes from Corynebacterium sp. H130, assembly GCF_037572395.1. Taxonomy (NCBI): domain Bacteria; kingdom Bacillati; phylum Actinomycetota; class Actinomycetes; order Mycobacteriales; family Corynebacteriaceae; genus Corynebacterium; species Corynebacterium sp. H130. The sequence continues at coordinate 4,468 of NZ_JBBHLA010000001.1, read as the reverse complement.
GCGCTGCAGGGCTGAGCAGGCGCAGCTGATCGTTCTGCCCGTGAATAGTGAGGACTTCGGTGGCGAAGTCGCTGAGCGTGGCCGCCGGTGTGGCTCGGCCACCCAAGTGTGCCTTCGAACGTCCGGTTGAGTTCACTACTCTGGTTGCGATAATCTCGCCGGATTCGTCGGGCCGGGCACCGGTTTCGTTTAGTAGTTCTTTGACTGCGGTTTGCGCGTTCTGATCGAGATCGTCAAGGAAGAACCGTCCCTCGACCACAGCTTGATCAGCTCCCGTGCGCACCCGCGAAGCATCCGCACGCGCACCACTCAGGAGACGCAGACCAGTCACGACCATCGTCTTACCTGCGCCTGTTTCGCCGGTAAGGACCGTGAGGCCAGGGGAAAAATCCAGCGACGAGGACGCGATAACGCCCAAGTTCTCAATCGCAATGTCTCCGAGCATAATCCCCTACTTTAACAACTGTTTCTACGCGGCCGGCCCGCGCCAGCCGTCGACAGGCAAGCGGAACTTGCGCACGAGGCGGTCGGTGAAAGGCAGGTCGTCGAGGCGGACCCAGCGGACCGACCGCTCCCCGCGGACGACCTCAACGCGGGCGCCTGGTGGCATCTCAAAGGTGCGGAAGCCATCCATGATCGCGATGGCTGGTGCATTGCGGGATTCCACAGCCACGCGGGAATGAGGACTCACGACCAATGGCTTCGCGAACAATGCGTGCGCATTGTTCGGCACTACCAAAATCGCGTCGAGCTCCGGCCACAGCACGGGGCCACCAGCGGAGAACGCGTAGGCAGTGGAGCCCGTTGGAGTGGAGATGAGGACGCCGTCGCAGCCGAAGCTGCTCACTGGGCGCGAGTCGACTTCCAGGGTTGCGTCCAGTACGCCACGTCGATTGGTGTTTTCCACGCTCACTTCGTTAAGCGCCCACCCCTTGGCGAGTACTTCGCGGTTTTCGTCGCGGATGACCACGGACAGCGTCATGCGGTCTTCCACTCGGTAGTCCTTCGCGATGACCCTGGAAATGGCTTCCTCCATGGAGTCAGCCTCCCATTCCGCGAGGAATCCAATGTGCCCAAGGTTGATGCCGAGCACCGGAAGATCCGCAGCATGCGCCAGGTCCGCGGCGCGCAGAAACGTGCCATCGCCACCAAGAACGAGGACTAATTCCACGCCATCTGTCGCGGCTTCCACGTGTCCGAACATCGGATACTGGCCGAGTACCGGGTGGTGCTTGATAACTTCCTCATTGGCGCCGCCGATGAGTCGAACGCCAATGCCTGCGTCGCTGAGTTTTTGGGCCGCAATGGCAGCCGATGCCAGGTTAACCTCTCGCCCCGTATGCGGGACGAGCAGTACTTCACGAGTCACTACTGTGGTCCCTCCGATACAGCCTTTTCCACCATTTGTTCAATGTCGTCCACACCCAACGCGGATGCCCCGCCATCTTTTTTGAGCCACAGGAAATATTCCACATTGCCCGAAGGCCCCGGCAGTGGCGATGCCACGCATCCCTTTAGGCTCAAGCCGAGCTTTTGCGCAGCGACAGCGACGTCTCGAGTAACTTCTGCCCGCAGCTCCGGGCTCTTGACTACGCCACCGTTACCCAAGCGATCTTTGCCAACCTCGAATTGAGGCTTGACCATAGGAAGTAGGTCTGCGCCGTCGTCAAGCGCCGCGACGATGGCAGGCAACACCAGCTCCAATGAGATGAAGGACAGGTCGCCGACCATCGCGTCGCAGGGACCGTCCGTGTGTTCGAGGGTGAGGTGTCGGATATTGGTGCGGTCGACTACTCGCACGCGGTCGTCATTTTGGAGTCGCCAAATGAGCTGGCCATACCCCACATCAACCGACACGACCTCACGCGCGCCGCGGCGCAGGCACACATCCGTGAAGCCGCCGGTGGAGGCTCCGGCATCGAGGACCTTTTTGCCACTGAGGCTGAGGCCCTGCGGCTCAAATGCTTCCAGCGCGCCTAGGAGCTTGTGCGCGCCTCTCGACGCCCAATCGTCCTGCGCCGACTCATCCACGCGGATGGACACGTCAGGCTCAACTACGGTAGCGGGTTTGAGTGCGAGCATCCCCGCAACGTACACGTGCCGGCCCCGGATGAGCTCGGTTGCGTGTTCCCTCGAGCGCGCAATTTTGCGTCGCACGAGCTCGGCGTCCAGTCGTCTTCTACTAACCATGTTTCCTCTATTGCAGCGCGCTGTGGACGATGTCGTGGGCTCGGGCCAAGACAGTGGCCTCTTCAGTCAAATTCTCCACGGGCTCCGACAACACCGCTGCGACGGCCTCATCTAACTGTTCGGGAGTGACTTTGGGTTTGCGGGGATCATGCGGAATCGGCGCACCTACCGCCATGTCGCCACCGCCCGCTGAGCATGCTCGGAAACGCCTTCAATATGGGCAATGTGTGGTTCTTCCTTCGTCCATGCGACAGCCAGCGCAGTGCGGAACGCCTGGACGCTTGTGGAGTCAGCGCTACCGCCGTCGATAAGCAACGTGTCGCCTTCAATGCGCGCACTGAACCCACCTTGAGCGCCAGGAAGCAGTTCATCCCGCTCTTGAGACAGTCCGCGCATATCCTCCGCGATGAGCGTGGCGCGCTGGGTTACAGGCGCGTTGAGGATATCCATGTGACCGCTCACGCCGGTGAGTACTTGCAGCGTATCCATGCGCGCAGCTACGCCGCCCGCGATGTCGGTGTCCAGCCGGTCTCCGACTGCCAACGGACGCGCTGCCTGCAGCTTCTCCGCCGCGAGCAGGAACATCTCTGGTTCAGGCTTTCCAGCCGAGCGCGGACGAACCCCCGTTGCACTCACGACGGCAGCGACCATTGATCCGTTGCCCACGTGCAACCCGCGCTCCATCGGCAGCGTGGTATCAAGGTTGGAGGCCAGGTATTGCGCACCCTGTCGAATGGAGAGGGCGGCCTCAGAAAGCTGGGCCCATCCGGTGGCTGGGTTGTGACCGTGGAGAACGGCTGCCGGATGCTCGTCAGCAGAGTCGACAACGACGAAACCAGCCTCGCGAGCTAGTTCTTTGAAGGAATCTGTACCCAATACGAGCACGCGAGCGCCGGATTCGCAGACCTCTTGGGCCATGAGTACAGCGGCTTGAGCAGAAGTCATGACCTTATCAGGGGTCGTCATCAGCCCCATTCCGCCAAGCTGCTCTACTACCACCGCGGGTGCCTTTGAGGCATTGTTGGTGACGTACATGGCTGGAAGTCCACTAGCCACCACCTCTTCTACGGCGTTGGGGATGGCGCGACCGCCTTCCCACATTGTGCCGTCGAGGTCGAGGAGGAGGGCATCGTACGCGGTGGATACAATCATGCCCCCAACTTTACCGCGCCTACTTGGAGTTCAATTCCTTGAGTCGATCTTCGGTGTCGAGGAATCCGTCGACGTCCGCGCGCTGCGAGCTTTCGAACCACTCACGAGCCTCGTCGGTACGGCCGACAGCGAGCAAAGCGTCTGCATAGGCGTACATCAAGCGGGAAGCGCTGACACCGTCGGCGTTTCGGTTTGGATTGGCCTTGCCAAGTTCGACCAACGCAGCGTCATGCTGCCCAAGATCGTGGCGGGCACCAGCGACAACGATAACGAACTCGGTACGTGCTTCTTCATCAAGTTCAGCTAAGTCAATCTCACGTGCCAGCTCGATGGCCTTCTCTGGACGTCCCAACGCACGCTCACAGTCAGCCATCACTGCAATCAGACCGGGACCACCGCTCATACGGCGGGCGGCGCGGAGCTCAGCCAATGCTTCCTTCCACTCGCCTGCGTGGTACGCGGCAATGCCTGCGGTTTCACGGACAACGGACACACGTCCACCACGGTCTTTGGCGGCGCGAGCGTGGCGGAGGGCGAGCTTAGGATCATCAGCCATCAGGGTTGCGGCCATGATCATGTGCTTTGCGACGGCATCAGCATTGTCCTTCGACAGGCTTCGCAGATCCTGGAGGACGGAACGATCTAGATCCTTTACGTCGATGTCGTTCGGGAGATCAGGTTCGTTTTGACGCTTTGCGATGCGTTCTTCACGGAAGTTTGCGCGGTTTGGGCCTGCGTGGAACTTGCCTTCGTTTCGTCCGCTGCCTCCGCGTTGTGCGTGGCGACGTTCACCGCCGCGCTTTGGGCGGCCTTCGTTGGGGCCCCGTCCGCCCCCGCGGCGTGGGCCTTCACCACGGGATGAGTTGCTGTTGCGGGATGTGTATTCACCCATGTTGTGCGAAGACCCTTCTTTGGCTGAGAACTAATTTGTCTATGTAGCACTCTAGCGTAGTGCCGAAATGCAGAAAGAGGGGCCTGGTATCGGCCCCTCTTTCTGTTTTTATAAAGTTTTTGGTCGGCGGTGTCCTACTCTCCCACACCCTCCCAGGTGCAGTACCATCGGCGCAGTAAGGCTTAGCTTCCGGGTTCGGAATGGGACCGGGCGTTTCCCTTACGCTATCAACCA